>JBGAGK010000039.1:0-27674 GCA_044226785.1 Steroidobacteraceae bacterium | reverse complement strand
CCGTCCGGAAACGGATGGATGTAGTTGAAGCGATGGTGCGCGGTGGCCATCGCCAGGATGCGCCCCGCCTTGCCTAAAGGCTCCAGGCGGAAACGATCGGCAAAATAGCGCATGAACTCCGGAACGCGTTCGCTCGACGGCGGAGCGTGCCGACCGACGGCTACATCGTGTTCCAGCGATGACCGCCATGCTCCCGGCTGCATCTGGAAATCGCGGCCGGCGCCGGCGATTCGCAGCGTCGCCTCAGGCGCATCTCGATAGAACTCATGATGCAGCCACGTGATGAATTCCGTGGAAGCGGGCTCTGCCAATCGGCCCGCCGCCGCCATTGCATCGACTTCGGCCTGCACGCGCACGTGGGCGGCGGCTTCCAGTTGCAGGTTGCGCCGGGTTGCGTCGGCATCGAGCTCGCCCGCCAGCGCGCGCTCGATGTCACGAGGGCGCGTATTGTGGCCCTCGATGAGGTTGCTGTAGTACGCGTTCATGATCCGCGTGAGTTGCGCTAGATTCGCGGCGGTGCGGGGGTGAAGGGCCTTGCCCAAGGTGGCCGTCGCCGCCGACAGCTCGGCGACCAGATCCAAGATCGGCTCGCCGGGTTCTTCCAGGCGCGCAGGTTCGATGCGCTGGGTGGATTCGGGGGCGACGCTCACTTTTGGCCGATCCTTGTCGCGAATAACAGGCTGATTATAATGATAAACGATCTGCAGAACAGGGTGATTTGGCCGATCTTCTGGCCGATCTTCTGGCCGATCTTCTGGCCGATCTTGGACCCGCCGGGACGCCCAGTCGGGGGTCACTGGCGCCGAGATTCAGGCTAAGGCGTCATGCCACCTTATTAGATGACATGACCCGGTGAATGGGCGTCACCTTCCTTACGCCGTTCTCGATGTCCAACAGCAGATTCGTCCAAGCGTTCAGTGCCGATCGCCGTTCCTCGAAATAGTCGTGGGTGTTGTAGACGCCTTCCACGCCACGCAGTTGGTGGTTCAAGCAACGCTCGGCGACCTCGCTTCGAACGCCCAGCGCTGCGAGATGAGTTCGCATCGTGCGCCGCAGATCATGCACCGTGAAATGTTCGAGGCCATGATCGAGCTGAGCGAGCGCCGCGTTGATCGTGTCCATGCCCACGTGCTGATACCGTTGATGCGGATCGCGGCGCCGCTGCGGCAATACGTACCGGCTACTGCCCGCAACCATTTGCAATGCTTTTAGCCACTCCACCACAGCTGGCACCAGCGGTACCCGGATGCCACGCTTCATCTTGCTGTGCGCAGACGGCAGATGCCAGATAGGCGAGGGGCCGTCCAGATCGAACTCATCCCATGTCGCCTTGATCAACTCCCCCTTGCGCACGCCGAGCGCCAACAGGAGTTTCACCACCAAATAGTTCTGCCCGCCAAACGAATCGGATTTGCGCATCGCCTCCAGGAACTTCACCAGTTCATCTTGGCTCAACGCGCGATCCCGATGCCGCTCAACGCCGCCTGCGTCTCGCGAGTTGAAATCGCAGACCGGGCTGACCGACAGTCGTCGCCGGCGGACACCGAAGCGGAAGATCCGCTTCATGTAGCGCAGCAGATCATTCGCCGCCGTTGGCGCATCTCGGCTGACGCGCCCGAGAAGGCGCGCAGCTTCTTCGGGTGTGATATCCGCCGGATGCTTGGAACCAAACTCCGGCACCAGGTACTTGTCGATGTAGCGGCGCGGCGCATGTGAATTCTTCACGCGTCCTTCAATTTCCATCTCGAACCAGTCTTCGGCCAGTGACTTGAAGTGACTTCGCTCGCGCTCTTCGCTCTGGCGCTTTGCCAGGAGCGCTTCCTTTCTTGCATCAAGCGGATCCTGCTTCTTGTCGATGAGAAGCCTTTTGGCCCGTGCCTCGACCCGCGCATCCGCAAGATTCATGTCGGGATAATTCCCCAACGTCATCCACCGATCACGCTCGAGGAACCGATATCGCAATGTCCACGATGCGCCGGAGTTCGCCTGCTTCCGCAGATACAAACCTTGTCCGTCATTCAACAGGAACCGCTGCCGTGTGCGGCATGCGCGCTCAACCGAAATCGCCGTGAGTTGGGAAAAGGGCATCGAGTCCTCCCGCGGAACCTCGAATCAATCGATATTCCGTTTAGCTACAATCTAGCTACAACTCTAGCTACAACGATGGGGACAATGCCAGTCGGGACGAGCGAAGACAGCTCGCGACATGCTAGATCACCAAACCCTATGTTTTAAGGGGTTTGGTCGCGTTTTTAGTGACAATAGAAGACGGCAGCAGATGCCCGAAAACATCACTCAATATTCTGCACCTGCTCCCTCATCTGCTCGATCAACACCTTCATCTCCACCGCGATGCGCGTGGTGTCGAGGTCCTGTGACTTCGACGACAGGGTGTTGACCTCGCGGTTCAGCTCCTGCATCAGGAAATCCAGCCGCCGGCCAGCTGCATCCTGGCTGGCGAAGGTGTTGCGCACTTCGGTGAGGTGCCCGCGCAGCCGGTCGATCTCCTCATCCACATCCAGCCGCTGGGCGATGATCACCAGTTCCTGTTCGAGCCGGTTCTGATCCGGTTCCTTCACCAGGGTTGCGATGCGTTCTTCGAGCCGTGCGCGGATGCGCGCGCGGATCTCCGGCAGCCGTTGCTCGATGAGCTGCGACAGCTCGTGCATCTGGCCCGCGCGTTGCTCCAGCGCCTCCCGCAGGCGGGCACCTTCGCTGTCGCGAAACCCGGCCAGCTCGGTGAGCGCGGACTGCAGCAGCTCGATGGCTGCGGCATGCATGGGCTCGACTTCGCGCTGGGTATCGCGCACCACCCCTGGCCAGCGCAGCAGGTCCACGACTTCGATCCGGGCCCGGTCTCCCACCCGCTCGGCGGTCTGTTTCACGGTTCTCATGACCGAGTCCAGCAGGCCCTGGTCGATCTGCAGCGTCGTGACGGCGGTGGCCGGCCGGAAGTAAAGCCCGCATTCGATCTTTCCCCGCCGAACCGACTTGCTGATGATCTGCCGGAAAGCGGACTCCACGGCGCGGAAATCCTCGGGCAGCCGGAAGCTCATCTCCAGGTAGCGGTGATTCACGGTCTTCAGTTCCCAGGCGAGTTGCCCCCAGGCGTACCCCTGTTCCTGACGTGCAAACCCCGTCATGCTGCGGATCATGTTCCGGCCTTCCTGCTGATCTTTGGAATTGCGTCGCGTTGACTCGCCCCGTGTTGGGGCGATAATTCACGCGCGCCTTGTGTCCAGTCTAACAGAGCCCGGAGCCCCGCCTTGCAGATCGAAACCGCCGACATCAGCCTGATCGGCAACCGTGAGGAGAATCAGGACCGGGTTGCCGTGGCGGCGGCGGACCATGCGGCATTGCTGGTCGTGCTGGATGGCATGGGCGGGCATGCCGAGGGTGCGCGCGCCGCGGAAGTGGCCCGGGCCGCCTTGCTCGAGCTTTTCTGGCAGACGCCGCATCCGGTGTTCGACCCGCTGGGTTTCCTGCACCTGGCATTGGGCCGCGCCCACGAGGAAGTGGTGAAACTGGGCGCCAGTCTGCCCATGGAGACACGGCCGCGCGCCACCTGTGCCATTTCCCTGGTTCAGGAGGGTGCTGCGTTCTGGGCCCACATCGGGGATTCCCGGGTGTACCAGATCCGCCAGACCCAGGTGCATCTGCGGACCCGGGACCACAGCCATGTGGAAGTGCTGTTGCGCGAGGGGCTGATTCGGGAGGAAGAGGTGCAGGGTCATCCCATGCGCAATTACGTGGAATGCTGTCTCGGGGGCGATGCCGCGCTGCCGGAAATGAGCATATCGGCGCGCCGCAGGCTCCATGCGGGCGACGTGCTGCTGCTGTGCACCGACGGCGTCTGGGCCAATCTCAAGGACCAGGACTTCGCGCAGTTCGCCGGCGCGCCGGGAAGGCCGTTGCGCGATGCTCTGCTCGATCTGGGCGAGCGGGCGGTGCAGGCATCCACCCCCTACAGCGACAACGCCAGCGCCGCGGCGCTGCGCTGGATGGGTCCATGAAGCGGCCCAGCGGGCGTGCGCCGGGGGAATTGCGCGCGGTCAGCTTCGAGCGGCATTTCACCCGTCATGCGGAAGGTTCGGTGCTGGTGAGCTTCGGCGATACGCGTGTGCTCTGCACGGCCAGCGTGGAGGAGAGTGTTCCGTCCTTCCTGCGCGGCGCCGGCCAGGGCTGGGTCACGGCGGAGTACGGCATGCTGCCGCGGGCCACGCACACGCGCAGTCCGCGCGAGGCTGCGCGGGGCAAGCAGACGGGGCGCACCCAGGAGATCCAGCGGCTCATCGGCCGCTCCCTGCGTGCGGTGGTGGATCTCAAGGGCCTGGGAGAGCGGACGGTCACCATCGACTGCGATGTGCTGCAGGCGGACGGCGGCACGCGCACCGCGGCCATCACCGGGGGCTTCGTGGCCCTGTCGGACGCCGTGGATACCCTGATCAGCAGGCGGGTGCTGGCGCGCAATCCGCTGCATGGGCAGGTGGCGGCGGTTTCGGTCGGCATATTTGAAGGCGTTGCCGTGCTCGATCTGGACTACGCCGAGGACTCCAGCGCCGAGACCGACATGAACGTGGTGATGAATTCAGGCGGAGGCTTCATCGAGGTGCAGGGCACCGCCGAGGGTCACGCCTTCCGCCGCCACGAACTCGACAGCCTCCTGGATCTGGCGGCCAGAGGAATTTCCGAACTGCACGCGGCGCAACTGGCCGCCCGGCCCTCGTAGCTTCTGCGGCCCGCGTGGGTGCAAGCGCAGCTGGCATGACACTGCGTGTGGTGGTGGCCACCGCAAATTCGGGCAAGCTCCGCGAGCTCACCGCATTGCTCGCCGGCCTCGACATGCAGCTGGTTGCCCAGAGCGGGCTGGGTATCCTGCCCATCGAGGAGACCGGCACCACCTTCGCCGAGAATGCGCTTCTCAAGGCCCGGCACGCGGCGCGCAGCGCCGGATTTGCGGCCATTGCCGATGATTCCGGGCTCGAAGTGGATGCGTTGGAGGGCGCACCGGGACTGTATTCGGCCCGTTATGCAGGGCCCGGGTCGGATGATGCTGCCAACAACGCAAAGCTCCTGCGCTCGCTCGCGGGCGTGCCGGAGGAGGCGCGCGGCGCGCGCTATCAGTGTGTGCTGGTGTTCGTGAACGGGCCGGATGATCCTTCGCCCGTCGTTGCGCAAGCCAGCTGGGAGGGGCGCATCATCGATACGCCTCGCGGGAGCGGCGGCTTTGGCTACGATCCATATTTCTGGCTGCCGGATCGAGGGTGCACCGCGGCCGAGCTGGATGCGGCGGAGAAAAACCGAATCAGCCATCGCGGCCAGGCCATGCGCCAGCTCCGCGCGGCACTGGAGCGCGGGCGATGATGCCGTTGTCCCTGTACGTGCACCTGCCCTGGTGCGTGAGCAAATGCCCGTACTGCGATTTCAACTCGCATGCGCTGAAGGGAGCGCGGCCCGATGTCGCGTATATCGACCTGCTCCTGAAGGACTTCGATCTGGACTGGCCCCTGGTGCAGGGCCGCACCATCTCCAGCATCTTCTTCGGCGGCGGCACGCCCAGCCTGTTTGCACCGTCGGATTTCGCGCGCCTTCTGTCCGCCCTGCGTTCGCGCGCGGACATTGCGGCGGATGCGGAAGTGACGCTGGAGGCGAACCCGGGTGCCATCGAGCACGGCGCCTTCGAGGGCTATGCCGCGGCGGGGATCAATCGGGTATCGCTCGGCGCACAAAGCTTCTCCGCGTCGGCCCTTGCGCGCCTGGGCCGCATCCACGTGCCTGATGATGTGGGGCGCGCGGTGACGGGCCTGCGCGCCGCGGGAATCCGGAATTTCAACCTCGACCTGATGTACGCCCTCCCGGACCAGAAGCTGGACGAAGCGCTGGAGGATGTGCGGGCGGCGATCGCCCTTGGGCCGGCACACCTGTCGCACTATCAGCTCACGCTCGAGCCCGGCACGGTGTTCGCGGCGCGGCCGCCGCCCTTGCCGGATGACGACCTGGCACTCGAGATGCAGCTCGAATCACAGGCGCTGCTGGCGACGGCCGGCTACCAGCAGTACGAGGTATCCGCCTATGCGCAGGAAGGCCGGCGTTGCGCCCACAACCTCAACTACTGGCAATTCGGGGATTACATCGGGATTGGTGCGGGTGCACATGGGAAATTGAGCCTGGCAGAACCGCTGCGCGTCCTTCGTACTGCGAAGCCGAAGCAGCCGCGGGAATACCATCGCGCCATCGAGGCGGGCGCCGCGCCGGCGGGCGAGCGGCGGGAGGTGCCCGCATCGGACCTCGCGTTCGAGTTCATGCTCAACGCCTTGCGGCTGAACGAGGGATTCAGCCTGACCGCCTTCCAGAGGAGGACCGGACTGCCCCTGTCGACCGTGGCGGCGCCGCTGTCCCGGGCAACCGGTCGCGGGTTGCTGGAGGCAACGCCTGCGGGCTGGGCAGCCACCGGGCTCGGCCGGCGTTTCCTGAACGACCTCCAGCAGGAATTCCTGGCTTGATTATGCACACGCACCCTGACCGGCCGCTGTAATTGGTACCTACAGCATATTGCGCCAGCGCTATGTAAGATGAAGTTTGTAACTAATTGATTATAAAAATAAAACATCCTTGTCTATTTTTTGACCATCCGCACATTTATGCAGAATTACAGCAGCGCCAGCAGGGGTCGGATTCCACAATCCACAGAGTTATCCACAGTATTTGTGGACAATTCCGGGGGTCAGGTCGGGGCCCTTCCTGGCGGGGCTTCCGCCCGGCACGAATTGTTCCTCAAACCTTGTCGAATGGCCCGGCGCGAGGCTACACTGCGCGCCCTTTTTCCATACACTGACATGGCGCGTGTGGCCGACTGCCGGAGAGGACTCCTGCGCAGCGGATTCTGCGCAGGCATCAGCGGAAGACCGATCATGAAAGCCGATATCCATCCCGAGTACAAGGTCATCAAGGTGACCTGCACCTGCGGCAATACCTTCGAGACCCGCTCCACGGTGGGCCACGATCTGAACATCGAAGTGTGTTCCAACTGCCACCCGTTCTACACGGGCAAGCAGAAGATCGTCGATTCCGGCGGCCGGGTGGACAAGTTCCGCCGCAAGTACGGCACTGCCGCCCGGTAAGCCGGGCGCGCTTCGCACCTGGGTTCCCGTGCGCAGCCGGTTCCAGCTACTCGCATCCAGCTTGCTCCTCGGGGCCGCGCTGTTCGCGGCGAGCTGCGCACGCAATCCGGTCACCGGAGCGCACGATGTCACTTTCGTCTCCCAGAAAGGGGAGATCGAGGAGGGCCGGCGTGCGCATGAACAGATCATCCGCATCTATGGCGTGTATGAGGACCAGGCGCTCCAGGACTATGTGAACGGCATCGGCCAGCGGCTGGCCAGGCTCAGTCATCGCCCCGAACTTCCGTTCCACTTCACCGTCATCGACAGCGACGAGATCAATGCCTTCGCCATTCCCGGCGGGTATGTCTACATCACCCGCGGCATCCTGGCCTACCTGAATTCCGAGGCGGAAATGGCCGGGGTCATCGGCCATGAGATCGGCCACGTCACGGCCCGGCATTCGGTGAAGCAGCAGAGCCAGAGCGTGCTGACCAACATCCTGGGAATGGGTGCCGCCATCTTCACCGGCAGCGCGGCGGTGGCTGATCTGGCCGGTATCGGCGGCGAAGCGCTCCTGCGTGGCTACGGCCGGGAGATGGAGCTGCAGGCCGATGGTCTGGGCGCCGAGTACATGGCGCGGGCAGGCTATGACCCGCACGCCATGATCAGTGTGGTCGGCGCGCTCAAGAACCAGGAAACCTTCGAGCGCGAGCGGGCCAGGGCCGAAGGGCGCGAACCCAACATCTATCACGGCGTGTTCGCCACGCATCCGGACAACGATACCCGCCTGCAGCAGGCCATCCAGGTCGCCGGCAAGGCCGGCTCGCAGCTCGAGGGCGCCAAGGGCGTGATCAATCGCGAGGAATACCTCAGGCACATCGACGGCCTTCCCTTCGGCAGCAGCCGGCAGCAGGGCATGGTCCGCGACAATCGCTTCTATCACGCAGAGCTGGGCATCACCCTGGCATTCCCCAGGGGCTGGCGCATACAGAACGAGCGGGAGCAGTTGCTGGGGGTGTCGCGTGGCAAGGATGCGGTCATCCGCATGACCACCGATGCGCTCAAGGACAACGAAACGCCCCAGGACTACCTGCGCCGCGCACTCAAGGGCACTTCGCGATCGATGGAACAGGGGGAGATCCTGAATCTGTCCGACGGCCTGCAGGGTTATTCGGGCATCGTACGCAGCGCCAGCACGCCCTTCGGCAGCACCCCCATGCGCATCGGTGCGATCGCGATGGGCAAGTCGGTGTACCTGTTTCTGGCAGCGAGCCGTTCCAGCGAGTCCGGCGTCCCGGCGTCCGATCGCATCTTCGTTTCGGTCATGGAGACCTTCCGCAAGATGCGCGCCGCGGAGTTTCCGCTGGCAGAGCCTTTCCGGCTGAGAATCATCAAGGCCGGCGATTCCACCCGCGTCGAAGACCTGGCGAAGAACGTGCCCATCACGGAATTTCCGCTGCAGCAGCTCCGGCTGATCAACGACCTGTACCCGTCGAAGGAGCCTGTGCCCGGCTCGATGATCAAGACCATCGAATAGTTTTCGGGCAAAGGGCAGCCGGCCCTTGATTTTCCCGACCGGGCCATGCAAACCTGCTCATGGCAAAAATACGAAACATCCTGCGCAGGTTGACGAACGGGCATGACCACGAAATACGAGCTGAAGAATCTCTCCTCCGGCAAGACTTCCAGCATGGAGGCCAGATCCGGGACGATCGGCCCGGATGTCATCGACATCTCGAACCTTCACAGGGATCAAGGGGTATTTACCTTCGATCCGGGGTTCATGGCCACCGCCAGCACCGAGAGCAAAATCACCTATATCGACGGGGACGCCGGGGTGCTCCTGCATCGCGGCTATCCCATCGAGCAGTTGGCCGAGAAGTCCAGCTTCCTCGAAGTGGCGAACCTCCTGATCTATGGCGGGCTGCCCACCAAGGATCAGCTCTCGGCGTTCCTGAACTCGATCATGCGTCACACCATGGTCAACGAACAGCTCCTGCGGTTCTTCCAGGGGTTTCACCACAATGCGCACCCCATGGCCATGGTCTCGGCCGTGGTGGCTTCGATGGCGGCCTTCTATCACGACACCACGGACATCCATGACCCGCGGCATCGGGAGATCTTCGCCCACCGCATCGTCGCGAAGCTCCCGACCATCGCGGCGGCGGCTTACAAGCACTCGCTGGGCCAGCCGTTCGTGTATCCGCGCAACGATCTGCGCTACTGCTCGAATATCCTGAACATGTTCTTCGCCGTTCCCTGCGAACCCTACGAGATCGATCCGGTGGCGGCGGAGGCCCTGGATCTGTTGTTCATCCTGCATGCCGACCACGAACAGAATGCCAGCACCTCGACGGTGCGCCTGGCCGGCAGCACCGGCGCAAACCCCTATGCCGCCATCTCGGCCGGCGTGTCGGCGCTGTGGGGACCGGCGCATGGCGGGGCCAATGAGGCCGTGCTTGCCATGCTGGACGGGATCGGGTCGTCCGCCAACATCCCGAAGTTCCTGGCGCGCGTGAAGGACAAGAACGACAACGTGCGGCTGATGGGTTTCGGACACCGCGTCTACAAGAATTTCGACCCCCGCGCCCGGATCATCCGCGGCATGTGCTACCGCGTGCTGGAAAAGCTCGGTCACGCCGGCGATCCGCTGTTCGATCTGGCACTGAAGCTCGAGGAGGTCGCACTCAAGGACGAATACTTCGTCTCGCGCAAACTCTACCCGAACGTGGACTTCTACTCCGGCATCATCTACAGCGCGCTGCGCATCCCGCGTTCCATGTTCACTGTCATGTTCGCCATCGCACGCACCGCGGGCTGGGTGGCGCACTGGCAGGAGATGGTGTCCGATCCGGGAATGAAGATCGGGCGTCCGCGGCAGCTGTACACGGGCCCGAAGCAGCGCGACTACGTGCAGATCGCCGATCGCTGATCGCCGGGATTTCACTTGCCACGTGAGATGGCGGGTGGGTCCAGCAGATTCTGCGCATGGGCGCGTGCCCATGCGAAAAACAGATCTTCCCTCCCGCAAGGATCAGGATCGCGTGATACCGATCAGCTCCCGCACCTCCCGCAGGTCCGCACGCTTCATTGGTTTTCCATCCACCGGCGAATACGGCGCCTGACGGATGCCGTCCACCGGAAACACGGTGGCATCGATGCTCCAGTCCAGGGCACGAAAACGCAGCGTCGGCACGTTCAGCATGCGCTCCGCATCCATGCGCACGCGACGCTCGTGCACATCATGCGGCACGCCACTGTCCATGAGCTTCATCGCGACCGATTCCGCCGAATCGGCAAATACGTGCAGGGTGATCTCGCCGTGACCGGTGGCCGTGCCGGACAGCACCGGCCCGACCAGGCGTGGCTGGAATTCGCCGAGCAGCTGCATGGCATGGAGCGCCGCCTGGCGCTGTTCTTTCAGGATCTCATCATGCGCGGCGCCACCGAACAGCCGCTGGTAATCCCTGAGCGCGGTTTCGATTTCGGTGTTCCGGGGAAGCACTGCGGCGTCGTCCACGCCCAGCCGTTCGGCTGCCTTGCGCTTGGCCTGCAGGAAATCGGCGATACCCTGCTGCGCCATCAGGCGCGCGGCCTCCTGGGCAAGGGCCCTGCGCAGGTCATCGGCTCGCTGTGGGGATCTTCTGGGCATGGCTGGAGGGGCACGGATGCGGCATCAGAACAGGGGCTTGTCGCCATCATTGAGCGGATTCTGGCCGTTCGGGCCTTCGTAGGTCTCCGCGTGCGGCAGGTTGCCCTCGATGAAGGTTTCCATGATGGCATCCGGGTTGTCAGCGCTGGCGAGCTGGCCCGTTTCCGGCGAGATGCGCACGGTGACCAGGCCATCGGGCATCGGCACGCTGCGCGGCGGTATGCCCTTGAGCGCATCGTGCATGAAATACACCCAGGATGGCAGGGCCACGCGAGCGCCTTCCTCGCCCTCGCCGAGCGCGCGTCCCGTGTCGAATCCGGTCCAGACAGTAGCCACCAGATCGCCGTTGAAGCCCGAGAACCAGGCATCGTTGTTGTCATTGCTGGTGCCGGTCTTGCCGGCGATGTCGGGCCGGTTCAGGGACAGGGCCCTTCGGCCGGTGCCATGCTTGATGACGTCGGCCATCATGTCGGCCAGCAGCCAGGCTACCTGCGGACGTATCGCCTGTGGTGCCATCTCGGAACCGGGCAGGCTGGTCTGGCCAAGCGTCCTGAATTCGGTTCCCAGCATGGACTGCAACTGCACGGGCATGTCGCCGGTCTGGATGGTGTGTTCCACAGGCTGGCCGCTGATGCACGCAAAGCAGGCGACCTTCGGATGGGCCTGCGTCAACACGTTTCCGGTGGCGTCCTCGACACGCTCGATGAAATAGGAGCTGACCCGGAAGCCGCCATTGGCAAAGGCCGAGTAGTTGGTCGCGAGCTGCAGGGGTGTCACCACGCCTGAACCCAGGCCCAGTGTCAGGTTATCGGGGAGCTGCGCCTTGTCGAAGCCGAATCGCGGCAGGTAATCCAGGGCGTAGCCGATGCCCATTTCGCGCAACAGCCGCACTGTCACCAGGTTGCGCGAGCGCACCAGCGCCTCTCGCAGCCGCGTGGGACCATAGAACGTGTTGGTGCTGTTGCCGGGTCGCCATTGCTTGTCGGTGGTCGGGTCATCGTAGACGATGGGCGCATCGAGGATGACAGTAGCCGGAGTGAACCCCTTGTCCATCGCCGCCGCGTAGATGAACGGCTTGAATGCCGACCCCGGCTGCCGCTTTGCCTGGGTGACGCGGTTGAACTTGCTCTGGAAGAAATCAAAGCCGCCCACGACGGTGACCACGGCACCGTCGTGCGGATCGACCGCGACCAGCGCGCCCTGCACTTCCGGGACCTGCACGAACTGCAGTGATTCGCCCGTGAGGCCCGCGGTATAGATCACGTCGCCGCGCTTGAACACCTCGGTGGCAGTGCCGGGTGCCCTGTCAACTTTTGCATCGGGCAGTTCGCGCCTCGCCCAGGAAATCTTTTCCCAGGGCAGGGTGAGGAACCCCAGTCCACGCACATACACATGCGCGCTGCGCGCCTGCACGTCCCTGACCAGCGCGGGGCGCAGGCCGCCGATGATGGGGAATTCCTCGATGGCGGCTTCCCAGGCTTCGGGTTTGCTGGAGCCGGGAATTGGCACGTTGGCCACCGGGCCCCGGTAGCCATGACGACGGTCGTACTGCAGCAGACCGGTGCGCAGCGCGACGGTGCCTGCCCGTTGCAGGCGGCTGTCGATGGTGGTGTAGACCTTGTAGCCGTTGCTGTAGACCGCATCCCCGTAGCGCGAGACCATTTCGGCACGCGCCATCTCGGCCACGTAAGGTGCTTCCACCTCCACCGAGGGGCCGTGGAGCCGGGATTCCACGGGTTCGCTTGCCGCCTTGTCGTGGTCGGCTTGGGTGATATCGCCCAGTTCCAGCATGCGCCGCAGGACGTAGGCGCGCCGCATCCGGGTGCGCTCACCTCCGGCAACCGGATTGAGAGCCGATGGTGCCTGCGGAATGCCGGCCAGGATGGCCATCTCACTCAGGTCGAGCTGGTCCAGGGTCTTCCCGAAATACACCTCGGCCGCGGCGGCCACGCCGTAGGCGCGTTGTCCCAGAAAGGTCTTGTTCGCGAAGATCGTGAAGATGTCTTCCTTGGAGAACTCGGATTCCATGATCAGGGAGATGTAGATCTCGCTCACCTTGCGCTTCAGGTCCCGACGTGGGGTCAGAAATACGTCCCGGGCCACCTGCATGGTGATGGTGCTGCCACCCTGCCGCACCCGTCCGGCACGGGCGTTGGCCAGCGCCGCGCGCAGAATGCCTTGCCAATCAACACCATGGTGCTGGAAGAAGCGGTCGTCCTCGGCCGCCAGGAAGGCCTTCACCAGCAGCGGGGGGATCTGGTCGTAGCGGACCGGGATGCGCCTCTGCTCACCGATGGCGGCGATCAGCCTCCCGTCGCGGGTGTAGATGCGAAGGGGAACCTGCATCTGGACGTTCAGCAGGGTATCCACATCGGGCAGGGAGGGCTTCAGGTACGCATAAGCACACAGATTGGCGAAGACTGCCAAGGCGATCACGCCTGCCAGGATCGCGAAGATTCGAGATATGAGAACTGGGTAACGTCGGGACACAGCAAGGGGCTCTAACTTAATGCGCCTGGAACCGGGCCATCTTACAGGCCTTGTGCCGGGCGTGTAGGTGTATGGTCCATTTAACAGTTTCTTGCTATTTGTCTTATCACGTTATTTAATCTTTCGCGTCCGATCTGACCCTAACGTACTGACCGAGAAGGAAAACCAGTGTGGTCATTCCCTAAACGATATCGCCCCTTGCTGGGTCTTGATATTACGACCTCCTCGGTCAAGCTGATCGAACTCGCCATGTCGGGTGGGCAGTACCGGGTGGAGTCCTACGCGGCCGAGCCGACGCCCCACAATGCCATCAATGAAAAGGCGATCGTGGATGCCGAAGCCGTGGGCGAGGCGATCCGCCGTGCGGTGAAACGCTCCGGCGCGCGCGCGCGTGAGGCGGCCATCGCCATCAGCGGCGAAGCAGCCATCACCAAGGTCATCCAGATGCCCAGGAGCCTGGGCGAGAATGAACTCGAAGGCCAGGTCGAGATGCAGGCCGACCAGTACATCCCGTTCCCGATGGAGGAAGTCAGCTACGACTATCAGGTCGTCGGCCCTTCGGAAAGGGATCCGGAGATGCTCGATGTGCTGCTGGTCGCCACCCGGACCGAGAATGTCGAGCAGCGTCAGGCGGCCGTCAGGGCTTCGGGGCTGTCCGCGCGCATCGTCGACGTGGAAGCCTTCGCACTGGAAAATGCCTGCAGCCTGATGCGTCATCAGATGCCCGACGGGGGCGCCGACCGCACCATTGCTGTGGTCGACTTCGGCGCGAGCAGCACCACCTTCAGCGTCCTGAAAGACCTGAAGGTCGTCTACACACGTGATTTCGCCTTCGGAGGGCAGCAGCTCACGGAGGAGATCATGCGCACCTACGGCCTGTCGATGGAAGAGGCGGGCCGGGCCAAGAAGGAAGGCGGGTTGCCGAGCAATTATCAGCCCGAGGTGCTCGATCCGTTCATCGATGACATGACCCAGCAGGTCAGCCGCTCGCTGCAGTTCTACCTGGCTTCCGGAAGCGGGCGTGCCCAGCCAGACCAGATCCTGGTCTGCGGCGGGTGCGCCAACATTTCCGGCGTGGCCGAGGTGATCGCGAGCCGGGTGGGCATTTCGGCCGAGCGCGGCGACCCGCTGGGCAACATGAAAATTTCCTCCAAGGCCAAGGCACAGGCGGTGAACCGCGATGCCACGGCCCTGCTGACTGCCTGCGGCCTGGCGCTGCGCAGTTTCGATTAAGGGGCCTTATGCCGCGTATCAACCTACTTCCATGGCGTGAACAGCAGCGCAAGGACCGTCGCCGGCAGTTCGGCATCGCCGCCGCCGGCGCCGTGCTCGCCGCCGGCGTGGTCGTCATCTGCGGAAAGCTCATGTACTCGAGCTGGATCGACTCGCAGGTCGAGAACAACAACTACCTGAAGAGGGAAATCGGCAAGCTCGATGCGCAGATCACCGACATCCTGGATCTGGAGAATCGCAAGCAGCGGCTCAACGCGCGCATGGACATCATCGAAAAGCTCCAGCGCAGCCGGCCTGAAATCGTCCACCTGTTCGATGAGATCGTCAGAACCGTCCCGGACGGCGTGTATCTCACCGGGCTGAAGCAGACCGGCAAGAAGCTTGAAATCAGGGGAGTGGCGCAGTCCAGCACCCGTGTGTCGACCTTCATGCGCAACATCGATGCCTCCCAGTGGCTCAGCAATCCGGTGCTCGAGGTGGTCGAGACTGCGCAGAATTCCCCGACCGGTGGTTCGAGTTTCACGATGCACGCCGATACCGTGGGTGTCGATCTGGATGACCAGTCCGATTCCAAACCCAGGAAGGTGGCAGTCAAATGAACCTCCTAGAACAACTCAAGACGCTGGATCCCAAGGATGTGGGCCGCTGGCCGCTGCCGGTGCGGGCGTTCTTCATTGCCCTGGTTTTCCTGGTGGTCACCGGGCTCGCCTGGTACCTGTTCGTCTGGGACCAGGACCGTCCGGTGCTGCTCAAGGCCGAGGCCGAGGAACAGGACCTGCGCCAGCAGTTCGACACCAAACAGCAGCGGGCCGCGAATCTCGATGCGTACCGGGCCCAGCTTGCCGACATGGAGAAATCATTCGGCGCCATGCTGCGCCAGCTTCCCGGCAAGACCGAGGTGCCGAGCCTGCTGGTCGACATCTCGCAGACGGGCCTTGCGGCGGGCCTCGACGAGAAGCTGTTCCAGCCCTCCAGCGAACAGAGCAAGGGGTTCTATGCCGAGCTGCCGATCAAGATCCGCCTGGTTGGCAACTATCACCAGTTCGGAGCATTCGTCAGCGGCATCGCGGCGCTCCCCCGCATCGTGACGCTGCATGACATCGACATCCACCCGCTGGAAAAAGGTGGTTTCGACAACCTGACCATGGAACTGACCGCCAAGACCTACCGCTACATCGAGGATGAAAACGGCGGCAGCTCCGCCGACCAGAAATCGGCCCACAGGAAAGCGGGGTCAGGCACATGAACCAGCGCATGCGGATTCCGGCGATGTTGCTCGTGACGGGCCTGGTGATGGGGCTTGCGGCCTGCGGCGGGAGCCGCTCGAGCCTGGAGAAATGGGTTGCGCAGATGAAGCAGCGGCCGGGCGGAAAGATCGAGCCGGTACGCGAGGTCAAGCCCTACGAGACCTTCACGTACAACGACAGCGCCAAGCGCTCGCCGTTCCAGCCACAGAGTGCGAACACGACCAACGGACAGCCCAATGTACGCCCGAATTCGCATCGCAACCGCGAATTCCTCGAGGGTGTTTCCCTCGATACACTCAAGATGGTGGGGACACTGCGCGTGGGCAACGCCTACTACGGACTGGTGCAGTCGAAGGATGGCCTGGTGCACAAGGTGCAGCCGGGCAACTATCTGGGCCAGAACGACGGGAAGATTACCGAGATCACACCCAGCAAGATTTCGCTCGTCGAAATCGTGCCCGATGGTCTGGGCGGATATATCGAGAGACCTGCCTCATTGACGTTGAGTGAATGAAGGCACTTGGGAGAGGATCAATGACAACGATGTTCAAACGGGCGGCGAAACTCTGGGCTATTGCGCTGATTGCGGTGTTCGCCATCGCTCCGGCGGCCCGGGCCGGCGATCCGGTCAAGCTCGAAAAGGTCGATGTCCAGACCTTGCCGGGCAATCAGGTGCAGCTCAAGCTCCAGCTGAGCGGGCCTGCGCCCCAGCCGCTGCCCTTTACCATCGACAAGCCGGCACGCATCGCCTTCGATCTGCCCGACACCACGCTGGCACTGCCATCGCGGCGCATCGACGTGCGCTCCGGCGGGGTGGACTCGGTCCTCGCCGCCGAAGCCAATGGCCGCACCCGGCTGGTGCTGAACGTCGACTCGCTCATGCCCTACAACACTGCGGTGTCGGGAAACCAGATCACCATCACCCTGGGCACGGCGCCGAGCGGCTCGGTTGCCCAGGAAGCTGCAGCCGGCGCCGCAAGCCCCGCCGGCGAACGCGCCATCAAGACCATCGATTTCCGGCGCGGCAATGACGGCACGGGCCGGGTGATCGTGAAGCTCACCGATCCGCGCACGCCGGTCAATCTGCGGCAGGAAGGCAACCAGATCGTGGTCGACTTCACCGGCGCATTGATGCCGAAGAACCTGATGCGGCGCTACGATGTCACGGATTTCGCCACACCGGTGCAGACCGTGGATGCGCTGCGTGTGGACAACAGCTCGCGCCTGGTGATCTCCGCCCAGGGCGACATCGACCAGATGGCCTATCAGTCGGACGACCAGTACACCGTGGAGATCAGGCCGGCCGCCAAGCGGGGCGCAACGGATGACAAGAAGGAATACACCGGCGAGCGTCTGACCCTGAATTTCCAGGACATCGACGTGCGTTCGGTGCTGCAGTTGCTCGCCGACACCAGCGGCCAGAACATCGTCGTGAGTGATTCGGTCACCGGCAACCTCACCCTGCGGCTGCAGAACGTTCCCTGGGACCAGGCGCTGGACATCGTGCTGCGCACCAAGGGGCTGGACAAGCGTCGCCAGGGCAATGTCATCATGATCGGGCCCACCGACGAACTCGCAGCCCGGGAAAAGGCTGAGCTCGCGGCGCGCAAGGATCTGGCCGAGCTGTCACCGCTCCACACCGAATTCATGCAGGTCAACTATGCGAAGGTGGCCGATCTTGCCAAGCTGATCAAGACTACTGGCGGCAAGGAGTCCATGCTTTCCCAGCGGGGCACGCTGTCGATCGACGAGCGTACCAACACCCTGCTGGTGCAGGACACTGCCGACCGCCTTGCCGACATCCGCCGTCTGGTGCAGACACTGGACGTGCCCGTCAAGCAGGTGCTCATCGAGGCGCGCATCGTCATCGTCAACGATGATTTCGAGCGCGACCTGGGTGTGCGCGCCGGCCTGACTTCAGTGCGAACCAACGGCAACAACGGCCTGTTCGCGGTCACCGGCAACGGCTCGGTGGCCGGCACCGGCACCATCGTCAATTCCGGCATCACCAACCTGAATTCGGGCGGTTCACCGTTCCCGGTGACGCTGCCGACGGTGGACAACCGCTATCAGGTCAACCTGCCGATAGCAAATCCGGCCGGTACCCTGGCCATGTCGCTCCTGGGGTCGAACTACGTCGTCGACCTGGAACTGACCGCTGCACAGAACGAGGGCCGCGGCGAGATCGTCTCCGCGCCGCGCGTGATCACGGCCAACCAGAAGGAAGCCAGCATCGCGCAGGGTGTGGAAATCCCCTACCAGGAATCGGCGTCCTCCGGTGCCACCACCACACAGTTCAAGAAAGCCGTGCTGTCGCTGAAGGTGACGCCGCTGATCACGCCGGACAGCCGGGTGATCCTCGACCTCAACATCAGCAAGGACTCGGTGGGTCAGCTCGTCCAGAGCGCCACGGGCGGCACGGTGCCGTCGATCGATACACGCCAGATCATCACCCAGGTGCTGGTGAATGACGGTCAGACCGTGGTGCTGGGCGGGATCCTCGAGACCACCAAGACGGATGCGCAGACCAAGGTGCCGCTGCTGGGGGACATCCCGATCCTGGGGCATCTGTTCAAGAGCGACCGGAATGTCAACAAGAAGACCGAACTGCTGATCTTCATCACGCCGAAGATCCTGCGCGAAGGTTCCAACCTCTACTGATCGTCGCGCAACACGTCAAAAGGACTCAAGGAATGCACGTCATGCGAAATCTCAAGTTCGTTACCTGGCTGGGTGCTGCGCTGCTGGCAGCCTGCGGCGGAGGCAACACGCTTACGGGGACAAACACGGGCGGGACGGGGAACAGCTCGCTCGCCACGATCTCGGTGACCTCGAGCGCTCCGACCATTGCGGCTGACGGCAGCGATTCGGCGGCCATCACCGCGGTCGCGAAGGATGCCAGCAACAACTTCGTGCAGGGCGTGACCATCAGCTTCGGCACTTCGGCCGGCGGTCTTGCGGTGACCCAGGCGACGACCGACGCCAGCGGCCGCGCCACCGGCACACTGACAGCGGACAGCACGTCGCCGGCCGGTACGGCGATCACCGTGACGGCTGCCTCGGGCAGTGTGTCGGGCAATGTCGTGGTCAATGTGGTGAACACCCAGCAGACCATTTCCCTGACCACCAGCGCTCCGCAGATTCCCTCCGACGGCTCGTCCTCGGCCACCATCACCGCGCTGGTGCGCGGGGCCAGCAACCAGTTCCTGTCCGGGGTCAACGTGTGCTTCTCGGCGAGTTCGGGCGGCCTCTCCGGCCTCACCAACGGGTGCATTGCCACGGACAAAAATGGTGCTGCCGTAGCGACCCTGAGCCCGGCAGGTGATCAGACCAACCGTACGATCACCGTGACCGCCACGGCGGGCTCGGCCACGGCCACCGTACCGGTGGCTGTCAGTGGCACCCGTTTGACGGTTACAGGTCCTTCCAGCCTCATCCTGGGTGCGCAGGGTACGTACACCGTGTCCCTGAGCGATGCCGGCAACAATGGCATCCCTGGCAAGTCCGTGACCCTGGCCTCCTCCAATGGCAATACCCTGAGCGCGCCCACCGTGACCACCGGCAGCACCGGGCAGGTCACGTTCACGGTGACAGCGGCCAAAAGTGGCGCTGACTCGGTCACTGCATCGGTCATGGGTCTGCAGGCTACGCAGGCCCTGTCCGTCAGCGGCCAGGACTTTTCATTCCTGGCACCGACGGCCAACGCCAAGGTCAACCTCAATGCGGTCCAGACCGTGACCGTGAACTGGAAGTCCAACGGTGTGGCCCAGTCCGGCCAGACCGTGAACTTCTCCACCACGCGCGGTACGCTGAGTGCGGCGACCGCTACGACGGATGCCGGTGGCTCGGCCTCGATCACGATCTCTTCCGCCATCTCGGGCCCAGCGATCATCACGGCCAGTGCTGCGGGCGTGTCGGCCCAGGTGCCCGTGGATTTCATCGCGACCACGCCGGCTTCCATCGACGTGCAGGCGAGTCCGACCACCATCCAGATCAACGCCCAGAGCACCATCTCTGCCGTGGTGCGTGATGCCGCGAACAACCTGGTGGAGGGCAAGACCGTCGATTTCCAGACCGTGAACGACATTACCGGCGGTACATTGACGGTGGCCTCCGCACTGACCGATTCGCAGGGCCGAGCGCAGACCACCTACCAGGCCAGCGGAACACCCAGCTCCAGTGACGGAGTCACCGTTCAGGCGACGGTGTCCGGGACCGGAATTTCCGGATCCACCAAGTTGACGGTGGGTGGCCGGACGGTGTTCCTGAGCATGGGTACGGGCAATCACATCAGCGAAAATGACAGCAAGACCTCATTCATCGTGCCGTATTTCGTGCAGGCGCTGGACTCTTCCGGTGCGGCCCTCAAGAACACCACCATCAACCTGACCATCCATTCGGCTGCGCCAAGCCCGCTGATGGCCTATGGCAAGGGTGGCTGGATCAAGGGCGTGAACGGATGGGTACAGACGGGTACGCCGGATCTGGGCACGATCAATCCAATCACCGTGTGCCCGAACGAGGATCAGAACCTGAACGGCGTGCTGGATACTTCGCTGGGCGAGGACGTGGCGGGCCAGGGCAACAACAACGGCGTGCTGGATCCGGGCGATGTCGCTGCGGTGCAGCCTGGAACGGTCACGACGGATGACAATGGTCAGGCCAGCTTCAACGTGGTGTACCCGGAAGACCACGCGTTGTGGGTCCAGGTCAAGCTGACGGCGACAGCTACGGTGCAGGGGACCGAGACATCGACCAGCTCCGTGTTCTGGCTGCCGATGCTGGCCGATTACATCAATTCGACGACCTCATCCCCCCCGGGTTACCGTAGCCCCTACGGTATAGCGACTTCCTGCACGAATCCGAACTGACGCCGCTTGCGGGTTTGTCGACTGGCATGATGGGGGCCGCAGGACGCGGCCCCCGATTCATTGATGCGTCCCGGTGGACCTGTGACATCCAGTATTTTCCTCATCGGCCCCATGGGCTCGGGCAAGACCGCGGTCGGCCGGCATCTGGCACGGATGATGCGCCTGCCTTTTTACGACAGCGATGAAGAGATCGTCCGGCGCACCGGCGTCGACATTCCCTTCATTTTCGAGAAGGAAGGGGAGTCCGGCTTCCGGCTGCGCGAGTCGGAAGCCCTCGACCGGTTGACCCAGCTGGATTCCATCGTGCTGGCGACCGGTGGGGGCGCCGTCCTCAAACCCGAGAACCGCCGCTGGCTGTCCGGGCGGGGTGTGGTGGTCTATCTGAAGACTTCGGTGGAACAGCAGTTGCGCCGCACCCGGCGGGGAACCCACCGCCCGCTCCTTCAGGGCGCCGACCCCGAGTCCCGGCTGCGTGAGCTGATGGAGCAGCGCGCTCCGCTGTACGAGGAGATCGCCCTCGTCACGGTGAGCACCGACCAGCGCAAGGCCCAGTCGGTTGCGCAGCAGATCCTGCGGGAGATCCACCGTCTCGCCGCGCCGTAGGCTCTATACTTCGCACCGTGCAGACTCTGACCGTAGACCTGGGCCATACCCGCTACCCGATCCACATCGGCCCCGGCCTGCTGTCGGATGTACCCCTCTGGAAAGGCAGCATCACGGCGGACTCGGTGCTCGTGGTCAGCAACACCACCGTGGCACCGCTGTACCTGGAGCGTCTGAAATCGGCCCTGGCCGGGCGGAAGGTGGCGCAGTGCATCCTGCCGGACGGCGAACAGAACAAGACATTGTCCACGGCCAGCTGGATCATCGACGCACTGGCCGGAAACAGGATCCATCGGGATGGCCTGCTGATCGCCCTGGGGGGCGGCGTGGTCGGCGACCTGTCAGGCTTTGCCGCCGCCTGTTACCAGCGCGGCATTGCCTTCATCCAGGCGCCCACGACGCTGCTCGCGCAGGTGGATTCCTCCGTCGGAGGCAAGACCGGCGTGAATCATCCGGCCGGCAAGAACCTGATCGGTGCCTTTCACCAGCCTGTGGCCGTGATCACCGACACCGACACCCTGGCGAGCCTGCCGGAGCGGGAAATGCGTGCCGGTCTTGCGGAGGTGATCAAGTACGGCTGCGTCTGGGATCCGATGTTCTTCGACTGGCTGACGTTGAACATCGGCGCCCTGCTGGCGCGAGAGGCCAATGCGCTGACCTATGCGATCGCACGATCCTGCGAGATCAAGGCCCGGGTGGTCGGGCAGGACGAACGGGAGGCAGGCGTGCGCGCCATCCTCAACTTCGGGCATACCTTCGGTCATGCCCTCGAAGCCGCGACCCAATACAGGCAGTATCTGCACGGCGAGGCCGTGGCGCTGGGCATGCTGCTGGCCGCGGAGTTGTCGCTCCGGCTGTCGATGATCGACGCCGAGTCCTGTACGCGCATTCATGAACTGATCGCCGCCGCGGGTCTGCCCACCGGATTTCCGCGCATCGGTGCCGCGCGCGCACTGGAGCTGATGCAGATGGACAAGAAGGTGCTGGCCGGGAGCGTGCGGCTGGTGCTGCTGCAGCGGTTGGGTCGTGCGGTGGTCGTCCCGGACTACGATCCGCGGGCCCTCGAAGAACTGCTCCGTGTGCGGCTGGGATGAGAAACCTGGCACCCTTCGCCGCGCTCGATGACCGCTCGCGTGGCCGGCGGCATCCGGAACCTGCGCCGGCCTACCGGTCCGAGTACCAGCGCGACCGCGACCGCATCGTGCATTCCACAGCCTTCCGGCGCCTCGTGTACAAGACCCAGGTGTTCGTCAACCACGAAGGAGACCTGTACCGCACGCGCCTGACGCATTCCCTGGAGGTGGCGCAGATCGCCCGCACCATCGCCTGCGCGCTGCAGCTCAACGAGGAACTCTCGGAGGCCATCTGCCTTGCGCACGATGTGGGCCATACCCCGTTCGGGCATGCCGGCCAGGAGGCGCTCAACGACTGCATGCGCGATCTGGGCGGGTTCGAGCACAACCTGCAGTCATTGCGGATCGTCGATGAACTGGAGGATCAGTACGCGGAGTTTTCGGGCCTGAACCTGAGCTTCGAGTGCCGTGAAGGCATCCTGAAGCACTGCTCGGCCGCCAATGCGCGCCTGCTCGGCGATGTCGGGGAGCGGTTCCTCAGACGTGAACAGCCCGGACTCGAGGCGCAGCTGGCGAATTACGCCGACGAGATCGCCTACAACAACCACGACATCGACGACGGCATCCGCGCGGGCCTGGTCACGGTCGAGCAGCTCGACGCAGTGCCCCTGTTCTCGCGTTTTCACGCCGAGGTGCGTGATCGATATCCCGATCTCGCCGGCCGCCGCCTCGTGTACGAGATCGTGCGGCGCATGATCAATCTGCTGGTGACGGATCTCATCAGTGCGTCCAGAGCCCGCATCGAGGCCGCCGGGGTTGGCAGCATCGATGAGGTGCGCCGCCAGTCCGTGCCGCTGATCGGCTTTTCCGATGCCACGCAGACGTTGAACCGTCAACTCAAAGTGTTCCTGCGTGAGCAGGTGTACCGGCACTACAAGGTTCAGCGCATGACGGCGAAGGCGCGTCGCGTGCTGGCGGCGCTGTTCGAGACCTTTTTCAACGACCCGGGTCTGCTGCCGGACGAACATCGCGCGGCCGCCGATCGTGGCGAAGCATTGGCAGGCAAGGCGGGCCGTGCGCGCGCCGTGGCGGACTACATTGCCGGCATGACCGACCGGTATGCGATCCTCGAGCATCGGCGTCTGTTCGAGCCGGCGGAGCGCACATGAACCCGCCACTCGCCAATGACCTGCTGCTGCGCGCACTGCTGCGCGAGCCCACGCCCCACCGGCCTGTCTGGGTGATGCGGCAGGCGGGTCGTTACCTGCCGGAGTACCGTGCCACGCGCGCCCGGGCGGGAAGCTTCCTGAAGCTGTGCATGACGCCGGAGCTCGCCTGCGAGGTCACGCTCCAGCCCATCCAGCGCTATGCACTGGATGCGGCCATCCTGTTCTCAGACATCCTCACCATTCCCCATGCGATGAATCTCGGTCTCGAGTTCGAAACCGGTGAGGGGCCGACGTTTGCGCGGCCCATACGCAGCGCCGCGGATATCGACCGGCTGGGCGTGCCGGACCCGCAGCAGGATCTGCGTTACGTCCTTGATACCGTGACGCTGGTGAGGCGCGAGCTGCGGGGCCGGGTACCGCTGATCGGTTTTGCCGGCAGTCCCTGGACCGTGGGTACGTACATGGTGGAAGGCGGGGGCAGCAAGACCTTCGGCCGGATCAAGCGGATGATGTACGAAGCGCCGCGCGATCTGCATCGTTTGCTCGACATCCTGGCGCGCTCCGTCATCGCCTACCTCAATGCGCAGATTGCCGCCGGCGCGCAGGCGGTGATGATATTCGACACCTGGGGTGGTGTGCTCACGCCCGCGCAGTACGAGGAGTTCTCGCTGGGCTACATGGCGCAGATCGTCGCCGGGCTGACGAAGCAGGCTGAAGCTCGCCGTGTGCCGAACATCGTGTTCACCAAGGGCGGCAGCGCGTGGCTTGCGAAGATCGCCGGCATCGGCTGCGATGCGGCCGGGGTGGATTGGGGCACGGATCTCGCCACGGCGCGCCGCGCGGTAAAGAACCGCATCGCGCTGCAGGGCAATCTCGACCCCGCGGCACTGTTTGCTCCGCCCGATGTGCTGCGAGCCGAGGTGCGGCGCGTGCTCGACAGTTACGGCGCGGGCCCCGGCCACGTCTTCAACCTGGGTCATGGCATCACGCCGGACGTGGACCCCGGGCAATTGCAGGTGCTGGTCGAGGCGGTGCATTCCCACCGGTCGGGGTAGCGCGGCGCGGCACTTTCCACGAACGCGAGGCTTTCCCGGATTGGCCGGTCCGGGGTCCCAAGCGTATAATCCTACCTCGTCTTACTTTATTCGAAGGTGTCGACTTGGAAACCACACGGTTGACTGTCAAGGGCCAGTTGGTGATTCCAAAACGGATCCGGGACGCCCTGCGCGCGACTCCGGGAACGCGATTTGCCGTTTCCGTCCGTGGCTCTGCCATCCTGCTGGAGTTGCTCCGGTCGAAAGGCGGAAATCCTGGCGACTGGAAAGGGAAAAACCCGAAGGGCGTTCACCTGAGTGACTCGGCATTGTGCAAGCCGGTAAGCCTCGATGAGGCCAAATGATCAGTGTCGATACCAATCTGCTCGTCAGGCTTGCGACTCGCGATGATGCCCCGGCCTTTGAGGCCGTCGCAGGGTTGATGCAGGAACAGGATCTGTTCATACCGAAAACGGTGCTGCTGGAATGCGAGTGGGTGTTGCGATCGAGATTCGGATACTCGCCAGCGGAATTCCTGGAGTTCGCGAAATACCTGGCATCGCTGCCGCGGATCACCCTCGAGGATGAAGGCGCCGTCTTGAATGCACTGGAGATAGCCGGGCAGCGGATCGACTTTGCGGACGCCCTGCATCTTGCCTCGGGTGGAGACCTCAAATTCGTGACCATGGATGTCGTACTGGCGCGCCGCGCCGCCAGGATTGGCGCAAACGTGCAACTGCTTTTGCGCCGGCGCTGATCCTCCTGCCCCCCGGTGGCTACCCCGTATTGAAATGAGTACCAGTCTCTCGTAATCTTCGTAATATCCAACTGGATATAACGAACGAAACGCGGACATCATCGATACGGGAGTGCTGGATGTTCATTCGGGTGGTTGCATTGGCGGGTGCATTGGCAGTGCTGTCTTCCTCCGTGAAAGGGCAGGACGCTGAAGCGCCTTCGACCACGGATCTTGGGCGGGTGACCGTGTATGCAAGCCCCATCGGTACGCCGATGATCGGCGCGGAGCCCATCACCCAGGCGACGCTCCAGCAGTTCTCACGGGATACGCTGGATGATGCACTGCTGCTCAGTCCCGGCACATCGGTCAGTGCGCTGGGCGCCCGCAACGAAACCAATGTCTGGATACGGGGGTTCGATCGCTGGCGTGTACCGCTGTACCAGGACGGCATCCCGGTCTACCTGCCGGTGGACAATCGCATCGATTTCGCGCGCTTCACGACGGCAGATCTTGCCGAAATCCAGGTTTCCCGGGGTTTTGCCTCGGTGATCGACGGGCCCGGTGCCATGGGCGGCTCGATCAACCTCGTGAGCCGGTTGGTCGCAAAGCCGCTTGAAGCGGATGCCCGCGTGGGGTTGCTGATGGACTCGCGGGCAGCAACCGAGGGCTGGAAGTCCGATGTGTTCCTCGGCACCCGTCAGGGCAATTGGTTCGCGCAGGGCGCCGGGACCTTCTCGTCCCAAAGCCACTTCCGTCTTTCCGACGACTACGTGCCCGGCACGCTTCAAGGGGCCGGCGACCGGATCCAGTCTTGGCGTCAGGACTACAAGATCAACCTGAAGGGCGGATACACGGCTTCGAACGGCGCAGAGTACGCCCTGAACGTGATCGACCAGGTTGGCCGGAAGGGCAATCCGCCGCCGGATGGCACGATTCCTCCCAATGCCCTGCGCACCGTCAAGTACTGGAAATGGCCCTCGTGGGACAAGAAGAGCCTGTACTTCCTGTCCAGGAACCCCATCGACGATCAGGGCTCTTTCGTCAAGACCCGCCTCTACTACGACCGCTTCTACAACCAGCTGGATTCGTACGACGACATCGGCTATGTGAACCAGAACTTCCCGAAATCCTTCGACAGCACGTATGACGACCGTGCGGCCGGCGGCAGCGTGGAACTGGACAAGAATCTTCAGGGGATCGATGACACCATCCGGGCCGCCGTTCACTATCGCTGGGACCATCACAGCGAGACGCAGTCGGGTCGCAATGCGCCGGGTGCACCGTGGTACCAGCAGCCATGGGAGTCCGCTTCCGAAACGACAGGATCACTGGCGCTCGAGAACATTTATCACCCGACCCGTTCCTGGGACGTGATCGCCGGCGCAAGCTACGACTGGCGGCACCTCAATCATGCGAGGCAATGGGTTGCCCAGGGAACGATGCCGCCGTTCGGGTACTCGTTTTCCTACCCCGTTGCCGACAAACACGCCCTCAACGGTGAGTTTGCGGTGGTGTACCACTACAGCGAATCGGGTTCGGTCACCTTCAGTTACGCGGACCGCGCCCGGTTCCCGACGCTGTTCGAAATGTACAGCACCCGGTTCGGCACCTTCGTCAACAATCCCGACCTCAAGCCGGAGAGGTCGCATTACGCTCAGGCGGGAGTCTCGGACATCTGGGCCGGAACCCGCGTTGCCCTGAGCGCGTTCATCGCCCGGATCGACGATGTGGTCACGGCGGTTGCGCTCTCTCCCACCGTGAGCGAGAACCAGAACACGGGTTCCGAGCAGCGAAAGGGGTTCGAAGTCGAATTGTCGCGACCGCTCCTTGCCGGGCTCGATGGCGGCATCAAGTACGCCGATCTGTCGCGCGAGGTCCGCGCCGGCGGATTCGTTCCCACGGACACGCCGGATCACACCTTCTTCGCGTTCCTCGACTGGCGTCCGGTCGCAAGTCTGGAGATCGTTCCCAGCCTCGACTTCGAGGGCCGCCGGTGGCTGCAGAGCGCGACCAACAATCTCGTCTACTATCGCGGCGGTGACTTCACGCGGTTGGGGTTGAAGATCGCCTGGCGGCCGGTTGCATCGTTCACCGCGGAAGCCGGCGTCCGGAATCTGATGGACCGCAACTACGTCGTCGCGGATGGCTACCATGCGCCGGGTCGACAGTACTACGCCAATTTGCGTGTGACATTCTGAGAGGTATCGCCATGTACAGGATTCTTGCATTGCTGATAGGTCTTCTGGGAATTCATGCAGCCGCGTTGGCGCAGGATCCGTGCGACGGCTTTTCCTGGGACGTCAAGGTCGAGCGCGCCCTGTTCACCCAGGGCGCGGCGGCCATCGTGGCTGGACTCGACGCGGATCACTCACCCGCACTGACATTGGCCACCGGATACTCGCTGGCACTGGCTCCACAGGCGCAAGTCCGGTTTGTCGCCGGTCCCAGCCGGAAATCACT
>JBGAGK010000003.1:0-226326 GCA_044226785.1 Steroidobacteraceae bacterium | reverse complement strand
AATGCGATCACCCGGAGCTATCTGAATGGCAATCCCTTGCTTCCGTGGGCGCCGGGCCAGAGTGTCGGCGCCAGCCAGAGCGGGAACGGCCTGGGTTACAGTGCGTATGGGCGCAGCTACGTCCTGGGTGCCGCGTACCGGTTGTGAGGGTCGAGGACATGGCTCAGGGGGCTGTGCACACCGCGCGGGAAATTGCGCAGCAGCCGGCCCTGTGGCCGCGGGTAGCGGGCCAGGTCGCCGGTGATGCGGGCCTGGAGGCGTTCCTGGCGCCGCTGCTCAGGGACTCCGCGCTGCGAGTGGTGCTGGCCGGCGCCGGTTCTTCGGCGTTCATCGGACAGTGCCTGGCGCCCGCGTTGATGCGACGCCTGCCCGGGCGTGTCGAGGCGGTGGCCACCACGGACCTGGTGGCGAACCCCGTCACCTGGCTGTCATCGTCCCCGCGAACGCTGCTGGTATCCTTCGCCCGCTCCGGCAACAGCCCCGAGAGTGTCGCTGCGGTGGACCTTGCCGAACAGCTCGTGGCACACCGCGCCCACCTCATCGTGACCTGCAACCGCGACGGCGAACTTTTCCGGCGCGCCGGCGCCATGAGCAACGCCTTCGCCCTGCTGCTGCCGCCGGCTACCAACGATCAGAGCTTTGCCATGACTTCGAGCTTCAGCTGCATGCTCCTCGCGGCGGCGGTGGCGATGGGCGTCATGCCGGCGCAGGGACCTGGTGTCGTGCAGCCCGGCGTGCTTGCGCGGCAGGTGCTTGAAACCTGGGTGAAACTCCTGCGGGAGCTGGTGGAGGCGGAGTTCGAGCGTGTGGTGTACCTGGGCAGCAATGAACTGAAGGGCCTCGCGTGTGAGGCGGCGCTCAAGATGCTTGAACTCACCGACGGGCAGGTCGTTTCGCTGGCCGATTCCGCGCTGGGCTTTCGCCATGGCCCGAAGACTTTCGTGAACCGGCGAACACTGGTGGTGATGTTCCTGAGCAATGATGAGCACACCCGAAGATACGAACTGGACCTGCTGCGCGAACTTCGCAGCGATGCCGTGGCGACTCGCGTGGTGGCACTGTCCGGCCGACCCGGCCTGCCGGAGCATCCGGACACGCATGTGCTCGGTGATGCGGGCAGCTCCCACCGGCCGGGAGATCTGGAACTGTGCCTGCCCTGCGTCGTGTTCGCGCAATCGCTCGCCATGCGGCGCTCGATCTCGCTCGGGCTCTCGCCGGACCGGCCGAATGCCGCAGGCACCGTGAACCGGGTGGTGAAGGGCGTCACCATCCACCCGTTCGGCGCAGTGCGATGAGGACGTTTCTCGGAGTCGATGGCGGAGGAACCAAGACACGGTTCCTCCTCATCGACGAGCAGGGAAGCCGGCTGGCCGCTCATGACGAGGGGTCCGCGTACCACCTGGAGACCGGCATGGCTGCGCTGGCCGGCATGCTGTCGCGGGGAGTCGCAAAGGTGCTTGCGCTCGGCCAGGTGGATGCAGCGAACCTGAGTTACGCTTTTTTCGGTCTGCCAGCGTATGGCGAGGACCGCTCGCTCCTGCATCAGCTCGACGCTTCACCGGCCGCAGCGCTGCCATCGGGCCGGTTTCGCTGCGGCAATGACATGATCTGTGGCTGGGCAGGTGCGCTCGCCGGCGAGTACGGCATCAACATCGTCGCCGGCACGGGTTCCATCGCCTATGGTGAGTACGCCGGGCAGAGTGCCCGGGCCGGCGGCTGGGGTGAGCTGTTCAGCGACGAAGGCTCGGCCTTCTGGCTGGCGCGCGAGGGTCTGCGCCTGTTTTCGCGCATGAGCGACGGCCGTACCCATCGAAGTGTCCTGTACGGGAAGGTGCGAAACCATTTCGGGATCACCGAGGATCTGGAGCTGTGTGCGGCCATCTACGGCAAGGAAGCGGCGCAGCGCAGTCAGTTCGCGCAGCTGTCGAAGCTGGTGGCGCTGGCGGCCAGGGAAGGCGATCCTGAAGCAAGGGCCCTGTTCCATCAGGGTGCCGCGGAGCTGGTGGACATCGTGGAAGCTGTCCGTCTCAGGTTGGGCGTGCCTTCCGGGGTGGAGCTGCCGGTGTCCTGCACCGGCGGCATGTTCGAACTGGGTGATCTGATGCGCGTCCCGTTCGAGGCGGCATTGTTACTGCGCGCGGCCCGGTACCGGCTGGTTCCGCCGCGCCTGCCGCCGGAGGCTGGAGCGGCGCTGTACGCCGCAAGACTGAGCGGAGCGCCGCTCGATCAGCGCGCGATCAGCACCCTGGCCGCCGCCTCCTGCACCCTGCCTTGAATTCCAATACACTGGTGGCAGGCGCGAGTGTCATCACGTGGAGTTCTCCATGTTGCGATCCGTCATCACGGCCGGCCTGTTCATGAGCGGAATCAGTCTCGGCGCATCGGCTCACAGTCCCGATGCAGCAGAACTGGCCAGGATGAGTGCGCGTTTCGCGCCGGTGGACATCAAGGTCGATCTGGGGTTGCTGCCTGACAACGAGCGGGCGGCGCTTGCGGACCTGGTGAAGGCAGCGCGCATCATCGACGGCCTCTACCTCACCCAGGTTTCGCCGGACAACACATCGCTCCTGCTGCAGCTCGCGGGCGATGATTCCGCTCTGGGCCGGGCGCGGCTGGACTACTTCCTGCTGAACAAGCAGCCCTGGTCAAGGCTGGATCATGACCAGCCCTTCATTCCCGGCGTGGGCGAAAAACCGGATGGTGCGAATTTCTACCCGCCGGATGCGGACAAGGCCTCGGTCCAGGCCTGGTTCTCCTCGCTGCCTGAAGCGCAGCGTGAGGCGGCTACGGGTTTCTTCACCACCATCCGCCGGGCTCCCGACGGGAGCTTCATGGCCGTGCCCTACAGCGTGGAATACCAGGGTGAGCTGCAGCAGGTCGCACGCTGGCTGCGTGCCGCCGCAGCACAGACCCGACAGGCCTCGCTGCGTGAGTTCCTGGTGAAACGGGCTGAAGCACTTGCCAGCAACGACTACTACGCGAGCGACATGGCGTGGATGGATCTGGATGCCAGCATTGAACCGACGATCGGGCCCTACGAGGTCTACGAGGACCGCTGGTTCAATTACAAGGCGGCCTTCGAGGCCTTCATCACGGTCAACGACGCGCAGGAGAGTGAAAAGCTGGTGCGTTTCGCTTCCCGCCTGCAGAGCCTGGAGGATCGCCTGCCCATCGATCCGAAGTACCGCAAGAAGCTGGGCGGTGCGGCACCGATCCGCGTGGTCAATGTGGTGTTCGCCGCCGGCGATGGCAACCATGGCGTGCAGACTGCGGCATTCAATCTGCCCAACGACGAGCGCGTGGTGGCGGCCAAGGGTTCAAAGCGAGTGATGCTCAAGAATTTCCAGCGTGCCAAGTTCGAGCATGTGCTGCTGCCGGTGGCGAAACTGACGCTGGCTGCGGCCGACCAGCCGCTGGTGGCCTTCGATCCGTTCTTCACGCATATCCTGATGCACGAACTGATGCATGGCCTCGGGCCGCAGACCATCGAGGTGCGAGGCAGGGCCAGCACCGTGCGACAGGAACTGAAGGAGCTCAACGGCCCGCTGGAGGAAGCCAAGGCGGACGTCTCGGGCCTGTGGGCGTTGCAGCAACTGATGGACGACGGAGTCCTTCCCGGGGCCGATGAGCACGCGACCTGCGTGACCTTTCTCGCATCGGCATTCCGCACCCTGCGTTTCGGCCTCACCGAGGCGCATGCCAAGGGCATGGCGCTGCAGTTGAACCACCTGCTCGATGCCGGCGCCGTGCGAATACAGGCCGACGGCACATTCGCCGTGGATTTCTCGCGCATCAGGAAGGCGATCGAAGGACTTGTGCACGAGATCATGACCATTCAGGCGACCGGGGACTACGCACGTGCCAAGGCGCTGAGCGAGAAGATGATGGTGATTCGCCCGCCGGTGGCCGCGGCGCTGGCGCGCCTGAAGGATCTTCCCGTCGACATCCGGCCGCGGTTCGTCACGGCGCAGGCGCTGGCTCCCTGACGGATTCCTTGCGGCAGCCCATGGCAGGGGAGGAGGGCCGGCGCGCAGGGGCATCAGAACCGGTTTTCGGGGCGACAGGCCCGGCGGACGGGTCTCGCCGACCATCAAATTTGACCTTCGTCACGGCTCACGTATAATCCGCGCTCCGTTTTTTCGGGTCGGAGCGCGTGGGTGCGCACGCCAGTCATCCGTTTCCAGGGTGCTGGGGTGGCGTCCAGACCGCCGAACCGGTTCATGACAGCGAGTGCCAATCGCAGCACTCGCGGTGAGAGGACAGAGGTCAAAGATGTCAATCGGTCTGGTTGGCCGCAAGTGCGGCATGACCCGTATTTACAATGACGCCGGTGCGGCTGTTCCCGTGACCGTCATCGAGGCGCTCCCGAACCGGGTCTCGCAGGTCAAATCCGAGCAGCATGAGGGCTACGCGGCCATCCAGGTCACGACTGGGTCACGGCGTGCCTCGCGCGTCACCAAGGCGCTCACCGGGCACTACGCCAAGGCCAAGGTGGCGGCGGGTTCGTCCGCCCGGGAGTTCCGCATCGGCAAGGCCGACCAGGACAAGTACGCGCCCGGGGCGGAAATCAAGGTGGACATCTTCAGCGTGGGCCAGGTGGTCGATGTCACCGGAACCACCATCGGCAAGGGCTTCGCCGGCACCATGAAGCGCCACAATTTCAAGGGTGGCCGCAAGACCCATGGCAATTCGGTTTCACACCGTTCGCCAGGCTCGATCGGCCAGCGCCAGACCCCGGGTCGGGTCTTCAAGGGCAAGCGCATGTCGGGGCACATGGGTGTGGTGAATCGCACCATCGAGAACCTCAAGGTCGTGCAGATCGATGCGGCCCGCAACCTGCTGCTGATTTCGGGCGCTGTGCCCGGGGCGGAAGGCGGCCGGGTCATCGTACGCCCGTCGGTCAAGGCCGTCGGCCAGGCCCGGCGAAACAAGCTGACACCGAACAAGGCGGCGGCTCCGGCTGCAGGGGCCAGGCCGGCCGGTGGATCCAAGCCAGCCAAGGCCGAGAAGAAATAGCATGAAGCTCGAAATGCATCAGTCGGCCAACGCGGCGCCCATCGATCTTTCGGATGAGGCCTTCGGCCGTGCCTACAATGAAGCCCTGATCCACCAGGTCGTGACTGCCTACATGGCCGCCGGCCGTGCTGGCACCAAGGCGCAGAAGACCCGGGCCGAAGTGCGAGGCGGCGGCAAGAAGCCCTGGAGCCAGAAAGGCACGGGCCAGGCGCGCGCCGGTTCCAACCGCAGTCCCATCTGGGTGGGCGGCGGCCGGGCATTCGCGGCGCGTCCCCGGGACTTTTCCCAGAAGGTCAACCGCAAGATGTACCGGGCGGCCCTTCAGAGCATGGTGTCGGAGCTCCTGCGGCAGGGCCGCGTGGTGGCGGTACCTTCGCTGGAGCTGCCGGCCCCCAAGACGAAGATGCTGGTCAGCAAACTCTCCGAGCTCGGCCTGACGCGTGCGCTGATCCTGGTGGAGGCCTTCGAGGAGAAACTGTTCCTGGCGGCCCGCAATCTGCCCCACGTGGAGGTGTTGCCGGTGGCCTCGCTGGATCCGGTGAGCCTGATCAGGCATGACAAGGTGCTGGCGACCGCGGGTGCCCTGAAACTTCTGGAACAACGCCTGGGTGCGGCCCATGAATAAGGAACGACTCATGAACGTGCTGATTCAGCCGCACGTGTCCGAAAAGAGCGCGAACGCCGCCGACAAGGCGGGGCAGTACGTGTTTCGCGTGGCCGGCGACGCCACGCGCGGCGAGGTCAAGGCTGCGGTGGAGCTGATGTTCGAGGTCAAGGTCGAGGGCGTCAACGTACTCAACCGCCCGGCCAAGACCCGGCGGTTCCGCAACATCGCGGGCAAGCGCAGTGGCTTCAAGAAGGCTTATGTGCGGCTGGCCAGCGGGCAGACCATCGACTTCACCGGCACGGCGAAGTAGGGAGTTCGCAGATGGCACTCATCAAGATGAAACCCACCTCGCCGGGTACCCGTTTCGTGGTCAAGGTGGATCGTTCGCATCTGCACAAGGGCGGACCGCTGGCGTCGCTCACGGAGAAGAAGAACCGCTCCGGCGCGCGCAATCACTCGGGCCGTCAGACCACGCGGCACATCGGCGGCGGCCACAAGCAGCGCTACCGCATCATTGACTTCAAGCGCGACAAGGACGGCATCGCGGGTGTGGTGGAGCGCCTGGAATACGATCCGAACCGCACGGCCCATCTGGCACTGGTCCTGTACAAGGACGGCGAGCGCCGCTACATCCTGGCGCCCAAGGGCGTGCGGAGCGGCGACGAGATCCGCTCGGGTTCCGATGCGCCCATCAAGCCGGGCAACGCCATGCCTCTGCGGCACATCCCCGTGGGCAGCACCATCCACAACATCGAGCTGAAGGTCGGTCATGGTGGTCAGCTGGCCCGAAGCGCCGGCGCATCTGCCCAGTTCGCGGCGCGCGAAGGCCTGTACGGCACCGTGCGACTGAAGTCGGGAGAGATGCGCAAGGTCCATATCGACTGCCGCGCCACCATCGGCGAGATCGGCAACGATGAACACAACCTTCGTGTGTACGGCAAGGCCGGTGCCATCCGCTGGAAGGGCGTTCGTCCGACCGTGCGTGGTGTGGTGATGAATCCGGTGGACCACCCTCATGGCGGTGGTGAGGGCAAGTCCGGTCAGGGCAATCCGCATCCCGTCAGTCCCTGGGGCCTGCAGACCAAGGGCAAGAAGACCCGCCGCAACAAGCGCACCGACGGCATGATCGTCCAGCGCCGCAAGAAATAGGATCGAGGAGTAACCGTGCCCCGTTCGCTGAAAAAAGGCCCGTTTGTCGACCTGCACCTGAACGCCAAGGTGCAGACCGCCGTACAGAAGAACGATCGCCGCCCGATCAAGACCTGGTCGCGCCGCTCGATGATCATTCCCGACATGGTGGGTCTGACCATCGCCGTGCATAACGGCCGCCTGCACGTGCCGGTACTGGTGTCGGAAAACATGGTCGGCCACAAGCTCGGCGAGTTTGCTCCGACGCGCACCTTCAAGGCGCACTCGGGCGACAAGAAAGTGGCGGCCGGGGAGTAGCGCATGCAGACCAAGGCAGTGTTGCGTTACGCACGCATTTCGCCGCAGAAATGCCGGCTGGTGGTCGACACCATCCGCGGCAAGCCGGTGACATTGGCGGTCAATACCCTGAAGTTCATGCCGCAGAAAGGTGCGCGTGTGGTGCTCAAGGTGCTGGACTCGGCCATCGCCAACGCCTACAACAATTTCAACGCCGACGTGGATGAGCTCAAGGTGAGCGAGGTGCAGGTCGCCGCCGCGCCGATGTTCAAGCGATTCCAGGCCCGCGCCAAGGGCCGGGGCGTGCGCATCCAGAAACGCAACAGTCACATCACGGTTCAAGTGTCCGACGGAAAGGCTTGAGAACTCATGGGTCAGAAAGTAAATCCGGTAGGCATTCGTCTTGGCATCACGCGCGAGTGGTCGTCGAAGTGGTACGCAAACTCGAAGAGTTTCGCGCCGAACATCCACGCCGATCATCTGGTGCGCACATTGCTGAAGAAGAAGCTGGCTGATGCCTCGGTCAGCCACATCCACATCGAGCGCGCCGCACGCCGCGCAAACATCACGATCCACACCGCCCGTCCCGGCATCGTGATCGGCAAGAAGGGCGAGGATATCGAAAAGCTGCGCGGCGCCGTCGCCCGGATGCTGGGCATGACCATTCCCGACGTGCGCATCAACATCGCCGAGATCAGGAAGCCCGAACTGGATGCCCAGCTCGTGGCCGAGGGCATCGCCCAGCAGCTGGAAAAGCGCGTGATGTTCCGCCGCGCGATGAAGCGCGCAGTCACCAACACCATGCGCTCGGGTGCACTGGGTGTGAAGGTGCGCATCTCGGGGCGCCTGAACGGATCCGAGATCGCCAGGACCGAGAGCACCCGTGAGGGTCGCGTGCCGCTGCACACTTACCGGGCCGATATCGACTACGGTCTGGCCGAAGCCCGCACGACCTATGGCGTGATCGGCATCAAGGTCTGGATCTTCAAGGGTGAGGTGTTCGCCCAGCCCGAGGAGGTCGCAGAGGCGGAAGCGCCGGATGCCACGAAGCCGAACGAGGCCGCTCCGGCTGCGCCGGCAGCTGCGCCGGCACCGGCGGCTTGAGTGACCAGGTAAGCCAACATGATGCAACCGAAGCGGACCAAGTTCCGCAAACAGTTCAAGGGCCGCATCGGCGGCAAGGCGCAGCGCGGGAATACCGTAGCGTTCGGCGAATTCGGCCTGAAGGCCACCGACCGGGCGCGCATGACCGCGCGTGAGATAGAAGCGGCGCGGCGCGCCATCTCCCGTTACGTCAAGCGTGGCGGGCGCATCTGGATCCGCGTCTTCCCCGATGTGCCGATCACCCAGAAGCCTCTGGAAGTCCGCATGGGCAGCGGCAAGGGAAATGTCGAGTACTGGGTGGCCAAGGTATTGCCGGGCAAGGTGTTGTTCGAGATGGAAGGCATCAGCGAGCCCATTGCGCGCGAGGCATTCCGGCTGGCGGCCTCCAAGCTGTCGGTGTCCACGACGTTCGTGAAACGACAGGTGCGTTGATGAAGGCCAAGGACTTGCGCGCGAAAAGCGCATCGGATCTGGGCGAGGAGCTGCTGAAGCTCCGGCGCGAACAATTCAACCTGCGCATGGCGCGGGCAACCGGACAGGCCGCGAGGCCCGACCAGTTTTCCAAGGTACGCCGCAATATCGCGCGCGTGAAGACCGTGCTGGCCGAGAGCCGGAAGGGTGGAGGCAAGTAATCATGGTCGAGAACAATCCCGGCACCGACAATGCGGTCCCTGGCCAGCGTCTGCTCACCGGCAAGGTGGTCAGCACGAAGATGAGCAAGACCATTGCCGTGTCGGTGGAGCGTCTGGTCAAACACGAGATGTATGGCAAGTTCATCCGGCGCACGACCAAACTGCTGGCACATGATGCCAACAGCGAGAGCAGGGAGGGCGACACCGTGACCATCAAGCCGTGCCGGCCCATGTCGCGGCGCAAGTCGTGGATTCTGGTGCGCGTCGTCGAACGTGCCCGCGCAGGTTGAGGTGCTGCCGTGATCCAGCTGCAGAGTTTTCTGAACGTAGCCGACAACAGCGGTGCCAAGAGCCTGATGTGCATCAAGGTGCTGGGTGGCTCCAAGCGCCGCTATGCCGGCGTCGGTGATGTCATCAAGGTGAGCGTGAAGGACGCCATTCCGCGCGGCAAGGTCAAGAAGGGCGAGGTCTACGATGCGGTGGTGGTCCGGACCCGTCGTGGTGTCCGTCGCCCCGACGGGTCGCTGATCCGCTTCGACACCAACGCTGCGGTGCTGCTGACCAACAAGCTCGAGCCCATTGGTACGCGCATTTTCGGACCAGTGACGCGTGAACTGCGCAATGTGCAGTTCATGAAGATCATTTCACTCGCACCCGAAGTGCTGTGAGAGAACGGATATGAGAAAGATACGCAAGGGCGATCACGTGGTCGTCATCGCCGGGCGCGACAAGGGGCGCCGCGGTGCCGTGATCGAGGTGCTGGCCGACGATCGTGTCCGGGTCGAGGGGCTGAACATGGTCAAGAAGAACCAGAAGCCCAACCCGCAGTCCGGAATCCAGGGCGGCATCATCGAACGTGAGGCGCCGCTTCATGTTTCCAACGTCCTGCTGTTCAATCCGGCCACGCAGAAGGGCGACCGGGTGGGCATCCGCACGCTTGCCAGCGGCAAGAAAGTGCGCTTTTTCAAATCGAACAACGAAGTAGTGGACGCCTGAGCCATGCCAAGGTTGCAGCAACAGTACCGCGAGCGGATCGTCCCCGAGCTCCTGAAGAGCCTGGCCCTGTCCAATACCATGCAGGTGCCCCGCATCACCAAGATCACCATCAACATGGGCGTCGGTGAAGCGGTGGCCGACAAGAAGGTCATCGATGCCGCAGTGGCGGACCTCGCCAGGATCAGTGGCCAGAAGCCGGCGGTGACCCGGGCCCGCAAGTCGGTGGCGACGTTCAAGGTGCGCGATGGCCAGGCCATCGGCTGCAAGGTGACTTTGCGCGGCGCGCGCATGTACGAGTTCCTGGACCGGCTGGTGAGCATTGCCATGCCGCGCATCCGCGATTTCCGCGGCATCAGCGCACGCTCCTTCGATGGGCGCGGCAATTACAGTCTCGGTGTCAGGGAGCAGATCATTTTCCCGGAGATCCAGTACGACCAGATCGACCAGCTGCGTGGCATGGACATCACCATTTCCACGACGGCGGTGGATGACAGGCACGGTCGGGCGCTGCTGGAAGCGTTCAACTTTCCGTTCCGAAAGTAGGATAAAGAGCGAATGGCAAAGACCAACATGATCATGCGCGAGAAGAAGCGCGTGAAGATCGCCAGGAAGCACGCCGCCACACGCGCCGCGCTCAAGGAGACGATCCGCAACCCCAGGACTGACGCGGAGGCACGGCTCGAAGCGCAGGTGAAGCTGCAGAAGCTCCCTCGCGACGCGAGTCCCACGCGCCAGCGGCGCCGATGCGCCATCACGGGGCGTCCGCGCGGCGTGTACCGCAAGTTCGGGCTGGCGCGCACCAAGTTGCGCGAGGCCGCGCATCGCGGCGAGATTCCGGGCCTGTCCAAGGCGAGCTGGTGAGGCGCGCATCATGAGCATGACCGATCCGATCGCCGATCTGCTGACCCGCATCCGCAATGCACAGTCCGCCGGCAAGCCCAGCGTGACCATGGGGGCATCCAGGCTGAAACTTGCCATCCTTTCCGTGCTCAGGGACGAAGGCTTCATCGGCGGATTCACCACGGATTCCGGGGAGGGCAAGCTTGCCGTCTCGGTGGACCTGAAATATCACGATGGCCGTCCCGTCATCGACCGCATCGAACGGGTGAGCCGTCCGGGGCTGCGCATCTATCGCGGCAAGGATGAACTGCCGAAGGTGCTGGGCGGGCTCGGCGTTGCCGTGGTTTCCACGCCCAAGGGTGTGATGACCGACAAGCAGGCACGCGCGGCCGGCACCGGCGGCGAAGTGCTGTTCGTCGTCCAGTAAGTTTTCGTACGTAAGGTTGAGCCATGTCTCGAGTCGCAAAGAAGCCGGTCGATCTGCCGCAAGGCGTGACCGCCACCATCGGTGCCGAAGCCGTGACCATCAAGGGCGCCAAGGGGAGCCTCACGCTGGCGCTGCAGCACGGCATCAAGGTGGTGCAGAAGGACAAGCATCTGGAAGTGCAGCCCGGCGCCAGCGAAGGAGCCAATGCGCTGGCCGGCGCGGCGCGCGCGCATCTGGCCAACATGGTCACCGGCGTGAGCAGGGGCTATGAAAAGAAGCTGGAACTGGTGGGCGTGGGCTATCGAGCGGCAGTCCAGGGCAAGGCGCTGAACCTCACGCTGGGGTACTCGCATGCCATCACGTTCCCCATTCCCGAGGGCATCAGCATCGAGACGCCTTCGCAGACCGAGATCCTGGTCAAGGGGACGGACCGGCAGCGGGTGGGGCAGACCGCTTCGGAGATCCGCGCCTTTCGGGCACCCGAACCCTACAAGGGCAAGGGCGTGAAGTATTCGGACGAGAAGATTTCGCTGAAGGAAGCGAAGAAGAAGTGACGCCATGAAACTGCAGAAAAAGGACATCCGGTTGCGCCGTGCGCGCCGGGGCCGCGCCAGGATCAACGAACTGGGCGCCGTGCGCCTGTCGGTGCACCGCACGCCGCAGCACATCTACGCGCAGATCATCGCTGTGGGCGGGGCATCGGTCCTGGTCGCCGCGTCGACGGTCCAGAAGGAAGTGCGCGAGGGACTCAAAGCCACCGGCAACATTGAAGCGGCCAGGGCTGTAGGCCGCGTGATCGCGGAGCGGGCCAGGGCCTTGGGGCTCACCCGCGTGGCCTTCGACCGGTCAGGTTTCCTGTATCACGGGCGCGTCAAGGCACTGGCGGAGGCCGCGCGCGAAGCCGGCCTGGAATTCTAACGGGAGCATCGAAGACCCTATGGCAAGAATCGAAAAACCGATGGCCGGAGATGATCTGCTCGAGAAGCTCGTTGCAGTCAATCGCGTCGCCAAGGTCGTCAAGGGCGGCAAGCAGTTCGGCTTCACCGCGCTCACGGTGGTGGGCGATGGCGCTGGCCGCGTCGGCTTTGGCTATGGCAAGGCGCGCGAAGTCCCGGTGGCGATCTCCAAGGCGATGCAACAGGCACGCAAGAGCCTGGTGAGCGTCTCGCTGAAGAACGACACCCTGTACTACGCGGTCAAGGGCCGGCATGGCACCACCCGCGTCTACATGCAGCCGGCGGCGGACGGCACCGGCGTGATCGCCGGGGGCGGCATGCGTGCGGTGTTCGAGTGCGCCGGCGTGCGCAACGTGCTGGCCAAGAGCTATGGCTCGCGCAATCCCATCAACGTGGTGCGTGCGACCATGGATGCGCTGGCCAAGCTCCGTTCGCCGGAACAGTTTGCCGCGAAGCGTGGCAAGAGCATTGAAGAAATCACCGCCTGAGGGCAGGGCCGTTCATGTCGAATGAAAAGATCAGGGTGACGTTGGTGAGGAGTCTGCACGGGCAGCTGCGCAACATCGTGGCGTCCGCGCGCGGCCTCGGTCTGCGCCGCATCCGGCACTCGGTGGTGGTCGCCGATACCCCGGCCAACCGCGGCATGGTGGAGACCGCCAGCCACCTGCTGAGAGTGGAGAAAGCATGATGCGCCTGAATCAGATCAAGCCCGCCGAAGGCGCGAAGAGATCCCACCTGCGGGTGGGACGGGGAGCATCCGCGGGTCAGGGCAAGACCTGCGGCCGCGGCGTCAAGGGCCAGCGTGCGCGCAAGGGCGGTTATCACAAGGTGGGTTTCGAAGGCGGTCAGATGCCGCTGCAACGCCGCCTGCCCAAAGTCGGGTTCCGTTCCGCCATCAAGGCCACGCGTTCCGAGCTGACGCTGGATGACCTGATGCGCGTAACCGGCACGGAAGTGACCCTGCCGGTGCTGATGAAGGCCAATCTGGTGCCTGCCGGCACGGAGAAGGTCAAGATCATCCTGTCGGGCAAGGTATCCCGGGCGTATGCCATCAAGGATGCCGCCATCAAGGCCACCAAGGGTGCGAAGAGCGCCATCGAAGCGGCCGGCGGCTCTCTGGGCTGATCCGACGGAAGACAGACGTGGCCTCACCGAACAGCAATCCGACCACCGCCCTGGGGGACATGACCCGCTATGCCGAGATGCGCAAGCGGCTGTGGTTCCTGCTGGGTGCGCTGGTGGTATACCGGGTGGGCACGTTCATTCCCGTGCCCGGAATCGATGCGGCGCGATTCGCGGCGTTTTTCTCCACGCAGCAGGGCACGTTGCTCGGCATCTTCAACATGTTCTCGGGCGGCGCGCTGCAGCGTTTTTCCATCCTGGCCCTGAACGTGATGCCTTACATCACCGCCTCGATCATCGTGCAGATGATGTCCATGGTGGTGCCTTCCTGGGCGCAGATCCGCAAGGAAGGCGAATCGGGGCGTCGCAAGCTCATGCAGTACACGCGCTACGGCACGGTGGGACTTGCAGCATTCCAGGGATTTGGCGCGGCAGTGGCCATTCAGCATTCCGGCGGGAACCTGGTGATCAACCCCGGCCCGCAGTTCCTGTTCATCGCGACCCTGTCCATCACCACCGGGACGCTGTTCCTGATGTGGCTGGGTGAGCAGATGACCGAGCGTGGCATCGGCAATGGCATCACCATGATCATCGTAGCCGGCATCGTGGCCGGACTGCCGCGGGCGGTTGGCGGCACGCTCGAGATGGTGCGCTCCGGTGAAATGCACCCCCTGATCGTGCTGCTGATCGTGGTCGTGGTGATTGCGGTGACCCTGTTCTGCGTCTATGTCGAACTTGCGCAGCGCCGCATCCAGGTCAATTACGCCAAGCGGCAGGTGGGTCGGCGCATGATGCAGGGCCAGAGCACCCATCTGCCCTTCAAGCTGAACATGGCCGGAGTCATCCCGCCCATCTTCGCCTCGAGCCTGCTGGTATTTCCCGCCACGCTGGCACAGTTCTTCGGCAATACCCCGAATCCCAGCCTCTGGCAGAGTGCCTTGCAGCGCGTCGCGGCGGCCTTCAACTACGGGCAGCCATTGCACGTGATCCTGTATGCAGTGCTGATCATCGGCTTCGCCTTTTTTTACGTGGCGCTGGTCTACGACGCACGTGATACGGCCGAGAACCTGAAGAAGGCGGGCGCCTTCATTCCTGGCATCCGCCCGGGCCAGCAGACCGCCGAATACCTCGATCGCGTGCTGTCACGGCTCACCCTGTGGGGAGGGCTGTACATCATGGGGGTGTGCCTGGTGCCGGAGATCATCCGCATGGGCAACCCCAGCATCCCGTTCCAGTTCGGGGGCACATCGCTCCTGATCATCGTGGTCGGTGTCATGGACTTTGTTGCACAGACTCAGTCACACCTCATGTCGCATCAGTACGAAGGCTTGATGAAGAAGGCGAGCCTCAAGGGTATCGGGAGCAAGAAATGAAAGTCCGTCCGTCGGTCAGGAAGATTTGCAAGAACTGCAAGATCGTGCGCCGCCGCCGCGTGGTGTACGTGATCTGCACCGATGCACGGCACAAGCAGCGCCAGGGGTAAACCAGGCGTGATCAGGGACTTTTTGCACGTATTGCTGGAAATGACTGTTTTGGGTAAAATTCCGCGTTTTTTCGACGCGACTCTTGCGGAGACCTAGATGGCGCGTATCGCCGGCATCAACATCCCGATGAACAAGCACATCCTCATCGGACTGACCCATATCTACGGCATCGGCCGTTCGCGCGCGCAGGACATCTGCGATGCGGCTGGCGTGAAGCGCCAGGTCAAGGTCAAGGATCTGACGGACGCCGAAGTCGCGGCCCTGCGATCGCAGGTTGCGAAGTTCGCTGTGGAGGGTGACCTGCGCCGCGAGACGTCCATGAACATCAAGCGGCTCATGGACCTGGGCTGCTATCGCGGCATCCGCCATCGCAAGGGCCTGCCGATGCGGGGCCAGCGGACCCGCACCAATGCGCGCACCCGCAAGGGTCCACGCAAGCAGGCGGTCAAGATGAACGCGCCGCCGGGCAAACTGTAATCACCGGGACTGATATCCATCCATGGCTGACAACAAGCAAGCTTCCGCGCAGGGCGCGGACAAGGCCGGAAAGCCGGCCCGCAAGAAGGTGCGCAAGAACGTGCTCGATGCCATCGCGCACGTGCATGCCTCCTTCAACAACACCATCATCACCATCACCGATCGGCAGGGCAACACCCTGTCATGGGCGACTTCGGGTGGCTGCGGTTTTCGCGGCTCGCGCAAGTCCACACCATTTGCCGCCCAGGTTGCCGCGGAGCGTGCCGGTACCGCCGCGCAGGAGCACGGCGTGAAGAACGTCGAGGTGCGCGTCATGGGTCCGGGACCCGGCCGCGAATCCGCCGTGCGCGCCCTCAACGGCTGCGGTTTGAAGATCACCAACATCGAGGACGTCACGCCGATACCCCACAACGGCTGTCGCCCTCCGAAAAAGCGTCGCGTCTGAGTCGCAAGGTTCCAAGGCATGGCCAAATATACAGGTCCGAAGTGCAAGCTCTCCCGTCGTGAAGGAACCGACCTGTTCCTCAAGAGCGGGGTCAAACCCCTGGAGTCCAAGTGCAAGCTCGAGGTGCCCCCGGGTGGCGTGAAGAGCGAACGCAAGCAGCGTCTGTCGGAATACGCCCTGCAGCTGCGCGAGAAGCAGAAATTGCGCCGCATGTACGGCGTCATGGAGCGTCAGTTCCGCAACTATTACCACAAGGCCGCCGGCCGCCCGGGCGCCACGGGTGAAACGCTGCTGAAGATGCTCGAGTGCCGCCTCGACAACGTGGTGTACCGCATGGGCTTCGCCGCTACGCGAGCCGAAGCCCGACAGCTGGTCGCGCACAAGGGCGTGGCAGTCAACGAGAAGCTGGTCAACATCGCTTCCTATCAGTGCAGGGCCGGCGATGTGGTAGGCCTGCGCGAGCGCGCGAAGAAACAGACGCGGGTGCAGGCGGCGCTGGCCATCGCGACGCAGGTCGGTTTTCCGGAGTGGGTCGAAGTCGACGACAAGAAGATGTCGGGTGTCCTTAAATCGGTGCCGGACCGGCAGGAGATCCTGCCCGACATCAACGAGAGTCTGGTCGTCGAGTTGTATTCGAAGTAATCGTGCGCCGGCGGCCATGTGGGTCGCCGGCATCCAAGTCAGCAGGTGCCATCCATGCAGGGATCCATCAACGAATTCTTGAAGCCGCGCGTCGTGAAAGTGCAGCCGCTTTCGCCGCGTCATGCGCGCATCGTCATCGAACCGTTCGAGCGCGGTTTCGGGCACACCCTGGGCAATGCGCTGCGGCGGGTGCTGCTGTCCTCGCTGCCCGGAGCGGCCATCACCGAGGCCGAGATCGAAGGCGTGCTGCATGAATACACGGCCATCGAGGGCGTGCAGGAAGACGTGGTCGATGTCCTTCTGAACCTGAAGGCCGTCGCCATCCGGATGCACACGCGGGATGTGGCTGAAGTGCGCCTGCACAAGAAGGGCCCTGGACCGGTCACCGCGGGCGACATCGCCGGCGATCATGACCTCGAGATCCAGAACCCGGACCTCGTCATTGCCAACCTGACCAAGGCCGGGGAGCTCAGCATGTCGCTCAAGGTGGAGCGGGGCCGCGGTTATCGTCCCGCCATCCAGCGCACTGCGTTCGATGAGCAGTCCCGTCCCATCGGCCGGCTGCAGCTCGATGCCTCGTTCAGCCCGGTCCGCAAGGTGACCTACAACGTGGAAAGCGCGCGCGTGGAGCAGCGCACCGACCTGGACAAGCTCATCCTCGACATCGAGACGAACGGTACCATCGATCCTGAAGAGGCCATCCGGCGTGCCGGCAGCATCCTCAAGGATCAGCTCTCGGTATTCGTGGATCTGCAGGGCCAGGACGAGTCGGTGGCCAAGGCCGCTGAGACACAGTTCGATCCGATCCTGCTGCGTCCCGTGGACGAGCTCGAGCTCACGGTCCGCAGCGCCAACTGCCTGAAGGCGGAGAACATCCACTATATCGGCGATCTGGTGCAGCGGACCGAAGTGGAATTGCTGCGCACACCCAATCTGGGCAAGAAGTCGCTCACGGAAATCAAGGAAGTGCTCGAGAGCCACGGGCTGACTCTGGGCATGCGCGTGGACAACTGGCCGCCCCCGGGCCTGAAGCGTGACGAGGACCGCGACGGTCTGTGAGACAGGGCCGCGCACACCAACAGTTCAGGGTTTGAATCGACATGCGTCATAGAAACATCGGGCGTCAGCTGTCCCGCAACTCCGCACACCGCCACGCCATGTTGCGCAACATGGCGGCCTCGCTCCTGCGCCACGAGAAGATCCGGACCACGGTGCCCAAGGCCAAGGAACTGCGCCGTGTGGTCGAGCCGCTGATCACGCTTGCCAGGGTGGACTCTCTGGCCAAGCGCCGGCTGGCCTTCGCAAGGCTGCGCGATGAGGCCGTGGTCGAGAAGCTGTTCGGCGATCTGGGTCCCAGGTTCAAGGCGCGTGCCGGCGGCTATACGCGCATCCTGAAAATGGAAATGCGTCCCGGCGACACCGCCGACATGGCATTGGTGGAACTGGTCGATGGGCCGGTCGCTGCCCAGGCACCGGCGGAGCAGCCGCCTGCCAAGGCCAAGGCAAAGCGCGGGGACAAGAAGGCTGCATCGGACAAGCCGGCAGCCGCGGGCGCCGCTGAAAAGCCCAGGCGCAAACGCGCAGCAGCCTGATCCGGCTTCATTTGCCTTGCACATTCGACGCGCCCGGGGCAACCGGGCGTCGTTTTGCCTGAACACCCGGACTCGCGTAGTCTGTCGGACCTCCGGCGCAACAAGATCAATGGAGGATACGGAACATGAGTCTCGCTTCAGAGTTCAAGGAATTTGCGATGAAGGGCAGCGTCATCGATCTCGCGGTCGGCGTGATCATTGGCGGTGCGTTCGGAAAGATCGTGTCATCGTTCGTCGGTGATGTGGTCATGCCGGTCCTGGGCAAGCTGGTCGGTGGCGTGAATTTCACCGACCTTGTCTTCAGCCTGGGCATGTCACCGGACGGCAAGACCGCGCTGGTGGTGAAGTACGGGGTGTTCCTGCAGTCCGTCTTCGATTTTCTCGTCATAGCGCTCGCCATCTTCATGGCCATCCGCAGCATCAACAAACTGAAAAAGCCTGACCCGGCTGCACCGCCGCCGCCTCCGCCGCGTTCGGAAGTGCTGCTGGAGGAAATCAGGAACCTGCTGGCGAAGCGCTGAGCGGGGCTCAGGCGGCCAGACGCGCAAATGCGGTGCGGGTGAGATTTTCCGGTGCACCGGTGGTTGCGACCACGTTGTCTTCGATGCGGATTCCGCCGAAGGGACGCAGGCCATCCACGCGGCTCCAGTCGATCAACTCGTGCCGCTTGTCGGCCGCCGCCGCCTTCAACAGCGAATCGATGAAGTAGATGCCCGGTTCCACCGTGACGACGACACCGGGTTCCAGCATGCGGGTCATCCGCAGGTAAGGGTGACCCTCGGGACGCGGACGCTCGCGCCCCGAGGGGTCACCCTGGACTCCGCCCACATCATGAACCTGCAGGCCGAGCAGGTGCCCTATGCCGTGCGGGAAGAACACGGAGGTGAGTCGCGCCTCGACCGCATCCTGTCCGCCCAGGCGAATCAGGCCTGCCGCCTGCAGGACATCGCCGATACGCCGGTGTGCGCTCAGGTGCACATCCCGAAAGTCCGTTGCGCTGCGAATCTCCTCGCACAATGCCAGCTGCGCCCGTTCCATCGCTTCCACCAGATCGGCGAACAGGCCGGGCGCGGCCGCGTGCGTGCGCGTGATGTCGCTGGCATACCCCCGGAACTGCGCCCCGGCGTCCAGCAGCAGGGATCGGCGCCGTTCAGGCGCCCGGCGGTCGAGGTGCTGATAATGCAACACCGCGCCATGCTCGTTGTAGGCCACGATGTTGTTGTAGGGCATCTCCTCCTCGCGCTGCCCGCAGGCTTCCAGATAGCGCATGTGGGTGTCGTACTCGGAGCCACCGGCCGTAAAACTGGCAAGGGCAGCCTGGTGGCCTTGCGCGCCCAGGAAACTGGCACGGCGCAGGCATTCCAGCTCATAGCCGGTCTTGACGGCCCGATCGAAGTGCAGGCGCGACAGCAACTGCGATGGGTTGATGACCGATGGGTCCGCATCTGCAAAGACGGATCGCGGCCCGAGCAGGGCCGCCCGGTCGAGTGGCTTCCAGTGGCGCTGGGCATCGGCAAGGCTGGCATGGGGAATCAGGTCAAAGGACTCGGACCAGGATTCGGTGGGCAATTCGGGGGGGCTGTACCAGTAGTCATCAGGCCGGTGGAACAGCAGCTTCGGGCGGCTTCCCGGCCGGTGGACGATGGCGCAATGTGGGTGCTGGAGGAGCGGGGCCCAGGCCTTGAAATGGGGATTGGGCTTGAATGGGTAGTCCTGGTCGTCCAGGAACTGGGTGATGGGCGCGCCGGAATGGATGACCAGGGCGTCAAACCCGCAGGCAGCCAGCGCAAGGTCCGTCCGTTGCATGACCTTTGCCAGATGCGCCGGAAAGAGTGAATCGAGAGGATCTGGTGTTGGCATTTACTTAACCCGATTGGCGGGATGATTCGTTAAAGGGGTGCCTGCGATCGGGCCAATGGCTTGCAAGCAACTGTGAAACAGCTTTGAAATTATAGCAAAACCCACTAAAATCCCTTTCCGCGATCGGGGTAATTCCCTAAAGACAAACTAGTTTGCCTTGGTTGTTTTTCTCCTTAAATCTTTTCTGGGGTATCGATAGATGAAGACAAAACTTGCTCTAAGCGCTTTCGTCGCTGCACTCGTGCTGGGTGGCTGCGCCAAGAACGAGCCTGCTCCGGCGCCTGCCGCTGAGCCTGCTCCTGCTGCCGAGTCCGCTCCTGCGGCCATGGCTCCGGCTGCTGACGCTGCTTCGGCTGCGGGTGCTGCCGCCGACGCCGCTGCTTCGGCTGCGGGTGCTGCTGCGGATGCGGCTTCGGCTGCCAAGCCTGCCGACGCACCGAAGTAATCGCGTTCGAGCTGATTGCACAAGCCCGGTCAGGCGCACCATCCGGTTCGCTTGCCCGGGCTGTGTTTTTTCAAGGACCGGGAGTTCCGTTGCCAATCAGTATCCGTGACTGCAGGCACCTGCCGAAGGACCGTCAGTGGATCGAACGGACCTACAGCGAGTATCTGGACGACCTGTCGCAGCTCAATACGGGGATCTTCCCGGTCATGGTCGAGGATGCTCCACGGGACGACGAGATCTTCGCCAACTGGTTCAGCAATGAGCATTCCCATCCCTTGCTCATCCTCAAGGGTGAGGAGCCTGTCGGCTTTGCGCTGGTGACCCGGCCGCGCATGGGCGGCAGCACCGACAAGGCGGATTTTCTGCTGTCGGAGTTTTTCATCCGCAATCCCTTTCGCCGCGTGGGTATCGGCCGCGAGGCCGCCACCCTGATCTTCAACCGGTTCGCCGGGGAGTGGGAGATCGTCGAGTACAACCGCAATCCCACTGCCATTGCGTTCTGGCGTGGGGTGCTGAGCCGCTACACGCGCGGCAAATTCAGGGAGCGTATCCGCGATGGCGAGATTCGCCAGCGATTCACCTCGGCCGCCTCGACGCCGGCCTCCCTTCGACCCAGGTGAAGTTCGCGCACCGGTGCGGTGCTGTAACGTACTGGTAATCCGGATTCTGTGAACCCGGTCTGGTTTCGCATGCTGCGGCGGTGACAGGACGTGCCGTACCGGCGGCAGGATGCCTGTCCGGCGCGCGGCAGGTTCAAGTTGCGCCAGGATCTGCCGACCCTGAAGGCATTGTCGTGGCCAATGAGTACCCCAGGTATGAGCGTGGAGGCAGCAAGCCCCGGGCAGCCGTCGCAGGCTGCAGCCTTCGAATTCGTCCGATCCCTGTCAGCCGAGCTTTCCCGAGGACGCGTGGAACTGCCTTCCTTTCCGGACGTGGTGGTGCGCGTACGCCGTGCGCTGGCCGATGAGGCCTCCACCGTCGACCAGGTGGTTCGCATCGTGGGTTCCGAGCCGGCTCTGGCGGCGCGGCTGTTGAAAATGTCGAATTCCGCCATGCTCAACCGCTCCGGCAGACAGGTCACCGACCTGCGCACGGCGGTGAACCGCATGGGGCACAACATGGTGCGCAGCGCGGCGATTTCCTTTGCCATGGCGCAGATCCGTGCTGCCAGCAGGCTGCAGGGCCTGGACGGGCTCCTGCAGAGTCTGTGGGAAACCAGCACCCGGGTGGCCGCGATGTCCTTCGTGCTGGCACGGAAACTGACCCGGCTCAATCCGGATGAAGCCATGCTCGCGGGACTCCTGCACAACATCGGCAAGCTGTACATCGTCACACGGGCGGAAAAGCACCCCGAATTGTTCAGCGATCCGGCATTCATGAACGAGGTGATCCGTGACTGGCACGCCGCCATCGGCAAGGCCATCCTCGAGAACTGGGAATTCGCTGACAGCATGGCAGAGGCCATCGCCAGCCAGGACGACCTGGGGCGGGAGTCCCCGGATGCTGCGGATCTGTCCGATGTGGTGGCTGCGGCATTGCTGATTGCAGGATTCATGTCCGACCCTCAGGGACTGGAAGTGGCGATGCAGGGTCTGCCCGTCACCGTGCGCCTGGGTCTGAACGGCGAGAAGTCCGCGGCGATCCTGAACGAGTCGGCGAACGAGATCGCGAACCTGCGTTCGGCCCTGGAAGGCTGAGCGGCGCGCTGAGCGCCCTGCGCAACCCGGCGCCGGCGCCAGAGGTCTTCACCGGTCCTCGTGCCGCCGGTCCGCGCCATCCCGCGCAAAAACCCCTTCTCAGACCACGGCCAGAATGGCGTCCGTCAGGTATCCGGCATTGCGCGGCGTCACGCCGGCGATGTTCACCCGGCTGTCGGGAACCATGTAGACATGATGCCGATCGCGCAGGTCGAGGACCTGCTGCGGGGACAATCCCAGCAGGGAGAACATGCCGTGCTGTGATTCGATGAAATCGAAGCGGCCGCTGCCGGATTTCTGGCGCAACGTGGCGGACAGAAGACGGCGCATGGACTGGATGCGCTGGCGCATCTGCTCCAGTTCGCGTTCCCAGCGCTGGCGCTGCTGCGCATCGCCCAGGATGATGGCCGTCACTGCGGCGCCGTGATCGGGCGGCATCGAGTAGATGCTGCGGGCGATCTGCAGTGCGTTGCTCGACATGGCATCCACGCGTTCGGGTCGGCTGCCGATCAGGATCAGCGCCCCGACCCGCTCGCGGTACAGGCCGAAGTTCTTGGACATGGACACGGCCACCAGCAATTCGGGCAGATGTTCCGCGAGCAGGCGCACCCCGAAGGCATCGGCCTCCAGGCCTTCGCCGAATCCCAGATAGGCGAGATCGACGAACGGCAGCAGCTGCCGGCGCTGCAGTACGGACAACACATCGTTCCACTGCGTGACGGACAGATCCGCTCCACTGGGGTTGTGACAGCAGGCATGGAGCAGGACCACATCACCGGGATTGCAGCGCTCCAGTGCCTGCAACATCGCATCGAAGCGCAATCGTCCGCTCGCCGCCTCGTAGTAGGGATATCGGGCGAGCCTCAGCCCCGCGCCGCCGAGCAGGGGCATGTGATTTCCCCAGGTCGGATCGCTCACGTGTACCTGGCTCTGCGGGGCCGCCGCCCGGATCAGTTCGGCTCCCAGGCGCAGTGCGCCACAGCCGCCGGGCGCCTGGATGGTGCGCAGACGGCCCTGGCCCAGGACCGGGTGGCCCGTCCCCAGGACCATCTCCTGCACCAGCCGGTTGAACTCCGCCCGTCCCGCCGGGGCCACGTAGGTCTTGGTGTCCTGGGTGGCCAGCACCCGGGCCTCGGCATCCCGGACGCAATCCAGCACGGGTGTATGGCCGGCCTCGTCACGGAACACGCCCACTCCCAGGTCGACCTTGTCTGCGAAAGGATCCGCGCGATAACGCGTCATCAATCCTAGAATGGCATCTTCGGGCAGACCCTTGAGTTCATCGAACAATGTGCATCTCCTGTGACGATCACGCGCAACGCGGCGGGATGCCGGATTATGCAATGCTCCGCCGCGCACTGTCATGGCCGAAGCGCGGGATGCTGATGCTGCTGCTGGCCGTCGCTGCAGGATGGAGCGCGAATCCGGCAACCGCATCCGCGGCCGAGGCGAACCAGCCGACCCAGGCCAGTGTGACAGGGCCCCCCCGGCGCATCGTATCGCTCAGTCCGCACATCACGGAGCTGTTGTTCGCGGTCGGCGCCGGCGGTGCGCTGGTCGGCGTGGACGTCTGGAGCGACTATCCGCCGGCAGCGCGCCTCATCCCTCGCGTCGGTGATGTGTTCGCCCTTGATGTGGAACGCCTGCTGTCGCTGCGGCCCGATCTCGTCATGTACTGGGAGAGCGGTACGCCACAGCAGCAACAGCAGCAGTTGCGTACCCTGAATCTGCGGCTGATGGGCACCGAACAGCGGCATCTCACCGACATCGAAACGGCGCTCGTGGATTTCGGGCGGCTCACCGGGCACGCCCTTCAGGGCCGGGAGGTCGCCGCGAAGTTCCGCGCAACCCGGCTTGCGCTGATCGCCCGATATGCCAACCGGCCGCGGTTGCGGGTGTTCTACCAGGTGTGGGACCGGCCGCTGTATACGCTGACCGGCGAGCATGTCGTGAACGAGGCACTGGAAATCTGCGGCGGCATCAACGTGTTCGCGGGCCTTTCGGGACTCGCACCGGTGGTCGATGTCGAGGCCGTGCTGGCGCGCAATCCGGACGTGATCATCGTGGCGGCCACGGGTCCGGAAGGCGAGCGGCAGGTGCGTGCATGGGATCGTTTCCCGACGCTGTCGGCCGTGAAGACCCATCGGCTCTACCTGCAGGACCCGAATCTCCTGAACCGCATGTCGCCCCGCATCCTGGATGGCGTTGCGAGTCTGTGCAAAGCCCTGGATCAGGCCCGCTTGCGCACGCCGGCGGGTCCGGCCAATGCAACCCCCGGTCGGTCCTCGCCCGCGCCGGCCGGCCGGGCGAGGACCGTCGCCAGATAACGTCCGGTGTGCGAGGCCGGATTCGCCGCGATCTGCTCCGGCGTGCCGATGGCCACGATCGCACCACCCCCATCCCCACCTTCGGGCCCCAGATCGATGACCCAGTCGGCGCGCTTGATCACATCCAGATTGTGCTCGATGACGATGATGGTGTTGCCCTCGTCACGGAGCCGTTCCAGCACGCCGAGCAGCTGCTGGATGTCGGTGAAGTGCAATCCCGTGGTCGGCTCGTCGAGCAGGTACAGGGTGCGCCCGGTGGATCGCTTGGACAGTTCGCGGGCCAGCTTCACCCGCTGTGCCTCGCCACCGGACAGGGTGGTGGCACTCTGCCCCAGCCGGATATAGGACAGACCGACATCCAGCAGCGTCTGCAACTTGCCCGCCACGGCCGGGATGGCCGCGAACACCGGCAGCGCATCCTCGATGGTCATGTCCAGCACCTCGAAGATGTTGTGGCCCTTGAAGCGGACCTCCAGGGTCTCGCGGTTGTAGCGCCTGCCCCTGCACACGTCGCAGGCCACGTAGACATCGGGCAGGAAGTGCATTTCCACCTTGATCACCCCGTCGCCCTGGCAGGCCTCGCAGCGGCCTCCCTTGACGTTGAAGCTGAAGCGGCCCGCCTGGTAGCCGCGGGCCCGGGCCTCGGGAAGCTCGGCAAAGATCTCGCGGATGGGCCCGAAAAGACCGGTGTAGGTCGCCGGGTTGGAGCGCGGCGTTCGGCCGATGGGACTCTGGTCGATGTCGATGACACGGTCCAGGTGCTCCAGCCCGCGGATGCGATCGAATGGGGCATGGCCTGGGGCTGCGCGGTTCAACTGCGTGGCCACCGCACGCAGCAGGGTGTCGTTCACCAGCGTGGACTTGCCCGAGCCTGACACGCCGGTGACACAGGTCATGCCGCCCAGCGGAAATTCCGCGGTGATGTTCTTCAGGTTGTTGGCTCGGGCGCCCACGACTGCCAGCACGCGCTTCGCATCGAACGGCACGCGCCGCGCCGGGATTTCGATGCGCCGCGCACCAGACAGGAACTGGCCCGTGAGGGAGTCTGCACTGGCCATGATCTGCACCGGTGTGCCCTGCGCCACCACGGCACCGCCGTGAACGCCGGCGCCGGGCCCCAGGTCCACCACGTGATCGGCCTGGCGGATGGCATCTTCATCATGCTCGACCACGATCACGGTATTTCCCAGATCGCGCAGGCGCAGCAGCGTATCGAGCAGCCGCTGATTGTCCCGCTGATGCAGGCCGATCGAGGGCTCATCGAGGATGTACATGACGCCGACCAGCCCGGAGCCGATCTGGCTGGCGAGCCGGATGCGCTGCGACTCTCCACCCGAGAGGGTATCGGCACTGCGATCCAGGGTCAGGTACGAAAGGCCGACGTTGGCAAGGAATCCCAGCCGGCTGGTGATCTCCGCAACGATCCGGGTGGCGATCTCCCCCCGCCAGCCTGGCAGCTTGAGCTCGCCGAAGAAGGCCAGCGCCCGCTGCACCGACAGGGACGACAGCGCCGGCAGGTTGTGTCCGGCGATCAGCACATGGCGTGCCGCCACGTTCAGGCGCGCTCCCCCGCATTCGGGGCAGGGACGGATGGAACGGTAGCGGGCCAGCTCCTCGCGCACGGCGGAGGATTCGGTTTCCCGATGGCGTCGCTCGAGATTGTTCACGATGCCCTCGAAGGCGTGGCGCCGGCGGATGGTGCCGCCCTTGCCGTCGAGGTACTTGAACTCGATCTGCTCATCGCCGCTGCCGAACAGCACGCGCTCGTGCAACTTCCCCGGCAGCGAATCGAAGGGGGCCTCGATGTCGAACCCGTAGTGCCGGCCCAGGGACTGGATCAGCTGGAAATAATAGGCATTGCGCCGGTCCCATCCGCGGATCGCGCCGCCCGCCAGGGACAGGCTTGCATCGCCCACGATCTTCCCGGGGTCGAAGAACTCCTGGGTGCCCAGGCCATCGCATACGGGACAGGCGCCGACCGGGCTGTTGAAGGAAAACAGCCGCGGTTCGAGTTCTCCCAGCGAGTAATCACAGATGGGACAGGCGAACTTGTCGGAGAAAATGCGTTCCTCGCCTGAATTTCCGGGGAGCGGCGCCAGCCGCACGACGCCTGATCCGAGCCGGAGCGCGGTTTCGAAGGATTCCGCCAGCCGGGGCGCAAGATCAGCTCGTATCTTGAACCGGTCGACGATGGCCTCGATGGTGTGCTTGCGCCGCGCATCCAGCGCCGGCGCCTCGTCGAGTTCCGTCACGCGTCCATCGATGCGGGCACGCACGAAACCGCGCGATTGCAGATCGGCGAGCACCTCCGCGTGTTCGCCTTTGCGGTCGGTGACCACCGGTGCCAGCAGCATCAGCCCCGCGGCTTCCGGAAGCGCCAGCGTGGCATCCACCATTTCGCTCACGGTCTGGGCCGACAGATCGATCTGGTGCACAGGGCAGCGCGGCGTGCCGGCGCGCGCGAACAGCAGGCGCAGATAGTCGTGGATCTCGGTGACCGTGCCCACCGTGGAGCGGGGGTTGTGCGAGGTGGACTTCTGTTCGATCGCGATGGCGGGGGAGAGGCCTTCGATGGCGTCCACGTCCGGTTTGTCCATCATCGACAGGAACTGGCGGGCGTAGGCCGACAGGGATTCGACGTAGCGGCGCTGGCCTTCCGCATAGATGGTGTCGAAGGCCAGCGAGGACTTTCCGGAGCCTGAAGGGCCGGTGAACACGATCAGCCGGTCGCGCGGCAGATCCAGATCGAGATTCCTGAGGTTGTGGGTGCGCGCACCCCGGATGCGGATGTTCTGCATTGAACCGGGTACTATACCTTACCGGGATTTCAAGGGTTCAGACGGCAGAGCATGAAGGCAAGCGCAGAGGTTTCGGCAAAGGCCCCGCGTCTTGCCATGTTGCCGCAGGAACGGCGCGCCACCGGCGCCCTGACCGGCATCTACGCCACCCGCATCCTGGGGTTGTTCCTCCTGCTTCCGGTGCTGGACCTGTATGTCCGCTCCCTGCCCGGCGGCTCGCAGCGGCTGGCGGGATTTGCCGTCGGCGCCTACGCGCTGGCGCAGGGGCTGTTGCTGATTCCTGCCGGGCACCTGTCGGATCGCATCGGGCGAAAACCCGTGATCGCGGGCGGCATCGTGCTGTTCATCGCCGGGTCGCTGGTGGGCATGTTTACCCATTCGGTCGCGGGCGTGATCCTCGCGCGCCTGCTGCAGGGGACCGGCGCCATCTCCTCCGCGGTCACCGCGCTGGTGGCCGATGTCACCCGGCCGGAAGTGCGCACGCGAGCCATGGCCATCATCGGCATCAGCATTGGCGCGTGTTTCATCATCTCGCTCCTGGCAGGCCCGGCGCTGGACGGAGCCTTCGGCGTCAACGGAATCTTTGCCTGCATGGCGCTGCTGGGTGTGGGGTCCCTGGTGGCGCTGTCACTGGTGCCACGTCCGCAGGCCGCACCGGCCGCACGGGGCTCGGTGCTGAGGCCGGCCTTGTGGCGGGTGCCGCTGCTGTTGACCTACATCGGCATTTTCAGTGTGCATTTCTCCCTGACCTGTGCGTTCGTGGCCGTGCCGCAGATCCTGCACGATACGCTGCACCTGGATCTGTCGATCCACTGGAAGGTCTATGCCACCGTATTCCTGATCTCCCTGCTGGTCACCGTGCCGCTTCTGCGCCTGTTCGAAAAATCGGATGCGCCGGGCCGCATCACCCAGGCCGCGGTGGCCCTGTTGTGTGCGTCACTTATCTGGCTGGCACTGGGTGGAAGCACCGCGTGGGGGATCCGTGCCGGCATGGCGATGTTCTTCGGTGCCTTCAATTTCCTCGAGGCGCAGCTTCCGGCCCGGCTGTCCCTGGTGGTCGAGGCCTCCTCGCGGGGGACGGCCATGGGCATCTTTGCCACCTCGCAGTTCCTGGGCGCCGGCGTCGGCGGCATGCTGGCCGGGCAGATGCTGGGTGCCCACCTGCCCTTGGGCTACGTGTTTGCGGCCGGCGCCGGGGTGACGGCCATCTGGCTGGCCTGCCAGCTGTTTCTCGGCGAACGCAGCGGTTGAAGGTCTCCGGGCGGGCACCTTGCCCGGTGTACAATCCCGCCTGCAAAAACCCATGAATCAATAGGAGTGGACGATGGCCCGCGGCATCAACAAAGTCATCCTGGTTGGCAATCTCGGAGCGGACCCCGAGTCCCGGTCCATGCCCAGCGGCATGAACGTGACCAACATCCGCATCGCCACCAGCGAGTCCTGGAAGGACAAGGCTTCCGGCGCCCAGCAGGAGCGCACCGAGTGGCACAGCGTGGCGATGTTCGGCAAGCTGGGGGAGATCGCCGCGGAATACCTGCGCAAGGGTTCGCAGGTCTACATCGAAGGCAGGATCCGCACGCGCAAGTGGCAGGACAAGCAGGGCAACGACCGATACACCACCGAGATCATCGCCGACAACATGCAGATGCTCGGAGGCCGTGGAGGCGGCGGTGCTGGCGGCGGTGGCGGCGGCGAGCGGGGCATGAGCGCGCCGCCACGGGAGGATTTCGACCAGTCACCCCCGGCCGGTGGCGGCGGCAAGGAAGACTTCGACGACGACATTCCCTTCTGAATGCGCGGCCAAAGGGTCTCAATCGTCCGCCAGATCCTGCCCCGGAAACAGGGCCTCATTGAAGCCGAACAGGCGCAGGTCCCGGATGCGCCGCGGATACAGGATGCCGTCCAGATGGTCCACCTCATGCTGCACCACGCGGGCGTGGAAGCCCGCGGCTTCCCGCTCGAATGGCGTTCCGTGCGGGTCGAACCCGCGGTAGCGGATGCGCCGGTGCCGCGGCACCAGGCCACGCATTCCGGGCACTGACAGGCAGCCTTCCCAGCCATCCTCCATCCCCTCATCCAGGGTTTCGATCCCGGGATTGATGAGCACGGTCCGGGGCACGGGCTGCGCATCGGGGTAGCGCGGATTGTGTTCGACCCCGAATATGACAACCCGCTCCAGCACGCCGATCTGCGGTGCGGCAAGGCCTGCCCCGTTCAGGTGATGCATGGTGTCGTGCATGTCCGCCAGCAGGCGGGCGAGATCGGGGCTGCTGAAATCCTCCACGGGCCGGCTGACCTGCAGCAGCCGTGGATTGCCCATTTTGAGAACTTCGCGGATGGCCATATAGAATGCACACTCGCACATGAACAATCGCCTGTACATCAAAACCTTCGGCTGCCAGATGAACGAGTACGATTCCGACCGGATGCGGGACGTACTGGCCTCTGAGGCCGGCCTGGCCGAGACCGATGACCCGGCCCTTGCCGATGTCCTGCTGGTCAATACCTGTTCGGTGCGGGAGAAGGCGCAGGAGAAAGTGTTCTCGCTCCTGGGTGAATGGCGGGCTTTCAAGCAGGCTCGCCCGCACGTGATCATCGGCGTGGGCGGCTGCGTGGCCTCGCAGGAAGGCGAGGGCATTGTCGCGAGGGCTCCCTTCGTGGATCTGGTGTTCGGCCCGCAGACCCTGCATCGTGTACCGGAGATGATCCAGGCGCTGCGCCGTACCGGGCGGCCGCAGGTGGATGTCAGCTTTCCGGAAATCGAGAAGTTCGATGCGCTGCCGCCGGCGCGCGCCAGCGGTGCAACGGCCTACGTGTCCATCATGGAAGGCTGCAGCAAGTACTGCAGCTTCTGCGTCGTGCCCTACACGCGCGGCGAGGAGATCAGCCGGGATTTCGCGCAGGTCCTGGACGAGGTGAACGGGCTTGCCGCGCAGGGGGTGCGGGAGGTGACGCTCCTCGGCCAGAACGTCAACGCCTATGCCGGTGCGCTGGACGGAGGATGTGTAGCGGACCTGTCCCTGCTCATCCAGGCGATCGCACGCATCGATGCGATCGAGCGGATCCGTTTCACCACCTCGCATCCACTGGATTTCACCGAACGGCTGGTGGATGCGTACGCGAAGGTGCCCAAGCTGGCCAATTTCCTGCACCTGCCGGTGCAGAGCGGTTCGGACCGGATCCTGGCTGCGATGAAGCGCGGCCACACGGTGCTGGAATACAGGCAGAAGATCAGGAAGCTCCGAGCCGTGCGGCCGGACATCTGCATTTCCACCGACATCATCGTGGGATTCCCGGGCGAAACGGAGGCGGATTTCGAGGCGACGATGAAGCTGGTGCAGGAGGTGGGGTTCGACCAGTCTTTCAGTTTCCTGTACAGCCGCAGGCCGGGTACGCCGGCCGCTTCCTTGTCTGACGAAGCGACGCAGGAAATGAAGCAGGATCGATTGCTGCGCCTGCAGGCCCAGCTCAACACCCAGGCGCGCGCCATATCCACACGCATGGTGGGGAGCCTTCAGCGCGTGCTGGTGGAGCGCCACTCTCGGCGCAATGCCGCGCAACTCGCCGGGCGCACGGAAAACAATCGCTGGGTCAACTTCGACGGGCCCGAGGATCTCATCAACCGGTTCACCGAGGTGCGCATCACCGAGGCGATGCCGAATTCCCTGCGTGGACGCCTGGAGTCTGCGCAATCGCGCTGCGCGTGAGCGAAGCGGCCGCCACCACCCGTGAACTGACCCTGACAGGCGCCGAAAGCGCGCGCCTGATCGAGCTGTGCGGCCCGCTGGATGCGCATCTGCACCTGGTCGAGACGCGCCTGGGCGTGGAGATCCGCCGACGGGGCAACCGGTTCCTGCTGATCGGTCCGGAAGCGTCGACCGAGGCCGCCGCCGCGGTGCTCACGAGTCTGTATGCACGCTCGGAGCGTGAGTTGGTGGATCTGGAGAGCGTGCATCTGGCCCTGTCGGAACAGGGCATGGATGACGCTCCGGCGGTGCAGGCCTCACCGGACGAGCTCAAGGTGCGCACCGCTCGCGGGGCCTTGCGTGCCCGCGGACCCAACCAGAAGGAGTACCTGGACAATATCCGCCGGCACGACCTGACATTTGGCATCGGCCCGGCCGGCACCGGCAAGACCTATCTGGCCGTGGCCTGCGCGGTGGAGGCACTCCAGGCCGATCGCGTGCGGCGCATCGTGTTGGTGCGGCCGGCGGTGGAGGCGGGCGAGCGGCTGGGATTCCTGCCGGGCGACCTGTCGCAGAAGGTGGATCCTTACCTTCGTCCGATGTACGACGCCCTGTACGAGATGCTCGGCTTCGAGCGCGTGGCAAAGCTCATCGAGCGCAACGTGATCGAAGTGGCGCCGCTGGCGTTCATGCGCGGCCGTTCGCTGAACGACTCCTTCGTGATTCTCGATGAAGCACAGAACAGCACCAACGAACAGATGAAGATGTTCCTGACACGCATCGGCTTCGGTTCCCGGGCGGTGGTGACCGGCGACATCACCCAGACCGATTTGCCGCAGGCACGCCAGTCGGGATTGCGCACCGTGATCGACATCCTGAAAGGTGTCTCCGGCATCGCGTTCACGTTCTTCACCTCACGCGACGTCGTTCGTCACCCGCTGGTCCAGCGCATCGTGCAGGCCTACGAAGCGAATCAACCGGATGAGGGCGCGCCACCGCGCAACTCTTCCGGCAAGAACTGACCTTGAAGCTTCGCATCGAGACCCGGTACGCCGCACGCAAGCCGTGGGTGCCGACGACACGGCAGGTCCGCACCTGGGTGAAAGCCGCGCTCGCGCAGGCGCCACGCGGCATGATTCGCCGGAACGGTTCCACAGTGGTATCCGTGCACATCGTCGGCGTACGTGCCTCGCGCACCCTCAATGCCCGATATCGCGGCAAGGACAAGTCCACCAACGTGCTGTCTTTTTGCGGACCCGGCGCGCTGCCGGATGGTGAATGGCATTTGGGCGATGTCATCATCTGCGCACCGGTCATGGCGCGCGAAGCCCGCGACCAGCGAAAGCCGCTCACTGCCCATTGGGCTCACATCACCGTGCACGGCACGCTGCATCTGCTGGGGTTCGATCATCAGAAGCAGCGGGAAGCCAGGCGGATGGAGGCGCTGGAGGTGGGGGTGCTGGGAAAGCTGGGGATCGGGGATCCGTATTTGACATAGCTTGGTGCGGGGGTGGTTCAAGCGCACCCAACGAGTGCAGAATCGCATTGCGTCAGGTTGCTGACGTATTGCCGAATTTTCTGTAATGAAATCTTCATGAAATGGCGGTGGTGGGTGTGCAAGCTTCCCGTCAGCGCCATCGTGCGCATCGCGTGACAGGGATTCAGGGAGAGGGGTTGGCGATGAGGGAGTCAGGATGCGGAACAGGGACTCGCATTTCATCAGCACGTCTTGCAGAGCCGCGGCGCCGAAAATGGGTGCGCAGACCCTCACGGCGGGTTCTTCAACGTCTGCTCGCATCGGCGCTTGGTTTGCTGTTTGTCGGACTGGAGTACGCGATCGCGCAGCAGAGCGACTTTGCTGCCTTGTCGTTCGACTCACGAGCCGGCACCTCATCTGCAACGGCCGCGGACTTTGCCACACCGGCCATCTCGCCCGAGGGAGCGGCTGCGGCGGCGGAGTGGTCAGTGGGGCCGCAAAATGCGGGAGCCGTATCTGCCGCGATGGCGGTCACTTCCGCGGGGCGAACCGCCGGACAGTTCTCCGTCACACCCACCGGCGGGGCCTCCTACAACATTCCCGTCTGGACTCCGCCCGGGGCCCGGGACATCGAACCCCATCTTGCTCTGCGATACACGAGCGGTGGCCCCGACGGAGCCCTTGGGCCTGGTTGGGGCCTGTCAGGCATCTCGACCATCACCCGTTGCAACAAGACGTGGGCGGCCAACGGAGCGCCGGCGGGTGTGACCCTGAGTACGGGCGATGAATTGTGCATGGACGGGAATCGGTTGCGCCTGACCAGCGGAATGCAAGGCGGTGACGGCTCGGTCTACCAGACCGAGATCGCGGATTTTTCCAAAGTCGTTGCTTCGGGACAGGCGGGCAACGGGCCGGCCTATTTCGTCGTCTATGGAAAGGACGGACGATATTACGAGTACGGGAACTCGACCGACTCGAAGATATATGCCGCTGGCAAGTCTGCTCCCTACATGTGGGCTCTCAGCAAAGTTCGTGACCGCCAGGGCAACAACATGGTGTTTGCCTACAATGCGGGCACGACCTTGAGTCTGGCGAGCATTCAATACACGGCGACGCCGGGCACTGGAGCCGGTTACGGCTACAAGGTGAGTTTCACGTATGCCGCCAGAACCGGCGGCACCGTGATATCGAAGTATGTCGCGGGCGGACTGGTCTCCCAACCGAACCAGTTGACCAACATCAACGTCCTCAGCGGAACGACCTCGGTTCGCCAGTACAACCTGACCTATACGGCGTCTCCGACCACGAATCGACCCCTGTTGACGGCTGTGCAGGAATGCGGGGGCAGTGCCGGTACCGACTGTCTGCGACCGACGAACATCACCTATCAGTACGGGGCAGCCGGTTGGTCGGCTTCCGCCACTTCCTCAGGACTCACCGGACAGTACGGATTGATGCATCCGGACTTGAACGGCGACGGTATTCCCGACGCACTTTATGGAAAGCTTTCGGGGAGCAACATCACCTGGTACGCGCGTATCGCCAGCCTGTCAGGCTACGGGACAGAAATTGCCACCGGCGCCACGACTACCGCAGGTTCGAACTCTTCCGTGATCGTGGGGAATTTCGACGGAACAGGACGTGCGGAACTGCTTGCGGGAACCAGCGGTTCGACACTGTACGCGTACAAGTTCAACGGGTCGGCATTCACCTCCGCCAACACCGGGATTGCCGCAAGTACCGCGCGATATGCCATGGATTGGGATGGCGACGGATTGCCGGATCTCGTTGAGTATCCATCTGGTGTGCCGGCGACGGTGACCGTTCGTCGCAACACCACGACTGCGGGTGGTGCAATTGCATTTTCGAGTTCGCCACAGGTGGTCTTCACCAGCCCGGACCAATCGGCGCAGCTCATCCTGACGCTTCCGACCCTGCCCGTGGATTTCAATGGCGACGGCCGTGGCGACATGCTCGTGCGCACTTTCCGGTTGGGTCCGAAAGGCATTTCCATTTTCTACGACTACGCCGTCTTGTCGAACGGGGCTTCCAGTTCGTCCACCGTGATTGACCTGAACGGCGCCATCGATGGAGCCTCCGAAGGCCCCGGCTCCGCTACAGTTGCCGTCGGAGACTGGAATGGGGATGGCTGCACGGATCTTGTGACGCCAAAGGAGATATTCATCGCCGACTGTACCGGGCACTTCAACGCAATCCTGACCAATATCCCGCTCATGACGGGAAACAACGTGCCGTTTCCCTATCCGATCCAGCTCATCGATGTGGATGGCGACGGGCAGACGGATCTGGTGTATCCCGACCCCGCGTCGAACATCTGGTACGTCGCGCGTTCGACAGGAGCGGGGGTGGCAGCCGGGACCAGCACTGGGGTGGCATACAGCACGTTGAACGGGTACGGGGCAACGGATCGAAACAGCGACGGGCTGCAGGATCTGTCAGTAGTGACTTCGAGCAGTGGCTACGCGGAAAGCGTCTACTTGCACAACGCAAGCAACACCCCGCCCGATCTGGCTACGTCGATTGTCGATGGGTTTGGGATTACCTTCAGTCCGACATATCTGCCGATAAGCCAGGGCGTCTACTCGAAGAGCAGCGATGCAGTCTTCCCTGAAATCGACTTTCAGGGTCCCATGTACGTGGTCAACCAGTTCACGGCATCCGATGGCCTTGGCGGCACCTACCAGAATCAGTTCTACTACTGGGGAGCGAGACTGAATCTTCAGGGGCGGGGGTTCGAGGGATTTTACGCCACGCGGGTACGTGACAATCGAAACGGGCTTTATCACTTCACCTACTTTCAGCGGCAGTTTCCGTTTACCGGAGCAATCACCGAAGATTCGCTGTTCCAGCCCGATGCCACAACTTACATTTCGCGCAAGCGAAATACGCTGAATTACACCACCCTGGCGGGCACCGCCTGCAGCATACGGTGCTTTCCCTACGTTCAGTCCACAACCTGGGATCACTATGAAGTGGGTGGCACGAAAAACGGGGTTCTGATTTCGTCCGACGTCACGAACTACCAGTTCGACTCGTATGGCAACATTACCACTACAAACCTGACGCAGACCGACAAGGACTCCGCAGCTCCAGCTTCGCCCTTCAGTACAAAGGTCTGGACAACGGTCATCACCAACACCATCACGAATGATGCGACGAACTGGTGCCTGGGGCGGCCAAGCCTGACGACGACCCAGAAGACCGCGCCAGGACAGGCTGCCGTGACCCGGTCGGTCGGCCACGCGATCGATTACGCCAATTGTCGCGCAACGCAGGAGATTGTCGAGCCAGGCGATTCCCGGCTTCAGGTCACCACGACCTTCGGATTCGATCCTTGTGGAAACACCAATTCAATTGCCGTCGTCGGTCTCGACGAGAACGGTGCCACGATGCCCGCGCGCACGATCACGACCAGTTATGGCTTGCGCTGTCAGTTCCCGGAGCAGGTCACCAATCCACTCAACCAGCCTTCGGTCTATGGATACAACTACAGTCTGGGCTTGAAGTCCTCGGCTCAAGACGCCAACGGAATTCTGGTTTCCTGGAGTTTCGACAACTTCGGTCGGCAGACCCAGGAAAGCAGGCCCGACGGCACCCGGACAAACTGGTCCTATGCGGACTGCGTCGCCGCATCGTGCTGGACAGTCTCGGACCTCAGATTCTTGAGGAACGAAAGTATCGTGGATTCGTCTGGTGCAACGATCCGGACTTCGCAGAAATTCTACGACGGACTGGATCGGCTTCGCTTCGACGAAGGGCGACGCCCGACGGGAGTGTGGACCTACTACTCGGTCACGCAGTATGACAATCTGGGGCGAAAGCATGCCGAATTCCTGCCGTATAGTTCAGGCATCACCGGGTATCACCAGTACACCTATGATCTGGCCAACAGAGTGACGGCAGACACCCTGTGCAACTCATCCAGCGTGCCGTACCGGACCATGAGTCTTGCTTACCAGGGCCAGACGACGACGATTACCGATTTTCGCGGCAACACGACCACCAAGGTCACCGACGTGGCTGGCAAGCTCCGTCAGCTCACCGAACCTGCCGACGGCATTTCCGGCCTGCCGGCCGGGAACACCCAGTACACGTACGATTCGTTCGAGAATCTTGTCAAGATTGTCGATCCGAAGCTCATCCAGTCGACTTTCTTTTACAACAAGCGCGGATTCAAGACCGCATCGAACGATGCGGACACCGGGGCGTGGACCTTTACGCCCAATTCGCTGAATGAACTCATCGTCCAACTGGACGCGAACGGCAATACCACCCGCTTCAGCTACGACCTGCTGGGGCGGATGCTGACCCGACTGGAACCCGAGTCGGGGACACCGACGCAGTGGACGTACGGTACGAGCGCCACTGCGCACAACATCGGCAAACTGCAGACCGTTAACAAACCCGACGGCTATGGCGAAAATTACCTGTATGACAGCTACGGCCGGCCGCAGACCACGACCTACTCGGAGGATGGGACCACTTACCCCTTCGACTATGCCTACAACAGCCAGGGAACGCTCGACACGTTGACCTATCCGACCAGCGGCGGCGGATACCGGTTCCAGCTCAAATACGTCTATGACACGAATGGATTTCTCAACTCGGTGCAGGACAACAGCACCGGCAAGGCCTTCTGGACCTTGACCAGCGCCAATGACAGTGGACTGCCCACCATGGAAGTGCTGGGCAACGCGGTGTCCGTGCAGACGGGGTACACGCCGTGGACCAACGAGATGATCAGCCGCAGTGAAGGAACGGGCGGCTCCACCAACAATCTGCAGAACCTGTCGTACACATGGGACCTCAACGGCAACCTGCTTCAGCGCAAGGATCTTCGCCAGAGTCTCACCGAAACATTCACGCTGGATGCGCTGAACAGACTGAGCGGTGTTGCCCTCAACGGCACGACGACCCTGACCGTCCGGTACGATCAGGCGGGCAGCATTACCAGCAAGAGCGATGTCGGAACGTACACGTACGGCGACCCGTTGCATCCGCACGCGGTGACCGCGGCGGGAAGCTGGAGTATCGGGTATGACAAAAATGGGAACATGAAGAGCCGCGCGGGTGGCTCGATCACCACGAGTTCCTACAACCTGCCCACGATGATCAACTACAACGGCAACTCAGCCTCCTTTGCGTACAACTCCGACCACCAGCGCTGGCGGCAGGATGCGAACTACGGGGGGAGTGTGGAGACCACGCACTACATCGGGGGTCTTTTGCAACTGGTCAGCCGGAGCGGCGGCAGCCCGCTGGAGTACCGGCATCTGATACCGGCCGGCTCCAGTGCGGCGATCTTCGTGCGGCGGGGCGACGGCACGAGCAGCACGTACTATGCGACCTCGGATCATCTGGGCAGCGCGGATCTGGTGCTCGATGCGGTGGGCAATGTGCTGGCTCGGGAGAGTTTCACGGCCTTCGGGGCACGCCGGGGGAGCAACTGGCAGGGGGTACCGAGCACGGCGGATTACACCACGTTCTCCAGCACCACGCGGCAGGGGTTCACCGGGCAGGAGATGCTGGATTCGGTGGGTCTGGTGCACATGAACGGGCGGGTCTATGACCCGACCCTGGGAAGGTTTCTGTCCGCCGACACCGTCATCCAGACGCTCGGGTCGAGCCAGGCGATCAACCCGTATGCCTATGCCTGGAATGATCCGCTCAAGTACATCGATCCCAGTGGACACAGTTTGCTTGGGGATATCGTCGGGATCATCGTGGCCATTGTGATCGTCATCGTTGCGCCCTATGTGGCCGGTGCGGCCTACGGCGTTGGAGGCGCCTCATTCGCAGCGACCGCCGCGGTGGCTGGTTTCGTTGGCGGGTTTGTCGGCGCGTATATTTCAACCGGAAGTCTGTCGGCCGCTTTGACAGCGGGACTAATCGCTGGGATAACGGCATTCGCGTTTGCCAAGATCGGCAGTTATGCGGCGCAGATGGCGCAGAGGGGCAGTGAGTGGGCGAAGCCGTTTTCCGTGCTTGCACATGCCGCGGTGGGTTGCGCCAATGGGGTTGCCAGCGGTGGAAACTGTGGGCGCGGCGCGCTGGCGGCTGGGATATCGGAAGCGGCTGTGCAATGGGGCTTGATCAAGCCTGATGCAGTCGGCACCTGGGGGTCAGTCAAGGGTGCAGCGGAAGCCGGGCTGGTTGGTGGCGTAGCGGCAAGGATCACGGGTGGGAAGTTCGATGATGGATTTACCGTGGCGGCGGCAGGGTATTTGTTCAACTTTGCTGCGCATTCGAAACCGAAACCGCTCTTTTCATCAACATCTGGATATGCGACTGCAGATGACGCGGCGGCAGCGGCCATTCAAATGGCGAAAGGTTATTCGGATTTCGGTTCAGTTGAGTATGGAGGAACTATTTTTCGCGACATAAATGGTTTTGAATTCGATATCTTCAGAGGTGGTTCCTCGAGCGTCTCGTTTACGCTTCGCGCCGGGGTCACTGATTGGTGGCACACGCATCCATCAGATCCGTTAACCCCAGAAGTTGACCGAGAAAATGCATTTCTCAGCCCCGCCGACGTCAAACAGACGCGTATCATTGAGCAGAATTTGAACTATTCGGTAGGGGCATATTTGCTAACGCCCGCGCAAGTATTGAAATACATACCATTTCCGACAATTCCGTCACATGAATTTGATTACACCGTGCGGCAATAAGATGCGCTTCATAAGAAGACTGTTTTTTGTGGCAATGTTGGCGATCAATTGGATTTCATTTGGTCCTGCAATGGCGGAAGAACCGGCGACGCCACTTGAAGACGTGGTCATACAGAATTTTGATGACCGACATGTTGGCTGGTCGGCAGGCACTCTGGAAGTCGATTTAGGCAATTCCAGAAAGAACAATCCACTTCGTTTGGTGTTCAAATCTGAGCGGCGCGGTCCAATCAAATTTCTCACTGTCTCGAGCGATGATTGGGGGCTTGATCTGACAACGGCTGTTCGTTCAATTAGTCATCCTTTCCCATCTCGCATTAGCATTATTCCAATGAGACATGCGAATGCATTCGAGAAATTTACTATCAGCCTCCCATTTAGAACGGGATCCCGAGAATCAGGGGATCTTCTCTGTCATGAATTAGAAATTGCTATTGAGCATGGAAAATTGGGGAAGCGCCAAACAGTTGCTGCGCCAACCGAACGATGCGCATTCTAATGTTCGCTGTAATTTCATCGTCTCAGTTGTTGTGACGACTCTGTAGGAACGGGTACCGGACGGACTCAGTGTCGCATCGTTGAAGAACGCAGCAGCGCCACGACCCCCACCTACTACGCGACCTCGGATCATCTGGGCAGCGCGGATCTGGTGCTCGATGCGGTGGGCAATGTGCTGGCTCGGGAGAGTTTCACGGCCTTCGGGGCACGCCGGGGGAGCAACTGGCAGGGGGTACCGAGCACGGCGGATTACACGACGTTCTCCAGCACCACGCGGCAGGGGTTCACCGGGCAGGAGATGCTGGACTCGGTGGGTCTGGTGCACATGAACGGGCGGGTCTATGACCCGACCCTGGGAAGGTTTCTGTCCGCCGACACCGTCATCCAGACGCTCGGGTCGAGCCAGGCGATCAACCCGTATGCCTATGCCTGGAATGATCCGCTCAAGTACATCGATCCCAGTGGACACAGTTTGCTTGGGGATATCGTCGGAGCAATCGTGGGAGCGGTGCTTGCGTATTTCACATTTGGGGCTGCGTACGCGTTCCTGGCAAGCGAGTATGTTGTCGGCGCAGGTGTTTATGCGGGCGCACTCGCGGGATTCGTCGGTGGATTTGTCGGCGCGTATATCTCGACCGGGAGTCTGTCGGCGGCGCTCACCGCAGGTCTCGTCGCCGGCGTGGTAGGCGGCCTTACGGCAGGAATAGGACAAAAGGTGTCGAGCGGTAACTGGACGCCAGCCGAGGGCGTGATAGCCCGAGTGGGCGTCGGATGTGCTTCAGCGGCAGCCAGTGGCGGCAACTGTGGGAAAGGAGCGCTGAGTGCGGGTTTTGCGATCGCAGCACAACCGTTGATCATCAAGTTTCCGTCCTTCGGGCAGTGGAGCAAAGCCGCCGAGTCGGTCGAAGCCGGATTGATCGGTGGCGAGGCGGCAAGACTTGCGGGCGGCAAATTCGAGGACGGGTTTTCCACTGCCGCCGTGCAATATCTGGTCGGGCCGCAGTCGCAGCAGGCCGGTCGTACCGACCAGAGTGTGGGCGAGCAGCTATGGCGGGACGCAAAAGCCATTGTCGTCGACATCTATGCAGTTACGGTGGGGCAGTTGGGGGCGCTGTATGTGTTTTTTCGTAATGATCTGCCAGTCGTAGGGCACGATCTTTCCAGTGGAAACATCATGTTGAGTTTTTGGCACTTCGGGGAAGCCATTCTGAATCTCGCGTTCCCCCACGATGGTCTTTACGGCGGCTTGGGATGGGGTACGCGACAATTTCCCGCCGTGGACAACGAACCATCCCTACGCCCTCTGAATGCGCTGGATTACAACAGTTTTCGTCACGACCAGTCGTGCCCGCCTTGTTCCAGCGGTGTGTGGGCCTCAAGCAACTTCAGTCCTAACTCGACGTATTTGCCAGCCGGCCCATTCGGAATGGCATACGAACTACTGGGTCTCATCCCGTTCACAATAGCCGGTGCGGCAGGGCACTGACCTATGTGGCGACACATGGTAGCTAGCGTATGCGTTCTCTGGATCGTCACGGGTTGTTGCGCTGTTCGTGGATTGATGTTGCGCGTCGAATCAACTCCGGCCGACGGGAATTTGGTTTCCAATAGTTTGCCTGCTTTAGTAGGTGGTGTATTGGAGCCGCTTGGCTTTTCAACTCCATCAACCACGCCACCGGATAGGGTAATCACCAGTTTCTCGATTCGTACCGCGTCCGTTCCAGCTAATCAGATCGATGTTGTTGTTGATCGCGAGGCGCAGACTGTCAGGCTGGTCGATTTCCAGTTGGGCGGCTCGCCGATCTTCCGTCAAGTGAAGGAGGTGCTAGAACAACGGATTAATGATGCTTATCACTTGGAAGCACAGTTTCAGGCTCTGTCGTGTGGTTGGCTTGGGCCTTGAGAACTGATTGCCGTAACCGGGGAGAAGTGGGTTACTGTTGACAGCGGGACTGATCGCCGGGATAACGGCATTCGCGTTTGTCAAGATCGGCAGTTATGCGGCGCAGATGGCGCAGAGAGGCAGCGAGTGGGCGAAGCCATTTTCCGTGCTTGCACATGCCGCGGTGAGCTGTGTCGGTGGAGTTGCCAGCGGTGGAAACTGTGTACGAGGGGCGCTGGCGGCGGGGATATCGGACGCGGCTGTGCAATGGGTTTTCATCAAACCAGAGGCAGTCGGCTTCTGGAGGAAATTCAAGGGAGCAGCGGAAGCCGGGCTGGTTGGCGGCGTAGCGGCCAGGATCACGGGTGGGAAGTTCGATGATGGATTTACCGTGGCGGCGGCAGGGTATTTGTTCAACTCTGCTGCGCATTCCAGGCAGTCGACCTCGGAAGCTGATCAAGAGATCTTCGACACATCCGGCCAGTCCTTGCCACTGTCTCCTTACTCACTGGAGATACTTCCATTTGCGACGTTGGATGTAGGTACTTACTCGGTATACAGTTATCAGCTCATGAACGTGCTTGGCGAGCCATTGACAGGGTCAGGCTATTCACTTCGTGAGCAGGTGGAGCCCGCCATTGGGATCACTTCGAATGCGGATTTCGTGCCTATGAACAATGGAGTCGCAACTGATTTGGTTGGTTGGGTGCCTCCTGTTTTGGCGCCCCAAAATTTCTTGCTCGTGACAACACAGACATTTTCCGTGCAGGTCCATGGGGAAATTTATCCGTTGACGAGTCAATTTCAACATGTGAACCAAGTTGTCGGCGGTGTTGTGAGTAACACTGTCTCAGTGATTCGCCGGTAATGTTTATGAATCGTGAACGCACGATACGCGTAAGTTTGTGCGTCTCGGTGACGTGCCTTTTCCCGCTTCTTTGTTGGAGCCTGGCTGCAGGCTGCGCCGCCAAAGGAAGCGGGTTCGCTGATAGTGATAGCCAAGCGGTGGTGATGACGAGCCTGTTACCTGTATTGAAGAGGGAGAAGAAAGCAGGACGTATAAATTACGAGGCGACATGTTCTGGGAAGAGCCCGAATTCAATTAAATTCCCGAAAATCAACGTGCAAAGCGCCTCGAGAGGGAATTCGGCGCTCGCTGAAATTCGGGAGATGTTTGAGTCTGATTCAGGCGTCGAGGTTTCAGAAGATCAAGACGGTGTCATCAGTATTCAAATCGGGACAATTGCGAGTTCAGTGTTGAAGGCAAGGATTGCCAGAGTGGAATTCAACAAAAGTGCGCAATACAACCCCGCCTTGGCGATAGCTTCGATTATGAGCACTGACGAAGCTCTGGCAGCGCTCCAGGCAAGTGATATGCGGCCTTTGCCAAGAGTAGCAAACGTAATTATTGCGGAGCCCCGCGTCGGACTTCCGCATCTACCGGCATCACTGCGGAATCTGACGGTCGACGATGCGCTTGCCAGTGTTGCACAGACCTTCGGGGGTGTAGTTGCTTTTGGGGCTTGCAAGAATCGGCGGTGGTACTGGATCGATTTTAGTGGCGGAGCCAGCTTCGGAGATTCAAGATAGCAATGAGTGCAAATTTCACTCTCAGGTGTTCGCAGCTTTGGCCAGAGTGTCGACTCTGCATGCAGGGGTAACCCGAGAACGATTGGTTGCCGCGGCTGCGGTGCGAACGCGAACCTTGGACAGGCCGGCGATATGCTAATCGAGGGAAGGGTGTACCGCGAAAGGTTGACGAGGTCACACTTGCCACAGATTGCTCCGAAGGTTTATTGGTTCGTCGGCCTGCTCCTCGCCGTCAGCCTGGTCGTGTGGATTGTCAGGACCCACGGGATCGAGAGCACGAAGCCATTGCCTGCTCAGCTCGATGCCGCGACGTCGGTTGAAAGGCCATCGCCCGGAGACAGGCGCAGGGTCTGCCGAACTTTCTTGGGGATGGTGACTTGTCCCTTGACCGTCATCGTGGTGGCCATTTTCAGCTCCAGCCGTAATACAGAGATATCCAGTGTATTACGAGTTGCCTGCCTTGCCATCCCCAGCAGCCGACTCTGTGCGGGGATTCATGGGCATGCACTTGGGTGCCCTCGCTTTGAGATGCGAACCGCAGATCACGTCGGGACGCCGGGTTACGCCGTTTCCCCCGTCGCGCCATCAGCCACTGCGCATCCGCCTGCGAAGCGGAAATCTCGCGCCGTCGTTGAGGATTCGCGGCATTCGCAGGCTTCGCAATCACCCCAGGTCCTTGCCGGTCTCGAGCGCGTCGACGAGGAACGTGCGTCCACCTGCGTTTTCCGGACCGAGGCGGCCGCTGATTCCGAATGAACCTGGCCGGTCGTTTCGACCGAACGTCACCGTGGGATCCGTTTGAGTGAGCCTGGCTTTTTGCATTCATCGGACTTCATTCGGGCATTGGCACTAACTTCGTGATGCACGAAACTAGTGCAACACGAAACTAGTGGAACCGGTGCCATGAAAAACGTCACTGTGACGATGGACGACGGCGTTGCCGACTGGGCGAGGCTGGAGGCTGCGCGCCGCAATGCCAGCGTCTCGCGCCTGGTTGGCGAGATGCTGGCTGAAAAGATGCGCCACGATGACGCTTACGAGCGTGCGATGCACGAGGCCCTGGAATTCAGGCTCTTCGGCACTTCCAAAGGACGTTATCCGATACGCGAGGAAATCTACACGCGAGGCCGACGGTGACCGCTGCGGTGATGTTGGACACCAATGTCCTGCTCTACTGTTTCGATAATCGTGATCAGACCAAGCGCGACCGCGCCCGACAATGGGTGGGCACCTGCTGGACCAAACGCTGCGGCCCCATCAGCATGCAGGTTCTCAACGAGTTCCATGTCAACGCGCGCAAAAAGTTCGATGCCATCCCGGCCGATGACGTGCGAGCCGAAGTTCGCCGTTATCAGTATTGGAGTCCATGGCGGGTGGACTACGCTACGGTGGAAACCGCCTGGGCGATCGAAAGCCGTTTCGGCCTGAATTACCGGGACGCACTAATCGTGGCCTCGGCTCAGCACCAAGGTTGCAGGTACCTGCTGTCCGAAGACCTGCAGCACGATCAGCAGATCGACGGCGTGCAGATCATAAGCCCTTTCCTTGCCGGCTTCGAGCGCCTCGATGAGGAAGGTGCGTCCACCCGGAAACCGTAGCTGCACTCACCAGAACGCGGCACTGCCCATCGCGATCTGCATTTGATTCCCGCTTGGCCGGAATGGTGAAGCAATGAGTCCGCTTCGGAGTTTCGTTATCTGATTCCGGCGAGTTTATCCGGGTCGAAATCGCCCGCGCTCGCATGACCTCAGAGCAGCGCGCCGATCTTGTCCTGCTTCAGGACAGCTTTCGTGCAGCAGCCAATCCTCACATTCCTGGCATCCGTACCGGGAGAGGCGCTCTCGCTGCTCCCACAGGGTCATGACTTCGCGTATCACATCGCAGGTCCGGATGAGACCGTCCGCGGGCAGGAGGGGGTGTCAATATAAATAGCAAATACACAATTACTATTGTTAAGACCATGGCGACTGGATATAGTAAGTGCCGCTATACTATTGGATTGTCGGCGCTTTCGCCGCCAGATGCATCGGGACCGGGCTGGTGAACAGCTCGCAGGAGGCTCGTGATGGAAGATACGAGGGTCGTCAAACCGCTGCCCGAGCAGGGCATGAGTTTCGATGCCATCAAGCAGCATCTGGCGCAGATCGAGGTGCCGGATCCTTACGGCAAGTTCGCCCGCGCTTTCCGCGGTCCGCAGGACGTCCAGGACATCGGCAAGTACGCTTTCCAGCAGTTCATGTCCGACAATGGTTTCTTCTCGCTGTACCTGCCCTACATGCAGACCATCGAGCAGGAAGTCATCGCCATGGGCGTGAGTCTCTTGCACCCGGGGCCCACTTCGACCGGCAACTTCACCAGCGGTGGCACCGAGAGCAACTTCTCCGCCCTGCATGCGGCGAAGGAGTGGGCGCGGGTCAGGCGTCCGAAGGTGCGCAGGCCCAACGTGGTGGCTCCGCTGACCATTCACCCCTCGTTCCAGAAATCCGCACGTTATCTGGACATGGAGATCATCACCACGGAGCTGGACGAGAACGGGCGCGGCATCGCGGCCAACATTGCGGCGGCGATCAACGATGACACCATCATGGTGGCGGCATCGGCGCCCACCTGGCACTTCGCGCGCATCGATCCGATACCCGACATCGCCCAAGTGGCGGCGGATGCAGGGTTGTGGATGCACGTCGATGCCTGCGTGGGCGGGTACATCTCGCCTTTCCTGGAAGAACTGGGCGAGAAGATCACGCCGTGGGATTTCCGCGTGCCGGGGGTCATGTCCATCTCGGCCGATCTGCACAAGTTCGGCTATTGCCCGAAGCCGGCCTCGACGATCTTCTGGCGCGAGGCGGATCTTCAGCAATATCACTACGTGGCGATCGAAGACCGTTTCCTCGGACTGTACAAGCTGGCCGGTTTTTCGGGCTCGCGCTCGGCGGGGTCCATTTTCGCTGCCTGGGCCGTGATGAACTATCTCGGGCGGGCCGGTTACCTGCGCCTGGCGCGCCAGCTGCTGTCGATGAAGCAGCGTCTGACGCGCGACATCAATGCCATCGAGGGCCTGCAGATGTGGCAGGTGGATGCCATGCCGCTGCACTTTCATTCCACGCGCGGGGAAACGGCAGCGATCTACCAGGGGCTGCTGGAGAAGGGGTGGATCATGCTGGGGCTGCATGATCCGCCGGCCCTGACGCTCGCGGTGGACGCATCCTTCACGGACGCCGATGCCGACCTGTTCATCCGGGACCTGCGCGAGGTGGTGTACGCCTGCCGCGGCGGATCGAAGGACGGAGCCGGCGACATCCGCTACGCCTGAAACTTCCTCTCGAGGTGCGCCCGGGCCTTCGAGGCGCAGGTCCGCGAGGGGCGTGTGCTCGCCCGATCCGTACTTTGTCTTATTGACCCTGACGGGCAATTCGCATCTATTGGTGTATCGGCGCAGGTCGCACCCGCAGCCTGCGGACGATCACAGGAGGTTCGCCATGCTGCCAACACGTGTGCCAGTGGAAGAGTTCACCACGCCCGACCCGGTTACCGCGGGTGAGGACATGACCATCGACGAGTTGCGCCAGTTGATGGAGATCCACGGCATCCGTCACCTTCCGGTGATCCGGGGCAACACCGTGGTGGGTGTGGTCAGCGACCGCGACGTGCGGCTCGTCGCGGGTCTGACCGTGGCGGAAAAACTCCAGGTCCGCGCGGCAGACATCATGGCAGCCGATCCGCTGACCGTGAAATCCACCGCGCCACTGGACGAAGTGGCCTACGCCATGTCCGAGAAGAAGGTCGGCAGCGCCATCGTCAACGACGAACAGGGCCGGTTTCTCGGCATATTCACATCCATCGACGCCCTGAATGCGTTGATCGAGATCGTCCGCAACCGTGACGCCTAGTGCACGGGCGCCATCAGGTGCTGGTACGGTGTACCGGCCCACATGACATACGGGACCTTGGTGTCAGGATCCGGGCTCTTGCCGTACTGGTCGTAGAAGGTTACGTCGGCTCCGACGATCATTACGTGCGGCCCGGTCTTGATCCAGTGATTCTCCGCGGTGGGCTTCTCGGCGTAGGGATCGGTGTTGCTGGCGTCCGTGCCGCCGGCGAGCATGTACATGAGCCCGACCTTGCCGGCGGGCGGAGCCTTGTGCGCCACCCAGGCATGCACCCATTCCATGGCATTGCGATCCATGCACATCGGGTCCGGGCCCGGAGTTGCGGGATTGTCGGGCATGCAGGTGAATTGGTTGCTGCCCTTGCGCAGCGTGTGCATGCTGCCATCCGGCATCATGGTCACGATGGTGGCATGCCGTGCAACGGCAGCCGGAGCTGCGGTCATGGCGCTCTTGATCAACTCGGCATCGGTGGGTTGGGCAGGTGCCGGCCTGGCGTCTTCCGCCGTGGCGAACGCAGGCAGCCCCAGGACCGTGAACATCAGCAATGGTGACAGGATATTGCGCATCTTCGTCCCCTCTTTGGATGTCTGATCGTGATGGACGCAAGGCGCGGGTCGCAGCGCGCGCCCGATGATGCGAATCATTTACGCTCGATGGTCCGGCAGGTCAAGAGCCAGTCGGGAAAGCCATGTACGGATGTCCATGCCCGGGATCAGAACGCCGACGCGATGAGAGTGATGTCGGCCTGTTTCCATGCCTCGTCGAACGCCTGACTCGCGGCCATGGCTTCCGGCGCTCGGCCCTGCGCCTTCAGTGCCTGGCTCAGGCCGAACAGCGACCATCCATTCGCGGGATTCTGCTTCAGGTCGTCCCGATACACGGCTTCCGCTTCTGCGGGCTTGCCGGTCTTCAACAACAGCGCGCCGAGTTCGTGCCGCACCGGGAAGAACCAGTTCTTCGGCTCATCATAGGCGAGCCGATCCTCCGCGGCAGCAGCTGCGCGCAGGTGCGCGATCGCCTGATCGTCCTGCCCGGTGGCTGCGGCGATGCGAGCCTGTGCACAGGGTACGGCCACCGCCAGCACGTCCCGCAATGCGTTCTGTCCTGCGCCTGCATCGGGGGGCACTGAATTCGCAAGGTCCATCAGCTTTTGCAGGGACTGCTTCGCCTCAGCCACCCGGCCCCGGGCGGCGAGCGCCACCGTGCGCGCATGGAGATAGCCGCCGGTCAGGCCCGGAAGCCGCGCATCCGGTGCCGCCATGCCGATCAGTTCATCCCAACGACCGAATCGCACGCGTGCGGTGTACATCTGAGCCACATACCAGTCCATGCCTGGCATCGCGCCCAGCATGGCGTCGGAAACGGCGGCGCGGGAAGCGTCCACTGCCTGCAGGGTTTCGGCAGCCCGGCCCTGCATGGCCGTGGCATACGCCAGGAACTGGAAATTATGGGCGGTGTAGCCCATGGGATAGTAGTCCGGCGGAGTGGTCAGCCGGTTGTAGGCGGCGTCCGCCGCCGCCGCACGTCGATTCGCCTCGGCGGCATCCTCGTAGCGGCCGACCCGCTGCATGATGTGAGCCGGCATGTGCACCAGGTGTCCGGCCGCAGGCATGGCGCCACCAATCCGTTCTGCCGAAGCCAGTGCCTTCTCCGGATGCGGTGAGGCTTCGATGGCGTGGACGTAGTAGTGATTCGCACCGGGATGCTGCGGGTCACGAGACAACACGGACTCCAGCGTGGCCACGATGCGTTCGGTTCCCGGCGCCGCCTTTCCATCCAGTGTCCACAGCTTCCAGGCGTTGATGTTCATCAATGATTCGGCGTAGAGGGTCTGCACATCCAGATCGTCGGGGAACCGGCGTGCCACCTCGCCCATGGCCTCGGAATAGGCGATGAGCACGGGCTTCATGTGAGGCGGATCGAGCGGGTCGGCGGTCGGGTAACGTTTCTGCAGCGCACCGATGAGGGCCTGTTCGACGGGGCTTGCGTGTGGGGCGAGCCGCGCGGCTTCCAGCATGGCGGCGTGCGCGACACGCGCGCGTTCTTCGACCAGGAAGGGCAGGTTGTAGTTGGGTCCCACCGTCAGCGCGACACCCCAGAAGCACAGCGCACAGGCCGGGTCCAGCTGGGTCGCGCGGGCAAAGGAGCGAGTGGACTCGTCATGATTGAAAGCCCACATCAAGCGCAAACCCTGGTCGAAGTACTGCTGCGCGGTCTTCGAGCGGGTGGTGACGGAACGATGGGTGGATCCGAGTCCCTCGAACAGTTGTGCGCCGCGGGCCCAGTCGGGCAGCGAGCGGGGAACATGCGCCATGGGTTGAGGTGAGTCCTGCGCCGCATGCGCCGGCTCGGCCACGTCGGCCGCGGCCAGGACCTGCGGAGAATTCATGAGACCCAGCACCAGGAACAATGGGGTCGCTTTCATGGCGCCTCCGGTACATCGGGATCATGCGGGGAGCGTCAGGTTGCGGCAATACGCAGACCACGTCAATGCGAACGGGACGCATCTTGCATCGGCCAGCGATTGGTTCCAGGATGAACGGGTCGACGACGGAGGTACTGGCATGACGCTGCTCGGATGGATGGCCTGGTGCCTGCTTCTGGTCCTGTGCTGGCCGATCGCCCTGCTGGCCCTGATCCTGTGGCCCCTCGTGTGGCTGATCTCACTGCCGTTCCGGTTGATCGGCATCACCTTCGAAGCGGTGTTCGCCCTGTTGCGCGCGCTGCTGTTCCTGCCCGCCCGATTGTTCGGGCATCGCGCCTGAGATTCAGGCGCGTCCCAAGCGGATGGGACACCGAGATTCAGAATGATCGAGATTGACGATCTTCAAAATCGAGCGTAGCCTGAAGAGGCCGTCAATTTGACGACGGGGATGAAACTTCAGGCATAGGATATGCGATCGATCAGGAACGATCGGTTACAAAAGGAGAACAACAACAAGGGACCAGAGAAGTCTGGACTTCCCGGCTTCCCGGCTTCCCGGCTTCCCGGCTTCGCGCTTTTTCAAGCGATTGCTTTTCGCGGGTTCCGCCGCCGCTGCCGCCGCTGCGGTGTTGTGGCTGAGTGGCGTTGATCTTGAGGATTTGAGCGCGGCTCATCGCGCGAAAGTCGAGCCCCATGCGCTGTCAGTTCCGGTGGCGCGCTCGGCGGGACCGACCACCGCCGCTTCGCAACCCTCACCGATCGGCACCGATTCCTCGGTCTCCTCGTCGGCTCGTACGCTGTTGCTTGTCTCCACCCAGGTGGGCCGCAATGCACAGGAGGGCCACGTTCAGCTGGGCTTGAGCGCGCTCTCGCCACAGACATATCGCGCCGGGGCCATCCTGGCAAACGGCACGCGCATCGGGGCGGTGTACTCCGATCACGTCGATCTGGAGCGTGACGGAAAGACGGCCAGCGTCTACGTTCCGGGCCATGAGCCCACGGGCTATCAACCGCCTGACCCTGCCTATCTCAGTGTCGGCGGTCCGCACGAGTTCGTGCCGGCGGTGGCCACCAGCCGCGATGCGCTCACCGAGGTGATGCGCGTGAGCCCTGTCTACGACGGGGCGCAAGTGAGGGGCCTGGAAGTCTACGGGAGCACCCGTTCGGATGCGTTTGAGCGATTGGGCCTTGAAGCCGGGGACCGTATCACCGCCATCGATGGCGAGCCCGTGCGCGACCCGCGTCTGGCGATTGCCTCGCTACGCCGCCTGACCGGTGGTTCCGCCCTGCAGGTGGCCATCAATCGCCGTGGCATGCCGATGGAGCTGTCGCTGGATGGCGCGTCGGTGACACCGAGGGTGACACGTACGCAATAGGGCAGATCCCGAAGAGACTGCAAAAGGGAAGGGGGACAGGGAATGACGAGATCAGCGTTGGGTGTGGCTGGGCTGTTGCTGGGACTGCTTGGAACTGCTCGGGCAGCCACTCATTGGAGTACCCAGGATTACGATCTGTACGCCGGAGATTTCAACGGTGATGGCCTCACCGATCTTTTGTACGTTGCCCACGATGCGACCCAGCTCAGCGGAATCGCCTTGTCCGACGGCAAAGGCTTCAACATTCCATTGCAGTCCTGGAACAATGCCTATCTGGGCATCCCGTGGTCCGGCGGCAAGTACCGCATCGTCGTGGCCGACTTCGATGGCGATGGCAGGGATGACCTGTTCCTGCAGCGCAAGGACTCGGGCGACCACTTTGTGCTGCTGACCGAGGACGGGGGCATCGGGGCGATCAGTCAGACGATTGCGAATGATGCCAAAGGTCTGGTCTGGTCCACCGATCAACATCTTGTCATGGCAGGAGACTTCAACGGCGACGGCCGGGCGGACTTGTTCCTGCAGGCTGCCGATGACAAGGGCCTCAACGCAGTGCTCTTGTCGGACAAGAACGGCCAGTTCACCACCAAGGGGCCCACCCAAAGCTGGCAGGACGGCTATGCCGGCTTTGGCTGGGCTGCATCCGAGAGCAACGTGTTCGTCGGGGATTTCAACGGCGACAGGAAGTCGGATCTTCTGATCCAGGCCAAGCCCATCGCCGGGACCGGCCCCGGCACCAAGGTTGCGGCGGAGTTTCTGCCCAACTCCAACGGCGTGGTGCTCTCCGCAGGTACCCCGACGATGTTTGCCACCGAAGGGGTGCAGGCCTGGAGCCGGGATGGGTTCAAGGCGGAGTGGTCGCCCCTGCAGTCGTCGGTTCTCGTCGGAGACTTCGATGGTGACGGCCGCTCGGATGTGATCCTGCAAGGCCTGACCACGGGTGATACCAGCCATGCGCTCTATGGTCATGTTCCGGGGGCCATTTTTGTCAACCGTGTCGCGCTCGATGGAAACAGCCTGCCCGCGGCGAGCGATTACCGGCTGCTGGCCGGCAAGTTCGACGGGAAGGCTTCCTTCAGCCTGTACTTGCAGGCTCAGTCGGCCGACGGGTCAAATTCCATCCAACGCCTGAATGGTGCGAACCTGACCAGCGTGGTCACGGACAGCTCGCTTGCGGTGGCGACGCCCCCCGTCCCGCTGCCCGTCAATGCCGCCTCTCCGGGGCCAGTCGCCGCTGCGCTGACAGTCACCTCGGCGGGCCGCACGCCGGGCCAGTTCTCGGTCTCGGCCATGGGCGGGGCGATGTTCACCGTCCCCATCTGGACCCCACCCGGTGCCCGCGGTATCGAGCCCAAGCTCTCGCTGGTCTACACCAGTGGTGGACAGGATGGTCCGTTGGGTCCGGGTTGGGCGCTGGCCGGCTTGAGTGCAATTTCCAGGTGCAACAAGACCTATGCCGACAACGGGGCATCCCCAGCGCCCGTCACGCTGACCACCAGCGATGACTATTGCCTGGATGGAAACCGCCTGCGTGTTACATCGGGTACTTATGGGGCTGTCAACTCGGTTTACCAGACGCAGCTTGCGAACTTCTCGCGAGTGACTGCGAGCGCAACCACGGCCGGGAACGGCCCTTCGTCCTTCGTCGTGGAGGGCAAGGACGGTCTGCGATACGAGTACGGCAATACCGTGGACTCCAAAGCCTACACCAATGGCGGATCGACCCCTTACGCCTGGATGCTGAACAAGGTGCGTGACCGTCAGGGCAACAATCTGACGATCACGTATTCGACCACCAGCGGGTCGATCCAGCCGGCCAATATCCAATACACACAGACGCCGGCGACCGGCACGACGTATCCGTACAAGGTCGTCTTCACATACCAGAACCGGGTCACGAACCTCAGCCGGTACGTTGCAGGCGGCAACATCCTTCAGACCCAGATTCTCGCCAAGATCGATGTGCAGAGTTCCGGAGTGTCTGTCCGGAAATACAATTTGTCCTATCAAACCGCACTCACGACCATCCGTGACCGCCTTGCGTCGATCCAGGAGTGTGGGGGAAGTGCGGGGACTGATTGTTTGAGACCAACTTCGGTGACTTACCAGAACGGTGCCGCTGGCGTGGCTGCGCCGGCAACTGCTACCGGGAGCGGTGCGACGAGCGGTACGATGAACACCGCCGATATCAACGGCGATGGCAAGCTGGACTTGGTATTCGCTGTTTCAACCGGTGCAAGTTCTCAATGGTGGGTACAACTCGCCAACGCGACTGGATACGATTTGCCCGTCAACACTGGAGCAGTCACCACCAGCACGCAAGAGATTTTGCTTGATGATTTCGCGGGCGACGGCAAAACGGAATTGTTGGCTCCAAGCGCCGGTGTATGGACCGCGTATCGGTTAAGCGGCAGCTCTTTCACAGCCACGTCAACGGGTCTTGCCTACGACACAACTGCAACTTCCTTTGCCACTGCGGACGTTCAAGGCGATGGAAAGCCTGACATAGTTCTCGTGAAGCCGCCTCTTATCCAGTTTTATATTGCGTCCAATACATCCTCAGGCGGGTCGATTTCATTTTCCGCCCCTGTCTCGGCAGGTTCTCTCGCAGGCATCGTCAACAGTCCGAAAATCTGGGGTAATAATTCGATCGCTGGATCGTCAATTAAACACATGGACTTCGACGGGGACGGACGTGAAGATCTGCTTTTTTATCACACGGCCTGCGCGATTGGAGCCGGCGGGTGCGTCACAAGCTATGAGGCATTGTTGTCGCGAGGTACGTCGTTTACTTTCGGTGGTTTTGTTATTGTGGGTAGTCCTACCTACAATGGCGTTGCCCTTCCCGTAAGGTGGAATGATGATCAGTGCACCGATTTTGTTGTTGACGCGACTGTCCTGATTTCGCCATGCGACGGCACGGCACAGACTCCGCTTGCAATTGGCTCGCAAGTCAGCTTGGCGCTCGATTGGGATGGTGACGGCAGATCCGACCTGTTTGCAGGTTCGACAGGCACGTGGCAGATTTACAAGTCGCTCAGCACTAGTATAGGGACGGCGGCGTCGACAGGAATTTCGGTCGGCACCGGTACCTGGGCCGTCACGGACCGCAACGGAGATGGCCTGTCCGATCTGCTTTTTGCGAACAGCGCGGCCGGCAATGCCATTTCGGTGGGCTTGCACAACGGCGCGAATACGCCCGCGGACCTGGCCACCACCATTGCCGATGGTTGGGGCATCAAGGCTTCGCCCACCTACGTGCCGATCACCGCCTCGAACTACAGCAAATATTCCGATGCAGTATGGCCCTATACGGATTTCATCGGACCCATGTACGTGGTCAGCCAGGTGCAGCAGTCCGACGGCCTTAGCGCCAGTTCTACGTACACCAATTCGTTCTACTATTACGGTGCACAGGTTCAGCGACAGGGGCGCAGTTTCGCCGGCTTCTATGCGACCCGTGCCATTGACAGTCGCAACGGCCTTTACGATTACACCTACTATCGGCGCGACTATCCATTCACAGGACTGGTCTTCCAGCATGGCACATATCAGCCCAACGGCAGTACCCTGATCACGCGAACCAGCAATGACCTGGCAGTAACGGATCTTTCCGGAGGCACGGGCTGTACGGCCACAAGTACCAGCTCGACCAGCCGGTGCTTCCCGCATGTCAATACGGCGACCGTCATTTCGAATGATTTGAGCGCCACCGCACCGCTCATCCAGACCTCCGTCACCAGCCTTACTTATGACAACTATGGGAACGCCACCACCGTCAATACCACGGTGACGGACAACGACACGGCATCGCCGTTCTCAGGCCAGTCGTGGTCGTCGGTTGTCACCCAGACCATCACCCCGAATGTGACGAACTGGTGCCTGGGGTTGCCGACCTCGACCACCACCCAGAACACGGTGCCCGGGCAATCATCGCTTACCCGGCGCGTGGATCATGCCGTCGACTACACGAATTGCCGCAACACCAGCGAGACCATCGAGCCGACCAGTACGACGTTGAAGGTGGTCAAGAACTATGGGTTCGATACTTGCGGCAATCTGAAGTCGGTTTCCGTCGTGGGCCTGGATTCGACAGGGGCGACGATGCCCGCCAGGAACACGAGCTCGAGCTTTGGAACCCGCTGCACCTTTGCTGAGTCGGTCACCAACGCACTGGGCCAAACCGCCTCCGTTGCCTACAATTATGCGTTGGGTGTCAAGGCCTCAACCACGGATGCCAACGGGGTCTCGGTGTCCTGGCTGTACGACAACTTCGGCCGCAAGACGCGCGAGAATCGACCGGACGGCACCTACAGCACCTGGAATTATACGGACTGCATTTCGGCAACGTGTTGGGGGTACTCGGATCTGCGACTCCATGTGGTCAACGCGCACTACGACAGCGGCGGTGCGATCATCCGTTCGCAAGAAAGGTATCTTGACGGCTTGGACAGGTCCCGCTTTGACGAGGGGCATCGGGTGCTGGGCGTCTGGACCAACGTGCAGACCGTGTATAACGCCCTGGGACTCAAGCAGGATGTCACTCTGCCGTACAGTTCGGGGGTCAACAACGGATATCATCATTTCGCTTACGATCTTCTGAACCGCCCGGTCTCCGACACCCTCTACAACTCCAGTGGCTCGGTGGACCGGACGACCACGATTGCGTACGCGGGCCTCAAGACCACGCTGACAGACCCGGTCGGAAACGTTACTCAGAAGTGGACGGACGTGACCGGAAAACTCAGGCGCATCATCGACCCCTCGCCGGGCGGCACCACCAATTACACCTTCGACCCGTTCGGCAATCTCAAACAGATGGTGGATGCCACGGGTGCCACCACGACCGCGGTCTACAACCTACGTGGGTTCAAGATCTCTTCTTCGGATCCGGATACCGGGAACTGGACATTTACCCCCAACTCCCTGAACGAACTGGTCCAGCAGGTCGACGCCAAGGGCCAGACGATCAAGATGGGGTACGACTTGCTGGGCCGCATGACCTCGCGCCTCGAACCGGAGTCCAGCACCGCCACGACCTGGACATACGGAACCTCGGCGGCTCTCCACGAGATTGGTCAGCTCAAATCGCTCAGCAAGCCGGACGGCTACGCTGAAAGCTACACGTTCGACTCGATCGGTCGGCCCGCCTCGGCCACCATCACGGAGGATGCGGCTTACACGGTCAACTACACCTACAACTCGATCGGTGCGGTGGACACCGTGACTTATCCGACCAGCACTTCCTCATACCGTCTGGCGCTGAAGAACATCTACAGTTACGGCTTCTTGCAGCAGGTCAAGGACAACGTCAGCGGCGGCACGACCTTCTGGAGTGTCTCGGCAGCCAACGACTACTCGTCCCCGACCACGGAACAGCTTGGAAACGGGGCGGTCGTCACTTCGAGCTACCAACCGTGGACCAATGACATCCTCACCCGGCAAGTCGGAACCGGGGGTTCGACCACCAATCTGCAAAATATGGCCTACAACTGGACGCTGAGCGGCAATCTGCACCAGCGCCAGGATTTGCGCCAGGGCCTGACCGAGGTGTTCACTTATGATGCGTTGAACCGCCTGGACACCTCGACCCTCAACGGTACGCAGAACCTGAACGTGGATTACGATGCTGCCGGCAACATCACGTACAAGTCGGACATCGGGAGCTATGCGTACACTGGCGCTCAAACCGGATGCACGTATTACGCCCACGCCCAACCGCATGCGGTCAGGAGGGTCGGCAGCAACGTGTACTGTTATGACGCCGATGGCAACATGGTCTCTCGCGCAGGCTCGGCCATCAGCTGGTATTCCTACAACCAGCCCGGGCAGATCGCCTCTGGGTCGAGTTCCACCCAGTTCAACTACAACGCCAACCATCAGCGCTGGAAGCAGGTTGGCGGGATCCTGGAGAAGGTGATCCGGCCCTCCGGAGTCACCGAGTATCGGCACCTGATCCCGGCCGGCACCGGATCGGCGATCTACACCCGGCGGTCCGATGCCACCAACTCCACCTACTATGCCAGCAGCGATCACCTGGGGAGTGGTGATCTGATCATGGACAGTGCCGCCAATGTGCTGGCCCGGGAGAGTTTCACCCCGTTCGGGGCACGGCGGGGCAGCGCCTGGACGGGGCTTCCCACTGCGGCGGATAACACCACGTTTGCCCAGACCACGCGCCGTGGGTTCACCGGCCACGAGATGCTCGATGCGGTGAGCCTGATTCACATGAACGGACGGGTGTATGACCCGCAGCTGGGCAGGTTCCTGTCGGCCGACCCGATCGTGCAGACGATCAATGTCAGCCAGGCGATCAATCCGTTCAGCTACGTGATGAACAATCCGCTGACGCTCACCGATCCGAGCGGATACTCGTGGCTGAGCAAGATTTTCAGTGCAATCGGCGCTTTCATAAAGAAATGGGGCGGTCTTATTGCCACACTGGTCCTTTGGTACTACGGGGTGCCAATAGGTTGGGCAGGTTTTGCTGGGGCTGCATTTTCATATGCAGTCAACGGCGGTTCATTTTGGTCGTTTGCAATGAGTGCTGTTATCGGTGCGGTTGCCAGTCAGATTGCTGGTACTCTTGTGGCAAACCTCGCAAATGCAGCCGGAGCGTCAACACAAGGCCTATTGGGTACGATGCTTCGTGGGGCCATTACTGGTGGCATTGCTGGCGGAATCACGTCATCGGTGACTGGAGGATCGTTTGGAACTGGCTTTGTCGCAGGAGCGATTGGCGGCGCAGTGGCTGCGGGCGTGGTGTGGACGGCCCAGAACTTGCAAACTCAACAAGCAGTAGAAGTTGACGTCGATCTCAACAAGACGCTGCCGGCTGACGAAGGCCAGAAACTTTTTGACTCGACGCTGAAGGATCTAAAGGCCGAAGGATTCTACAAAGAAACTTGGATATCCAGACTTCGATCACTTTTTGGAGGGACTACAGTCGCGTTTCGACGGACATTCAAGTTTCGATCCTGGCTTGGCGGAAGTTACGAGTCAGATTCCGGAGTGCCGCTGAATGCCGATGATTCAACCTTGGGTGGTGAAGCAGGTTTTGGGCATGTGGATATCTTCAGGGCCGCGGCAAGCCCGGGATTCATTTCGTCACTCGGCAACGCATTGCAATCTGCTGCTTCGATGATGAGATTTACATTGTTGCACGAATACGGTCACTTCTTCTTCGGATACAGCGAAAGCGGAGCAGATAGGTTTGCCACCGACAATATGGGCCATTGACATGATTGTTGTAGGAAGTATGCCTGCGCGAAGTACGAGACTGTGTGGTATTGCGCTTGGCTCATTGCGTGCTTGGGGCTGACTTGCCAAAGCTTATCATGCGGCTTCGCAAAGTAATTTTCACAAGTCTTTCAATCCTATTATTGTTGATCATCGGCGCATACGTCATTTTGAAAACGGAGTTCCTTAAATATAACGGTGAAGCGCAATATCTTTCTGTCGTCGTGGCGGACGCAGATTTCGTTGGAAGAGTGGAAGTGCAGTCAGAAGAAGCTGTGTTGCCTTGGGGGACGAAACCGATCGATTCTGTAGCAAGGGTAGATGGCAGCGTGTGCGGTAAATACTATCATGCGCGAGTAATCGAGTCATTCAAAGGACCGACACAGTATCTTGACTTTTTTTCGGTTGACCAGTCGCTTGGTGTCACGCCTCGCCAAGAGTTTCTTGTTTTTGCAAAGAGCAGAAGGCCGGAGGCCATACGGCGTAGGGCGATGGTATTCAGAGATTTGCTCTCGCCGGCTGAAAACGGGGATTTGGAGTGCCGAACTTATGGAAAGTATTATGTTGCGGCAAATCGACAGCGCGTCCTGCGCTTTGACAAGGTAGCGAAAGAAGATTTCGGCGGTGATTGGGTTGATCTAGTGACGGATAAGTCTCTGATACTCTGCAATGAGAACCCGACTTCGAGTGGCCGCAGCACAATTGACGGTCGGCTGCTGAATGTGAATAGTCAGAGAATCGTAGTGATCAACTGGAATTGGCTGCGCCGAAAGCTGCTGAAGTATTCCTCCCCACGGCGGCGGACAACACCACGTTTGCGCAGACCACCCGACGCGGGTACACCGGCCACGAGATGCTCGATGCGGTGAGTCTGGTTCACATGAACGGGCGGGTGTATGACCCGCAGCTGGGCAGGTTTCTGTCGGCTGACCCGATCGTGCAGACGATCAATGTCAGCCAGGCGATCAATCCATTCAGCTACGTGATGAACAATCCGCTGACGCTCACCGATCCGAGCGGATACTCGTGGCTGAGCAAGATCTTTCATGCCATCGGGAATTTCCTTCAGAAGTACTGGCGACCGATTGTGGCGATCATTGTGGCGGTGGTTGCCTACTATGTTGCGGCGCCCTATCTGTCATCGGCCTTTTACTCGTCGAGCACGCTCGGCACGGCCACGGTCAGTTCTGCCTACGGCACCACTACGGTAACCTTGACATCGGTCTACGCCACCGGAACGATCACCACGGCTGGCGCGGTGGCCGGTGGCGCCATTGCGGGGGCGCTGGCCGGCGCCATCACGGGCGGGTGGAAGGGAGCGCTCTCTGGAGCAATTGCCGGAGGACTGTTTGGGGCAATCGGAGGGTACTACGGCGATACCTGGAGTGCAGCGCGCGTTGGGGCGTCGGGCATTGCTGGTGGATCAACGTCGGTCGTTCAAGGACAGAGTTTTTGGAGGGGATTTGAAATAGGAGTGGGAATTGCATTTTTGCAATGGGCCGCTTCGAGCATGCGGCAGTCGATGATCCGACAATCGTTAAGAATTAAATCGAACTCCAGCGGCGACAGCTACGGCGTGGACGAGGATGGCTTCAAACTCGGTGGCGGGAGAATTCCGGAAGGCATGAATAACATCCCAAATGGTGTTGGATCACCACTTGGAGGTTGGCAAGGTGGAATTGGGCGGTTGCCATTGTTCGGCCCATATTCGCCAGGTTCCTGGGGTGACCTTCTGGTCGAAGCGTACGCTGGCCCACACGACTGGCTAAGCAAGATGTGGTACACGGCACAAGGCGCCTTCGAAAACATTCCAAGATGGGCTGAGATTCCATTCTGGATGCATAGTGTCGTGAACCTGGTAGTCGCAACACCATTCGTCGATTCCCAGGCAGCACCAGGGTTGGCGTTTTCCGATGAAAGGTAGCGCCACTTCTGCAGCTTCGGTGGTGAGCATGTTGTTCATGCTTACGTCTTGCACCTCGTTGCCAACGAAGGCGGCAAAATATCCAAGTGGTTGGCCCCCCGTTGTCGGAAGATCTGAAAGTGGTAGATGCGGTGCCCTGAACGGATGGTATGAGAATGATGGGCAAGCCTCACCGGACAATCCGTCGTCTACCATGAATGAAACGGACGTGACGCTTTCCGGCTTGCTGGGCTTGACTTATTCTCAGGCAGAGATGAGGGAGGCTGCTATTCAAGTCTCGTGTGATCGCGGCGCCGAGTGCGTGGTGTCAATTGCAGAAGACCCATCGGGATCTACAGATCAAGCAATCCATGCGAGAGAAGGCACTTGTAAGGACGGGGCGCTCACATGGGTGACCAAGGAAAGAATGCCGCCAGGAGATGGAATCTCCGTCGAATGGGTCAACTCGGAATTTATGTTTCAGAACGCTGAGGATGGCTCGCTGGTGTTGATCTTGAAGAAACGATTCACGAGCTTGGACCTATTGGTCTTCCCCGCTCGGCTGGACACGGTGGCGATATACAGATTTGCGCGTAAGACTCATTGAGGGTCTCGAAAGCAATAGGTCGCGGCGTTCTGAGAGAAGAATATGTCAGAGAGCCGCTTCCGTCGTGAATGCTTATGACGCCGATGGCAACATGGTCTCTCGCGCAGGCTCGGCCATCAGCTGGTATTCCTACAACCAGCCCGGGCAGATCGCCTCTGGGTCGAGTTCCACCCAGTTCAACTACAACGCCAACCATCAGCGCTGGAAGCAGGTGGCGGTGGATGCCACCGGCACCACGACCACGTACTACATTGGCGGGATCCTGGAGAAGGTGATCCGGCCCTCCGGAGTCACCGAGTATCGGCACCTGATCCCGGCCGGCACCGGATCGGCGATCTACACCCGGCGGTCCGATGCCACCAACTCCACTTACTATGCCAGCAGCGATCACCTGGGGAGCGGGGATCTGATTATGGACAGTGCCGCCAATGTGCTGGCGCGGGAGAGTTTCAACCCGTTCGGGGCACGGCGAGGCAGCGCCTGGACGGGGCTCCCCACGGCGGCGGACAACACCACGTTTGCGCAGACCACCCGACGCGGGTACACCGGCCACGAGATGCTCGATGCGGTGAGTCTGGTTCACATGAACGGGCGGGTGTATGACCCGCAGCTGGGCAGGTTTCTGTCGGCCGACCCGATCGTGCAGACGATCAATGTCAGCCAGGCGATCAATCCGTTCAGCTACGTGATGAACAATCCGCTGACGCTCACCGATCCGAGCGGATACTCGTGGCTGAGCAAGATCTTTCATGCGATCGGGAATTTCCTTCAGAAGTACTGGCGACCGATTGTGGCGATCATCGTGGCGGTGGTGACTTACGGGTATGCGTCCGCTTATTTTGCGTCCTTGTCTTCGACGACAATCGGAACGGCAACAGTCACATCTGCGGTTGGTGCAACGACTACGGTATCTTTAACTTCTGTTGCGATTGCGGGATCGACGACTTCGATATTGAGTGCCGCTGCAGCGGGCGCGGTTGCGGGGGCAGTTGCTGGCGGCATCACGGGCGGGTGGAAAGGGGCGCTTGCGGGTGCGTTCAGTGGAGCCTTGTTTGGAGGCATCAACGCCGCCTTCGCTGATTCGTGGAATTTCGGACGTGTGGCGGCCAACGGCGTTGCCGGTGGGGCCAGCTCCGAGGTTGCGGGCGGGAACTTTAGGGACGGCCTGATAATGAGCGCGGTGATGGCTCTGGCGCAACTCTCTTACAACAAGATGATGAAGTACGATGTGACGTGGGACAAGGGGAAAGGCTTGGCGTCGGAGAATGGCACGTATGACGAGAAACTCGGCGTGCCAAAGACGGCCGACGTGTTTGGCACGAACCAGCCATTGAATGTTCCTGGTGAGTCGAATTTCTGGAAGCAAGGCGGACCATTGTCGTTGTTCATGGACAAGATTCCGGGAATGCACTCCTTGTCTCGATTGCACGACTACTTTCAAATCCAGTTTGGCCCTCAGGACAGCTTGACGAGAAGCGTGTTGAATGTTCCAGCGATGCTGCCGGCGGCAGCGATCAACTACGGGGCGCTATTCCTCACGGTTCCTGGGTCCTCCGCAATCGTTGAGAACTAAGCGCGTGAACAACTGTGACATTCAAGCAAGCGTCGGGGTGATGCCAGAAATCAGTGTGTCGACGGTGCTCTTGAGTTGCTGCGCAAGCTTTGTTCGCTCTGATATCGGATTTGTTCGATTTGTGGATTCGGAAGTTGCCTTGGATGAGACGATTTTGCAGTACGGATTTGATCCAGCGCATAAATATGGCAGCTCAGTAATGTCCAGACGTTATTGGAACAAATTCATCGGGTTGGGTGCGGTCAGGTCGTTTTGACCCGGGCGGATTTGAGAAAGCAGCATATCCAAAAGGGGGGGTGCTCGAACATGGTCAGGCTAAATATCTGTAGCATTTCGTAGAGGCTCGCTTGGATCTTCAATCGCTTTTTGACGATGGCAACGAGCACGCCGGTGGAGACCGCGGTCCAGATCTGGGTCTTCACAGCGTTCTCGGCCGTGCCGTAGAACTGCTTGATCCGAAGCTGTTGTTTGATCCACTTGAAGAACAGTTCGACCTGCCATCGGCAGCGGTACAACTGGGTGATCGTCAGGGCTGGCAACACGAAGTTGTTGGTCAGGAACACGAACCGCTTGCCGGGTTTCGGATCGTTGAACCGGATACGACGGAGCGGGGTCTCGAAGTTCTGGCTCGAGTAAAATCCTGTCAGGAAGACCGTCTGGTCGCAGATGAGTCCGGTGCTGCGATCCACGGGACGCGAATAGCGACGCCGAGCCTTGAGGTTCGACTTGCCGCGGGTTACGAAGAAGCTGTCGGCAGAATGAAGCCGAAAGAGTCTGTCGAAATCCAGGTATCCCCGAACAATGACGTAGAACGCTCCGGCTTCCGGCAGCAACTGGTCGAGCACGTTGACGTCATGCACCTTGCCGCCGCTGATGTGGATAGATGCCGGAATATTGCCTCGAAGATCGAGCAGCGTATGCAGCTTCACGGCAGCCTTCGTCGTGCGAAACGGCGCCCAGGAAAGGACCGAGAGACAAGGATCGATCGTCGTGGCGTCCAACGCGTTGATCGTCTCGCGCAAATCCACGCCAAACGGCTCGTCGATGTACAGCTTTCGAGCCATTGTGATCAGCCGCTGCGCGAAGGCGGCGTAGATACGTCAGTCGCGCACCTCGTTCGCATCGGCGAGGGTGCAGCGCGAAATCCGACTTCCTATTCCCATGTGATAGGGCTTCTCGCTCTGCGCCCTCAGGCACGCCTCGATGTCGCGAAGACTCTCGCAGTAGGTGAGTTGCGCGAAGGCCAGACAGAGAAGCTGCTCGAGACAGGGAAAGCTTTTGACCTTGTGCTCGCCGCCGTACAAGGCCACGCAGCGACGAAACGTCGAGAGCGGCAGATGGCTCGTCAACTGTGCAAAAAGCAGCTTGCCAGCGTGCACAGGATAGATCCGCGAGGAAGGTCTTCGCAGGGTCGCACCGGCGCTAATCGAAGTCGAAATCGAGACCAGAGAAGATCACGATTTATCCTCGGCGAATCAATTTGTTACGCACGATTCGTCCAATGGCTCCCGGACACCACTGATAATCAATCTCAATGAAAGAGCCAAACTCTCGATGTGCCGCATTTTGCAAGAGTTGGCATCGTGCATTGCTGCCGCTCGCACTTTTGTGTGTGACGATCAATGGCTGCTTCAGCGTTCATTCGTCGTTTCAGCAGTTCGTGCTTACAACAAATGCTCTAGTAAGCGAAAACAGGACGATTGAGGAATTGGGTTTCAATCCCGTATATCCGCTTGGAAAGTATGTGGCAAACGAATACAACCTCACGAGGATTGAGAGCGGAAGGAGTGGTCAGCTCATATATCACTACGCTACGGCGACGTTAAGGCCAGACATGGTCTGCCATTATCATCTGGTCGTGGACTCGCAAACTCACTTGGTGGTGGGATGGGGTTTTGACGCCGAGTTGAGCGATCCACGAAAGACATGTGGTGCCGCGGGATAGGGGGCGATCTCAATGTCGGGAAGTTTCCACCAGTGCGCAGGATGCAAGGAAGGGATGATCGCGGCAGGGCTGGGGTGCAAGTGTTGAATCGCGACTGGGGTTTTGCTGCATCCAAGTGCTTTCGGCGGTTGACGCTCGCTTGTTCCGCTGCTATTTCATTGCAGGCTTGCGTATTTGCGCCTCAACCCGACGTGCATCCGAGTCCGGGACAGACCTTTCGAACCCGGTACTTTGCCGTGGACGCTCCACTGGGGTACGAATGGATTGTCCTGAGGGCCACGGAAGATCGAGTGGTCTTCGCCAAGGGAAATCCGGCTGGCAAGGAAGGATTCATCGCAGAAGCCGAGAAGCTTGCTCTGGCGCAGTCGCACACGCGGGAGGACTTCCAATCACAGGTAAGAGCGGTGATTGCAAGGCAATGGGATCCAAAGCGCTTTGATATTCTGCAGGAGTCATTGGCCTTTACCGAAGAGCGAGGATACCCATGCATGCGGTATCGACTGCTTGCAATGGACAAGGCAAGGCTTGGCGCGGAAATGCCTCATGGTCTGGAGCAGGAAAGTCTTTATTGCGGACACCCGACGTTTCCGAACACTGGGTTTGTCGCGAAGTTCCTGCGCCGTGGAGACCATCGCGATGCCCTATTTCACCTGGAAGCGGAGAATTTCATCAAGGGTGTCCGGGTGGCGAAATGATACGTTCCTTTGCTTGGTTTACGGATTGAAAGTGGTGCAATGGAGGTCACCCGGATTCGGATCACCGCTCGATCCGGCAATTGTCGATCGCCTACTTTATGGCTCATCGTGCAAACGGGTGGGGTGCGCCGGGAGACCGGCAAGGAGTAAGTGGTGGAAGTCCGCTACAATGAAGATGTAGCGAGTCACATCGGCTCTGAGTCTGTGCGACACGACAAAAATTGGTTTCCCTTTCAGATGCATGAAGAAGGAACATGGCTCCATCGGTGCAATAGCACCATTTGTCACCTGCTGCATTTCCGTTCCGCCCGCCACGCAAGTTTCGAATGATTCTTCGCGGCCGCGTGCGGTCTTCGATGGTTCCTTTCTTGTCCAAGCTGAAGCGGGGCTCCGTGGCTGTGAATTTCCCCGGCAGGAGCTGCTCGGCGTAACAACTGGCGGAAGTGCCGTGCTTGAATCCAAGGCCGGAGCCGGGGGCCGGCCAGGTTGTTTGCCCCTCGGATGTCTCCTTCCAGGCAAAAAGAAAGGGAGATCACGGATTAGGCGGTCTGGCCGTCTCGACCCCCCAAGATTGGAGCCAACCGGAACTCTGGCCCGACATGGACCGGAACACGTCTGGCAAGCAAACTCTGGACGAAATTGGTTTGATCTGACACTATTCCCTGGGTTGCCATCTGGGGGGCTTGGGGAAGCCCTTGGCCGCATCCGCGAATCGTCCAATAAGGGAGAACAAGAAATGTGGAAACCATCCGTCCTTGAACTGGCGCTGTCAGCCTTGCTGGTGCTGCCCGTCACCCAGGTTGTTGCAGCCGATGACACCTCCAGCACCTCGGCCGTCGGTCTCGAGGAGATCATCGTCACGGCTGCACGCCGTGAAGAAACCCTGAGCAAGGTGCCAGTCAGCGTCACGGCTTTCACGCAGAAGAGCCTGGACCAGAATACTGTGCGCACCATGGATGACATCGCCAAGCTGACCCCCGGTGTCTTCTTCAGCCGGGCGAGTGACGCATCGGGTTCCGTGGCCAACATCGCCATCCGTGGCATTTCCTCGGATGCCGGTTCCGGTGCGACGGGCGTGTACATCGACGACACGCCGATCCAGTCGCGTGCTTCCTACAGTGGCGTGGGAAGCAGCGTCTGGCCGCAGATCTTCGATCTCGAGCGGGTGGAAATCCTGCGTGGTCCCCAGGGCACACTGTTCGGCGCCGGTTCCGAAGGCGGCACAGTGCGGCTGATCACGCCGCAGCCCGATCCCACGAAGTTCGATGCGTATGCGCGCGCCGAATACTCATTCACCAAGAGTGGGGGGCCGAGCACGGAGGGAGGTGTGGCGCTCAACATACCGCTCATCGACGGCAAGCTGGGATTCCGGTTCAGCGCGTCGCAGCGCCATGATGGTGGTTACGTGAACCGGGTCGATTACCTGACCGGCAACGAGCTGCAGGCGGGGTCGAACTATGCCGATACCGGGACTCTGCGCGCCGCACTTGCATACAAACCCACCGATTCGGTGACCATCACGCCGTCCTTCTACTGGCAGGACCAGTACGTCAACGATTCGGCGGTGTTCTGGATGAACCTGTCGAATCCGGACCAGAGCAGCTTCAATCGCAGTTCGAACATCCGCAATACCAGTCATGACCGGTTCATCCTGCCGTCCCTGAAGGTGGAGTGGGCTTTCCCGGGCGCCATGTTCACCTCGAGCACGGCGTATTTCGACCGGAATCAGCCCAGCATCCAGGACCTTGCCGCGTTCGAGTCCTACCTGTGGGTAGGGCAGCCGCCACCGGCGGGCATGTTCGCGCCGTCGGATGACGACATTCACCAGCGCAGCTTCACCCAGGAGTTCCGCCTGCAGTCGACCAACCCCGATGCGCGCCTGACCTGGCTGGTTGGCGTGTTCTACCAGAAGGCGCGCCAGCACCTTCACCAGCGCGTGCAGGATACGTTCCTTCCGGGCCTGTTCGATGCCTATGCCGGAGACGGTCCCACTTTCGAGGAGATCTTCGGCGGAATGTACCTGGGCAAGTACACGGTGGTGATCGATCCTTTCAACACCGTGGACAAGCAGCTCGCCGGCTTCGGCCAGGTTGACTTCAAGTTCACCGACAAGCTCAAGGCGACCCTCGGCCTGCGCTATGCGAAGATGGATTCCTGGTCGGACTCCTTCTACGCGGGCCCCATCGTTGGTCCGCCGCAGGAGGCGAGCGGCAGCACCACGGAAAAACCGCTGACACCGAAATTCGGGCTGTCCTTCCAGGCCACGGATGAGACCATGCTCTATGCAAGCGCCACCAAGGGCTATCGTGCGGGCGGTTACAACAATCCTGTGCCCATCAATTGCGGCGACGATCTCACGAACCTGGGGCTGACCGAGAGACCCCCGACCTTCAAGAGCGACACCCTGTGGTCGTACGAAGTCGGCGGCAAGTCGCGCGCTTTCAATGACCGGCTTTCGATCGACGCCAGTGCGTACATCATCAAGTGGAAGAGCATCCAGTCGACCTACAACCTGCCTACCTGCGGGTTCAGTGTGACGATCAACGCGGGTGATGCCACCAGCAAGGGGTTCGAACTGGCGATTCAGAGCCGGCCGATCCCGTCGCTGGATCTCGGGCTTGCGATCGGCTACGTCCACGCCACCTATGACAAGGATGCGTTCCTGCGACCGCCGCTCCCGGGTCAGGACTTCATGCCGGTGGTCGCGGCTGGTGACCGGATTCCGGTCAACCCGTGGTCGGTGACGCTGCAGGGCCAGTGGTCATTTACCACCTTCGAGCACACATCGTATTTCAGGGTGAGCTACAGCCATACGGCCAGCCAGAGCAACGGCCTGCCGGTCCAGGATTCCCGGACGGGCGGTTATGATCCCGATATCCCGGGTCTGGCGGCGCTCACCGATCTGTCGCTCAAGCTGGGAACGCACATCGGGCCGGTCGATGCTGCCCTGTTCGTGAACAATGCGACCAATCAGCATCCCTTGCTGAACTTCGGGCACGCGGGACTGGGAGTTCCGTTGTTCACGGCCGCGACCGTGCGCCCGCGAACCATCGGGCTTACGGCGGTATATCGCTACTGAAGAGCGAGACACTTCGACTGCTGCAGGGGCCAGCTGACCGGATCCGGTCAGCTGGCTTCTTTCCGGGAGGCTGCCGGACAGGGCCTTGAAATCGGCGATTGTGAAGCCAGTGTTGGACTTTCCTTACTGGGCAGGGCAAATCCATGAGCAGTCGGGCCATCGCCAAACGCCGCAACAAGGTGCGATCCTCGTCGATCACGGGTCGCAACACTCCTGAACTGGGCCGCACACGGGTGCGCGTCGCAGACAGCCTCAGACGGGCACCGCTGCGCGCATCGACGAGCAAATCCACGAAAGTTGCCGGCCGCCACTTCCTGCCGGCCGAAATACCCGCATACATCCGTGCGTCGGGCCCCATGGTCGATGATGCCGACAGGGACTATCTGCGCCGCAAGCTTGGCCGCAGACTGGGCAAGTTCGCGCATGCGCTGCAACGTGTGAGTGTGCGGCTCGAGGACATCAACGGTCCGCATGGCGGCATCGACAAGTGCTGCAGGATCAAGGTCACGCTGACTACCCTGCCGAGCGTTGTCATCAGCTCGAGCAGCAGTTCGATGCAGGGCGCAATGGACGAAGCGCTCGCGCGGACAGAGCATGCGGTCCGGCAGGCATTGAAACGCCGGCAGACGGCTCTGCGCGGTCGCGTCAAGCGATGAGTTTCGTGACACCTGGGAGACCTGCCATGCCATCACTTTCGACCCAGCAGATCCAGCACCTCACCGGCCTCATGGACCAGCGCTACGCGCGGGAAATGAAGGAGATCGGTTCGGTCGTGGCGCGCTCGCGCGATGAACAGCGACAGGAGATCATGGCCGGCCGGCCGAGCGACATGCTCGACGCCGCCCTGGCGGAGATGACGCTTGCCGCGGACTACGCGGTCGTGCGGCAGGATGTACAGGACGTGCGTGACATCATCGCCGCGCGCAGGCGTCTCGCGGCCGGAACCTATGGCGTATGCGTCGATTGCAGTGAAGACATCGGCTACGCACGCCTCGAGGCCTATCCCACCGCGAAGCGCTGCATCGGGTGCCAGCGAGCCCGGGAGGAAAGGAGCACCCGGCGGGAGGGGTGACAAGTGCCGGGAACTCCTGGTGCGGAAATTCCTGCTGGTGTGGCAGGAGCGGCTTTGGCATAGTCCACGACCTGTCCATCATGCTGAGGTGTTGACGTGGATCTGAAATATGGGGTGCCGAAGAACCTGATGAACTGGGTCGACGCCAGCCGTGACAAGCTGAAACCTCCCGTGTGCAACGCGGCGATCTTTCCGGACGGCGACTACATCATCAACATGGTCGGCGGAGGCAATACACGCACCGACTTCCACGACAATCCGACCGAGGAAATTTTTTTCCAGATCCGCGGCACTGCTCATCTGAACATCTGGGACAACGGCCGGTTCGACCGCATCGATCTGCGGGAGGGCGACATCTTCCTGCAGCCGCCGCACCTGATCCATTCACCGCAAAGGCCGGATCCCAACGGCCTGTGCCTGTTGATCGAAAAGCCCAGGCCGCAGGGTGCACATGACGTGCTCCAGTGGTACTGCCCCAGGTGTGCGGCGCTGGTCTGGCGCGCAAGCAAGCAGCTCGAGAGTCTGGTGGATGACCTGCCGAAGATCTATGAGATGTTCTACGCGACAACCGACGCCGAGCGCACCTGCAAGCAATGCGGTACCGTGCATCCCGGGCGTGATTATGCGGCGTGGCACGCCATGCGGCAGGCCAGCGCCTGAACATTGCGTCTCCAGCTGTCCGTAATCCGCGATGTTTGAGTACCATGCGGGTGACATGCTGAAGATTCCCGCCCCGCTCCGGGCCGCACAGGCCCTGCTCATCGCCAGTCTGCTCGTCTGTGCCGGGTGCTCCACGACCCGAAATTCCGCTGTTGAAGGTGAACCGCCCGTCATTGCCGAAGAGCCGGCGCCCCAGGAGCAGCCAGCACCCCGGGAGGAGCCGGCAGCCACGACCGAAGGCGAGGAGGAGGTCCCGCTTTCGGTGGTCGAGCCAGAACACCCTCCCACCGTGGGGACAGAGACCCGGCTCCCCGGCGTCATCGTCGAAGGCCGGATCCGTGATCGCCACGAGGTCATTCACGATCTCGTCGTCGAGGCGCAGGCCCAACTGCACGATGTCGAGCTTCACTACGTGTTTACCGGGAAAGGGAGGCGGGAGGTGCTTCGTGGAAGACCGGTTGCCTTTGCGCTGTGGAGCGAAGCCCGGCAGAAATGGACCATCGCGCAGATCGAAATTCCCCGGCCGCCCATCAAGTGGAGGCCCGGGGGCAGGCCCATGCCGTTCAGGCTTCTCACCCCGGGGATCAAGGCGCAGCATGTGAAGGGGACCGGCGCAGAGCGGTTGATGTTCTCGTTCTCCCGCGGGGATGAGCCTCTCAAGGTCTATGGAAGGAAATTCCCGGTGTTCGACAACACGCTGATCAGGCACAAAAGGTGGCGGGCCGCCGTCGAGACCGCGAAGCCCATCGTCTATCTGCCATTCACCGACGATACCCTCGACCCTGCCTTCGTGCAGGAAGGGCGCGAGTTCCTGCTCTCCGAGGCGCGAAAGGCGGGCGATGACCTGCGCCTTGCCAAGGTGCCCAGCAGGGCTTTTCCGGGAGAACTTCTTGCCGATGTGGTGCCTGCGGAGGTCATCACGACGCTTGCGGTCATCGAACAGATGGATGATCTGGATTTCCAGGAGAACGGGACCGATGCGGTCGATGAGGTCCTGAACCAGTACGGCCTGAAGCGGCAGGAAGCCTATCGCTACAGCGTGTCGAGAGCCTCGGCCCTTGGCCCGATGCAGTTCACCAACCGGCGGGGGAACGGTACTTATGCGCTCGTGGTCCGGCGCTGCCCCGGCGCGGGGCTGGACCCGAAATTCGAACGCGGCGCGACGAACCTGCCCAACGCCATGAAGGCCGCGATCTGCCTGCTCGACATCGAGTTGGCTCAGATGCGGGAGGAAATCCGCACGGCCTACCGCACCAATCCGGTGGTGCTCGGCATCTTCCCCGTCGCAGCCTACAACGGCGGGCCGCGGAACGTCGCCAAACTCCATCGTGCACTCGAGCGGATGAGGGTCAGGCTGGATGAACTGCGTCGCCCGGGCGAGCAGCTGTCGGCAAATCCCGTGGCATGTCCGTGCGTCTGGACGGAAGACGGTGCGCAGGTGCGACCCGTTGCCATCCCGCGCTACAACCGGGAGAACCGCTGGTATATCGAGAAATACCAGCACATCCTGGGCCAGTTCGAGTCCCCAGTCACGGGTCAGGCCATTGGCGCCGATTCGGTGGCAATCGGGATCAAGTGACCAGGCCGGTCACTCCTGCGGATAGTCGTCCAGCACGGCGCCCTTGCTCGCACTCGAGGCATTGAACGCGAACTTGGCCTGCACGCCGCGCGTGTAGCGCGGCTTGGGCGCCTGCCAGGCGGCGCGGCGGCGTGCGATCTCCTGGTCCGTTACGTTCAGTTGCAGCAGCAGCTGGTGCGAGTCGATGGTGATCGAGTCGCCTTCATGCACCAGGGCAATCGTGCCCCCTGCCGCGGCCTCCGGTGCCACATGGCCGACCACCATGCCCCAGGTGCCGCCGGAAAAACGTCCATCGGTGATCAGCCCGACGCTCTCGCCCAGACCCTTGCCGACCAGCGCACCGGTGGGTGCCAGCATCTCGGGCATGCCGGGCCCGCCCTTGGGGCCCAGGTAGCGCAGCACCATGACATCCCCGGCCTTGATCCTGCCGGCCAGGATCGCATCCAGTGCTGACTGCTCGTCATCGAACACGCGCGCGGGCCCCGTCATGACCGGGTTCGTAAGGCCCGTGATCTTGGCCACACACCCTTCCGGACTCAGGTTGCCCTTGAGGATGGCCAGGTGTCCTTCCCGGTAGAGAGGCTTGGCTATCGGGTGGATCACATCCTGATCGGCGCGGGGAGTGTCGGAGACATCCGCGAGGGTTTCGGCGATGGTCTTGCCCGTGATGGTCAGGCACTCTCCGTGCAGCAGGCCCGCCTTGAGCAGGATCTTCATTACCTGCGGGATGCCACCGGCCTTGTGCAGGTCCACGGCGAGATACTTGCCGCTGGGCTTCATGTCGCAGATCACAGGCACCTTTTTCCGCACGCGCTCGAAGTCTTCGATGGACCAGTGCACGCCGGCGGCGTGGGCGATGGCCAGGAAGTGCAACACCGCATTGGTCGAGCCGCCGATGGCCATGATCACGGCCACGGCATTTTCGATCGCCTCGCGCGTCACGATGTCGCGCGGTTTGATGTCCCTGCGGATCGCCTCGATCAGAACCTTCGCGGATTCCCGGGCGGAGTCCACTTTTTCCTGGTGCGGATTGGCCATGGTGGATGAATACGGCAGGCTCATCCCCAGGGCTTCGAATGCGCTCGACATGGTGTTGGCCGTGTACATGCCGCCGCAGGAGCCGGTGCCGGGGATGGCGTGCTGCTCGATGGCCTTGAGTTCCTGGTCGTCGATCTTGCCGGCGGCGTTGGCACCCACGGCCTCGAACACGCTGACGATGTTCAGGTCGCATCCGTGGAGGTGCCCCGGCAGGATGGTGCCGCCGTAGACGTAGATGCTGGGTACGTTGGCGCGCAGCATGCCCATCATGCCGCCCGGCATGTTCTTGTCACAGCCGCCGATGACGACGCACCCGTCCATCCACTGGCCCTGCACGCAGGTTTCCACGCAATCGCTGATCACCTCGCGGCTGACCAGGGAGTACTTCATGCCCTCGGTGCCCATGGCCATGCCGTCGGAGATGGTGGGCGTGCCGAACATCTGGGCATTGCCACCCGCTTCCTGGATGCCGGCAATCGCGGCATCGGCCAGGCGCTGCAGCCCTGAGTTGCAGGGCGTGATGGTGCTGTGGCCGTTGGCAACCCCCACCATGGGTTTGGTGAAGTCGCTCTCCCGATAGCCCATGCCATAGAACATGGAGCGGTTGGAGGCCCGGGCCTTGCCCTGGGTGATGTGGGCACTGCGGCGGTTCAGGGGCAGGTCGGGTTTGGTCTGGGTCATGGGGATCTGTGGTCGGATAGGAATGGATGGCGAGGCACGCTGCGAGAGCACAAGTATGCGTCAAGCGACCCCGGTCCTGCCATCATCCGCGATCTGTCATGTCCGGTGTCCCACCTGCTGCCAGGTTCCCGGATTCAGTACCAGGACCCCTTCCGCGTCGAAGCGCAGATTCAGTGGATAGCGTCCCGGTACCGTGAACAGGAGGCGCTTGTCATCCGACCGGGCGGGCACCAGGAGCACGGCCTTGTCCCGGCCGATGCCATACACGTCGCGGGCGCCGGTTGCGCGCGCTTGCAGCCGGCCTCCCGATGTCGTGATCGTGAGGCTTGCGAATTCGCTGAACCGGTAACGACCGGCGACGGCTTCGAGCGTCGCTGGCGACAGGCGTGCATCGGGGTCCGGAGTTGCCGCTTTGACCTGCTGGGGCACCGAGGCCAGCAGCGCATCCCACATGACTTCCGCCGCGATGATCCCGACACGGGCGCCTTCCATGCCATGGGCGCCGGCAGGTGCGGGCAGCTCCCCGGTGGACACGGCATACAGCACGTCGCCGTCACCCTGGGTGGCAAAGGGCTGGATGCTGCGGGCCATCGACGTATGCACCTGTACCGCGAGCCGTTGCAATTCCGCCGGGAACATCTTCTGGTTGGTCACCACCAGGCTGATGGTGGTGTTCCGGCTGGAGGTGTCCGGTATCGGTGAGCCGGTCATTTGGGCCAGCAGCTGCGAGGTGCGGCTCATCGGTCCCCAGGCGGGATCCGGATAGCAGGCAGTGAAGGTCCCGTCCCGCCGTGTCACCACGCCGCCGGCATTGACCACCGCGAATGCCGCGACTTTCAGGTTTCCCACCTGACGGAATGCGCCGCCCTGTCCCGAGTAGCCGCCACAACCGAAGAACACGCCTGTTTTCACGAAGCGCCCCGCGCCCTGGGCGCCGAGTGGAAAGATGCCCGGCCTCGCGGCGTGAGCGGCAGCCTGCGCCAGCCGCTTGTCCGGAAATATCTCGTTGAGACGCCGGTCGCCGAAGTCGTAGACGATGGCTCCGGCGGTGAGTGCGAGATTGGACCAGGTGCCATCGCGCACACCCTCTTCCTTCAATGCGCTGGCCACCGCGGTCGTGGCTTCGAGTCCGTACCAGGACCCACCGGCGAATACGATGGCATCGAGCTGGGGTTTCTCATAGCCGAGCCGCAGGTAATCGGTATTGACGGTGCCCGGAGCTCCGCCCCGCACGTCGACCGCTGCCATGACCTTGCGCCCGAAGCGGATCACCGTGACACCGGTGGGCCCTTCCTCGTATTCGCCAATGCCCACCGACACCATGGGCCAGTCAAAGTGCAGCACGGGTCCCGAAGGCGCCGTCACCGCCGCCAGAGAGGACTGATCGGCAGCTTCCGATGCCGGAATGCAGAGGCACAGGGCGGCCATTGCGACCGCGCAGCGCTCGATGGAACCACGCATGTATCCGCTCCTGTTGGCGGCGGGACGCCGCTTTGCCATTATTGCACCTGCGTGCCGATGCAGCAGGCGCGGTGCTCGCAGACAATGACCGGGGGATGCACATGCCGCAAATGACGAACGGGCTGGGATGGTGCTGGAGGGGAGGCATACCGGGCCTTGCCGCTGTCAGTGCCGTGGTGCTGGTGAGCATCGGCATGCTGGCCGGTGTCGCAGGCGCAGGTCCGGACACGCGCGGCGACTGGCCCATGCATGGCCTGGATATGGGCGAGACCCGGCATTCACCACTGGCCAGCATCGATGCACACAATGTCGATCGGATGGGTCTAGCCTGGTACGCGGACTTCGACTCGGGTCGCGGACAGGAAGCCACACCGCTGGTGGTCGACGGCATCATCTACACCTCCAGTTCCTGGAGCAATGTGTATGCCTTCGATGCGCGCACCGGCCGGCGCCTGTGGAAGTTCGATGCACAGGTTCCCGGTGCGACGGCGATCAAGGCGTGTTGCGATGTCGTGAATCGCGGCGTGGCGTATTGGCGCGGCCGCGTTTACGTGGGCACGCTGGACGGGCGTCTGGTGGCGCTCGATGCGCGCACCGGGCGGCCGGTCTGGTCGGTACTCACGGTGGACCCGAAAAAGTCCTACACCATCACCGGTGCGCCGCGCGTGGTGAAGGGCAAGGTGCTGATCGGCAATGGCGGCGCGGAGTACGGGGTCCGCGGCTACCTGTCGGCCTATGACACACAAACCGGCGCACTGGCCTGGCGCTTCTACACCGTGCCTGGCAATCCGGCCGACGGTTTCGAGAACCCCGTTCTCGCGCGGGCGGCGCGCACCTGGACCGGCCAGTGGTGGCGGGGAGGCGGGGGCGGCACGGTGTGGGATTCGATGGCGTACGACCCCGGGCTGGATCTCCTCTACATCGGTGTCGGCAACGGTGCGCCATGGAACCAGAAGCTGCGCAGTCCCGGTGGCGGAGACAACCTGTTCCTGTCCTCCATCGTGGCCCTGCGACCCGAGACGGGCGAGTACGTGTGGCATTACCAGACCACACCCGGCGAGCAATGGGACTACACCGCGACCCAGCACATGGTGCTGGCGGATCTGACCATCGACGGGGTGAAGCGGCCGGTGCTGATGCAGGCACCGAAGAGCGGCTTTTTCTATGTGCTGGACCGGCGTGATGGCCGGCTGCTGTCGGCAGTGCCCTACGCGCACGTCAACTGGGCGAGCGGCATCGACATGAAGACAGGCCGGCCCATCGTCAATCCGGACGCCGATTACGGCCGGACCGGCAAGCCCTGGTCCGCGATGCCCGGGCCGTTGGGCGCGCACAACTGGCAGCCCATGTCCTTCGATCCCCGGACCGGCCTGATGTTCATCCCGACCTTTGACCTCGGTTTTCTGTACGTGAACGATGCCGATTTCAAGCGTCGTCATCTGGCTGTCAACCTGGGCGTGGATCTTTCCGCGGCAAGCCTGCCGCAGGACCCTGCGGTCAAGCAGCAGATCCTGCAGTCGGTGCGGGGACACCTTCTGGCCTGGGATCCGGTGCGGCAGAAAAAGGCGTGGGAGGTTGAATATCCTGCTGCCTGGAATGGTGGCGTGCTGTCCACGGCTGGCGGATTGGTGTTCCAGGGCGATGCGGGCGGCCATCTGAACGCCTATGCAGCCGGGACCGGCGCCAAACTCTGGTCGTATCAGACGCATCAGGGAATCGTGGCGCCGCCGGTCTCCTTTGCCGTCGATGGCGAGCAGTACATCCTGGTCGAGGCCGGCTGGGGCGGTGTATTTCCCCTCCTGACCGGCGAGATCGCGCGGCAGGCAAGCAAGGTGGGCGAGAAGGGGCGATTGCTGGCGTTCAGGCTCGGCGGCCAGCAGCAACTCCCGGTGTCTTCAGCCGTGTCGCGGCCACTGTCGAGGCCGGCGCAGTTCGCCGATGCTGCAACCATTCAACGAGGCATGAAGCTCTACCACACCTGGTGTGGCGGTTGTCACGGCGATGCGGCTGTTTCCGGCGGCGTGCTGCCGGATCTGCGTCACTCAGCGGCGAACGGATCGAGTGCGGCATGGGCCGCGATCGTGCGCGAGGGCGCGCTGGCCAGCCGCGGCATGGTGGCCTTCGGCAGTGAAGTATCCGCACAGGACGCGGACGCGATTCGCGCCTATGTCATCGAACGCGCCAACGCCGCACGATGAGATGCGCAGCATGGGCTGCGCGCTCAGAAGCTCAAACCCAGGCCAACGTCGAACCGCGTCAGATCGCGGTTCACATTGAAGTGCTGGTAATCGATCTTCAGCACCACCTGGGGATGCAGATAGAGGCTGGCGCCCACCGTCCAGATGCGATCGTGCATTTGCGGCCACGGCTTGCCATCCACGGCATTGCCTTCCGGTACCGGGGTGAATCCCGGTGCAATGCCTTCGTAGCCGGCACCGAGGTCGAAGTATTCCCAGCGCGCGAACGGACTCAGCCGATAGCCATCGCGCTGCCACACCGTATAGGCCGCCTGCAGGAAGTAGCCTTCGAATCGCGAGGGCATGGGATTCGACCCGCCGGCGTTGGCGAGATTGAACGCAGCGGTGTTTGAGAAGCGCCCCTGTGCGTACACGGCTGACAGGTCCGCAGCGCCGGGCATCCAGCGCACATGGCCCTCCCACAGTGTGGCGCGCTGATCCGGCAATCCGGCCGGGAAGGTGGGCTTCGCGGCCTTGCCGGTGAACACCGCAGCGCCGGCCAGCAATCCCGGAACGCCGTTGTAGTTCAATGACACGTATTGCGACAGATTCTGCGCGTTGGCCAGCTGCAGCTCCTGATGGGTCGCCCGCATCGGGCCTGCATCGCCATTGATCAGGTCATACGCCGTCCGGAACAGCGGTTCGGAAGGGTTCGGGTTCCAGCCGCCGAGATTCAGGCCGGTGGTGAGGCCCACGTCCCAGGACAGCCCCGCAAGCGTGTTGCCGTGCAGGCCCACGCCGCCCTCGCGCCAGGTGCTGGGGATGATCAGGGTCTCGACGAAATTCCGCTGGACCCCGTAGAAGCGCGTAGGCTCATGATGCTCGTTGAGCAGACCGAAGGGCATGAGGAACAGACCGGCCTTGACGCTGGCCCAGTCAGTCAGTTCATGGTCGACATAGAACTGCTCGACCTCGAATTCACCGGCATCATCCGCCGAGGAAATGGCGTGTTCCACTTCGAATTCCGAGTTGAACGATGTGCGGTCATTGAAGCGGTAGCCGATGCCAAACACGGCACGGGCGAGATCCGCCACGGTCCGTGTTCCTTCGTCCCTGGGATGCAGGTAGTAGACTTCGCCATAGCCCCACAGGTTCAGGTTGGGTGAAATTCCGGCGCTGTCCACGGTCGCTGAGGTAGTTGCGGACGCCACGGTGGAAGTGGCGGGAGTGGCGGCCGTGGTGCGCGACGCTGCGGGGTTGGCCGCGGTGCCCTGGGCCGTTCCGGCCTGCGCTTCCCGGAGCTGCTTCAGCTCGGCTTTCATCGCATCGAGCTGTTGCTGCAGTTGCCCGATCTGCTGTTCGAGCCTGGATTGCGTGTCGGTTGCCATGTCCTGTGCAGCGTGCAACGCACACACCGGGAGTGCAGACATCAGCAGGGCGGAACACAGGAGGGTCGGGAGCTTGTTCATGGAATTGTCCTTCAGTCGGCAGTCCGGCACTGGGTGGGTAGCACCTGGGCATCCGGGTGGTCGGGGTCGAAGCCGTCGGTCAGTGCGCACAGGAAGCTCGCCAGGTCGCGGATTTCGCTTTCGTCGAGTGCCGGCGCGTCGCCGATGACCCGGTTGTAGGGAATCTCGGTGATGTTGACGTTCCCGATATATCCCGCGTCACTCCCCGGAGCGCCGGGGATCACCGGGAACTGGCCGCCGTAGATGGCGGGCAGGTCATCGAACTTGGTGACGGTTCCTCCGGCATCGCGCGGATACCATTCTTCCGGGTTGGTATCCCGGCGCACGTAGAACCCGATGGCATCGACGAGCGTTGCAAATCGGCCATTGTGGAAATAGGGGGCGGTCAGCGCGATGTTGCGCAGCGTGGGTACCTTGAACTGGCCGCAACTGCCCGAGACATCCCGCCCGGCATTGTCACGGAACGGCCCGCATACACCGATATCATAGAAGCTGTGCATGCCATCATCGCTGTTGACCGGTGTATGGGCCGGTGCACCGCCATCGGCATCGGCCGGAATGTCGGGGTTGCGCGGCACACCCAGATTGTCGTAGCTGAAATCCGTGAACAGCGCGGGCGTGATGCCATCCGCCGACGTACTGGGATGGCAGGCCGCGCAGTTGCCCTTGGTCGGGTTGTTGAACAGCGCAAATCCGCGTGCTTCCTGCGCTGTCAACGTGGCTTTGCCTTTCAGGTAATAGTCGAACTTGCTGGTGAAGGGATGAAAATCCGGGTCTTCGGTTTCATAGGCTGCAACCGCCTGGGCCATCCGCTGCAAGGCCGTGCCGGGGTCGGACAGCACGGCACTGCCGTACAGGGCCTCGAAGTCGGCCAGGTAAGGCCGGGTCATGAGCTTCGCGATCACAGCGGCGGCATCGGCGTTGGCCATCTCGAACGGCGTGGTGAAGGGCAGGGCGGCCTGATCGGCCAGCGTGGCGGCGCGGCCGTCCCGGAAGAAGCCGCCGTTGGGTGCTCCCTCGGCATCGAAGAAAAAGGCCGGTGTGTACGACTGGTACATGAGGGTGGGCGTATTGCGAAAGCCGGGCAGGTCCATGCCCGGGCCACCGAGGGCCACGGGAAGCTGATGATCGGGCCCGGCCGGTGTCCAGTCGGCCACGAAGGCGAACTCCTTGACATGGCAGCTGGCGCAGGACTGCCGGCCCGATTCGGACAGGGCAGTGTCATGGAAAATCTTCTCGCCGAGTTGTGCTGCGGCGGAAAGCGCAGCGCTTTCGCTGTCACCTCCGGGCCCGGCCGCAGTTCTGCTGCTGCTCGAGCCGCCGCAACCCGAGAGCATCAACAGGGTCAGCACTGCGGCCAGACGATGTGGCCTGCGCTTTGATAACCCATTGATATGGGTCTGTTTCCCGGACTCGTCTCCCGTGTATGACACCTGTATCGCCGCCCCGTCTGCCTTGTTTTACGAATACGAATGAGAGTGACTCGCATTTGCAAAACTATCACGGATGAATCCGTGCAGGCAATACGGAAAATTCCGGATATGCGGCTTACAGGCGCGCGGCGTGCAGGGCCGGTCGTCGCGCAGCCCAGGGCATGGCCTGTTCGAGCTGCGCGGCCAGCTTCAGGAGGGTCGCCTCGTCGCCGAGCCGCCCGACCAGCTGGATGCCGATCGGCAAACCCTGCGCGCTCTGTCCGAGCGGCAGGCTGATCGCTGGTTGCCCGGTCATGTTGAACAGGGACGTGTACGGCAGATGGCGGAACAGGTGGTCGTACCAGCCCTGGGCGTCGAGTCCGGGGGCGTTTGCGTCGAGGACGCCGAGCTTGTAAGGCGGCGTGCCCAGAACGGGTGTCATGAGCACGTCGTGCGCCTGGAAGAACGGCGCGACACTGCGGCAGACCTGGTTCATGACCGCATCGGCCCATTCGAGGTCCATGGCCCTCAGCGCGAGGCCAGACTGGTAGATGGCCCACAGGCTCGTCTCGAGATTTTCAGGCGATGGGGTCCGCCCGAGTGCCTGACCCGTCGCCGCGATGCCCGCCGCGTTGAAGGAGCTCCAGAAGATCAGGTTGGCACGATGATAGCTGTCGGCATCGAATCCGGGCTGCCCCTGGCTCACCTGATGCCCCAGACCGTTGCAGGTCCTGGCCACTGCTTCCAGCACCTGCATGACTTCCGCGCTGGCGGGTGGGCAGGGATTCTGCACAGCCGCCGAAAACGCGATGCGCAAACCGGTCGGGGGCGTTGAAATTTCCTCGAGGTAGGGCCGCGCCGGACGGGCAATCTCGTAGCGATCCCCGGGAGAGGGCCCTTCCACCGCATCCAGCATCGCGGCCGTGTCACGCACGGTGCGCGACACGATGTGCTCGATGCCCATGTAGTGCAGCGGATCGGCAAAGTCCGGTCCGGTCGGCGTTCGGCCGCGGCTCGGCTTCAATCCGACGAGGCCACAGATGGAGGCGGGGATGCGGATCGAGCCGCCGCCATCATTGGCATGGGCGATAGGCACCAGGCCGGCGGCGACGGCTGCGGCGGAGCCGCCGCTGGAGCCTCCCGAGCTGTACGACGGGTTCCAGGGATTGCGTGTCGGGCCATGCAGCACCGGCTCGGTGGATGCGTTGAAGCCCATCTCGGGCACGTTGGTGCGGCCGATCGAGATCACTCCGCTGCGGCGAAAGCGCGCCATCAGGTCCGAGTCGGTCGGCGGGACATAGGCGCCGGCGGCCAGGCGGCTGCCCATGTCGCAGGGTACGCCCGCCATATGCAGCACCAGATCCTTGATGAGGAAAGGCACGCCGCAGAATGGTGCATCCGGATGCACGGCGGCAATCTGCGCGGCCACGAGCCCCGGATCGATCCGCCCGATGACGGCATTGATGGCAGGGTTCACCCGGTCGATTGCGGCCAGCGCAACGTCCACCAGTTCCCGAGGCGTGACCTCACGGCGCTTGACCAGCGCGGCGAGATCCAGGGCATCACAGCGGGCATATTCTTCGAGTTTCATGATTTCCCTCAGAACCAGAGCCGCAAGCCGGCGACGAACTTCGTTTCGTTCACAGCCTCGCCGGCCTGGCGGCGCAGATCGGCCGTGTTTCCGAATGCACGACTGAATGCAAGGCCTGCATACGGTGCGAACTGCCGCATCATCTCATATCGCAGCCGGATGCCAGCCTCGAAGGTGCCGAGCCCCGGTCCGATGGCGAGTTCCCGATCTGCCTTGCCGGACAGGTTCGCCTCGGTTCGCCACTGCAGGATCAGCCGGTTGGTGAACAGCATGTCGTAGTGGGCTTCCAGCCGGGCGGCGCTGCGTCCACCCTCGCCGACATAGGCGGTGGCGGAGACTTCGAACCGATAGGGCGCGACACCCTGCACCCCGAATGCGGCCCAGGTGCGGGACGGTCCTTCGCCGAAGTCCTGGCGCACACCGGCGAGCACGTCCCACCACGCCCGCACACCGCGGCCATACAGGACTTCGAAGTCGCCACGCCCGACCCGGTCACCGGCCGACTCGCCTTCCGTGCGCAGCCAGAGACGCTGGATGTCCCCGCCGATCCAGCCCAGGCCTTCCCAGTCGAGCCCCGCTCCATGATCGCCATCCGCGTATTCCAGCCGATCCGCCAGCCAGTACTGCTGGATGGTGGTGCCGTGCAGATGATGCTCATGGACATCCGGAAATGCGGCCGTGCGCCCTGCCTCCGTGACCGTCGGGATCGGCTCCACGGGATTTGCAGTGAGCCTCTTGTCCGGCGCGTCCGGTCGAGAAGGGCTGGAATGATCCATCTTCGAGTGATCCATCTGCGAGTGGTCCATCTGCGAGTGGTCCATGCCTTGCATCGACATGCCCTGATCGGTCTGCTGGGCCCGGGCGGTGGGCAGCATGCCCGGGAGCAATGTCAGCGCGATGCCTAACACCTTGGGGGTCAGGGCGTTCATTCCTGCACCCGCACTTCCCGGAACATGCCGGCTTCCATGTGGAAGAACAGATGACAGTGATATGCCCATCGACCCAGCGCGTCTGCCCGGACACGATAGCTTCGCCGGGTGCCGGGCGGCATGTCGATGGTGTGCTTGCGCAAATGGAATTTGCCATGCTCATCCTCCAGATCGCTCCACAGTCCGTGCAGGTGGATCGGGTGACTCATCATGGTGTCGTTGACCAGCACGATGCGCAGGCGCTCGCCATAGGTCATTCGCAGCGGTTCTGCCTGCGCAAACTTGATGCCATTGAACGACCAGGCGAACTTTTCCATGTGCCCTGTCAGGTGCAATTCCACCGTTCGGCCCGGTTCGCGGCCGTCCGGGTCGGGGAATGCACTCGCCAGGTCTGCATAGGTTGCGACCGTGCGGCCATTGCTGCGCAATCCGATGCCCGGGTCCGAAAGACGCGGTTCGGGCGCCATGGTCTGCATGTCGACCAGGGGGTTGTGGGTCTCGCTGGCAGGATGGGGCTGCATCGCGGCACCGTGATGGTCCATGCCCGGCATGTCATGACCTGCCATGCCCATCATGTGGCCATGCCCCATGTCTGCCAGGGACAGCAGCGGGCGCGGATCGAGCAGCGGCACCGGCGCGCGCTGACCTTCGCGGGTCGCCAGCGTCCCCGACACGTAGCCGGTGCGCGCCGAGTCCTGGGCAAAAATCGTGAAGGCATCCTGACCCGAGGGCTCGACGATCACATCGAAGGTCTCGGCGGCGGCCAGCCGCAGTTCGTCCACGGTCAGCGGTTGCACATATTGCCCATCGACGGCGACCACTCTCATCGAAAGCCCCGGGATGCGCACATCGAAGTAAGTCATCGAGGAGCCATTGATGAAGCGCAGACGCACCTTCTCGCCCGGTCTGAACAGGCCGGTCCAGTTGCCGGCCGACGTGGCGCCGTTGAGCAGGTAGGTGTAGGTGTTGGCGTTGACATCCGACAGGTCCGTCGGCGTCATGCGCATGTTTCCCCAGGCCTTCCGGTCCTCCAGCGTGCTGGCAAGACCGTGCTTCGACACGTCCCTGATGAAGTCGCCGACGGTGCGCTGATGGTAGTTGTCGTAACCGGACATCTTTTTCAGGCGCGCGAACAGGTCGGCCGGATTCATGTCGGTCCAGTCGGAGAACATCACCACGTAATCGCGGTCGCAGGCAAACGGTTCCGGTTCGATCGGGTCGATCACCAGCGGCCCATACAGGCCACCCTGTTCCTGGAATCCGGAATGGCCGTGATACCAGTAGGTGCCCGCCTGCCGGACCTCGAAGCGATACTCGTAGCTCTCGCCCCGGCGAATGCCGTCGAAACTCAGCCCCGGCACGCCATCCATGTTGGCCGGCAGCACGATGCCGTGCCAATGCACGGAAGTTTCTGCGCCGTGAATCGATTCCCGCGGCAGGTCATTCCGGAGCCGCAAGCTCACCGTGGTGCCCTGCTTCCAGCGCAGGAGCGGGCCGGGCAGGGATCCGTTGACGGTGATGGCCGGCCGGATACGGCCGGTGTAATTGACCAGTGTTTCGCCCACCGACAGGTCGAACTGCGTGCCGGAGAGGACCTCGATCCGGCCTGGTGCGCGTGCTGCCCGGCTGACACCGGGCCACAGACCCAGGGCGTGAACGACTCCGCCGGTCGCAAGCCCCTGGACGAAACGTCGCCGGGAAAGATGCGATGACATGTACAAGACTCCCATGAATTGCTGATGAATACCGTGTGACCGTGCGAAATCGCGCACGGCAACGCCGCTCAGGCGCAGTTGCCCTGATCAGCCGATGGGAGGTCGATAGAGGTCGGTGCAGGCCGGTGCGTTCCCGATTCCCGCAAGGGCGAGGAACACGCTCAGCAGCAAACGCAGCCCAGTCGAGCAACGGGTAATTCGGCCACTTATACCTCGAGTCAGTCTGCGGTATTCTAACTGAATGTCCGAACAGCCTCCAGGCGCCACCGGCCGCTGGTTGAAGCGAATCACCCAGTCGATGTCCGGCGAGGCACGCGACCTGGGCGAACTCATCGAAGACCTGCGTGGCGCCAGTGAGCGTGGCCTGTTCGATGGCGATGCGCTGGTGATGCTGGAAGGCGTGCTGTCCGTTGCGGACATGCAGGTGCGCGACATCATGGTGCCGCGCTCGCAGATGGTGGTGGTGGAGCGCGAACAATCGCTCCAGGAGATGCTCAAGCTCGTGGTGGAGTCCGGACATTCCCGTTTCCCGGTGATCGGCGAGGACCGGGATCAGGTCGTGGGTGTGCTGCTCGCCAAGGATCTGCTGCGGCTGAACCAGGAGGGCGAGGAGTCCTTCGAGATCCGTGAGTACATGCGACCTGCGGTCTTCGTGCCCGAGAGCAAGCGCCTCAATGTGCTGCTCAAGGAATTCCGGCACCGGCGCAATCACATCGCGATGGTGGTGGACGAATATGGCGGTGTTTCAGGTCTGGTCACCATCGAGGATGTCATCGAACAGATCGTCGGCGATATCGACGACGAGCACGATGTCGAGGATGACATCGCCATCCGCCGTGACGGCGACCGCCAGTTCACGGTGCGTGCGCTTGCGCCCATCGAGGATTTCAACCGGTATTTCGGCACCGCGTTCTCCGACGAGGAGTTCGACACCATCGGCGGGCTGATCTTGCAGGAATTCGGACGGTTGCCGCGTCGTGGCGAGTCGATTCTCATCGGCCAGATCGAGTTTCGTGTGCTGCGTGCCGATCGCCGCCGCATCGATACGCTGCGGGTGATGACGCCCACCGATATCCAGCCGCCGGACGAGCCGGCAGCTTGACCCGCGAACCTCCTGCGAAGGGCGACACCGAGATGTGCTGGAAGAGACCGGCTGCCTTCATGGCGGGTGCCCTGCTCAACCTGGCCTTTGCACCTTTCGAGATCTGGCCGCTGGCGATCCTGTGTCCGGCCCTGCTGTTTGCGCTGATCAGGGGAATGAAGCCTGGGCGTGCCGCATGGACCGGTGCGATCTTCGCCACGGGGCTGTTTTCCTTCGGCACCTACTGGCTCTATATCTGCATTCACCATTTTGGGCAGGTGCCCATCTGGCTGACGCTTATCCTGCAGGCTGCGCTGGTGGTCATCATGGCGCTGTACACCGCGGCGCTGTGCGGCCTGGCCAACCGGTTCTGGCCACGGGACGACGCCGTGCGCCAGTGGCTGGTGCTGCCGATCCTGTGGCTGTTGCTCGAATGGCTTCGTGGCTGGCTGTTGTCGGGATTCCCCTGGCTCTCGCTCGGCTACGCACTGACCGATTCGCCGCTGGCCGCCTGGGCACCGTTCCTGGGTGTGTATGGCCTGTCGCTGATCGCGTTGCTGCTGGCGTCGGCGCTCGATGCCGTGTGGCGCCGCCGGTTCGGCCTCCGCATCCGCGGGCTTGCGGTGGCGTCGGCGTTGCTGCTGTTGCTGCTGTCGCCGGAACTGTCGCGCTGGTCGTTCACCCATCCTGCCGGGGAGCCCATCCCGGTGGCGCTGGTGCAGGGCGCCGTCCCGCAGGACGAGAAATGGCAGGCGGACAACCGCGATGCGACGCTTGTGAAGTATTCGCACCTGACGGCGGAAAAGGCCTGGGGTGCGCGCCTCATCGTCTGGCCCGAAGCGGCCATTCCGGTCCTGGCCAATGATCTCGGGGATTATCTGGCCGCCCTGCGCAGGGCAGGGGCTGCGCACGATGCCGATTTTGCCATCGGGCTGGTCCGCCAGGAGCCGCAGACCGACCAGTATCGCAATGGTCTGCTGGTCATGAGCAAGGCGGGTGACACCTGGTATTACAAGCGAAGGCTGGTTCCGTTCGGTGAATTTTTCCCCGTCCCCGCCTTCGTGCGGTCCTGGATGCGGCTGATGAGCCTGCCGTACACCGACATGACGCCCGGTGACGAGAACCAGCCTACGCTGCATGCCGCCGGTCAGATCCTTGGCGCGACGATCTGCTATGAGGATGCCTACGGGAGCGAACAGATCAGGGTGCTGCGCCAGGCGACGCTCCTGGTCAATGTCACCAACAACGCCTGGTACGGGGATTCCACCGCTCCGCATCAGCATCTGGAGATCTCGCGCATGCGCGCCATGGAGGCGCAGCGCTACCTGGTGCGGGCTGCCAACGACGGCATCACCGCGGTGATCGGACCGCACGGCGAGATCATCGGGCGGCTGCCCCAGTTCCAGCCTGGCGTGCTGCGTGCCGAGGTGCGGCCATTGTCCGGGCTGACACCCTACGCCCGCTTCGGCAATTATCCGGTGCTCGGGCTTGCCGCGCTGGCGCTGCTGCTGGCCTGGCGTCGTCGTGGCAGGGCCGTCGCACTGGCCGATGCTTCGTGAGATCGAACCGGGTTTTCAAGCACAATACACCCATGCAGGAACGATACGAACCCGCGGCCGTCGAGGCCGAAGCCCGAGACTGGTGGGAGCAGCATCGCTCGTTCGAGGCCAGCGAGCATGCACCCGGCGACAAGTACTACTGCCTGTCGATGTTTCCCTATCCCAGCGGAAAGCTGCACATGGGGCATGTGCGCAACTACACCATCGGCGATGTGCTGTCGCGGTTCATGCGCATGCAGGGGCGAAACGTGCTGCAGCCCATGGGCTGGGATGCCTTCGGCCTGCCGGCCGAGAACGCTGCCATGGCCAATGGCGTGCCGCCGGCCAGGTGGACCCTGGACAACATCGCCACCATGCGCGCGCAGCTCAAGGCGCTGGGATTCGCACTGGACTGGAGCCGGGAACTCGCCACCTGCGAACCGGAATACTATCGCTGGAACCAGTGGTTCTTCCTGCGCATGCTGAAGGCGGGCATCGCGTACCTGAAGACCGGAGCGGTCAACTGGGATCCGGTGGATCAGACCGTGCTCGCCAACGAGCAGGTCATCGACGGGCGCGGCTGGCGCACCGGCGCACCGGTGGAAAAACGCGAGATTCCGATGTACTACCTGCGCATCACCGCCTATGCGCAGGAACTGCTGGATGCCCTGTCGCAGATGCCAGGCTGGCCGGAGCGCGTGCGCACCATGCAGGCCAACTGGATCGGGCGCAGCGAAGGCGTGAACATCGGCTTTCCCTACACCCTCGCGGGCGAGCCGAAGGTGATGCGCGTGTTCACCACCCGCGCCGACACGCTCATGGGCGTGACCTTCTGCGCTGTTGCACCCGAGCACCCGCTGGCCCTGCATGCGGCACGGGACAACGCGCCGCTGCGCGATTTCCTGGGGCAATGCCGGCGAGGCGCCGCCACCGAGGCGGATCTGGCCACGCAGGAAAAAAGGGGCATGCCGACGGGTTTGTCGGTGCAGCATCCGGTCACCGGCGCCGATGTGCCCGTGTGGGTGGGCAACTATGTGCTCATGGCCTATGGAGAGGGCGCGGTCATGGGCGTTCCGGCACATGACGAGCGCGACTTCGAGTTCGCGACCCGCTACCGCCTGCCGATCGCGCCGGTGATCGACGTCCAGGGGCGGCCGTACGATGCCACGAAATGGCAGCCATGGTACGAAGACCATGGGCGCTGCGTGAATTCAGGCTCCTATGACGGGCTCGAGTCCGCCGAGGCCATCGAGCGCATCGCCTCGGATCTTGGCGGGCGCGGCCTTGCGGAAAAGCAGACCACCTGGCGTCTGCGCGACTGGGGAATCTCGCGCCAGCGCTACTGGGGATGTCCCATCCCCATCATCCATTGTGATGAGTGCGGCGCGGTACCCGTGCCGGAGGACCAGTTGCCCGTGGTACTTCCCCGGGATCTGGTGCCGGACGGCAGCGGCAATCCGCTGGGCAGGCACGCGGCGTTCCTTGCATGCCAGTGCCCGGCGTGCGGCAAGCCGGCGCGACGCGAAACCGACACCATGGACACTTTCGTCGACTCGAGCTGGTATTTCCTGCGCTTCGCCAGCAGCGGCAACGCGGAGTCGATGGTGGACGGGCGCGCCGCTTACTGGATGCCCGTCGACCAGTACATCGGCGGCATCGAGCATGCCATCCTGCACCTGCTGTATTCGCGCTTCTGGGTTCGCGCGATGGATGATCTGAAAATCGTGAACCTGCGCGAACCTTTTGCCAACCTGTTCACCCAGGGCATGGTGCTGAACGAGGTGTTCTTCCGCAAGCCCGCAACGGGTCGCGTGGAATATTTCAATCCGGCGGATGTGGACCTGAAACTCGATGCGGCCGGCGCGCGCATCGGCGCCGTGCTTCGCGCCGATGGCCAGCCGGTAGAATCCGGTGGTGTAGTCACCATGTCCAAGTCCCGGAACAACGGTGTGGATCCGCAGGCGCTGGTGGAGCAGTACGGCGCCGATACCGCGCGCCTGTTCACCATGTTCGCAGCGCCCCCCGAGCAGACACTGGAATGGTCGGACGAGGGCGTTCAGGGTGCATTTCGCTTCATGAAACGGCTGTGGAAGGCGGTGCATGCGCATGTGAGCGCGGGTCCCGCGCCGGCGCTGGATCCGGCGGCACTCGATGCAGCCCAGCGCGACCTGCGCCGACAGGCCCACCAGACCCTGGCCAAGGTCACCGATGACATTGGCCGCAGGCGCACCTTCAATACCGCCATCGCCTCGGTCATGGAGCTGCTCAACGCGCTGGCCCGGTTCTCGGACGGCAGCGAGGCGGGTCGCGCAGTCACCCAGGAAGCACTGGAGATTGCGGTGATGTGCCTGTCACCGATCGTGCCTCATGCGACGCATTCGCTGTGGGGTGCGCTGGGACATGAGCGTGCCATCATCGACGAGCGCTGGCGGACTCCCGACCCCCGGGCGCTGGAGCAGGCCCTGATCGAGATCGTCGTGCAGGTCAACGGAAAACTGCGCAGCCGGATTTCCGTGCCGGCAGGCGCCGATGAGACCCAGATGAGGACTGCAGCCCTGGCTGATGCGCATGTGCAGAAGTTCACGGCTGGTCTCGGCATCCGCAAGGTGATCGTCGTGCCCGGCAAGCTCGTCAATGTGGTGGCGGCGTGACCTTGATGCGCGACGCCGGACTCGTGGCTGCGTTCGCGGGTGTGCTGCTGGCAGGTTGCGGCTTCCGGCTGGCGGGCAGCGAGCAACTGCCTGCTGTCATGCAGCGACCGTATGTTTCATTCAAGGACAGCTATACGGATTTTGCCCGGGAATTCGACCGGTCCCTGAGGGGCGCAGGAGCGCGGATCGCCGGAACGGGGCAGCAGGCCAGCGCCACGGTGGATATCACCCAGGACGAAGCGGTACTGCGTGTATTGTCAGTGTCCGCCCTCAACATCCCCACCGAATACGAACTCATCTACACGGTGACGGTCTCGGTCAGCGCCGATGGCCGTGAGCTGCTTGCACCCCAGACCCTGAGCCTGTCTCGCGACTACAGCTTCCAGGAGAACCGGCTGCTGGCGAAGGAAAACGAGCAGGACATCCTGCGGGCGCAAATGGCACGGGAACTGGCCACCATCGTCCTGCGTCGCCTGAGCAGCCTGAAGTCCCCTTAGAATCCGGCGCACATGCTGTTGCTGCAGCACATCGACCGGATCGCCCTGCAGCTGCTGCTGGCGCGATACGGGCTGGACGTGGTGCTGGTCGCGCCTCAGGAGGTGATTCCCGGCTCCTACTGGGGTGAGAGCGAAGCCGGTCTGATCGCCGACCGGCTGTACGTGCGACTGGATACCCCTCTGCATTCGGCTTTGCATGAATCCGCGCATTACATCTGCATGACGCCGGAGCGCCGCGCGAGCCTGCACACCGATGCACAAGGGGACCATGATGAGGAGTCGGCGGTGTGCTACCTGCAGATCCTGCTGTCGGATGCGATGGGTGTGCCGCGTACGCGCATGTTTGCCGACATGGACGCGTGGGGCTACAGCTTCAGGCTCGGCAGCACGGCCCGGTGGTTCAGTCACGATGCCGGCGATGCGCGGCTGTGGCTGCTGGAGCATCAGCTCATCGATGCCGCGGGCCAACTGACCTTTTGCTGCCGGACCTGAGGCTTTCGTTGGCGCCCGGCGGAAGGCCGCGTCGTGTGCGACGCATATTCCGGGGCTCGCAGCAGCGCTCGAGCACCGAATTGCCGCAGCACGCCTTGCTGCGATGTGGCCGGCCCCAGCAGGACGTACTTGGTGAGGGCATCGGCCAGCGCTGCGGTGGGTGCCTGTACGACGGCGACCGCAAGCGGTCTCACGCGCGAGCGCCTGGTGTCCCCGGTGATGCGGCGATAGTAGCCCCGATGCCCGGACGGACGGGCAGGGGCTGCCGGCTGGCTCGCGGCCAGCGCGCCATCCCACAGGCGCACCGCGCGCCCGATCGGCAGGCACCGGATCAGACGCAGGCGCCCGAAACCCCGCAGATCCCCGCCGGCGTTGACGAGACCGGCACTGCAGCCCGCTTCACGCAGAGCGTGCACGGCGCGATCCACGGCATAGCCCTTTGCAATGCCCCCGAGGTCCAGCGACAAGGGCCGATGCGCTCGCACCCGATTCGCGTCCAGCAGTTCAAGGTCGGACAGTCTTCCCCTGAGCACCGGCAGACAGGGGTCGAAGACGCCTTTCGTGGCGGCATGTACGCGATGAGCGATTTCCAGCAGCTCGTACGTCCAGGCGTCGACTTCGATTTCCTCGCCGGGCGATGCCTTTCCAATGCGTTGCAGGTCGCTTCCTGGTCGTGCGGGATGCAGGAGTTTCTCGATGCGCCGGATGGCGGTCCAGGCCCGATCGATGCCCGATTTTGCAATCTGGTGCGTAGAGGCTTCAGCCTCCAGCGAGACAAAAGTACCCAACCCAACCCGTAACCGGTTGATGCGGCAGCAGATTTCCCGCCTTTGTTGACCGGTGGAGTGTCGCGCCATAGACTCTAATACGAATGATTCTTGATTGTATCACTGAGCTCTGATCCGGTGCGCGGACGAAAGCGATATACGAGCCGATGGCGGGGAGCCTTGGCCGGAACCCTGCCGTTCGCGGTGGCGCCCATTCCCGTCTGCGCCTACGGGCATCTCAGTGTCGAGGATGCCCAGCATGCGGCCTTTGCATCGGCAGACAGTTTCACGGCGGTGGCCTTGACACTCAACGACGAGCAGCGAAGGCAGATCGCGATGCTGGCGGGCCCCCAGTCCGGCCACGGCCATCTGCAAATCTGGCAGGTGATGCGGGGAAACACTTCATTGGGTTATTTTTTCGTCGATGAAGTGATCGGCCGCCAGGCGCTGATCACCTATGCCGTGGGGATCGATGGCGATGGAACGTTCGGCACCCCGGAGGTGCTGGCCTATCGGGAAAGCCACGGCGGCGAGGTCCGCAATCGCAACTGGCGCCGGCAGTTTGCGGGGCGCAGGGATCTGGCAGATCTGCGATTTGGGGTCGACATCAAGAACATCGCCGGCGCGACATTGTCGGCCGAGCACCTGACGCAGGGCATGCGCTGGCTGCATGCCCTGTGGCAGGTGGTACTGCAGCCAGTCGCGCAGGTTCGATGAGACACGGTCATCTTCGTGCCATGCACGCCGGCGAGCGTCGCTGGCTGTACGCCATGGCGACGGTGCTGGGAATATCAGGCTTTGGCTGGTGGATGCTGGAACTGTTCGGCGCGCAGCCGGGCCCCTTCGGTCCGACTCCTCACCCGCTGTTGCCGGCCGTGCGCCTGATCCACGGCGCAGTGGCCGTACCCGCGCTGTTCCTGCTCGGCTGGGTGGCGGGCCGTCACGCGCGGCCGCAATGGAAACGCACGCGCCGGCGATTGAGCGGCGGAGGTTTCGCGGCCATTCTGTGCGCCCTGGTCGTCACGGGCTTTGCGCTGTTCTTCATCGACACCGATGCCGCGCAGCACGTCGCGGCGCTGAGCCACGAGTGGCTGGGGCTGGCAGCACTGGCGTGGGGCATCGAACACTGGAGCTGGGCCAGGCGCGGGGCGCCCGATCAAGACCTGCGTCGGACGGGCCGTCACCGGCACCGCCCATCCTGAATTACGGGCGTGCAGATCCCGCGGCATCGTCGAGACCGTTTCCTCTCTGCTCTGCGCGCGAGCAACCCCGGTCAGAGTTGCCCGTCAGCGTGTGCGTCCATCCCAAGGGCGCGTGCGATCACGATTCCCATGGCCTTTTCGCGAGCCGCATGTTCCTGCGTCGTCCAGTTGAAGATGCCGGTGCCAAACAAGAACAAAGAACCGGCCATGAGAAACTGGACTGTCGACAACGGGTCAGCAACGCTGAAGATTCCCTGGCGATTTCCCAGGTCGACGACTTCGGCGAACAAAGGACCCAACACCCGCACTGTCTCGACGTTGTTGCGCTCGTGAAGTTCCCGGTTTTCGGGCCGATGCAAATCGTCCACTACGCCTGCGCTGTGTTCAGCCAGGCGGCGCATCTCTGCCAGCATGGCCTGCGCCTTCGCAATTGCATCGAGGTCGGCGCGCTGAACGATGCGGCCGAGATGGGCTGCCATCGTGGCGACGAGGCGCGTCGCCAAGGCGCCGAGCACATCTTCCTTCGTGCGAAAGTAGTAGTAGAACGTGCCCTTTGCGACGCGCGCCTCGCGAACGATCTGGTCGACTGTGGTTGTCGCGTAGCCTCGCGCACGAAACAACATCTCTGCAGCGTCGAGAATCTCCGTGCGTCGTACTTCAGGCGCCTTGACTGTTCTGCTCACGATGACCTGAGCCGGGGAGCAGAGGGTCGAGGCGACGGATCGGGTGCTCGTCGAAAGAACAGTTCGCGTTCGTGAACGACGAGGACTGCGGCAAACATCAGCAAGATTCCGGTCTGGAAGAGTTTGGTTCGCGGATGTGGCGAGAATATCTCATTGGAGAAACCAGTGGTCACGTGGAACAGGATGGCAATCCATACACTCCGGCCAGTCCGAAGATACAGCCAGTTCATCAGGATGACGACAGGGAAGATGCTGACTGCGAAATTGACTGTTTCCCAAACTCCCGTACGTACCAGATTGTTTTGGTAGTAGCCCTGCACGAACACTGCCGGAGCATGCCAGAGGACCCAGAAGACGGAGAACACCAGGCACGTGTGGAAAAGCGAGAGTCTGCGACGCAAGCAATCCGTGCCGTACGTGTGCCACGCCAATTCTTCGATGACAGGCACCACGATCAGAACTGCCCAGACGGACAAGATCCCGGCGGAGAACGACGGTTGAGTGGCAATGCGGAATTGCGACATGCCGTAGCCGAAAGGGAGCGATGCCGCAATTGCCAGCAGAATGCTGATCGGCATGATGCCCAGCGCCAGGAGCCAGTCGGCGCGGCGAATCCCGGTGAGGGTTGTCAGCCTGCGAAAGCAGTCGGCGCCAAGCTTCCGGTCGGCGCCAATCAAGCAAAATGCAATCAGCATCGGCGAAAGAACGTAGACGACGCCGAACACCTTGCTGGAGGCTGGTACCCAATTCCTGAGGCAATCAGCGCGAACGTTCCAGGAACAATGAAGCACAGCCCGTAGAACAACCACGGGTGACGGTAGCGGTCCAGCAAGTCCATGAATTTCTCCGATCAGCAGAGACCGCAGCATATTAAAGTGACTGACCGTCAGTCAATTAATGAAAAACAGTACCAATCGCCTTGCAATACATCTGCGAGTACTTCCTCTGATCGAATTCAAGAATAAAATCAAAAGCGTAACTTGTTGGATCTTGAGCACTTGATGCTATTGCATCTGATGTCTAAAATGTCATGCAGGAGGCCGGAACCATGCGTACCACGCTGGAAATTGACGATGACGTGCTCGAAGCAGCGAAAAGTCTTGCCCGACAGACCGATCGAACGGCTGGCAAGGTGCTGTCCGAGCTTGCGCGCCGTTCGCTGACATCTGCACCGGTGAAACCGGCGCGCAGTGGTGTCGGCGGAATCGTGCCTTTCGACAGCCGCGGCGGTTTGGTGACGAACGAGCAGATTGACCGTTTGCGGGAGCTGGACTCGTACTGAAGTGCGCTCGCTGTTTGACGTGAATGTGTTGATCGCGCTGCTCGATCGAGACCATGTAGGTCACGCCGTCGCGACGACCTGGTTCGCCACTGAGCTGGTGCATGGCTGGGCTTCGTGTCCGGTGACTGAAAACGGCACTGCGCGCATCATGTCGAGCCCGGGATATCCCAACCCATTGCCGGTGGCCGCAATCGTCGAACGTTTGCGAGCGGCGAAGGCGACCGCATACCATCGCTTCTGGGCGGATGATGTGAGCCTCACGGACGTCGCGATCTTCAACCAGACTGAGCTGCTGGGGCCGAAGCAGATTACGGACCGCTATCTCCTGGCACTCGCCGTGAAGAACGCAGGGCGCTTGGTCACTTTCGATCGTGCGGTCCGACCGACGGCGGTGGTCGGGGCTACGACCGATCACCTCGTTCTGCTGCCAGGATAGGCAGGTCCGCGGTTGCGTAGGGGCGCTACGCCGGCGGCTCGTACAAATAGCGGGACATGGTCAGCGCCGTTTCCACGCCGCCGTAGTAGCGTGCCCGTTCCCCGCCGGCCTTGAACCGCAGGCTCTCGTAAAAGGCGCGGGCGCCGAGATTGCCGCTGCGCAGTTCCAGATCGATGCGGCGAATGCCCGCTGCATCAGCGCTGGCGATGAGCCAGTCGATCAGTCGCCGGCCGCAGCCCTGGCGCCGCCACTCGGGCTTTACCGCCAGCAGGTTCAAATGTGCCGTCTCTTCGGCGAACCGTGTGATGGCGAAGCCCACCAGCCTTCGGTCGCTGCGCGCCACCACCACGGAGCAATTGCGATCCGTGATGTGGCGCTCCACGCGCGAGGATGTCCACGACCAGCGCAGGCCCTGCTCGATCAGATCGCGCGACATGGATGCGATGTGCTCCGCATCCTTGGGCGTGGCCAATGCCAGGGTGACGGTCAGGGTCATGCGTCAGCGGCTTCGATACCGGTCAGTGGCGCTGACCAACTCGTGCGTGTTGCCGGGATCGAATGCCGAGTGCCCGGCCTCGGTCACGATTCGAAGATCGGCTTCCGGCCAGGCGCGGTGCAGGTCCCAGGCACTCATGGGCGGGCACACCACGTCATAACGCCCTTGCACCAGGGTGGCCGGTATGTGGCGGATCTTCGGCACATCGTCGAGCAGCTGGTTCTCATGGCGCATGAAGCCTCGATTGACGAAGTAATGGCATTCGATGCGCGCCATGGCCAGTGCGAAGTGGTCTTCGCCCGAATGACGGATGCTGTCGGGATCCGGATGCAGGAAGCTGGTCGAGCCCTCCCAGATCGACCAGGCCCGCGCGGCGGCCAGGGCCGTGCGCTGGTCCGGTCCGGTCAGGCGCTTGTGGTAGGCGGACAGGAAGTCGTCGCGCTCGGAGGGCGGGATGAAGTCGCGGTAGGGTTCCCAGAATTCGGGGTACATGGCCGAAGCGCCGAACTGGTAGAACCAGCGGATCTCCTGATAGCGAAGCAGGAAGATGCCCCGCAGGATCAGCTCGGTGACATGTTCAGGGTGGGCCTGCGCGTAAGCCAGCGCCAGGGTGCTGCCCCAGGATCCACCGAAGACCAGCCAGCGCTCGATGCCCAGATGTTTGCGCAGCCGCTCGATGTCGGCCACCAGGTGCCAGGTGGTGTTCTCGACCAGGCTCGCATGGGGGCGGCTCCGTCCGCAGCCGCGCTGGTCGAACACGATGATGCGGTAGTGCTGCGGGTCGAAGAACCGGCGCGCTCGCGCATCAGCACCCCCGCCCGGGCCGCCATGCAGGAAAATCGCGGGCTTGCCCTGGCGATTGCCGCTTTCCTCGAAGTAGATCTCGTGCAGTTCGGATACCCGCAGGTAGTCCTTCCGGTAGGGCTCGATGGGCGGGTACAGCGTGCGCAAAGCGGGTGGTGGGCTGCCAGCCTGGGCCCGATGCCTGGCAGGCTTTTTTTTCCGGCTGGCCTTGCTGGTTCGTGGCTTCGGCGCAGGTTTCTTCCGACTCTTGCTGCGGGTGCGTTCAGCCACGTTGCACCATGGGACCCAGGGCGCGGCCTCCGATCAGGTGCAGATGAAGGTGATAGACCTCCTGTCCGCCATGATTGCGGCAGTTGAAGATCAGTCGGTAGCCGTCGGTCGCGATGCCCAGTCTGCGGGCCAGATCGCGTGCCACGATGATCATGTGGCCCAGCAGCGCCTCGTCCTGATTCGAGATGTCATCGACGGTCTCGATGACCTTCAGTGGAACCACCAGCACATGGGTGGGCGCCACCGGCCGGATGTCGGTGAAGGCGATGACCCGATCGTCGCGATGCAGGATATTGGCCGGCAGCTCGCCGGCAATGATCTTTTCAAATACCGTCGACATGAACACTCCCTTCGTACGTGGGCGCTGTGCATCTTAGCGCGAACCCATCGGTGCGACGCCTGCCCCGGGCGGGCTGCGGCGAGCTTGCGGGCAGACCAGGCGGACGGCCGGTTCACTGGTTTAAGGACTATTCCGTATCCAGCACGACCGGTCAGATACGCTAACTTCTGGATCAGTCCGGGGGAAGGGCTGGCCCAAAGTTGTAAATAGGAACGATTCTCATATAGAATACCGCCATGGTTGCCGTACTCAAACCTCTTTCCGACTGGACGCCGGCTGCGGATCTGGCCTTGTCGGACTTGGATCCCGGGCGGCCTGCGCGCGTGCAATGCGTGCTGGGGCCGGAGCGCGGGTCATCTCCCGAGCTGGGGCGGCGTCTGGCAGATCTCGGATTCCTGCCCGGCGAGAGTGTGCGGATCATCCGGCGGGGAATACTGCCTGGCGGACCGCTGGCTGTCCGGATCGGAACCGGGACATTCGCATTGCGCCGGTACGAAGCCGCGGTGATACGCGTCATCCTGGAACCCGGCACCAGTACCTGAAGATCCGGGAAGGCTACATGGGCGGCTCGACGACTGCTTCGCTGTCCCCACTGGTCGCGCTGGTAGGCAATCCGAATTGCGGCAAGACCGCTTTGTTCAATGCCCTCACGGGCAGTCGCCAGAAGGTGGCCAATTACGCGGGGGTCACCGTAGAGCGCAAGGAAGGTACTTTCGTCAGCGCCAGGGGGCGGCGCATTCGCATCCTCGATCTTCCGGGGGCCTACAGCCTTCAGTCGCTCACGCCGGATGAGCGGGTCACCACGGATATCCTGGCCGGCAAGACCGACGGCGAGGGCCGTCCTGATTTCGTGGTCTGCGTCACCGACGCCACCAATCTGCGCCAGAACCTGCGGCTGGTACTGAACCTGAAGCGCCTGGGCTTGCCCATGGTGGTGGCGCTGAACATGAGCGACATCGCCCGCCGCAGGGGTATCCGCATCGATGTGGCGAAGATGGCCGCCATGCTGAAGGTGCCGGTGGTGGAAACCGTCGGCGTGCGGCCCTCGGGCGTGAAGGCGCTGATGCAGTTGCTCGAATCGCTCCCCGATCCTCATCTCCTGACCCCGGGGGTCGCGGAACCGCTGGCTCAAACCGAGGCCCAGATCGAGCAGGACCAGGAACGGATACGTCGCATCCTTGCAGCCATTGGCGCCGACCGGATCCAGGACAGAACACGGAGCGATGACATCGATGCCGTGGTGCTGCACCCCATCGTCGGCCCGCTGATCCTCGCGATCATCCTGTTCCTGGTATTCCAGGCAGTATTTTCCTGGGCCCAGTGGCCCATGGATGCGATCAAGGCAGCGGTGAGCTGGACCGGTGAGATGCTGAACGCAGGGTTGCCCGGGACCCTGCTGCGAAGCCTTCTGGTGGATGGCGTGCTGGCTGGCGCAGGCAGCGTGCTGGTATTCCTGCCGCAGATCATCATCCTGTTCTTCTTCATCCTGGTGCTGGAGGAGTCAGGATACCTGCCGCGCGCGGCTTACCTGCTCGATCGCATCATGGGCAGTGTGGGTCTGTCGGGACGTTCGTTCATACCGCTCCTGTCCAGCTTTGCCTGCGCCATTCCCGGGATCATGGCCACGCGCACCATCCAGAATCCGCGCGACCGGCTGGTCACCATCATGATTGCTCCGCTGATGACCTGCTCGGCGCGCCTGCCCGTGTATGCCCTGATCATCGGCGCCTTCCTGCCGCGAAGACAATTGTGGGGTGGCATCGATCTTCAGGGACTGGTGCTGTTCCTGCTGTACGTGGCGGGTGTGTTGTCCGCGATGGCCGTGGCGTTCGTGCTCAAGTACCTGAACCGTTCCGGCGCGCGTCAGGCGCTCATGCTGGAGCTGCCAGCCTATCACCTGCCCAATCTGCGGAACCTCGCCATCGGCCTGTGGCAGCGCGTGGAGATCTTCCTGACACGTGTGGGTACCATCATCCTGTCATTGATGGTGATCCTGTGGGCATTGTCGTCCTGGCCGGCCCCGCCGCCGGGCGCAACCGGCGCCGCGATTCAATACAGCATCGCCGGCCAGATCGGGCATGGGCTGTCCATCCTCTTCGCACCCATCGGGTTCAACTGGCAGATCTGCGTTGCGCTGGTGCCCGGCCTGGCGGCGCGCGAGGTGGCGGTGAGTGCGCTGGGTACGGTGTATGCATTGTCTGCCACGGGCGAGAACCTCTCGGGAGCGCTCACACCGCTGATCGCCGAGTCCTGGAGCCTGGCAACGGCCCTGTCGCTGCTTGCGTGGTATGTGTTCGCGCCGCAGTGCATGTCGACCCTGGCAACCGTGCGCCGCGAGACCAATTCCTGGCGCTATCCGCTCTACATGGCCGGCTATCTTTTCGCGCTCGCCTATCTTGCGTCCTTTGTCACCTATCAGGTCGCGCTGGCGATGACAGGATGAACATGGCGGACATGCTGGATATTGTGATGGTCAGCCTCCTGGTCGTGGCGGCGGGCATGGTCGCACTGCTGCGCCTGGCGCCCGCTGGTCTGCGGTATCGGATGCTGACCTTTCTGGCGAAGCAGGTGCGGCATCTGCCATTCGGTGGTGCGCTGGCCGGCAGGCTTCAATCCGCTGCGCTCAAGGCCTCTGGTGGTTGCGGCGGATGCGCGCGCCTCCCTGCGCGCGACTTTCGTCGTCGAGGACACCCTGACTAGCGCATCCGTGCTGCCGGGTGTCGGGCGTAATTGTGGAGATTCCCGCCCGATCGTGCGTTGCTGTAACCTGCGGCCCGGCGAGGGTTATGTCACGCGCAAGGAAGATCCTTCCAGGGTTTGCCGCACGGCCCGGGCCGCATCGTTCATCAGCGGCCGGTGAATCGCGGAGACCGCTTGTCGCGGAATGCCTGCACGCCCTCGCTGAAGTCCAGGGTATCGCCCAGTTGCGACTGCACCAGCTGCTCCCGTTCCAGCTGTTCATGGAGCGTTGCCGGGGGTTCTTCGTTGAACAGCGCCTTGATGCGTGTGTAGGCCTGCGTCGGGCCTGCGGCCAGCCTTGCCGCCAGGCCGGTCGCGGCACTTTCCAGCTGATCGTCCTCGATGCAGGCCCAGATCAGTCCCCAGCTGGCTGCGTCCTGGGCTCCGAGGGCATCACCGAGCATCGCAAGACCCTTTGCGCGGGCAGTGCCAACCAGACGTGGCAGGAAGTAGGTTCCGCCGAGGTCGGGAATCAGGCCAAGACGCGGGGCGAACAGCTGCAGGAATGTGGCCGAGCGCGCCGCCAGCACGATGTCGCCGGTCAGTGCCAGACTGGCACCGGCACCGGCTGCGATGCCCTGTACGGCCACGACCACCGGCACGGGCAGCTGGTACCAGGCTTCGATCATGGGATTCATGCGCAGTCGCATGCTGTCGCCGATGCTCGCGCCCACGCTGACCGCCTGTTCGTCGATCAATCCGCCCTCGACGATGTCTGCGCCGGCGCAGAAACCCCGGCCATTGGCGCCAAGCAGCACCGCGCGGATGGTCTGATCCGACCGGATCAGCGCTGCCACGGCAATCATCTCGTCGACCATCTGCCGATTCAGGGCATTGAGCCGGTCCGGCCGGTTGAGCGTGACGCGAACCGTTGCATCAAGGCGTTCGAACGTCAGGCACTGGTAGGTCATGGGGGCTCCGGGCGCCTCGGGCGCCATGGGTTAGACTGAGCTGCATGACATTACCCCAAAACCTGGCCGGGCGGTTGAGGATGCCCGTCATCGGCGCACCCATGTTCATCGTATCCACGCCCGCGCTGGTGCTCGCGCAGTGCCAGGCCGGCATCGTCGGATCGTTTCCCGCCCTGAACGCACGCAGCGAGATGCAACTCGACGAGTGGCTGGACCAGATCAGCAGCGAGCTCGCCGGGCAGGCCGCCAATCCCGGCGCACAGGTCGCGCCGTTTGCGGTCAACCAGATCGTGCATGCGAGCAATGACCGGCTGGAACGCGACCTGGCGCTGTGCGTGAAATACCAGGTCCCGATCATCATCACCAGCCTTCGGCCGCCGGCCGAAGTGGTGGCCGCTGTCCATGGGTATGGCGGTTTGGTGTTTCATGATGTCATCAACCGTCGTCATGCGGTCAAGGCCGCCGAGCAGGGTGTGGATGGACTGATCGCGGTATGTGCGGGCGCCGGCGGTCATGCCGGGATGCTTTCGCCGTTTGCGCTCATCAAGGAGATCCGCAGTTTCTTCAGGGGCACCCTCATACTCTCCGGCGCCATGAGCACGGGTGCGGATGTCCTTGCAGCCCAGGTCATGGGTGCGGATCTTGCCTATATGGGTACACGCTTCCTGGCAACACAGGAAGCCAACGCATCGGCTGAATACAAACAGATGCTGGTTGCATCGCGGGCCGATGACATCATCTACACGCCACTGTTCAGCGGTGTATCCGGGAACTATCTTCGCGGCAGCATTCTGCGTGCGGGTCTCGACCCCGACAATCTTCCGACGGCCGGCAAGGAGCGGATGAATTTCGCCACTGCGGCCGGCGGGCCCATCAAGGCCTGGAAGGACATCTGGGGTGCAGGACAGAGCGTGGGTGGCATTGATGACATACCGAAGGTTGGCGATCTGGTAAACCGCCTGCATGCCGAGTACATCCAGGCAATGGGGCGCTTGTGCAGCCGCGCGGACGGGTAAGGGGTTCCAGGCATGAAGTGCTCGCCGGATGATCTTGCGAAGCAGCTGCGCGCCGAGCCAGCCGCCAGCTTTCTCGTCTCCGGAGACGAGACGCTCCTCACGGTCGAGGCGGCCGATGCGATACGCGCACGGGCGCGCGCTGCCGGGTATGGTGACCGGCAGGTGTTTTTCATCGAGCGCGGATTCGACTGGGATCAGGTGCGCAATGCAGCTCAGTCGCTGTCCCTGTTTGCCGAGCGCAGGATCCTGGAGCTTCGCATGCCCGGTGGCAAGCCGGATCGAGGCGCTGAACTGCTGGTCGCGATGATCCAGGACCCGCCCCCCGATACGTTGCTGCTCATCCTCACCGAGCGGCTCAATGGCAAGGTTGCCGATGCTCCCTGGGTGCGTGCGGTCGCCAGCCGTGGCGTGTGGGTGAGCGTGCCCGTGGTGAAGCCGCAGGACCTTCCCGGCTGGCTGATCGCACGCGCGGCACGCGCCGGAATGAAACTGGCTCCGGATGCTGCGCAACTGATCGCGGTGCGGGCCGAGGGCAACATGCTGGCGGCGGCCCAGGAAATAGAGAAACTCGGGCTGATGTGCCAGGGCGAGGCGGGTCTGGACGAGGTGAATGCCGCGGTGGGGCAGAACGCCCGCTACGATGTGTATGCACTGGCGGATGCCGCCGCACAGGGGGATGCGGTGCGCGCCCTGTCGGTGCTCGGGGTTCTCAAGGGTGAAGGCACAGAGCCTGTCCTGGTCCTATGGGCTCTGGCCCGCGCGTTGCGTGGCCTGTGGCAGGCCCGGGAGCGTGAGCGCCTGCGCCGGGGCGGGCCCGGCAGCGCCTGGAATCTGGCAAGCCCGCCGAGCCCGGAGGCCCTGCGGCGGGCGCGATCGCTGCCCCTGTCGCGCCTGATGCGCGAGGCGGGAATGGTGGACCGGATCCTCAAGGGGCGTTCGCAGGGCGATCCCTGGATGTCACTGGCGGTGCTGACCGCGGGACTGGCAGGTGCGTCTTTGCATCCCTCCCTGCTTTCAGGCAGGGTTGAGCCATGAAGCCGATCGGAATTTTCGGTGGAACATTCGACCCCATCCATTACGGGCATCTGCGCACGGCATTCGAATTGCAGCAGGCGCTGGGTCTGGCAGAAGTGCGATTTCTGCCGGCGGGCAATCCTCCGCATCGCCGGCACCCGCTGGCCGACGCGGATCTTCGCCTGCAGATGGTACGTGCGGCCATCGAGGGTCATCGCGGATTCGTGGTCGATGATCGGGAAGTCCGCAAGGCCGGTCCCTCCTATTCGGTAGAGACCCTGGCTGAATTGCGGCAGGAGAACCCGGACCGGAGCCTTTGCATGATCGTCGGCATGGATGCGTTCCTGGGCCTGCCCAAGTGGCATCAATGGCAGAATCTGCTGCTCCTGTCGCATCTGGTGGTGTCACACCGCCCCGGATGGCGGGCCCCGTCCAGCGGAATCCTCGGAGATCTGCTGGTGGATCATGCCACCGGCCGGATTGCCGATCTGCATGATGTCAACTTCGGCCGGATTTTCATCCATGCGGTCACCCAGCTGGAGATATCCTCCACGGAACTGCGTCTGCTGATCGCCGCCCGGCGCGATCCGCGCTTTCTCCTGCCCGATGCCGTGCGTAAAATCATTCTCGACACCGGCTGTTACCTTGAAAGTATCCCACCAGAGTGAGCACATCGCACGCATGACATCCGTCTCCCGCCCAGCGAACACCAGGACGCGCGGGCGCAAATCCGCTGTCCGCAAACCAGCTGCCCGCAAACCTGCGGCAGAGCCCGCCGCAAAGCCCCGAAAGAAGTCCGCATCCGGCCTGAAGACGGCGGTCGTCGCCGCGCTCAAGGACATGAAGGCGCTGGACATCAAGGTGCTGGACGTGCGCGAGCTCACCGACGTGGCCGACCACATGGTGATCGCCAGCGGCACGTCCGACCGGCACCTTCGCTCCATCGCAGAGCGCGTGGTGGAAAAGTGCAGGCAGGCCGGGTTTCGTGCCCACGGGATCGAGGGCCGGAATGATTCGGAATGGGTGCTGATCGACCTGTCCGACATCATCGTGCACGTGATGCTTCCGCGTACGCGCGAATTCTACGCACTGGAAAAATTGTGGGATGTGGCGGCCGCCAGACGCGCGGCGGTGCGCACGCCTGGATGAAATGCCGGATCATCGCGGCCGGTACGCGCCAGCCGTCCTGGATCGGCACCGGGTTCCACGAATACCAGAGGCGACTTTCGCGGCCCATCCGGCTGGAGCTCACGGAGATTCCGGTTCCTGCACGGCATGCAGATGTGGAGCGTGCGCGTGATCGAGAGGGAAATGCAATGCTCGGCTCCCTGCAGCGGGACGATCATGTCGTGGCGCTGGAAGTCACCGGGAAGGTCATGTCCACCACGCAGCTTGCACGCTGGTTGCAGGAGCGCCTCTCGATGGGCACGGATGTGGCATTCCTGATCGGTGGCCCGGACGGGTTGGCGCCGGCGGCACGCCGGCGTGCCGCCATGCAGTTGTCACTGTCCCCGCTGACATTTCCCCATGGTCTGGTGCGGGTCATGCTGGCCGAACAGTTGTACCGGGCGGCGATGCTCATCGCCGGCCATCCCTATCATCGTGCCTGAGACCCCAGCACACCCGCCGCATGTCTATCTGGCCTCGGCCTCACCGCGACGCCGCGAGTTGCTGGGCCAGCTCGGCGTGCGGTTCCATGTCGTCAGCGCGGAAGTGGACGAGAGCGCGCTGCCGGCCGAGACCGCCGGGCAATACGTGTTGCGGCTCGCAGGGGCCAAAGCACGTGCCGGGTGGGAGCATCTCGCAGGCCATCATCGTGCACCGGTGCTGGGCGCCGATACGACGGTGATGCTGGACGGCAGACTTCTGGGCAAGCCCGGGGATGCCGCGGATGCCGCACGAATGCTCCTGCAGCTCTCGAACCGCACCCACGAGGTTCTCACCGGCATCGCGCTGTGCACGGGCAGTGTGGTTCACCAGCGGCTGTCCCGCAGCGAAGTGACCTTCGGCGAGATCGACGCAAAGCTGGCGCAGCGCTACTGGGAAACGGGCGAACCCCGCGACAAGGCGGGAGGGTATGCGATCCAGGGACTCGGAGCATGTTTCGTGCGTCATCTGTCGGGCAGCTTTTCCGGCGTGATGGGCCTGCCGCTGTACGAGACGGCCTGCCTGCTCGGGGAGGCGGATGTGCCGGTCTGGGTGGGCCCGTGAGTGTCGAGATCCTCATCAATGCGGGTTCCCACGAGGAGCGTGCGGCAGTGGTGGAGAACGGCGTACTGCAGGAGGTGCTGCTGGAACGCGCAAGCCGGCGGGGTCTGGCCGGCAATATCTACAAGGGCCGGGTCTCACGCGTGCTGCCCGGCATGCAGGCAGCGTTCATCGAAATCGGGCTGGAGCGCACGGCCTTCCTGCACGCCTCGGACATCATGGATCCGCGACATGAGGGGACGGGGCTCGAGCCGCCCCGCAACGAGAACATCCGTTCCCTGTTGACCGAGGGGAGCGAAATCCTCGTGCAGGTCCTCAAGGATCCGCTCGGTACCAAGGGCGCGCGGCTCACGACCTACATTTCCCTGCCGTCCCGTTATCTGGTGTACATGCCGCGCGGGCGTGGCATCGGAATCTCGGCACGCATCGAGGATGAAGCCGAGCGTGGCAGGTTGCGCCAGACGCTGCAGCAGGAGGGCGCCTCCGGCGAGGGCGAAGGGTTCATCGTGCGCACCGCGGCCGAGGATGCTCCGGCGGAGGCGTTGCGCGCCGACATGACGTACCTGCGCAAGCTGTGGGAAGTGATCCGTGCCGATGGACTTGCTGCTCCTGCCGGCACGCTGGTGCATGCCGATCTGCCACTGCGCCTGCGTGTATTGCGCGACCTTCTGACTGCCGTGGTGGACCACGTCCTGGTGGACAGCCCTGTGGCGCTGCGCGAGATGCAGGAATTCGCACGCACCTTCATGCCGGGGGCATTGCCGCGCATCGAACTGCACGAATCGATCCGCCCGGTGTTCGACCTGCATCGCGTGGAGGAGGAAATCCAGAAATCGCTCGGGCGCAAGGTGGAACTGAAATCCGGCGGCTATCTCATCATCGACCAGACCGAATCGATGACCACCATCGATGTCAACACGGGTGCATTCGTAGGACACCGCAACCTCGAGGAGACCATTTTCCGGACCAACCTCGAAGCCTCGGTCTCGATTGCGCGCCAGCTGCGGCTGCGGAACCTGGGCGGCATCATCATCATCGATTTCATCGACATGACGGAATCCGAGCACCGGCGTCAGGTGCTGCAGTCCCTGGAAAAGGCGCTGGCCCATGATCATGTCAAGACCAGCATTTCCTCGGTGTCCCCGCTCGGTCTCGTGGAGATGACCCGCAAGCGCACGCGCGAGAGCCTGGAACATCTCCTCTGCCAGCCTTGTCCCACTTGTGAGGGCCGCGGGTTCGTCAAGACCGCGGAGACCGTTTGCCACGAGGTGTTCCGTGAAATCCTGCGCCAGTCGCGCCAGTTCGAGTTCGGGCAGTTGATGGTGCTGGCACATCAGGACGTCATCGAACGTCTGCTGGACGAGGAGTCGGCGCAGCTGGCCGAGCTCGAGCTGCTCACCGGCAAGCCGGTCCGGCTGCAGACCGAGGCGTTGTATGCGGTCGATCAGTACGACGTGGTCGTGATGTAGGCAGGCATGACCTCGGGCAGGTGGCGAAGATGGCTGATGGTTGCCGCTGGCGCAGTGTTGTTGCTGGTGCTGGGCGGCATCGGTGCGCTCAAGCTGGCGCTGGACCGTGTGCCCGAGTACCAGGGGCAGATCAGGGACTGGGTGCACCAGCAGACCGGGTTGCAGGTGCGTTTCACCCGCGTGACGCCGGCGTTGCGCTGGTACGGGCCCGAGCTGGAGTTCAGCGCACTGGAGCTTCGCTCCGGCGACGATCTGCGCAGCATCGCGGTGGCCCGCCGGGGGAGCGTTGCCATCGATGTCTGGTCGCTGATCGCCAATGCGAGGCTGCTGGCGGGACGATTGCGGCTGGATGAGCCCCGGATCGCGATCACGCGCCTGGGGCCGACACGCTTTTCCATCGGTGAAGGCCTCGAATTCGGTTCCGGCCAGCAGGGCCTGCGTGAGGTCCTGAGAAATCTCCCCCACGGACGCCTGGATGTCAGGCGTGCAAGTGTGCATTTGCTGAGCTGGAATCCGGCATCGCCTTCCCTTCAGTTCGATGATGTGGATGTGAATCTGACGCGCTCCGGTGATCATGTCGATCTCCGCCTTGCCATGCGCATGCCGGCCCAGCTCCAGGGTTCGGTCAGGCTGCGGGTGGGGGTTGCCGATCCGGGCGACCAGGATCCGCTGGCCTGGAATGCCTCGCTGGTTGCCAGGGATGTATCGCTTCCTGGCTGGCATGATCTGTTGCCGGATCTGTCCAATTCCGTCCAGTCGGGTGTGGCGCGCGTCGATCTGGATGCAAGTGGTGCTGGCAGCACGAAGCTGCGGGCCCGTCTGGATCTCACAGTGCATGATTTTCGCGCCGGCGCGACGCTGCGCACCCTGAGCGAGGTCGGCGGGGTGTTCAGGCTGGATCGTGTCGGGGACCGCTGGGCATTGAACGGCGAGCGGGTCCGTGCGCTGGCGGGTTCCAGCAAGGGTCCGCAGACCCGGTTCGTCTCCTCGTGGCAACTGCGCAATGGCGGACTCGATGTGCTGGATGCGCGTTTCGACCGGCTGAGCCTGGATGCGCTTGCGACCGTGGTGGCCGTGCTCCCGCAGAAGCCCCTGCGCGATTCGATCAGTTCCTGGGAGCCGGGTGGTGACTGGTCGGATGGCCTGTTCCATTACGAACGAGGCGCCGCTCCGCTGGCGCCGCGATGGCAGGTCAGGGCCCGATTTGCCAGGGCCGCGGTTGCACCGCATGGACGCATCCCTGGCATCAGGGGTCTGAGTGGATCGATCCACGGCGACCAGCAGGCCGGGCGTCTGGACATCGATGCACCCGGTGCGGTGGTGAACTGGCCGGAACAATGGCCCGCACCTGTATCCTTCGCAACGCTTCGCGGGTCCGCGTTCTGGCGACGCGACGCGGATGAGCTGCTCGTCGCCAGCCAGGATCTGGAGATGGTGAATCCGGATCTGCATGCGTCCGCGAAATTCGCCTGGCATCGTTTTTCCGATGGCCGTCCGGCGCAGATCGTGCTGTGGGGCAGCCTGAAGGATGTCCTGGCCGAGGCGGCGCCGCGTTATCTGCCCCGGCACGACATTTCGCCCGCGGCATTCGGGTGGCTTTCACAGGCCTTTGTTTCAGGTCACGTGCCACACGCGGATCTGGTGCTGCGTGGGCCGGTGACCGATTTTCCCTTTCGTGACGGCAACGGACTTTTCCTGGTGCGGTTCCCGGCACAGGACATGGTGATGAACCTTCACGAGGGCTGGCCACGCCTCGAGAATCTGGCGCTCGATGCCGAATTCAGGAATCAGGGTCTGGATGTCAGGATCCGGCATGCCCGGACCGGTTCGCTCGAGGTCGATGAGGGGACGGCCAGGTTTGCGGATTTCAGCACGGGTGAACTGGAAGTGAATGCACACACCCGCGCCGATGCTGCCGAGGTGCTGAGCTATCTTGCCGCTACACCGCTCGATTCCAGCGCCGGCAATGCCTTCTCGCGGACCGATGCCTCCGGACCGATCGATGCGGATGTGGTCCTGTCCCTGCCGTTCCGGCATTTCGATCAGCGTCGCGCCCAGGTGAAGGCCCGCCTCGATGGCGTGAACCTCGCCTACAAGGCATCGAAAGCAGCGGCCACGCAGCTGCGCGGCACTGTCGAGGTCGACAATGCACAGGTCACGCGTGCACAGCTGCGCGGATCGGCGCTGGGTGGGCCGTTGCAGGTGCGCACCCATGCAACGCGCGGCAAGCGCGATCAGGCTACACAGATCGACCTGACCGGCACGGCAAGTGCCGATGGCCTGCGAAACGCATTCGGCATTCCGGCCAGCATCCTGCCCGAAGGCCAGACCGACTGGCATGGAAGCGTACGCATCTCGCCGGAACCCCTGGAGCGCCGGGTGCAGGTGACCAGCAATCTCGTCGGACTGGTCGTCGCGCTGCCTGAACCCCTGGCAAAGCCCGCTGCTCTCGCCTGGCCGTCCAGCGTGCAGGCGGACTGGGGCCAGGGGCCGGGACCGGTCCTGCAAGCCAGCATCGCGAACCTGCTCCGCGCGACCGCGCAGTGGGATGCGGCCAACCGTCTCGACCGTGCAGCGATCAGCTTCGGCAGGGAACCCGCAGTAACCGGGAGCCGTGACCGCCTGTCCATCGGCGGGCGAATCGATCGGCTGGATCTTTCCGGCTGGCTGGCATTGCGAAGCGCGGCCAGCGGTGGCCCGCCCCTGTCCCAGATGCTGCACGAGGCGTCGATATCGGTGGGTGAACTGGACTTTCACGGGCTTGCCTTTCACGACCTGGATCTCGCGCTGGGCGTGGAGCCGCAGGTGCTGCGGGTGGATGTGGATGGGCCCGACACACACGGACATCTGATCATCCCGGGCGGTCCGACCCCCTGGCAGTTCGATTTCGACCGCATGAAAATCGAATCCCGGACGGAGACGCAGGACGCAGCCGGCGCAGCACCGGTGGGCCCCGGCAGCATTCCCGCACTCGAGTTCAGGGTGGCCGATCTTTCCTGGAATGCAATGCAGATCGGTTCGGTGCAGGGTTCGTTGTCGCGAATCGCCGATGGCGTGACGCTGGACCGGCTGAAAATCCATGGCGCCAGTTTCGACCTGGAGTCCACCGGTCGCTGGAGTGGTCCGGATGGCGGAGCGGGCCATGCCGAAGGTGTCCTGCTCAGTCATGATGTGCAGAAGACGCTGGCGCAGTTCGGCTATGCCGAAGTCATGCAGGGCAAGGCCGGGCGCCTCGATTTCGATCTCACCTGGCGCGGAATGCCTTCGCAGGCGGCGATCCCCAGTCTTGACGGCAAGATCCGGATCGAGGCGAGCAAGGGACAGATCCTGGACATCAACCCCGGCGCGGGTCGGGTGTTTGGCCTCGCCAGCCTGGCGTCGCTCCCGCGGCGATTGACTCTGGATTTCTCCGACCTGATTTCAAAGGGCCTGGCATACGACGTCATCCGCGGCAGCTTCGAGCTGCGCGACGGCAATGCCTATACCAACAACATGCTGCTCGAGGGGCCGGCGCTGGAAATCGGTCTCATCGGTCGCGTGGGCCTGGCGGCACGGGATCTGGATCAGACCGCCGCTGTGGCCGGCAAGATGGGCGTGACGTTGCCGCTCGCCAGCACGCTGGCAGCAGGCCCCGTGGTGGGCGCTGCGGTGCTGGTGTTCTCCCAGTTGTTCAAACAGCCGCTCAAGGGGCTGGTTCGTGGGTATTATCACATCAGCGGCAGCTGGGATAATCCGCAGGTCGTGCGGCTCAGGGGCGAAGCGGCCTCCGAGGCGCAACGCGAGTCACAGGCGGAGCAGAAACAGTGAGGGTATTGCCATGGGCAAGGTTGCCGCCATACAGATGAATTCCGGAGACGTGGTTGCGGACAATCTCGCCGCCGCGGGGAGGCTGCTGCGCGAGGCGCGCTCGCAGGGCGCGGACCTGGCCTGCCTGCCGGAGAATTTCGCCTTCATGGGCCGGCGCGACGCCGACAAGCTTGCGGTTGCCGAGCCCGACGGATCCGGACCGGTGCAGGACTTCCTGTCTGCGACGGCTCGTGAACTGTCCCTGTGGATCCTGGGCGGCACCATCAACATTCGCTGCCCCGGCGAGGCGCGTGTATCCAACAGCTCACTGCTGTTCGATGCGCAGGGCCGGTGCACGGCACGCTATGACAAGATCCACCTGTTCGACGTCTCGATCCCGGGCCGCAACGAGGATTACCGGGAGTCCGCCCATGTCGCTCCGGGTTCCACTGTGGTAGTGGGCGATACGCCGGTGGGCCGGGTCGGCCTGTCGGTGTGCTATGACATGCGGTTTCCTGAACTGTATCGGTCCATGGTGCTGCAGGGTGCGCAGTGGTTCAGCGTGCCTGCGGCATTCACGGTGCCGACGGGCCTTGCTCACTGGGAGCCGCTCCTGCGGGCGCGCGCCATCGAGAACCTGGCATACGTGGTGGCTCCGGCGCAGGTGGGGCAGCACAGCAGTGGCCGTGAAACCTATGGCCACACGCTGATCGTCGATCCCTGGGGCAAGGTCGAAGCCTGTCTGCCGGAAGGCGCCGGCCTCGTATGTGCCGATCTTGACCTCTCCGGGCAGGCGGCAACCCGCGAACGCTTCCCGGTCCTGGCCAACCGGCGCCTGGCCGACCAGCCTGCACGGGTGCGCTCATGAGCAGCGGTCTCGAAGCGGCCGACGCACTGATCCTTCGGCCATCCGGCCTCGACCAGTCTGCGCTCAGCCGTGTGCTGGGCCTGTCGCTCGGGAAGGGCATCGACTACGCCGACCTGTATTTCCAGTTTTCGCGGGACGAGTCCTGGTCGCTCGAGGACGGCATCGTCAAGGAAGCCTCGCACAGCATCGAGCAGGGGATGGGAGTGCGCGCGGTGAGCGCGGAGAAGACCGGGTTTGCGTATTCGGACGAGATTCACCTGCCGGCACTGGAACGGGCGGCCGGGAGCGCGCGCGCCATCGCGCGCAGCGGAACAGACCTTGCGGTCAAGGCCTGGTCAGCAGTCGAGCCGCATCGCCTGTATCCGCCAGTGGACCCGATCGAAACCCTGCGGGACGAGGAAAAGGTGGACTGGCTGATGAGGCTCGATGCGCGGGCGCGCAGCGCGGACCCACGTGTGAAGCAGGTGATGGCTTCGCTGGCAGCCTCGCATGAAGTGGTGCTCATCGCGGCCAGCGACGGGACCCTCGCGGCCGATGTGCGCCCGCTGGTGCGTGTGAACGTGTCCGTCATCGTGGAGCAGGGCGGGCGGCGCGAGCACGGCTACAGCGGCGGTGGCGGCCGGTATGGCTGGACCCGGCTTCTCGCCGGCGATGCGCCATTCAGGCATGCCGACGAGGCGGTTCGCCAGGCGCTGGTAAACCTCGAGGCCGTGGCAGCTCCTGCCGGCAGCATGACCGTCGTGCTGGGCCCGGGCTGGCCAGGCATCCTGCTGCACGAGGCCATCGGGCACGGGCTGGAAGGGGACTTCAATCGAAAGGGTACCTCGGCGTTTTCCAACCGGATAGGCCAGAAGGTGGCCAGTGAAACCATCACCGTCGTGGATGACGGCACGCTGGAGTCGCGCCGCGGGTCGCTCAACGTGGACGACGAGGGCACTGCGACCCAGTGCACGGTGCTGATCGAAGACGGCATCCTTCGGGGTTACCTGCAGGACAAGCTCAATGCCCGGCTCATGGGGAGCAAACCCACCGGCAACGGGCGGCGCGAGTCGTTCGCTCACGTCACGATGCCACGCATGACCAACACCTACATGCGGCCCGGCAGGACTCCACCCGGGGAGATCATCGCCTCCGTGAGCAAGGGTCTGTATGCCGTGAATTTCGGCGGCGGACAGGTTGACATCACCTCCGGCAAGTTTGTCTTCTCGGCTTCCGAGGCTTACCTCATCGAGAACGGCCGGATCGGTGCGCCGGTCAAAGGGGCCACCCTGATCGGAAACGGACCCGATGTACTCACCCGCGTGAGCATGGTTGGAAATGACCTGGCATTCGATGCCGGTGTCGGCACCTGTGGCAAGGAGGGTCAATCAGTTCCGGTGGGCGTGGGCCAGCCGACCCTGCGGGTGGATGGTCTGACGGTCGGGGGAACCGGCTGAGCCGTTTGCGCAGGCACGGCGGCGCAAATCTGCACGATTGCGCTGCCTCAGGATGCGGTGGCGGATGCGAATGCAGGGCACACTGGCTCCGTGGTTCCCCATGGACGGGGAGGTCTTCGCTGACGTGGGCAGGCAGCCCTGCCGCCGTCCGGTCCGGCGCCTGAGGGTCCAATCCGCGAGGTTTGGGACGGCTCCCGCCACAGGCGTCGTACCGGACGTTTCACATAAGTGGACCGGATCACCGGTTCGTGCCGTGCGTCCCTGCGGCCGGATCCCGACGAAGGCTAATCTGCCCCTCCATCACCGGATGACGCAGGAGCTTCCATGACCGACCCTTCCCTTACTGGCTCGTTCGAACTCAGGTTCCCCCAGGACCTGCTGGCGCAGGTGCCCAGGGGCGAAGCAGGGCATCGCGGGCAGGACATGAAAGTCGAGGGCTGGAAGGGATCCTGGTTTTCGCGCCTGCTCGAACGACTGGTGGGCAAGGACTGAACCGCCCGGCGCCGATCTTCATCGCAGGTTAGGTCAAATCGGCATGCCGGCGGCGAGCGCCGGCGTTAGCATGGTCCCACGCGCTCCATCGGGGATCCACATGCGCCTGTCCTATCCGGTCTATGAAAGCCTGCCGTTTGCGTATATCGGTCTGGGTTGGGTGGCGATGCTGCTCTCGTATGCGAATGCGGGCGCGATCAGCAGCGTGGTCGCATTCGTGATCGGCCTGATCGCCCAGATCGCGGGCCTCACGATCTTCCTTCATCGCCAGGACTGCCGGTCGCGCCGCATTCAATATCCCGGCGATCACATCGACGAACCTCAGCGCTGAGTCGCGCGACCCTTCAGGCTCCCGCGTCTTCTTCCTTAAGGACCTGTGTGTCCGGCATTTCCGCCGATGCGCGCAGGCGCGGCACACGCTCATCCATGTACATGATCTCGTGCTGGCCGATCACCACCACGTCGCCGTCGTTGAAGTTGTGCTTGCGCACGCGCTTCGACTTCACGTAGATGCCGTTGGTGCTGTTCAGGTCCTCGATGACGCAGTTCTCGGGCGTGGTGATGATCTGGCAGTGATGCCGGCTGACGAACTTGCTGTCGATCTGGATATCGTTGTCCGGCGTCCGGCCGATGATCAGCCGGCCCGGCCGCAGTTCACGTTCGTCGACCGTCTTGGCCTCGTGTCCGATGAGGATGCGTGCCACGGGGGGCTCGTTCAGCACCGAGGGATGGGTCACCTCGTGGTACGTCTCGTGGGAGGCGGCCCTGCCATCCGGCGCCGGCATGGCCGGCGGGACGGTCTGCATCCGGCTGCGCTGTGCAAACTCGACCCATTGCAGCTCATCGATGGCCGATTGCACGTCCTGCATTCCGACGGTGTCATGATCCGCGCCGAAGGCCGCCATCATCGAGGTATCGCACAAGGTGTTGATCAGACGCGGCACGCCCCCGCTGTAGCGGAAGATGACGGGATAGGTGTCTTCGTGGAAGATCCGGCGTCCCTGAGAGCCGGCCACCTCGAGCCGGTGGTCGATGTAGGCGTTGGTGTCCTGGGCCGAGAGCGTCGACAGGTGAAAACGCAGCCGCACCCGTTGCACCAGCTGGGTCATCTCCGGCAGATCCAGTTTGTTGTTGAGCTCGGGTTGACCGGCCAGGATGATGCGCAGCACCTTGTCCTTGGTGGTCTCGATGCCCGAGAGCATGCGCACTTCCTCCAGCACTTTCTGGCTGAGGTTCTGCGCTTCATCGATGATCAGCAGCACCTTGCGGCCGGCGGCGTACTGCTCCACCAGGAACTGGTTGAGCGTGGCCAGCACTTCGGGCTTTTTCATCTTGAAGGGTGAAAACCCGAACTGCACCAGTACCGACTGCAGGAACGCCGTGGCCGACAGCTGCGTCTGGTTGATCTGGGCGACGACGACATCCTTCTGCAATTCACGCAGGAAGGTTTCGATCAGGGTGGTCTTGCCGGCGCCGATCTCGCCGGTGATCACCACGAAGCCGTCCGTGAACCAGATGGTGGATTCCATGTACGCCTTGGCGCGAGCATGATTCTTGCTCAGATACAGGAATTGCGGGTCCGGGCTGAGCCGGAACGGCAGTTCGTTGAGTCTGAAGTGCTCGAGGTACATGGCGCGGGTGTTTCAGGGTGTCGATCAGGCCGGTGTGCGGGCGTCCATGCCGGGATTCTATCCCATCCGTGCAAGCTTCAAGGCCTGTCGCAGTGCGCGGTCACGGGCGGACACGGTCGGGGCAAGGATGGTGCAGTGGCCGAGCTTGCGTCCCGGCCGCGGCTGTTTGCCGTAATCATGAAACGACAGGCCATCGATGGCGAGCAAGGCTTCGCGGCTGGGCAGTGAGCCCACGAAGTTGATCATGGCGCAGTGCCCCAACGGACGCGTCGAGCCCAAAGGCAGGCCGCAGATCGCACGCAGGTGATTTTCGAACTGGCTGCTGGGACAGCCTTCGATGGTCCAGTGCCCCGAGTTGTGAACCCGTGGCGCCATCTCGTTGGCGATGAGCCGCCCCTGCGCCACGAAGAACTCGATCGCCAGGACGCCGGTGTAGCGAAGGGCCTGCAGGACCCGGCGCATGTAATTCCCGGCGCGTCTGTCGACCGCCGGCTCCAGGTGAGGTGCGATGGACAGGTGCAGGATTCCGTCGCGGTGAGTGTTGCGGGTCAGCGGATAGAGCCGGATCTGCCCCGAGGTGCTTCGCGCCGCAACCAGGGAGACCTCGTGGGAGAACGGCACCAGGCGCTCGTAGATGAGCGGAACCCCGGCCAGCTGATCATAGGCCGGGCGCAGTTCGGAAAGCCCGCGGATCCGGATCTGCCCCTTGCCGTCATACCCCAGTCGCCGGGTCTTGAGAATGCCCTGGTCCCCGATGCTGCGCGCTGCCTTGACCAGATCGCCGAAGTCATCGATCCGCGCGTGCGGGGCGACCGGAATGCCAAGGCCCGTGAACAGGCGCTTCTCCAGCAGCCGGTCCTGGGAAATCGACAGCGCGCGCAGGGGCGGGCGGATCGGGACCTGCGCCCGCGGCTTTGCCTTTTGCCGGATGCTGGCACTTGCACGGCGCAGGCTGACCGCGGGCACATTCTCCCAGTCGAAGGTCAGGATGTCCGAGGCGCGAGCCAGATCGGCGATGCGCTGTGGGTCATCCAGCGCGCCCGTCATGATCGGCGCCACTTGCGACGCGGGTGCGCCCGGGTCGCGATCCAGGAAATGGCAGCGGATGTTGAGCGGATAGCCTGCCAGCGCCAGCATGCGCCCGAGCTGTCCCGCCCCGATGACTCCTATGCGCCATTCATCCGGTCCGCTCAAGACTGCCGCGGGTCCGGGTGGGCAAGGACCGCCTGGGTCTGCGCCTGCCGGAATTTGTCCAGCTGGATGCGGGCGCCTGCATCCGAGAGGGCGATGATCGCCGCGGCAAACAGCCCTGCGTTCCTTGCGCCGGCTGCCCCGATGGCAAACGTGGCCACAGGCACTCCCGCCGGCATCTGGGCGATGGACAGCAGGGAATCCAGACCATTGAGTGTGCGCGACTGAACGGGTACGCCCAGTACTGGAAGCGAAGTCTTGGCGGCGGTCATGCCCGGCAGATGAGCCGCCCCGCCGGCCCCGGCGATGATGACCTTCAGGCCGCGCTCCTGCGCGCCGGCCGCATATTCGAACAGCAGATCCGGGGTGCGATGCGCGGAGACCACCCGCAGTTCATGCGTGATTCCGAGTTCCGTCAGTATTTCCGCGGCAGCCTGCATGGTCTCCCAGTCCGACGCCGAGCCCATGATGATCCCGACCAGTGGTTTCATGCGCGCATCCTATCAAATGGCGGACCAGGTCATGGTCCGGCCTGCGGGCCCGGGTCCTGGCCGGCTTCTGCCTCGTCACCGGGAGTCATGAGCGTACGCAGCCAGGCGAACAGTTCCCGTGCGGCCGCCGGCGGCTGGTCATTGCGCCTTTCGAGCGCCGCCTGATCGAGCAGGCGGGTCAGGATGCCGGTGTCTGCCTGTGGATGATCGCGCAACAGGTCCGGCACTGCTTGTGCCGGAGTGCGGAGCAGGCGATCGCGCCACTGTTCGATACGGCGGAATGTGCGGACTTGTGCGTCGTGATGGCGTTTGCGCGTGGCCAGGTGTTCCTCCACGGCCGTTGCATCGATGTGACGCATGAGCTTGCCGATGTACTGGCGCTGGCGGATCTGGGCGCCGTGCGATTTCATCCCGCGCAGGGCCACGATGGCCTGCAGGAGCGACTCCGGCAGACCCAGTCCCTGGAGATCCCGGTCGGGGAGCGCGGCCAGCCGCACACCCAGGTCCTGCAGGGCCGTGGCGGCGCGCTTGCGCGCCGACTTGCTCATGGGTTCCCGGTCCTGAGGGGCATCTTGCTCCATCCCGCCCATCCTACACGCTGGCCCGGTAGAATCGCGGCCCATCAGGACATGCTGATCATCCCGCAGGAGAAACCGATGCCCGGATCGCAGACACCCGCCTTGCCCGACCAGCAGGATCTGGAGGCCATCGTCCGCACAGCCCTGGATCAGGCGAGAGCCCGGGGTGCGGATCAGGCGGAGGGCGTCGTGAGCCGCAGTGCAGGGCTGTCGGTGAGCGTGCGGCTGGGCGAAGTCGAAAACCTCGAGCGCAGCGGCGACAGGAGCCTTGGGGTCACGGTGTACTTCGGCAAGCGGAAAGCTTCGGCCAGCACGGCCGACCTGTCTCAGGATGCCGTGGGTGCCACAGTGGCCAAGGCCTGCAGCATTGCGCGCTTTACCGCCGAGGATGCCTGCAGCGGACTTGCGGACGCACAGCTCATGCAGACCCGGCGCATGGATCTTGATCTTTCGCATCCCTGGGATATCGACCCGGAAAAGGCCATCGGGATGGCCCTGGAGGCGGAAACGGCCGCCATGGCGTTCGACAGCCGCATCAACAATTCGGAGGGAGCGTCACTGTCCACCCACCAGGGCCTGCACGTGTATGGCAATACGCATGGCTTTCTCATGGGGTACCCGACCACGTCGCATTCGCTCAGTTGTGTGGTGCTCGCAGGGACCGGTGACCGGATGCAGCGCGATCACTGGTACACCACGGCGCGTGACTGGCGGGAACTCGAATCGCCAGCCAGTGTGGGACGCAGCGCTGCGCGCAGGACCGTGGCGCGGCTTGAACCCCGCCGGATCGGGACCCGACGTGCACCGGTATTGTTCACGCCGGAACTGGCCCGGGCACTGATCGGCCATTTCGTCGGTGCGGTGCGCGGGACCGCCCAGTACCGCGAGGCCTCGTTCCTTCTCAAGGCTGCGGGCCAGAAGGTCTTCCCGGAAAACGTGAACATCACCGAGCACCCTCATGTACCGAAAGGTCTGGCCAGCGCGCCTTTCGACGACGAGGGTGTGGCCACCGCCGACAACACGCTGGTGGAAGGCGGTGTGCTGCAGCACTACGTCCTGTCCAGTTACTCGGCGCGCAAACTGGGGCTGGCTACCACTGCCAACGCCGGGGGTGTGCACAACCTGCAGGTCGATGCCACCAGCTCCGGTGGGCTCGAAGCGCAATTGCGGCGCATGGATACGGGACTCCTGGTCAGCGAACTGATGGGCCAGGGGGTGAACGGGATCACCGGCGATTATTCGCGGGGGGCGGCGGGCTTCTGGGTGGAAAAGGGCGTCATCCAGTACCCTGTGGCCGAGATCACCATTGCAGGCAACCTCAGGGACCTGTTGCGGGGCATCGTCAGCATCGGCGATGACGTGGATGTGCGTGGCGGTATCCGCACGGGTTCGATCCTGCTGGAACAGATGACCATCGCCGGGGAGTGATCTGTCCGGCCCCCGTTTTCAGGAGCCTGCCAGGTCAGCCAGCGTCCTTGCGCCGAGCTTTTCGCGCATGGCCGCGTCCAGTTCGGTCATCAGTGCATCCGCAGCCGACGTGGCGGTTGATCCCGGGATCGGGCGAAGCATGCCGGTGCCACGGATCGCAACCATGATCTCCACCAGCGTGATGGTGTCCATCGAGCGTGCGGGCATCCAGTATTCGCGTTCGGTGGCGACGATCAGCCCGGCCGATTCCAGCGATGTCAGTATGGGCGCAAGTGCCACTCCCGGTACATCGAGCGCCGTGGCCAGGTGATTGCTGGTCCAGTGGTGCCTGCCGGCCTCGAAGTCCCTGCCGATCAGCTGCATCATGGCCAGTCCCAGACGCTCGGTCATGCCGCCCGCCATCTTCACCGGGGCATGGCCGTGCGGAAGATATTGCGGGCACTGCACGTAGAAGCAGAGTTGCGCGCCGATCAGCAGGATCAGCCAGTTGAGGTAAATCCAGATCAGCGCCGTGATCACGATGGCAAAGCCGGTATAGATGGCGACCATCCGGGCCGAGTAGGCGATGACGCCTGCAAACAGCTGGCTGGTCAGCGCCCACAGCACGCCTGCGGTCACGCCGCCCACCAGCGCCGGCACGAAGCGCACACGCGTGTTGGGAATGAAGGAATACAGGAAGGTGAAGGCCATGACCACCAGCAGGTAAGGCCCCAGGTGTGACAGCCAGGCCAGCACCGGACCCAGTCCCAGATGCTCTGCCAGCCACTGGGCCAGCCAGGTGCTCTGTGCCGAGGCCAGAAGGCCCACCGCGGCCACCATGAACAGCGGGCCGATGATCATCACGCTGATGTATTCCGAAAGACGCCGCGCGAGGCTCCGTGGCTGGTCCACCCGCCAGACGAAATTGAAGCTCTCCTCGACTTTCTGCACCGTGGTCACGACGGTGTAGATGAGGAAGGCAAGGCCGACCGATCCGAGCACGCCGCCCCGGACGTTCTCCACGAACTGCATGACTCGCAGGGTGAGCTGATCGGCCGCCGCACCCATGGGCCGGAAGAATTCGAATACCAGCGCCTGCAGGTCATTGCGCGCACCCAGACCCTTGAGTATGGAAAAACTGAAGGCCAGCAACGGCACCAGCGACAGCAGGGTGGTGTAGACGAGGCTCATGGCGCGCATGTTGAGCTCGCCACGGAGCCAGTCACGCAACAGGGCCGCTGGATAGCGGATCCATCGCAGGGCCAGCCCCAGCGGGCCGGGCATCGATCGGGATTCGATGAACAGCGTGTTTTCGAGCCGGCGCAGCAGGTGTTGCATGAGGAGCCGGGATGCAGGCTGCAGGCTACTGCGTCAGCCGTCGCAGCCCCTCGAGATAGTTCTCGCTGGTGCGCCGGATGACTTCCGCCGGCAGCGGCGGCGGCGGCGGCCGCTTGTCCCAGTCGAGCGATTCGAGGTAATCGCGCACGAACTGCTTGTCGAAGCTGGGTGGAGAAATGCCGGGCTTGTACGATTCGACCGGCCAGAATCGCGAGGAATCGGGCGTCAGGGCTTCGTCGATCAGGGTGAGTGTTCCCGCAGCATCCAGCCCGAACTCGAACTTGGTATCGGCGATGATGATGCCCCGCTCGCGGGCGTGTCCGCTTGCAAACCCGTACAGCGCCAGGGCGGCATCACGCATGGCTGCCGCAACCCCTGCACCGACCGTCTGTTCGACCGAGGCGAAGTCGATGTTCTCGTCGTGCTGTCCGGCCGGCGCCTTGGAAGCCGGAGTGAACAGCGGCCGTGGCAAGGCCTGCGCAAGCGCAAGACCGGCGGGAAGCGCGATGCCGCAAAGGCTTCCGTTGCGCTGATAGTCCTTCCAGCCCGAGCCGATCAGGTAACCGCGCACCACGGCTTCCACCGGCAATGCATGCAATTTTCGTACGATCATCGAGCGGCCGCGCAGTCGGGCCTGTTCGTCCGGGTCCTGGACCACTTCCTCCACCCGGCGGGAGGTCAGGTGATTGGGGATGATGTGCCGGGTCCGTTCGAACCAGAATCGCGATATGCGGGTGAGCACCTCGCCCTTGTGCGGAATGGGCTCACGCATGATGACATCGAACGCCGACAGCCTGTCGGTGGTGACGATGAGCAGATGCCCCTCGTCCACCTCATAGATGTCGCGAACCTTGCCCTGGTGGATCTTTTTCAGCGAGCGCAGGTTCGACTCGAACATGGGTTCCGCTGAGTCGACCGGTGACATGTCTGCGCTGCGCTCCAACTTGTTAACATGACTGCGATGAGAGCACTGGATTGTGGGCAAGGGGCCCTTCGAGGTCAACGCACTTGATGTGGCAGGGCGCGCTGCTGGGCGCAGTCCTTGGCCTGCTGCTGACCAGGAGCATCTGGGGTCTGCTGCTGGGTGCATTGCTGGGACAGGTGCTGGGCCAGGGTGCAGGGCAGGTCCGGGCGGCCTCGCCCCGGGTAGCCGAAGTGTTCTTCCGCCATACCTTCACCCTCATGGGGTATGTGGCCAAGTCGGACGGCCGCGTGTCCGAGTCGGAAATCCAGGCGGCGCGCCTGCTCATGCAGGAACTGAAGCTGGGACCGGAACAGGTGTCCCAGGCCATCGGCCTGTTCCGGACCGGCAAGGCCCCCGGTTTCGATGCGCAGGCGGCCCTGCGGGAGGTGCGTCAGGCCTGCGGCTCACGGCGCGACCTGATCCGGATGTTCTTCGAGTTGCAGTTCCGTGCGGCGCTGCTCGGCAATGGCGCGAAGGGTCAGGCGCATTCGATCCTGGCGGGCATGGCCGATCAGCTCGGTCTGTCGGGTCTGGAGTTCGTGCACATGGAGGCCATCCTGCGTGCGCAATACCAGGCCCATTCGGGTTCACGGTCCCGGGCAGATTCGCGGGCGCAGGACCGCTGGTCGCGTTCCGGCAGCCTCGAATGGGCCTATCAGGAACTGGAGATACCGGCGACTGCCAGCAATGAAGAAGTGAAGAAGGCCTATCGCAGACAGATGAGCCGGCATCATCCCGACAAGCTGGTGGCAAACGGTCTGCCCGAGTCCATGGCTGAAATGGCCAAGGAAAAGACCCAGCGCATCCAGGAAGCCTATGAAGCCATTTGCGCAGCGCGGGGCATCAAGTGATACTGGCCCGATGACACCGATCATTGCTCCCTCGATACTTTCCGCGGATTTCTCGCGTCTGGGCGAGGAAGTCAATGCCGTCCTGTCCGCCGGTGCGGACTGGATCCATTTCGACGTCATGGACAACCACTACGTCCCGAATCTCACCATCGGACCACTGGTGTGCGAGTCGTTGCGCAAGGCCCGCATCGATGCACCCATCGATGTGCATCTGATGGTGACGCCGGTCGACAGCCTGGTTCCCGAATTCGCGAAAGCCGGTGCCACGTACATCAGCTTTCACCCCGAGGCGAGCTTCCACGTCGACCGCACGATCTCGCTGATCCGCGACTGCGGCTGCCGGCCCGGCCTGGTGTTCAACCCCGCCACGCCGCTGGACTGGCTCGACTATGTCATCGACAAACTCGACCTGGTGCTCATCATGTCGGTCAATCCGGGGTTTGGCGGCCAGGAGTTCATTCCGGCGGCGTTGACCAAGCTGTCGGAGGCGCGCGCACGGATCGAGGAAAGCGGGCGTGACATCCGGCTCGAGATCGACGGCGGCGTCAAGGTGGACAACATCGAGCGTATCGCGCGGGCCGGTGCTGACACCTTTGTCGCGGGTTCCGCCATCTTCGGCCACCCCGATTACAGCCGCATCATCGCCGATCTGCGGGCGAAGATCGCAGCCGGTCGCCAACCCGCAATCGAGAGCTGATCAACGCACCCTGGCTGGCACCAGGCCGGCCAGGGGCTCAATCCTCGTCGTCTTCGTCCTCGTCGTCCTCGACGATGCGCGCGGTCCGGGCGGGGGCTGCGGCTGACCCCTTCACGGGTACCACGAGCGGCCGGGTCTTCACCTTGGGGCGCGCGTTGTACACCACGATGGTCTTGCCCGTGGCCCGCAGCAGACCCTGTTCCTCCAGCACCTTGAGTACCCGGCCCGCCATTTCCCGGGAACAGCCCACGAGCCGCGACAGCTCCTGGCGGCTCACCTTGATCTGCATGCCTTCCGGGTGGGTCATGGCGTCGGGCTCACCGCACAGGTCCATGATGGCGTGTGCGACCCTGCCGGTGACGTCCACGAACGCAAGGTCACCCAGCTTGCGATTGGTGCGATCCAGGCGAGTAGCCAACTGTGTGGCCAGTTCGAAGACCAGGCCCGGGCTCTCGGCGGCAATCTGCCGGAAACGCGGGTATGTCATCTCGGCCAGTTCGCACTGCTGGCGGGTACGCACCCACGCGCTGCGCGTAGGCTGTTCGTAGAACAGGCCCATCTCACCGAAAAACTGGCCCTTGTTCAGATAGGCCAGCACCATCTCGTTCCCGTCCTCATCCTCGATCATCACCTCGACCGAGCCGCTGATGATGTAGTACAGGATGTCCGGCAGATCGCCTGCGTGGATGATGACAGTCTTCGAGGGCACGGTCCGTATGCGGCAGTAGCTCAAGAAGCGATTGATCGCAGGAATATCGCTCAAGGCTTTGGCGCCTTCTTCCATTTTTGCTCCCCGGATTGATATCTTGAACCGTAGTCTGGATGGAGCCACTTTTTATTACATAAGTACCGGAATCGCAAGCGATAAGTGAATCCTCAGAGCCAGAAGCTCGTCCGGGTCATGATGCGGGCGGTCCATTTCATCGCGGTTTTGATCAGGGTCGGCAGCGGCTTTCCGCCCAGCGCCTCGGCATTCGTTCCATGCGCCGCTTCGTCGGCAGCCATGGCCGCGAGCACCGACCGGCTGCGCCGATCGGATACGGGCAGCCTCTGCATGGACCCTTCGAGGTGCGATTCCACCTGCCGTTCGGTCTCGGTGACGAATCCCAGGCTCGCGGCATCTCCGGCGGCCCCGGCAAGCCAGCCGATGAGGAAGGACCCACCGTACCAGACCGGCGCCAGCACACTCGGGCGCCCCCCCAGTTCGCCAAGTCGCTCCTCACACCAGGCCAGATGATCCATTTCCTCGGTCGCAGCCTGGCGAAGGGCCTGAGCTATCCGGGGTTTGCGGGCCCACAATGCCTGCCCGCGATACAGCGCCTGGGCGGCTATTTCTCCCGAGTGATTGACCCGCATCAGGCGGGCGGCTTCCACCCGCTCGGCCGCCGAAAGCTGATCGGCGGGCGCGTTCCTGGCCGGGTAGGGCCGGGCAGATCGGACAGGAGCAGCCAACACGTTGATTGTTCTTGATATTTCTTCGAGTAATCGGTCGCCGGGAGTATACTGACGCGGTTCCATCGTCACTTTATATAAGGCGTGCCACTGGTCTGCAATCGGGACTGGTCAGCGAAGGGCGGGTTCTGTACACTTTCGCGCTTTTCGGCCCGGCGCCGAAGATCCTCCGCGGGTGTTGTCCATGTATACCGAATTTTCAAAGCCTGATGCGACGCGCGGCGACTGGTTCGTCGTCGATGCATCGGGCAAGACTCTGGGGCGCCTTGCCTCGCATATCGCGCACCGGCTCAAGGGCAAGCACAAGCCCAACTATGCGCCCCACCAGGATCTCGGCGATCACATCGTGGTGATCAACGCCGGCGGCGTGAAGGTCACGGGCGCCAAGCTCACCGACAAGTTCTACCATCGGTACACGGGCTACATCGGCAATCTGAAGACCACTGCCCTGGGGAAGCTCCTCAAGGAGCACCCCGAGCGTGCGCTTCAGTTCGCCGTGAAGGGCATGCTTCCCAAGGGTCCTCTGGGCCGGAAGATGTATCGCAAGCTTCACGTGTTTGGCGGCAAGGATCACCCGCACCAGGCACAACAACCCAAGCAATGGGAAATCTGACCATGGCAGTCGCAAGCAGAAAGAAGGCGTTCTACGGTACTGGCCGCCGCAAGACATCCACCGCGCGGGTGTACCTGCGCACTGGAACCGGCAGGACCACCATCAATGGCCGGAAGATCGAGGATTTTTTCGGCCGTGAGACGGGTCGCATGATCGTGCGGCAGGCATTCGATGCGGTGCAGCTGGCGGGCAAGTTCGATGTCGACGTGCAGGTGCAGGGCGGCGGTATCACCGGCCAGGCCGGCGCCATCCGCCACGGCATCACGCGTGCGCTCATGTCCTATGACGAGACACTGCGGGCACCCCTGCGCAAGGCCGGGTTCGTGACCCGGGATGCACGCGAGGTCGAACGCAAGAAGGTCGGGCGTCGCAAGGCACGCCGCGGCACCCAGTTCTCGAAGCGCTGATGGGCGCAGTCGGTAATTGGGGGATCGTCTAGCGGTAGGACAACGGACTCTGACTCCGTTTACCTAGGTTCGAATCCTAGTCCCCCAGCCAGTTCGGGCCCGCTTCGGTGGGCCCTTCGTTTTTCGCGACAGGTTGGACCCGAATCGATGTCGGCAGAGCGCGGTTCGAATGGCAGGCTGGCGCCTCTGGCGCTGGGTGCGCTCGGTGTCGTGTTCGGCGATATCGGCACCAGCCCCCTTTACTCGCTCAATTCCTGTTTCACCTACTCGCGGATCGAAGCCAGCGCACCTCACATCTACGGTTTCCTGTCCACCATCTTCTGGACGTTGATGCTGGTGATTTCCCTGAAGTACGTGGCGGTGGTGATGAACGCCGACAACAAGGGGGAAGGTGGAGTGCTGGCGCTCACTGCCCTGGTCATGAACACGGAGCGTGAAACGCCCCGCAAGAGGCTCTACGCCGTGCTGGGAGTGCTGGGTGCAGCACTTTTTTTCTCCGACGGTGCCATCACTCCGGCGATCTCCGTGCTGAGTGCGGTGGAAGGCCTGCACGTGGCGGCGCCGCAGGCACAGATCCATGTCGTGCCCATCACGGTGGGCCTGCTCATCGGATTGTTCATGATCCAGAAGCGCGGTACCGGGGCGGTCGGAAAACTGTTCGGGCCGGTCATGCTGCTGTGGTTTGCGGTGCTGGCGATCATGGGCGTGAACTGGATCGTGAAGGAACCGCAGGTCCTGTATGCCTTGAGCCCGGTGTATGCCGTATCCTTTCTCGCCGATCACCAGGTCAGCTCGCTGGCGATCCTGGCAGGCGTGTTCCTGACGGTGACCGGTGGTGAAGCCCTGTATGCTGACATGGGTCATTTCGGCAAGGCACCGATCCGGCTCGGGTGGATGACGGTGGTCCTGCCTGCATTGCTGCTGAATTACTTCGGGCAGGGTGCGCTGCTGATGGAACGGCCACAGGCGATTGCCAACCCGTTCTACTTCATGGCGCCGGACTGGGGTCTTCTCCCGCTGGTGGTGCTCGCCACAGCGGCGACCATCATCGCCTCGCAGGCGGTCATTTCCGGTGTCTTCTCGGTGACCCGATCTGCGGTCAGTCTGGGACTGCTGCCTCGCGTACGAGTCGAGCATTTCTCCGCCGAGAACGAAGGTCAGATCTACGTGCCCTCCACCAACTGGGTGCTGATGGTTGCATCGATCGCCCTGGTCCTGGGATTCGGGTCGTCGGCGGGCCTTGCAGGCGCCTACGGCCTGGCGGTTTCGGGCGCCATGACCATCGTCACGCCGTTGACCCTCAGCTATCTGAAGTCGCGCGATGGTCGCGACAGTCTGCCGCTGCGCGTCGGGTTGTCCTGCCTGTTCGTGGTGGATATCGCCTTTCTGCTGGCCAACCTGACCAAACTGCAGGATGGCGGCTGGGTGCCTCTGTCCTCGGGCCTGGTGATTTTCTGGTTGATGCAAACCTGGCGTGTGGGCCGGACGCTGATGATGAACCGGATCATGCGCCAGCAGAAACCGGTGCGCGAGCTGCTGGATGAAATCCGCGCCGATCCGCCGGTACGCGTACCGGGCCTCGCCGTGTTCCTCGAGCACAAGGCCACCGGCATGCCACGTGCATTGCTCAGCAACCTCAAGTTCAACCGCGTGCTGCACGAGCGGGTCGTGCTCCTGTCGGTGGTGACGCGTGAACAGCCGCGTATACCCCGGGCCCAGCGCCTGCATCTGTCGCAGCTTGGAGAGGGCATCGTGCGCCTCGTGGCCGATGTCGGCTTTCTGGAAAAGCCCAACATCGTGCAGATCCTGCGCGAAGCCGCTCCGCTTGGAATCAACTACGACCCCGACGACACGACATTCTTCCTCAGTCGCGAGGAACTGGTCGCCGGGCAACGTTCCGACCTGCCGCCGCTGCGGCGCCGCGCGTTCATCCAGATGTCGCGCAGTGCACAGGTGGTCACCGATTACTACGGCATTCCCTCGGGAAGGGTCGTGGAAATCGGGACACGGATCGAGATCTGACACCCCCGGGACCGGCAATCAGCCGAGCAGGGTCTGCACGCCTCCATCGCTTCCCACCAGCAGCACGTCGGCACCCCGCAGGGCGAAAAGACCCGCGGTGACCACTCCTGCGATGTCGTTGATGGTTCTTTCGAGGGCGGAGGGGTCGTCGATGCTCAGGTGGTGGACATCGAGGATCGCATTGCCGTTGTCGGTGATCACACCTTGCCGCCAGACCGGCTGTCCGCCCAGCGCCACCAGCCGGCGCGCCACGTAAGAGCGCGCCATGGGGATGACCTCGACCGGCAGCGGAAATCGCCCGAGCCGTTCGACCATCTTGCTGTCATCGACGAGACAGACGAACTTGCCCGAGGCAGCTGCCAGGATTTTCTCGCGGGTCAATGCCGCGCCGCCGCCCTTGATCAATGCACCCGACGGCGTCGCTTCGTCGGCCCCGTCGATGTACAGCGCAAGGTCGCCGGCGGTGTTCAGGTCCAGCTCCTCGATTCCAGCCTCGCGCAGCAACCGGGATGTGGCCGATGAGCTGGAAACGGCCGCCCTGGGGCGGATCCTTCGTTCCACCAGTGCGGCGATGAAGTGATTGACCGTGGAGCCGGTGCCCACACCGAGCACCATGGATTCGTCGACGAATGACAGGGCATTGACGGCCACTGCGCGTTTCTTGTCGTCCTGGGTGAGCATTTGCCGGCTCCAGAAACAACTATGCCCGCTTTCGCGGGCATAGTTGCTTGCTCGATGAAGGCTTATTTCTTCTTCGCCGCTTTCTTCTTTGCGACCTTCTTCTTTGCCTTCTTTGCTTTAGCTGCCATAAAAAAACTCCGTTGTCGGGTTAGTCCGGGGACCGAGTATATACACGAATATCCAAATTACAAGCAATACATCGCCACGAAGTGTTGCGAATGTGCTAGGTGCACGCATCCGATCACGCCAGAGTGAGAATGAAATCCCACTCCTGCTTCGTCACCGGCATCACCGACAGGCGATTGCCGCGCTTCAACAACTGGAGCGAGCGGAGCGCGCTCCCCGCATGAGTGCGCAGATCGGTGAGCGTGATGACATGCCTGAATTTCCGCTTCAGTCGCACGTCCACCATGTACCAGGTCGGGTTGGCCGGATCGCTGTCCGGGTCGAAGTGCGGATCGCGCCGGTCGAAGGCCGTGCTGTCCGGATATCCCGCCTTCACGATCTCGACGACTCCGGTGATGCCCGGTACCTTGCAGCTCGAGTGGTAGAAGAATGCCAGATCGCCGCGCTTGATCTGATCTCGCAGCATGTTGCGCGCCTGGTAATTGCGCACTCCGTCCCAGGTGGTGGTGCCGGCTTTCGCCTTTGCCAGGTCCTCGATGCCAAAACTCGTGGGCTCGGTCTTGAGCAGCCAGTGATTCATGGTCGCCTCTGCAGGAATGAATGAAAGCCGGATTCCGTGATGACACCATCGAGGCGGGCATCCCAGGGGTCCGGGAGCACCGAGTCGACCCGTTGCAGGTCGAAGGCCAGGGCGATCAGCGCAGGGCCTCGCCACATCGAGCGTTGTCGCCGGAAGGCAAGGGCCCGATCGAAAAAACCGGCACCCATTCCCAGGCGGTAGCCCAGTACATCGATGCCCACCACGGGGCAGAGGACGAGATTGATCCAGCGCAGGCCGGGCGTCGATCGCAACGGTCTTCGGGGCGCCGGTCGCGTACCGGTCTGCCTGGTCGTGGTCAGCGGCACGAATCGCATGCGGCGGTGGGACATGCTCGTCACCTGAGGCACGTAGATCCGGGCGCCACGCCGCAGGGCTTCGCGAGCCAGATGAGCCGGGTCCAGCTCGCTTCCGAAAGCCTGGTATACGGCGATGCGTGAGCCGGGGCGGATCTGGGGCAGGCGCAATGCCTGAACAATAATCCTGCGCGTTGCGGCTGCACGCGCATCCGGATCCAGGTTCCGGCGAGCGCGGATCAGCGCCCTGCGGAGGGTGGACTTGGGTGATTCAGGAGGGGATGGCGTCATCCACATGTGCCGTGTTGGACTGTTGCTCCCGACCTGAGCAACAGGTGGGGCTCACTGCGACACTTAAGGCTTTCCGTTCGTGACGGACTTGCACAATGTTGCCGGCAAGCAATAGCCCCTGGGGTTAACAAATTAGGGTCAGGAGGTAACCCAGCCCGCTTCGAACACCGCAGATGACGCCAAATTCATTCAATCCTCGGATGAAGCGGCACGCGGGGCCGGTCCCTTCGACCGGATCACAACTCCAGCTGCTGGCTTCTCTCCAGAGCCGACTCTACGCGCTCACGGAGGATTCGCAAGCGGTTTGCCACATCGGTTTCGAGACCATCGTCACGATTGCGGGTGCGCAACAGATCATGGGCCATGTTCAGCGCCGCGATGACGGCGATGCGATCCAGACCCACCACCTTGCCGGTGTCGCGGATCTCGCGCATCTTGCCATTGAGGAATTCAGCCGAGTCGAGCAGGCCGGAACGCTCTTCCGCCGGGCAGCTGATGTGATATTCCTTCTCCAGGATCCGGATGCTGACCCTTGCGATGCCGTCGCTCATGCCTGTTCCATGGACTTGAGCCGCCCGATCATGGCCTCGACCCGGGCACGGACCTGCTCGTTCTTCTGCAGCAGGTTTGCCCGCTCGAGGGTGAGCGTATCCTGGCGCTGGCGCAGCGCCCGATTTTCTTCCTTGAGGTGCGATACGGTGGCGACCAGATCGTCGAGCCGTTTTTCCAGCCGCTTCAATTCCAGTTCGACGGCTGATCTTGAGGGGGCGTCGTTCATGGGATCAGCAATATAGAGCCACGCCCTGCGCATTGCAAAGTCTGGTCCGGAGCCATGCCGCGGCCGCCCCGATGCTGCGGTATCATGCATGACGTGAGTCCGCCGATTCTGTTCAATGACTTCGAGGACGTGCTCGAGCAGGCCGGCAGTCATGCCGATGCCGCCGAGGCTCATGGCTGCCTGTGCGGAGCCCTGTGCGCGATGTCGCGTTACGGGGTGAGCGACTGGATCAATGAAGTGCTGCCGGAGCCCGGGTCCCTGTCGCCCGAATCGGCCGCCGTACTGGAGCGGGTTTTCCAGACCACTGCAGCTGCATTCGCCGATCCGGGGATGGGATTCGGGCCGCTCCTGCCTGACGACGGGCAGCCGTTGCCGGGTAGGGCCAATGCGCTGGGGTTGTGGTGCACCGGATTCCTGTACGGACTGGGTACGGGCAAGATCTCCGATCTTGCCGCGTTGCCGGGCGACGTAGGGGAGATCGTCCGCGATTTCTCCGAAATCTCGCGTGCCGGGAGTGATGATTCGGTGCCGGACGAGGCCAATGAGCAGGCCTACATGGAGCTGGTGGAATTCATCCGCGTGGGTGCGCAGGTGGTCTTCGATGAATTGCTGCCCCTGCGCCAGCAGTCCTGGCCCGTGACGCCGCGGCTGCACTGATGAGCGCCGTGCCGGCAGAGCGCACCGGCGGCGCGCGCGATGAGTTCACGCATCGTCGCCGCCAGCTGATGCGCATCATCGGTCGGGAAGGGGTGGTCATCCTGATGGCCGCTCCCGTGCGGTATCGCAACGGCAGTGTCGAGTATGCCTACCGCCAGGACAGCCGGTTCCTGTATGTCACGGGGTTCACCGAACCCGAGGCCGTGGCGGTATTGGTGCCGGGCCGGCCGCAGGGCGAGTATCTCCTGTTCGTTCGCGAGCGTGATGCCCTGCGCGAGTCCTGGGAGGGTGGCCGTGCCGGGCCGGAGGGGGCCGTGGAGGCGTATGGCGCGGACGATGCCTTCCCGATCACCGACATCGACGAGATCCTGCCCGGGCTTCTGGAGGACCGGACCCACATCTACTACTCCATGGGTGCGCACCCGGAGTTCGATCCGAGAGTAATGGCCTGGGCTCAAGGGTCACGGGGCCACCTGCGGCACGATGCCCGGCTTGCACAGGAATTCCTCTCCCTGGATCACGTGCTCGACGATCTGCGCCTGTACAAGAGCCGAGCCGAGCAGTCGCGCCTGCGGCGCGCCTCGGCCATCACCGTGGCGGCACACCGGCGGGCCATGCGCTTCGTGCGTCCCGGGCGCATGGAGTATCAGGTGATGGCCGAGATCCTGCACGAGTTCCACTCTCATGACGCGGATACGGCCTACCAGCCCATCGTCGCCAGCGGGCCAAACTGCTGTGTGCTGCATTATCGTGACAATGCCGCGCGCCTGGCCGACGGCGACCTGTTGCTGGTGGACGCGGGATGCGAGTACCAGTTCTACGCATCGGATGTCACCCGCACCTGGCCGGTGAATGGCCGCTTCACGGCCGAACAGCGTGCGGTTTACGAGGTGGTGCTCGAGGCCCAGCTCGCGGCCATCGATCAGGTGCGCGCGGGCCATCACTGGAATGAACCACACGAGGCGGCCGTGCGCTGCGTCACGAAGGGCCTTCTCAGGATGGGCCTGCTCAAGGGTCGCCTGCCGGCGCTGATCCGTGATGGCGCCTATCAGCGTTTCTTTTCCCACCGGACCGGGCACTGGCTCGGTCTCGACGTGCACGATGTCGGGGATTACCGTGTGGGAGGCGAGTGGCGCGTACTCGAGCCGGGCATGGCACTGACCGTGGAGCCGGGAATCTACATACGGCCGGATCGAAGCATTCCGCGGGCTTTCTGGAACATCGGCGTGCGCATCGAGGACGATGTCCTGGTCACCGCGGGCGACCCGGAAGTGTTGTCGGCGGACCTGGTGAAGAACCCGGATGACATCGAACGCTGGATGCAGGCCCGATGAACCCGACCGTCGATGTGGCCATCATCGGAGGCGGACTCGTGGGTGCGAGCCTCGCAGTGGCCCTGGCACCTCTCCCGCTGAGCGTGGCTCTCATCGAAGCCGTGCCCCACGATGCGCCGGGTCAGCCAAGTTTCGATGAACGCACCACCGCGCTTTCAAATGCCTCCCGGCGCATATTCGACACGCTCGGGCTTTGGGGTGACCTCGAATCCGCGGCTGCACCGATCGCCCGCATCCACATCTCCGATCGCGGACACTTCGGATTCGCGCGCATCGAGGCATCGCGACAGGGTCTTGCGGCCCTCGGGCATGTGGTGCCGAACCGTGTGCTGGGCCGTGTATTGTGGGCCGCGATCCGGGCGAGGCCGCAACTCGAGGTGCATGTGCCTGCGCAGGTGCGTCGTGTGCAGCGCACCGGGTCGGGCGTGCGCATCGACATGGGCAGGCCCGAGGGTGACCGCAGCCTGTGCGCACGCCTGGTGGTGGCGGCCGACGGCGCGCAGTCGCGGGTACGCGATGCGCTGGGGGTGGAAGCTTCGGTACGCGACTACCAGCAGACAGCATTGATCACGACGGTCCTGCCGCAGCAGTTCCATGGCCACACTGCCTATGAGCGTTTCACGGCGGAAGGCCCGCTGGCGCTGTTGCCCATGTCCGAGGGCCGATGTACTGCGGTGCTGACGCTCTCCCAGGAGCGGGCACAACAGGCGATGCAATGGGACGAGGCGCAATATCTGACCGAATTGCAGACCCGCTTCGGATTCCGGCTCGGCCGGTTCCTGAAGGCCGGACCGCGCGCAGCCTACCCCCTTGCCCTGACCCAGGCGCTTGCCACCAGTGCCGAGCGCTGCGTCGTGCTGGGCAATGCTGCCCAGACCCTGCACCCCGTCGCCGGCATGGGCTTCAATCTCGGCTTGCGGGATGCCGCCTGTCTGGCCGAGCTGCTCATGCAGAACGGCCAGGCTGATTGCGGCGTCGGCGAGCTGTTGCGCGCCTACGATGAATGGCGCGCCCGGGATCGTCGCGGCATCATCGGCTTCACCGATTCGCTGGTGCGTACTTTCAGTCAGCCATTCGGACCGCTCGGCATCCTGCGCAGCGCCGGACTGCTGGCGTTCGATCTCCTGCCACCGGCGAAGTCCGCGCTTGCAGGGTTCGCCTCGGGCACCGCACGATCCTCGCGCCTGGCGCGTGGAGTCCCGCTGGCATGAGCGTGGACTTCGATGTGGCGGTGATCGGTGCCGGGCCTGCCGGCGCAAGCGCCGCTGCCCTGCTTGCGCATCGCGGGGTGGCACGCCCCGGACGCATTGCGCTCCTGTCCGACCGGTTTGGCGCCTCTCCGGCAGCCGATGCGGACTGGGATCTGCGGGTATTCGCCCTGGGCCGCGATGCGCAGCGCCTGCTCGAATCCATTGGAGCCTGGCAGCTGATCCCGCCATCGCGGCGCCATCCCTACCAGCGCATGAGGGTGTGGGATGCAGCAGATGCCGCCGATGGCGCGCGGGTCCTTTCTTTCGATGCCGCCGATATCGCAGAGCCCGATCTGGGCCACATCGTCGATGGCGAGCATCTGCGCGCAGCGTCGGTCGCGGCCGCACGTCGTGCAGGCGTGGTGCTGGCCGAGGCCCGGGTGACGAGCCTTTCGTTCGATGAGCGCGCGGCCAGGATCGGCCTTGCCGACGGCCGGACGCTCGGCGCGGCACTGGTGGTCGGCGCCGATGGCGCCGGCTCGAAGGTGCGCGCCCTGGCCGGCATCGCTACCCACGGGCATGACTATCATCAGTCGGCCGTGGTGGCCCATGTGACCACCGGAAGAGCCCATGCCGATACGGCCTGGGAGCGATTCCTGCCCGGAGGTCCTCTGGCCTTCCTGCCGCTGTCGGATGGGCGCAGTTCCATCGTCTGGACGGTGACGGGATCGCACGCGCAGCGCCTGTGTGACCTGCCGGCGCAGGAATTCGCGCAGGAGCTCGAGCGGGCATCCGCGTCGGTCCTGGGGACATGCACGCTGGCGAGCCCGCGTGCAGCCTTTGCCCTGCGCCTGATGCATGCCGATGCGTATGCGCGGCCGGGTCTTGCATTGGTGGCCGATGCCGCGCATGTCGTGCATCCATTGGCGGGACAGGGGCTGAACCTGGGCCTGCGCGACGTCGCGGTGCTGGCCGAGGTTCTGGCGCAGGCTCCCGGGGCGCTGGGCGAACTGGCCGTGCTGCGGCGGTACGAGCGGACACGCAAGGCGGACAACCTCGCGGCCTCTGTTGTTTTCGACGGACTGAACCGGCTGTTCGGAAATGATCACCCCTTGCTCTCGCGCATCCGTTCCGCGGGTCTTGGAGCCGTGCAGCGGGCAGGTCCGGTCAAGCACTGGCTGGCGCGCTCCGCGCTGAGCCGGCGCGAGGCGTGACCAGGGGCGTGACCAGGGGCGTGACTAGAGCAGCTGGTCAATCCTGGCGGCGCAGATGAAATCGTTCTCCGACAGGCCGCCGATGGCGTGGGTGGTGTACCGCAACCGGCAATGGTTGTAACCAGCCTCGATGTCGGGGTGATGATCTTCACGATTGGCAATGTGGGCCACGGCATTCACGAAACTCATCGTCCGGTAGAAATCGCGGAATTTCCAGCCCCGCGCAATGCTGGAACCGTCCCCGGACAGTTCCCAGGCCGGGTCGAGCTGGGCCATCAATGAAACGGCCGCCTCGCGCGTGAGCGGCTTCACCCCGCCTTCACAGGGCGTGCAATGGCGTTCGGTCAATGTGCTCATCAGGTCTTCTCCGGGTAGGTGCGCTCGACATATCTTTCCACCAGTGCCTGGAATTCCTCGGCGATGAGATCGCCCTTGAGCGTCACGGTCTTCTGGCCGTCCTCGTACACCGGAGCGACGGGCCGCTCGCCCGTGCCCGGCAGGCTGATGCCCACATTGGCGTGCCGGCTCTCGCCGGGACCGTTGACCACGCAGCCCATGACAGCCACCGTCATGGCCTCCACGCCCGTGCGGTGCTGGCGCCACTCCGGCATGCGCTGTCGAAGATAACCCTGGATCTTCTGCGCGAGTTCCTGGAAGTAGGTGCTGGTGGTACGCCCGCAGCCCGGGCAGGCGATGACCATCGGAGTGAATGCGCGCAGCCCCATGGTCTGCAGGATTTCCTGGGCCACCACCACTTCACGGGTGCGGTCGCCGCCGGGTTCGGGTGTGAGCGACACGCGGATGGTGTCGCCGATGCCCTCCTGGAGCAGCACGCTCATGCCTGCGGTGGAGGCGACGATGCCTTTGCTCCCCATGCCGGCCTCGGTCAGTCCCAGGTGCAGCGGATACCGGCAGCGGGCCGCCAGGTTGCGGTACACGGCGATGAGGTCCTGCACGCCGCTCACCTTGGCGCTGATGATGATGCGATCCGCAGGCATGCCCAGTTGCTCCGCGCGCCGCGCGCTCTCCAGCGCCGACACCACGATGGCTTCGCGCATCACCTCGATGGCCGGCTTCGGAGCCGCACTTGTCGCGTTCTCGTCCATCAGGCGTGTAAGCAGATCCTGGTCCAGGCTCCCCCAGTTGACGCCGATGCGGACCGGCTTTTCGTGCCGGCAGGCGATGTCGATCATCTCTGCGAACTGCGGGTCCCGCTTGCTGCCGCGGCCGACGTTGCCGGGATTGATGCGCAGCTTGTCCAGGCTCGCCGCGCACTCGGGATGATCCTTCAGGAGTTTGTGGCCGTTGAAGTGAAAATCACCGACCAGCGGCACGGTGAGCCCCAGGGCTGCCAGCCGTTCCCGGATGTGCGGCACGGCGGCCGCCGCCGCGTCGTCGTTGACCGTGATGCGCACCAGTTCGGAGCCGGCCCAGGCGAGGTCACGGATCTGGGCGGCGGTGGCCTCGACATCGCCGGTGTCGGTATTGGTCATGGACTGGACCACGATGGGATGCCCGCCACCGACGCGGACATCGCCAATGCGGACCATGCTGGATTGACGGCGCGGCATCATGGGTTTGCTATTGTATCGCGCGTGAACCCCAAGGATTCGCGCATTGTCTGGTCCACCGCGCTCGGGCAGATGTGTCCGAACTGCCGCCGCAGTGTCAGTGATTGCCGCTGTCCCAGGGGGGCGCCTGGAGTCGCACGGCCCGGCAAGGTTCGTGTTGGACGGGTCACCCAGGGCCGTGCGGGCAAGGGTGTCACGGTGATCACCGGGCTGGCGCTGCCGCAGGCCGGGATCGAAAAGATCGCCCGGACCCTCAAGCAGCAATGCGGATCAGGCGGTACGGTACGCGACGGGGTGATCGAAATTCAGGGTGAACACCGTGACGCGGTGGTTGCGATGCTCGCGAAGCTCGGAATCGAGGCAAGGAGATCCGGCGGGTGAACCCCCGTATCTCGAATCCTCCGCGGCGCTCGCGAGCGGCGCATCCGGATGGCGTGCCTCGATGGCTGAAATGCGCTACCATGCCGCGCATCGCGACAAGAGCTGTGCGGAGAGAGTCCCGGTTGCCGGGGCCGCCGAAGGCGCAAATGCCCATAAACGCTCAGGCACATGAACGGCAGTCTCTCGCGATCTCTGGAGAGCGGTCCGCGCCGGCGAGGCAGGGCCCACCGAAGGGGAAGGCGTCCGGTGCAAACCGGGCGCTCGATCTCTCAGGTCAAAACCGGACAGAGGGGTGACAGGCAGAACCTGTCATGTGCCTGGTACCTTTGGCCGGTTTTCGGAGATCACATGGGCAAACGAACCCCCCTGTACGACGTGCACATCGCCGAACACGCCCGCATGGTCGACTTCGGTGGTTACGACCTGCCGCTGCATTACGGTTCCCAGATCGAAGAACACCATGCCGTGCGCCGCTCTGCCGGTGTGTTCGATGTGTCCCACATGGGCGTGGTCGACCTCGAGGGTGAGGCCGCCCATGCGCTGCTGGCAAGGCTTCTGGCCAATGACATCGACCGCCTGAAAACGCCAGGCAAGGCCTTGTACTCCTGCATGCTGAACGAGCAGGGCAATGTCATCGACGACCTGATCGCCTATCGCCTGTCCGATCGCGGATACCGCCTGGTCGTCAACGCCTCGACCCGGGACAAGGATCTTGCCTGGATGCGAGCGCATGCGCCGCCGGGACTGGAGCTGCGCGAGCGGACGGACCTGGCGATTCTGGCGGTCCAGGGGCCGAAGGCGCGTGAACTTGCGGTCCGGCTGCTGCCGGAGTCGGGGCGCAATCAGGTGCTGGCATTGCCGCCGTTCTGTGCCATGCAGGCCGGGGACTGGTTCGTGGCGCGCACCGGCTACACGGGCGAGGACGGTTTCGAACTGATGTTGCCCGCCCAGGACGCGGCCAGGACATGGCGTGAATTGCGCGCCCAGGGAGTCGCCGCGGCGGGCCTTGGCGCCCGTGACACATTGCGGCTGGAAGCCGGCATGAACCTTTACGGCAACGACATGGACGAGTCGCACCATCCGCTGGAATCCGGTCTGGCGTGGACGGTGGCCTTCGATGCGTTGCCGGGTCAGCTCCCGCGCGAATTCATCGGCCGCAGGGCGCTCGAAGTGCTGCGCGGCCGGCCGCACGCACAGTTCGTCGGCCTGGTGCTGGAGGATCGCGGCATCCTTCGCGCGCATCAGGCGGTCGAAACCAGCGCGGGGCGGGGTGAGATCACCAGCGGAGGCTTCGCGCCGACACTGAACCGTTCCATCGCCCTGGCGCGCCTGCCGGCAGGCGCAGCTTCACCCGTGCAGGTCGATATCCGCGGCCGGGCCTGCAAGGCGCGCATCGTCTCACCGCCGTTCGCAAGGCACGGACGCGTACGAGTTCCCGTCTGAACTTTCAAGGAGCTGTCATGAGCAGGATTCCCGAGGATCGCAAGTACACGAAGAGTCACGAATGGGTGCGCAGGCTTCCCGACGGCCGCATCGAGATCGGCATCACCGATCATGCGCAAGAAGCACTGGGCGATCTGGTGTTCGTCGACGTGCCGGTGCCGGGACGCAAGCTCGTGGAAGGCGAGGCCTGTGCGGTGGTGGAGTCGGTCAAGGCGGCCTCCGACGTGTACAGCCCCTTGGCTGGCCAGGTCAGTGAGGGCAACACGAAGTTGACCGAAACGCCGGAACTGATCAACCAGGACCCTTATGGCGCCGGCTGGCTGATGCGGCTGGAGGCGGTGGCGGAGGCTCAGGAGACCGGGCTGATGAGCGCGGTGGACTACGGGCAGTTCATCGAGAACGGGAAAGGCTGAGGTTCGCATGCCCTATATCCCCCACACCCGCGAAGACATCGCCACCATGCTGGGGTCGATCGGCGCGGACAGCATCGAGGATCTGTTCGACGAGATTCCGGCCCATCTGAAGACTGGCTCGCTGGACGGCGTGCCGGAGGCACTGTCCGAACTGGAAGTGACGAACCTGATGGGTCAGCGGGCCGCCGGCGATGCGGGGAAGCTGAATTTCATCGGCGCCGGCGCCTATGAACACTTCATTCCGGCACCGGTCTGGGCGATCGCCACACGGGGCGAGTTCTACTCGGCCTACACGCCGTATCAGGCAGAAGCGAGTCAGGGCACGCTGCAGCTGATCTACGAATACCAGAGCATGATTGCAGAGCTGTGCGGGATGGACGTGTCCAATGCCTCGCTCTACGACGGTGCCTCGGCGCTGGCCGAGAGCAGCCTGATGTCAGTACGTGCGAACCGGCGCACCCCATCCCTGCGCATCCTGGTGCCGCGTACGGTCAACCCGACATACCTGAAAGTGGCCCGGACCATCGCCGGGCAGCAGGACCTGCAGTTCGAGACGGTGGACCTTGACCTTCGATGTGGCGTCACTTCACTCGAGGGCTTCGATCGGCTGGCAGGCGAGGGCGCTGCCGCACTGGTGATCCAGCAGCCGAATTTCCTCGGCAATCTCGAGGACGTGGATGCACTCACTGACCGGGCACATGCGCACGGCATGCTGGTCATCGCGGTGGTCAATCCCGTTTCCCTGGCGGTGCTGGAAGCGCCAGGACGCTGGGGTGCCACCGGAGCGGACATCGTCTGCGGAGAAGGACAGCCTCTGGGGTGCCCGCTGTCGGGCGGCGGACCGTATTTCGGATTTCTGGCCACGCGGTCCGTGCACGTGCGGCAGATGCCGGGCCGCATCGTGGGCCGTACCGTCGATGTCGACGGCCGGCCAGGGTTCACCCTGACGCTGCAGGCGCGCGAGCAGCACATCCGGCGCGGCAAGGCCACCTCGAACATCTGTACCAATCAGGGATTGATGGTGACTGCAGCCAGCGTGTACCTGTCCCTGATGGGCGCTGCCGGCCTTGCACGCGTGGCCGAAGCATGCCTGCAGGCGAGCCATGCCCTCGCGCAGAGACTGTGCAGCATCCCGGGCGTCCGCCTGGCCTTCGACGTACCCCGCTTCCACGAAAGCGTGCTGCTGCTCGACCGGCCCGTGGCACCTGTCCTCGAACGTCTCGCCCGGCACGGCATCCTGGGCGGGTTCGATATTTCCCCGCAGTATCCCGAACTCGGGAATGCATTGCTGGTCTGTGCCACCGAGACCCGCACGAGCGAAGATCTGGACCGGTATGCGGCCGCGTTGCGTCAGATCCTTGAGAGCCCGACATGAGCACCCCAGCGATGCGTGAACCCGTGATCTTCGAGCAAGGCCGCGCAGGACGGACAGCGGGTGCGCAGCAGGTCCCGTCAGTGGCGGCGGAGGCGCGGATACCGGCGAAGTTCCTGCGCAAGCAGCCGGCACAGCTGCCCGAGGTATCCGAACTCCAGGCAGTCCGGCATTTCACCCGGCTGTCGCAGATGAATTTCTCCATCGACACCCATCTGTATCCGCTGGGCTCGTGCACCATGAAATACAACCCGCGGGTGTGCAATCAGCTGGCCATGCTGCCGGGATTCCTGCAGCGCCATCCGCTCGCTCCGGCCAGCACCGGGCAGGGCCTGCTCGCCTGCCTGCATGAACTGCAGGAGATGCTCAAGGCCGTGTCAGGCATGCATGCGGTGAGTCTGACCCCCATGGCAGGTGCACAGGGCGAGTTCGCCGGCGTGGCCATGATCCGCGCCTATCACCGTGCCCGCGGCGATCTGTCGCGCGAGGAGATCATCGTGCCGGAAGCCGCCCATGGCACCAATCCGGCCACGGCCAGCATGTGTGGCTTCAAGGTGCGCGAAGTCCGTTGCGACCAGAATGGCGATGTGGACATCGAGGCGCTGCGCGCGGCATTGGGTCCCGCCACCGCCGGCATCATGCTGACCAACCCGTCCACGCTGGGCGTGTTCGAGCGGCACATCGAACAGGTCCGCGACCTGGTGCACGCCGCGGGCGGTCTGCTGTACTACGACGGCGCCAATCTCAATGCCATCCTCGGCAAGGTCCGGCCCGGTGACATGGGATTCGATGTCATCCACATGAACCTGCACAAGACCTTTTCCACGCCGCACGGTGGCGGCGGTCCCGGTTCGGGTGCCGTGGGCGTGGCCAGGCGCCTGGCACCATTCCTGCCGGTTCCGCTGGTCATCAAGGAGGGAGAGACATTCCGGTGGGCCGCCGAGGATGATCTGCCGCAGTCCATCGGCCGGCTCTCGGGTTTCATGGGCAATACGGGTGTGAACCTGCGCGCCTATGTCTACATGCGCATCCTGGGTCGTGAGGGCATGCGTCGCGTGGCGGAGTTCGCCACCCTGAACGCCAACTACCTGCTGGTGAGACTGGCGGCGCTGGGCTATGAGCCGGCCTATCCGGGCCGGCGCGCCAGCCACGAGTTCATCATCACCCTGAAAAACCTGCATCGCGAGTCCGGTGTCTCGGCCATGGATGTGGCCAAGCGCCTGCTGGATTACGGGTATCATGCGCCCACGACATATTTTCCGCTTCTGGTGCCGGAATGCCTGCTGATCGAACCCACGGAGACCGAATGCCTGCAGGATCTGGACGGATTCGTGCAGGCCATGGGCCAGATCCTCGGCGAGGCGCGCGACAATGCGGCACTGCTCCACGACGCACCTCACGCCCTGCCGGTGAAGCGGCTGGACGATGTGCGCGCCGCGCGTCATCTGGATCTGCGCTGGAAGCCACCCGCCTGAACCCGGACGATGTCCGGATGTATGGCGCCGGGGTGCGATGATCGATCGCCGAAAGCCCCGGGGCCTGGCGCGTCTCGTGCGTGCGGCGGGCTACTCGTGTCATGGTCTGGCCCAGGCATTCCGGGGGGAAGCCGCCTTCCGCCAGGAACTGCTCCTGGCCGCCGTGGTCATTCCGTCCGGGCTGTACCTGGGCCGCACGGGCGTGGAGCGTGCGTTGCTGGTCGCGCCCATGCTGCTGGTCCTCATCGTCGAATTGCTCAACAGTGCGATCGAAGCGGCGGTGGACCGATCCGGCACCGAGAGGCATCCCCTGGCCGGCATGGCCAAGGACATGGGATCTGCGGCAGTGTTGCTGAGCCTTCTGTTGCTGGCGGCGACCTGGCTGCTGGTGTTGTCCGACACGTGAGGAACCGGATGATGTTTCAACGCCTTTCATGGGCCGGCCTGTTGCTGGCCGCAGCCGTTGCGCACGCGGCGACAACCACATCCAGGGTCAACCCGGCGCCTGCAGAAGCCGCAAACTGGGCACAGACCCTGGCGCGGATTTCCAGTGGTGTCGTCAGCATCCAGATCGATGAAACCCGTGCCTTCGACACGGAATGGAACAGCACGGCCCAGGCCACCGGATTCGTCATCGACTCCGCCCGAGGGCTCATCCTGACCAATCGCCATGTGGTGACCCCGGGTCCTGTCAGGGCCCAGGCGACGTTCGGGAATCGCGAGGAAGTCGAGCTGCGGCCCGTGTATTACGACCCCGTGCATGACTTCGGTTTCTATCGCTATGACCCGAAGAAGCTGCGCTTCATCGCGCCGGCCCAGCTGAGCCTGTACCCGCAGGGCGCCGTGGTGGGGCGAGAGATCCGGGTGGTCGGAAACGATGCGGGTGAGCAACTCTCCATCCTGTCCGGAACCCTGGCGCGGCTGGACCGCGAAGCGCCTGAATACGGCTACGGCAAGTACAACGACTTCAACACGTTCTATTACCAGGCCGCATCGGGTACCTCGGGCGGATCCTCCGGATCGCCGGTGATCGATGTGGAGGGACGGGTCGTGGCGCTGAACGCGGGCGGCGCCACCGATGCGGCCTCGAGCTTCTATCTGCCGCTGGCCGCGGCGGTGCGGGCGCTGCGCTACATCGAGGCCGGCAAGAGCGTGCCGCGCGGCACGCTGGAGACGGTGTTCCATTACACACCCTATGACGAACTGCGTCGTCTGGGCCTGTCGGCCGATCTCGAAGCAAGAATGCGCCGCAGCTTTCCGCGGCTCACCGGCATGCTGGTCGTGGCCGAGGTGCAGCCGGGCTCGGTGGCGGACGGTGTGCTCTCGCCGGGGGACATCCTCACGGCCATCGACGGCCGGCCTGTCCCCGAATTCTTCGCGCTGGAGGATGTGCTGGACTCCAGTGTCGGCCGCGCACTGAGTGTGGAAGTGCAGCGGGGCGGGCAGACGCTTGCCCGTTCGCTCCAGGTGCAGGACCTGCATGCCATCACGCCCGATGCCTTCCTCGAATTTGGCGAGGCGGTGGTGCATGACCTGTCCTACCAGCAGGCCAGGCATTTCAACCTGCCGATCAAGGGTGTGTACGTCGCGAATCCCGGCTACGTCTTCAGCAGCGCCGGGATTCCGCGGGCGGCGTTGATCAGCGATCTCAACGGCCATCCGACCGGCACGCTGGATCAGTTCGAGGCGGTGCTGGTCGGGCTTGCCGATGGAGCACAGGCCACGGTGCGATACGTGACGCTCGAGGATCCGAGATCCGTACAGCTCAAGGTGATCCGCATCGACCGGCGCTGGTTCCCGGCGCGGCATTGCCATCGCGATGATGCGCAGGGGATCTGGCCCTGCACGGTCCTTCCGCCACCTCCGCCTGCGGTGGCGCCGCTCCCTGCCTCCACCCGCTTTGCGGTCAGCGGAAATCGCCACGCAGACCGGCTCGCGGCATCGCTGGTCATGGTGAATTTCGACATGCCCTATTCGGTCTCCGGCGTCACGGAGAAGCACTATCACGGAACCGGCCTGATCGTCGATACCCGGCGCGGACTCGTGGTCGTGGACCGCAATACGGTGCCGGTCTCCATGGGTGATGTGCGTCTGACGTTCGGCGGTACGGTGGAGGTACCGGGGAAGGTGGTGTTCGTGCACCCGCTGCACAATCTCGCGATGATCTCCTACGATCCACGCGCCATCGGAGATTCGCCGGTGCGTGCAGCCACCCTGTCGAACCGCGAATTGCATGGAGGCGACGATGTCTGGGTGGTGGGCCTGCGCGGGGACCTCAAGCTGATGGCGCAGAAAACCCAGGTGTCCAGCGTGGATGCGGTGTCCTTCCCGTTGTCCAGCACCCTGCGCTTCACCGACAGCAACCTCGAAGCGGCAAGCCTGATCAATCCGCCGTCCGATTATGACGGCGTGCTGACCGATGATCGCGGCGAAGTCCAGGCGCTGTGGTCGAGTTTTGCCTACGAATCGCAGCGTTCGATCCAGCAGACCAGCCGTGGCATGCCCGCGGACCTCGTGTCCGAAATGATCGACGTCGTGACGCAGGGGCGCCCGCTGTATTCCCTGGAAGCCGAGTTCGACGTCCAGCCTCTGGCCGCTGCCCGCAATCTCGGCTTGCCGGATGCGTGGGTCCGGCGCATCGAAAACCACGACCCTTCACGGCGTCAGGTGCTGTCGGTCGACCGGCCGGTCGCCGGCACTCCCGCGGCCAGGGTGCTCGAGGCGGGCGACCTGGTGCTGGCGGTCGATGGCAGGATCGTGACGCGTTTCAGGCAGGTCGAGCAGGCGGTTCAGCGACCACAGGTGACTCTCACGCTGTGGCGCGACGGTTCGGAAAGGACCGTGACCGTGCAGACCGTGGCCATGGACGGGCATGGACTGGATCGGGTCCTGATGTGGGCAGGGGCCACGTTGCAGAAGCCGCATCGCGCCATTGCCTCGCAACGGGGAATCGAACGTGACGGTGTGTTTGTCGCATATTTCTATTACGGATCTCCGGCCACGCATTACGGTCTGTACGCGGGCAGGCGCATCACCGAAGTGGATGGTCAGCCCACGCACGACCTGGATGGTTTCATCGCCGCGGTACGCGGCAAACCGGATCGGGCTTCGCTGCGCCTGAAAACCGTCGCGTGGAATGGTCAGGTGGATGTCATCACTCTGAAGCTCGACGAGCACTATTGGCCCGCGTATGAACTGACCCGACAGGCGGACGGCAGCTGGCTGCGCCATTCGCTGGATGTGCAGCCGCGCACAGTGGCGCCGCAGTAGCCCGGCAGGACTCTTGATATCATTGCGCCCATGGTTCGCGCCCCCCAGACCGTCATCGAACAAGCCGTTGAAATCCTGCGCAGTGGCGGGGTGGTGGCATTTCCGACCGAGACGGTCTACGGCCTTGGCGCCAATGCTTCGGATCCTGCGGCAGTGCGCAGGATCTTCGAACTGAAAGGGCGGCCGGCGGATCATCCCGTCATCGTGCATCTGGACGACCCTCGCTACCTGCATCGCTGGGTGCGTGACATTCCGCCCTGTGCAAAACTGCTTGCGGACGAGTTCTGGCCGGGCCCGCTGACCCTGATCTACCCCAGAGCCGAAAACGTCAGCGATCTGGTGACCGGGGGGCAGGACAGCATCGGCATCCGGGTGCCTTCCCACCCTCTGGCCCAGCAATTGCTCAATGCCTTCGGGGGCGGACTTGCCGCGCCATCCGCGAACCGTTTCGGACGACTGAGCCCGACCCGGCCGGAGCATGTGCGCGAGGAGTTCGGTGACGAAGTGGATCTGATCCTCGATGGTGGGGAATCACTGATCGGCCTGGAATCCACCATCGTCTCCTGCCTGGACAACAAGCCGGTCCTGCTGCGCCCCGGATTCATCACGCAGTCGCAGCTGACGGCGGTGGTCGGACCCGTGGAGTTGCGCGCCGATTCCAGCTCGCTCAACCAGAGCCTGCCGCGAGCGCCGGGGGACCGGACGCACCATTACGCGCCGCTGACACCGCTGGAGCTCGTTCCGATCGACGAGCTGGAGCGCCGCGCCGGCGAGTTTGCAGATCGAAGTGAAAAGATCGCGGTACTTGCCATGCGCCCGCCCCTCCACACGCGCCGCTACATGACCTGGGTGAATGCCGGCCGGAAGGCGGACACCTATGCACACAATCTGTACAACCATCTGCGCCGGCTCGACCGGGCCGGATGCGTGAGGATCCTGGTGCAGGAGGTGCCGGACGACGAGCGCTGGGCTGCAGTGCGTGACCGCCTGTGGCGTGCCAGCGGTGGCAGGGATTCGCTGGAAATCAGTGCGGCGTGAAACAGTGATGCACATGCCGGCGCAGGAGCGCCTGCTCCCGCAGGATCAGGATCCGTTCGCTCCCGAATCGGTGCGGCTGCTGGTCAGGCGCCTCGGCTCACCGCTGTTCATCATCGATCTGGATCGTGTCCGCCGGCAATATCAGGCGCTGGCGGCCGCCTTGCCCGGAGTGGATCTGCACTACGCCGTCAAGCCGCTCCCTCATCCTGCCGTGGTGAGAACCCTGGAGCAGATCGGGAGCAGTTTCGACCTCGCATCCACCGGCGAGACCCAGCTGGTCCGCGATCTGGGAGTCCCGGCCGGTCGCTGCATCCACACGCATCCCGTGAAGCGCGATATCGACATCCGCAACGCCCTGCATCAGGGAGTCGACCGGTTCGTGGTCGACAATGCCGATGAGCTGGGCAAGTTCGAACGCTACGCCCAGCAGGCGAGGGTCCTGCTGCGGATTTCCTTTCGCAACCCCGATGCGCGCTGCGACCTGTCACGCAAGTTCGGCTGCGAGCCGGATGCGGTCGAGGAGTTGCTGCGCCTGGCGGCGCAGAAGGGTTTGCGCGTCGAGGGGATTTCATTCCATGTGGGCTCCCAGACGGGCAGGGCCGACATGTTCGCCCATGCCGTCGAGGTCTGCGCGGGTCTGCTGGCGCGAACCGCTCACTACGGGGAGCCGGCCCGGATTCTGGATATCGGAGGCGGCTTTCCGGTGGACTACGGCGGCTCGCCCGTGGACATCGATGCATTCTGCGCGCCGATTCGGGCGGCTCTCGGCCGACTGCCACCGGACTTGCGCATCATCGCCGAGCCGGGGCGGTTCATCGTCGCGCCGGCCGCCATCACGGCAGTCTCCGTGATGGGGCGCGCCCGACGCGATGGGCGATGGTGGTATTACCTGGATGACGGACTTTACGGCTGTTTCAACGGACAGTTGTTCGACCACGTGAAATACCCGATCACGGCGCTCGACGGGCGCGGCCCCCCGATGCCGGCCGTGCTCACGGGGCCCACCTGCGACAACATCGACATCATCGATGACCGGCTTGAGCTGCCTCAGCTCGAGACCGGCGACCTGCTGGTCGGCTCGATGATGGGGGCTTACACCTGGTGCAGCGCCACCGAGTTCAACCTGTTTCAACGGCCTCACGCGCTGGCACTGGATAGGGGTCGATGGATTCGCGAATGATCCGGGCTGCGCTGTGCGGGATCGTGCTGTCCTGGCTGGCCGGATGTTCGGCGGGTTCGGCTCCGGTGCCCGCTGATCCGGCGCAGCGGGGCGCTCAGCTGTACGGGGGCAACTGCGTTTCGTGCCATCAGGCCGATGGTCACGGCATCCCGAATGTGTATCCGCCATTGGCCGGATCCGCCGTGGCAAATGGTGCGGCGTTGCCTCTGGTGCGGTGGGTTGTCCTGGGAGAGCGCCCGGCGTCCCTTGCGCCGGGGCGCTACGTCACCCACATGCCGAAGTATGGCTGGATGGGAGATGCGGATGCGGCTGCGGTGCTGTCATACGTCCGCACCCATTTCGGCAATGCATCGGGCCCAATGCAACCGGCCGATGTTGCGCATGCGAGGGGCCGATGAGCGACACCGCCATCCATCGACTGGTCAGGGATTGCCGGAAAGGCGTTCATCCCTCCTGCGTGACCCGAATGCCTTCCGGATGGGTGATCCTGGCCGAGCGGCAGGTGTTGCCGGGCTATTGCCTGCTGCTTCCGGATCCCGTGGTGCCCCACCTGAACGCACTGGATGGCGCGGTACGGGCTGCCTTTCTCGCCGACATGGCCACCGTGGGCGATGCGCTGCTGGCGCTCACGGGCGCGATCCGGATCAACTATGCGATCTTCGGCAATCAGGAGCCGGCTCTGCACGCACATGTCTTTCCGCGATATGCGGACGAACCCGCCTCGATGCGCACGGTCCAGCCCTGGGCGCTGGACTGGGCGGCAGCACCGGACTGTTCACAGGACATGTACGGCGAACTCAAGGTCCGTCTCCAGGAGGCGATCGAATCCGTACAGCGGGCCTGAGGAAATTCGTAGCGGACCGTTCCTGTCGTAGAATTCCATCCCCGCGCCCGACCGATGATTGCCGATGCTTCCCGCAAACGCCGCTGAACTTCCCGTCCTGCGATTGAAACGCCATGAGGAGAGGCGACTGGCTGCCGGTCACCTGTGGGTGTTCAGCAATGAAATCGACGCTGCCCGGACACCGTTGAGCGGCTTTCAGCCCGGCGAATTGGTGCGGGTATTGACCTGGCAGGATCGATCCCTGGGCGCCGCTTACGTGAATCCGCATTCACTGATCTGCGCAAGGCTCCTGCAGACGGAGGATCTGCCATCGAAGCCATGGTTCGAGCGGAGGTTGCGGCTCGCCCTGGCGATGCGTGAGCGCCTGTACGGGCAACCGTGTTATCGATGGGTGTACGGCGAGGCGGATGGCTTGCCGGGGCTGGTGATCGACCGGTTCGGTCAGGACTGCGTGGTGCAGGTTGCGACCGCCGGCATGCAGGCCCTGTTGCCGGAGTTGCTCGAGGCGCTGCGCACGGTGGGCGCACCCCGACGGGTGCTTCTGAAGAACGATTCGCCGTTGCGGGCCCTGGAAGGCCTGCCGGCACAGGTGGAATGGGCCTGGGGTGAGGCGGATGCCGAAGCCACGGTGATCGAGCACGGCGCGTGGTATGGCGTGGATCTCGTACAGGGCCAGAAGACCGGATGGTTCTATGATCAGGCGGCAAACCGGCGCAGGCTGGAATCCTATGTGCGCCCGGATACCCGTGTCCTGGACCTGTTCTGTTACGCAGGTGCATGGGGCATTGCCAGCGCACGGCGCGGCGCCGCCGAGGTCCTTTGCGTGGATGCCAGCCCGCAGGCGCTGGCCGCAGTGGCCCGCAATGCCCGGGCCAACGATGTGCGGGTCGAAACCCGCGCGGGTGATGCGTTCGAGGTTCTGGAAGCATTGCTGCAGGAGGGCCGGCAGTTCGACCTGATCATCGTCGATCCGCCGGCGTTCGCGAAGCGCAGGAAGGATATCCCCGCGGCACTTGCCGCCTACCGTCGCATCAATCAACTGGCCATGCGCGCACTGGCTCCCGAAGGCATACTGGTGGCCTGCTCCTGTTCGTATCATGTAGGCGCCGAAGACTTCCAGGGCGCCGTGGCGCGGGCGGCCCGGGCAGCGGGCAGACATCTGCAGATCCTGGAGCGAGGCGGACAATCCCCCGATCACCCGGTGCATCCTGCGATTGCCGAGTCCGGATATCTGAAGGCCCTGTTCTGCCGGGTAAACCATGCGTTGAGCTGAGGACATGCTGACCTATCCCCACATCGATCCCGTCGCCATTTCCATCGGACCCTTCTTCGGCATCGGACCACTGCGCGTGCACTGGTACGGCATCATGTATCTGGTCGGCTTTGTCGGCGGCTGGTGGGTGGCCCGTTCCCGCGCCCGCCGCCCCGATTCCACCTGGACCCTGCTGGATGTCGATGACCTGATCTTCTACAGCGCCATCGGCGTGATCCTCGGCGGGCGCACGGGCTGGTGCCTGGTGTACGGACGCGATGTGATCGCCCTGGACTGGCGCAATGCCTTCCACATCTGGGATGGCGGCATGTCGTTTCATGGCGGGCTGGCCGGCGTACTGGTCGCGGCCATGATCTTTGCCCGCCAGAAGGGCAAATCCATCATCGATGTATTCGACTTCCTGGCGCCATTGCCCGGGATCGGATTGTTCGCGGGGCGCCTGGGCAATTTCATCAACAACGAGCTTTGGGGGCGCCCTACGGATGTGCCCTGGGCATTTGGCGTTCCGGATGCGACGGGGCAGATCATCGGGCGGCATCCCTCGCAGCTGTATGAAGCCTTGCTCGAGGGCCTGGTGCTGTTCTGCGTGCTGTACTGGTATACCAACCGGCCGCGGCTGCGGCTGGCCCCCACCGCACTGTTCCTGATCCTGTACGGCCTGGCGCGATTCACCGTGGAGTGGGTACGCCTGCCGGACGCCAACATCGGTTACCTGGCCGGCAACTGGCTGACCATGGGCATGCTGCTCACCACACCGATGATCTTCATCGGAGCCGGTCTCATGGTCTATGCCCGTTCGCGCGGGGTACCCAGCGGCAATTACAGGCAGGCATCGGTGTAGCCGGGTCGCATGCAGACCTATCTTGACATGCTTCGTCGGGTGCGCACCCGCGGTACCCGCAAGGCTGACCGTACCGGCACGGGCACGCTGAGCGTGTTCGGCCATCAGATGCGCTTCGATCTCGCCGGCGGATTTCCCCTGGTGACGACCAAGAAGCTCCACGTCCGCTCGATCGTCCATGAGTTGCTGTGGTTCCTGTCCGGTGACACCAACATCCGCTATCTGAAGGCAAATGGCGTGAGGATCTGGGACGAATGGGCGGATGCCGATGGTGAACTGGGGCCGGTGTATGGCCGCCAATGGCGCAGCTGGCCGACGGCCGATGGCCGCCATATCGATCAGATCGCCGGCGTGATGGAACAGCTGAGGTCCAATCCGGATTCGCGCCGGATGCTGGTCAGCGCCTGGAACGTGGGTGAGCTGGACAGGATGGCGCTGGCCCCCTGCCATGCGCTGTTCCAGTTCCATGTCGCCGAAGGCCGCCTGTCCTGTCAGCTGTATCAGCGCAGCGCCGACATATTCCTGGGCGTGCCATTCAATATCGCCTCGTACTCGCTGCTCACCCTCATGATGGCACAGCAGTGCGGTTTCGAGCCGGGGGAGTTCATCTGGACCGGCGGAGACTGCCACCTGTACATCAACCATCTCGAACAGGCTGATCTGCAACTGGCGCGCACGCCGCATCCGCTGCCTCAGCTCCGGTTCAGGCGCAAGCCTTCCTCGCTGTTCGAGTACGTGTTCGAAGACATCGAGATCATCGGCTACCAGGCCGATGCGCCCATCCCCGCGCCGGTCGCCGTCTAGAGGTTGCAGGATCGTATGCAGAAGAATTCCCGAAGGCCCGCCCGATCATCCGCTGCCCGTCGACCGATGTTCGAGGTTCGACACTCCCGGATCCACGGGCATGGCGTGTTTGCACTGCGCCGCGTGCGCAAGGGCACGAAACTTCTCGAATACCTGGGCGAGCGCATCAGTCATGATGAGGCGGATGCGCGTTACGTGGACAAGGGGGCGGATGACAATCACACCTTCCTGTTCACGGTGGATGCGCGCACGGTGATCGATGCCGGCGTGGGCGGCAATGAGGCCCGTTTCATCAACCATGGCTGCGATCCGAACTGCGAGAGCACCAACGAGGCTCGCCGGATATTCATCCGCGCGGTACGCACCATCCAGCCCGGCGAGGAGCTGTGTTACGACTACAGCATCCAGCGTGATGCGGATGATCCACCGGAGGTGGACCGGATTTTTGCCTGCCGCTGCGGGGCGGCGAGCTGCCGGGGCAGCATGCTGGAGCCCCTGCCTCGGCCACGTCGCCGCCGGCCTGCGCGCCCTTGACTGCTCCGTCCCTGGTTCCGCCTGTGGACATCGTGGTCGCAGTCAGCGAGGACGATGTCATCGGGCGCGGCAATGCGCTGCCCTGGCATCTGCCCGATGACCTGCGCCATTTCAAGGCAGTCACCCTGGGGAAGCCCATCCTGCTCGGCCGGCGCACCTTCGAATCCATCGGCCGGGCCCTGCCCGGCCGGCGCAACCTGGTGCTCAGCCGCGATGCCGGCTTTCATGCGCCCGGCATCGAATCCGTGGGGAGCCTGGAACAGGCTCTGGCCCTGTGTGCCGGATCCGAAGCGCTGATGGTGATTGGAGGCGCGCAGATCTTCGATCTGGCATTGCCGGCAGTGCGCCGCATCCATCTCACCCGGGTGCACACCCGTATAGCGGACGGCGATGTCTTCTTCAGCGGCTGGCGTGACCCGGCATTCACCGAGACCGACCGGCAGCCGCACCCCGCCGACGAACGTCATGCGCACGCGTTCAGCATCATGACGCTGGTGCGCCGCCTGTAGCCCGGGCATGCCGGCATCATGATCGGGTGAAACTTCGCTCCCGGGTCCGCTGTCTGAGCAGCTTGCCATGCGAACATCCGCCCTCCTGATGATCCTGGCCCTCGGCGCAGGTGCCACGGTCCATTCCGCCGATGAGCCGTCCACCCCTTCGGTGCCTGCGGTGTGGAAGCAGCACAAGCTGGATTTCGTCTATTTCGGCCGCACCTCGCGTTACTCCTGTCTGGGCATGCGCGACAAGGTTCGCGCGTTGATGCTGGATGTGGGCGTGCGCAACGACCTGAAGATCCAGATGTATGGCTGTGAGATCGACCGCATCCGTCTCAGGGACATCAGCCCGGGTCTCATCCTTCACTTTTCGGCGCCCCAGCCGGCCGATCATGCAGACGGTCAGGGCAAGCCCTTCGACGCTCATTATGTCACCTTCGATTTTCGCCAGGACCCGCTGCGCAACCTGAACATCGGCGACTGCGAACTGGTGGAAGAGTTCGCAAGGCAGGTGTTGCCACTGCTCAGTACCCGGAATCTGAAAAAGGACATCACCTGCGTGCCCTACCAGCAGTCGGGCAGTGTGTTCCGGGTCAGCGGCGAAGTCCTTGTGGCCCTGCCGGGTCCGGATGAGGGACACCGCAAGAGGAATTGAGGATCTCAGTCGCCGAAGCGACGCGGTGCATGGCTGCGCACCGCAACCGGCGGCCGCTCCGGATCGTCCAGCGACAGGGCCGTCAGATGTCCGCCCCACACGCATCCCGTATCCAGCCCGATGACATGCCTGTTGCGCAGGAAGCCCAGGGTCGACCAGTGACCGAATACGATGCGGCTGCCGTGCCAGCGTGCATCGCGCCTCGAAAACCAGGGCGAGAGTCCGCGGGCGGCCCGTGAAGGGGCACCTTTCTCGCTGAATTCCAGACTGCCGTCGGCGCAGACATAGCGCATGCGCGTGAAGCAGTTGACGATGAATCGCAGCCGCGCCGCACCTTCCAGCGAACGGCTCCAGCGTCGCGGCAGGTCGCCGTACATGCGCTGCACGAACCGTTCGGGGTCGGCGCGCAGCATCGCTTCGGCCTCCCGCGCGCGTGCGCGGGCCATGCCCAGGGTCCACTGGGGCGGCAGGCCCGCATGCACCATGGTCATGCCAAGGCGCGGGTCCTCGTGCAGCAACGGCAGGTTCACCAGCCAGCCGATCAAGGCATCGCGGTCGCGTGCGGCCAGTACCCGGCGCAGCGTGTCATCGCTCCGCAATCCGGCCGCTCCCAGTGCCACGGCGACCAGGTGCAGGTCGTGGTTGCCCAGCACGGTCACCGCATTGTCGCGCAGGGCGTGCACCCGCCGCAGCACCGCCAGCGATGCCGGGCCCCGGTTGACCAGATCGCCCACGAACCAGAGCCGGTCGCGATCGGCGTTGAAGCGGAGCCTTGTCAGCAGCTCGCCGAGCTCGCGGTCGCAGCCCTGGACATCCCCGATGGCGAAGGTGCTCACCGTAGTGACGCGAACATGCCCTAGTTGAGCACGCCCGGAATTGCGAGACGGAAGGGCGCGATCGGAGCATCGAAGCGTTCGCCGTCGTCGGCGAGCATCTGGTAGTTTCCCTGCATGGCGCCCACCGGCGTTTCCAGCACTGCACCGCTGGAATACCGGAAACCCTGGCCGGGCTTGAGGTAGGGCTGTTCGCCGACCACACCGTCGCCGCGCACTTCCTGCACCTTGCCGTTGGCATCGGTGATGATCCAGTGCCGGGCCAGGAGCCGCGCCGGGGTGCTGCCCTGGTTGCGGATGGTGATCGTGTAGGCGAAAACGAAGCGTTGATCGCCGGGGTCGGACTGGTCGGCGACGTAGCTGGTCTCGACATCCACCCGGATGCGCGGGTTCAGATCGTGGCTCATCGCGGCATTGTAATGGTGCGTACCGCGAGCTGCACGAATTGCGCAGGCGTGAGGACTTCGGCGCGCCATTGCGGATCGATGTTGCAGGCCTGCATGTCGGCCGGCTCCAGCAAGCCGCGCAGGCTGTTGCGCAGGGTCTTGCGGCGCTGGGAAAACGCGGCGCTCACCACCCGTTGCAGCTGCCGCTCGCCCGGTGGACCCAGCGCCGCCAGTTCGGGGTGACGCGAGGCGGGTGCCGGGCGCAGGCGCAGCACTGCCGAGGTCACTTTCGGGGGCGGCTGAAATGCGCCCCGGCCCACATCGAACAGGCGCTCGGCCGTTGCATGGATGGACAGCATCACGCCGAGGCGACCGTAGTCCTTGCTCCCGGGTGCGGCGACGATGCGATCGACCACCTCCTTCTGCAGCATGAAATGCATGTCGGCGATGGCTGCCCGGCTTTCGAGAAGATGGAACAGGAGGGGCGTGGAGATGTTGTAGGGCAGGTTGCCCACGATGCGAAGGGCGGGCCCGGACCCTGCCAGTTCGCCGAAGTCGGTGCGCAGGGCATCCTGGATGTGGACTTCCAGACGGCCCTCACCGCGCGGGTCACTGCGCAGGGCTGCACCCAGGTCACGGTCGATCTCGATGACCTCGAGCCGGCCGGCACGATCCAGCAGCGGCCAGGTGAGGGCGCCGCGCCCGGGCCCGATCTCGACGATGCGCTCGTCCGGGCGGGGTGCGATGGCATCGAGGAGGCGCCCGATGATGGCCGCATCGTGCAGGAAATGCTGCCCGAAGCGCCTGCGGACCGGCATCAGCGGGAAAGCTGGATGGCCAGGGACAGGGCGGCACGGAGCGATGTGTCCGATGCCTTGCCGCTGCGCGCCAGCGTCAGGGCGGTCCCGTGATCCACGCTGGTGCGGATGATGGGCAGGCCGAGCGTGACGTTGACAGCGGTGTCGAACGCCGCGTACTTGAGCACCGGCAGTCCCTGATCGTGGTACATGGCGACGATGACATCGGCCTGCCCCCGGGTTCCTTCCGTGAATGCCGTATCGGCGGGCACGGGCCCGGTGATCTGCATGCCGTCGCGCCTCAGACCAGCCACGACCGGTTCCATGATCCGCACTTCCTCCTGTCCGAGGTGTCCCGATTCCCCGGCATGCGGATTCAGGCCGAGCAGCATCATCCGCGGCGAGTCGATGCCGAACAGGCGCCGCAGAGCGGAATGGACGATGCGCAACGTGCTTTCGAGCCGCTCCCGGGTGATGGCGCCGGGTACCTGCGCCAGCGGCAGATGGGTGGTGACCAGTGCCACGCGCAGATCCGCCCCGCACAGCATCATGACCGGCAGCGGGACATTGCAGCGCTGTGCCAGGTATTCGGTGTGGCCGGTGAATTCGTGTCCGGCGTCCATGATCGTGCTCTTCTGCACGGGAGCGGTCACCATGGCGTCGAAGGTGCCGTCGCGGCAGCCCTCGCAGGCCCGATCCAGCATGCGGAGCACATGGTCCGCATTGCCGGGGTCCGGCCGGCCCGCATGCACGGGTCGGGCGGTTCCGACGGGCAGGACGCACAGCCGGCCGGCACGATGGCGGCTGCGCACGGCACGCGCGTCGAAAGGGTACAGGGTCAGCGGCAGTCTCAGGGCCTGCGCTGCCTGCGACAGGACACCTTCATCGCCCGCAACCACCAGCTCACATGCCCAGTCCTGCTGCGCGATGCTGACGCACAGATCCGGACCGATGCCGGCGGGCTCACCCGAGGTGATGACGATGCGCGGGACGGATGCGGAAACGCTGCTGGGCAAGGGCTACATCTTGAGTTCGACGAAGGCCTCGTCACGCAGGCGCCGCAGCCACAGTTCGGTCTCCTCGTCGGCCTTGCTTTCGCGGATGGCCGCATACGCCCGCTGCCGGCGCATGTCGTCCGTGCTGTCGTAGGTCCGGGTGCCGAGCATCTGCACGATGTGCCAGCCATAACGCGTCTTGAACGGCATGCTGATCTCGTTCGGCTTGAGGTCGGCGATGGCCTTGTCGAACTCCGGCACGAAGGTGCCCGGCCCGGTCCAGCCCAGATCGCCACCATCGGGTGCGGAGCCCGGATCCTCCGAGGTGGTGGACGCGATGCCAGCGAAATCCTCGCCCTTGAGGATGCGGTCGCGGATCTTCATGAGCTTCTGGCGCACGGTCTCATCGTCATCCAGTTCATTGGGCTTCATGAGAATGTGGCGCACGTGAATCTGGTTGACGATGACCTGGGCTTCCCCGCCCCGGCGCTCGTTGAGCTTGACGATGTGAAAGCCGCTCGGGGTACGGACCGGATTGCTCACCTCGCCGGGCTTCATGTGGGTGACCAGGTCGAGGATGAACTGGGGCATCTGGGAACCCTTGCGCCAGCCCAGCTGGCCGCCATCGAGAGCGGTCTGGCTGTTGGAATTTGCAATGGCCAGCTGACCGAAGTCCTCACCGCCCCGGGCACGCGCGGTGATCGACTGCGCCTTTTTCTCGATTTCGGCGATCTGCTGTGGCGTGGCCGCTGCCGGCAGGGAAAGCAGGATGTGCGAGACATTGAATTCGTCGTTGGTGGCTTCGTTCTTCTGGCGTGCCAGATACTGGTCGAGCTCGCGCGGGGAGACGTTGATATGGGCGATCACGTCGCGCTGCCGGAGCGTGGACAGGATCATCTCCTTGCGCATGGCCTCCCGATACTGCTTGTAATCGATGCCCTGGGCGGCCAGGGCGGAGGGCAACTGATCGAAGGGGATCTTGTTGCGGGTCGCGATTTCCTGCAGTGCGCCGTTGAGCTGCTCGTCCGGAATGGTCAACCCGATCTTGGCGGCGCGCTGCGTCTGGATCTCCTGAAGCACCAGGCGCTCCAGGACCTGCTGCCTCAGGACGCTCGGCGGGGGCAGCTCGACCTTCTGCTCCTCCAGACGGCGGGTGACTGAATCGAGCTGGCTGTCCAGTTCGCTTTTCAACACGACTCCGTCGTTGACCACGGCCGCTATGCGGTCGAGCAGGACGCCATGCGAGCCGATGTCCCGGGTCTGCGCGGCCGAGGGTTGCGCCCAGCATGCGAACACGAGCAACAGGGTGGCAGGAAAGAGGGTATGGCGCATGCGCATCAGGTCCGGCTTCTCCAGGTAACGGTCAAGGCTCCGCGGTGCGGCTGGAATAGCCGCGGATCGTCCGCTCGAGGAACGAGCCTGCAGGCACTCCGACCGAGCTCAACCCCGTGAGTTCCAATTGTAATGCAATCGAGTTGTCCCGTTGGCCGGTTCGGCTGCTGACATAGCGGCGCTGCACGACCCGGACCCGCCAGCAGCAGGCCCGGTATTCGAAACCCGCCACCTGTTCGATGGTCTGGCGGTCGCGGGTGGAGTACACCAGCCGGCCGACCGCGCTCCAGTTGCGGGCCAGGGGCCAGCCGAAGGAACCATCCCATTGCTCCAGCAGTCCGCGGCGGAACCGGTACCCCAGGTTGATGACGTGGTCCGGCGCCGGATGGTACTGGAGTGCCACCTGCGATTTCTGCGTCACCGAATCTGAAGGGTCCCACTGGTATTCGAATTTCAGGTTCCAGTTCTTGTAGGCAGTCAGCATCAGCTGACCCACCACGTCGGATGAGTTTCCGGTGGAATCTGCTTCGCCCGGCAAGCTCACCCGGGGCACCTTGAAGTAGCGGGTCTGGCCCAGGGTTGCCGACAGATACTGCGCGCCGCTTGTCTGGTCGTACAGGCGCGTGGTCATGCCGATGCTCAACTGGTTGGCATCCCCGACGCGGTCGGCACCCACGAAGCGGTTGGTGCGGAACAGTTCCACCAGATTGAGGTCGGGCAGGCCGGTATCGAACACCGGCAGGGCATCCTGATTGCGGTACGGCAGGTAGGTGTAGGTGAGCTGGGGCTCGAAGGTCTGTGTGCGCTGGCCATGCGAGCCCGATGCCCGCTCGAACACCAGGCCGGTGTCGAGCCGGAAGTAGGGCAATTCGCGCGTGGGTGCACGCGCGGTGCCGGCTGCCTGATCCTTCAGATCGTACTGGGTGAATCGCCAGCCGGCCGCCGGTTCGAAAAAATATCCGGGTCCGCGGATGGAATAGCGCAGTTCCGGAGACAGATCCAGGCGCAATCCATTGACTCCCTCGTCACGAATGAAATTGACCGCCTCACCGTTGAATGACAGGGTCAGGTCGCGGCCGAGCAGGGGCCACTGGCCGCTGGCCTGCACCCTGGGTACCCGTGAATAGGGGCGATCGAGATCGGCCACCTCGAGATCGATGGTCTGGAAGTTCTGGAGCTGGGCACGGACCAGCCAACCTGCATTCCTGTAAAGCAGGTCAGCGCGACGCTCCAGGTAGATGACACTGGTGGCTTCCGTGCCCAGCGCGAAATCCTCGAAGTATCGGCTGTCACTCACGTTGGCTGCATTCACATCCAGTCGCAGCTGACCGGAGAAGTCGCTGATGCTGCGCACATGCATGTAATGACGGCCGGCGTCGGTGAGGGAATCGTGCGGCAGCAGGTTGCCCTCGAGAACGCCATGGCTCGACCCGGTCAGGAACCGGAACTCACCGCCCAGTTCGCCACCGCGTTTGGACTGCAGCCCCGGGGAAAGGGTCAGGTCATAGTTGGGTGCGAGGTTGAAGTAATACGGGACGCCGATCAGAAGACCATTCCGGCTGGAATTGCCGACGGTCGGGAACAGGAAACCGCTCTTGCGCGCGTTGCCCACCGGAAAGGAAATGAACGGCGTGTAAAGGATGGGTACACCCTTGAAGTCGAGCCGGACGCCTCGTCCCACACCGGACTGATGTGCGGTGTCGATGTCGATCGAGGAAGCCTTCAACATCCAGTCCTCGGAGCCCGAGGGACAGGTGGTGTAGCGCACATCGCGCAGGCTGAATCGCCCCTTGTCTGCCACGGTGAGCTGCCGGGCGGTGCCGCGGCCATTGCGGTCCAGCAGTTCGAACCGTGCGTCGCTGACCGTGGCATGTCCACTGGTGTCAAAGCTCCCGGCATCTCCATGCACACGCACTTTCGGATCCTGGAAATTCACCGAGCCATGGACCTCGATCCGGCCACTGGTATTGTCGTAGTCGACCGTGTCGGCGGAGATGCTCCGCTCGCCCTGTCGCACGGTGACCGACCCGTCCAGATGTGCCCGGCCATCGCGGCCGACCGAGGCATTGTCACTTTCGATGTGCACACGGCCATCATCCGGTTCGGGCGGCTTCTGTACGCCCGTGGCGGAAGGCACGTCGGGAGTCGCGAGCGCGGGCGGTGCCACGCAAGGTACGTCAGCCCGTGTGCGCTCCGCGACCGCAAGGCCACAAACCAGGAACGAGGCGCAAAGGGCGGAACGTATGTGCAATGGCGGGCCTTTGAACTGCTCGAACCGTGAATCGGGCGCACAGTATAGTCGGTATACTCCGCAGCGCCGCATGGGCGGCGCTGCCCCGGGTGAATGGATGGATGCACGCCTGCAACTGCTGACACGGTGGGTGAAACAGGATCTCGGACTTGCCGGTGCCGATATCCAGCCAGCCTCCGCCGATGCGAGTTTCCGCCGGTATTTTCGCGTGCGGCAGGCCGGTCGTACGTGCATCGTCATGGACGCGCCGCCGGACAGGGAGGATGTGGCTCCGTTCCTGCGCGTGGCGCGCATCCTGGGCGAAGCCGGCGTGAACGCCCCGCGTGTGCTGGAGCAGGATCTGCAGCGCGGCTTCCTGATGCTCACCGATCTGGGTTCCGAGCAATATCTGGGTGCGCTTGAAGCGGCCCGCTCATGCGGCGACAGTGCGCGCATCCGGGCACTTTTTGATGATGCGCTGGCGTGCCTGCTGTGCATGCAGCGCGATGCGCGCACGGCCGCAGCGGGGCTCGCCGCCTACGACCGCGGGATGCTGGTGCGCGAGATGGATCTGCTGCCGGAGTGGTTCCTGGAGCGCCATCTGGGGTTGGCGGTGGATGCTGGCGTGCGGGCGATGCTGGATCAGACCTGGGAAGTTCTGGTGGCCAGCGCCGATGAGCAGCCGGCGAGTTTCGTGCATCGTGACTATCACTCACGCAATCTCATGGTCTGTGACCCCGGCGCACCGGGGATCCTGGATTTCCAGGACGCGGTGTGCGGCCCGGTCACCTATGATCTGGTCTCGCTCCTGAAGGACTGCTACATCGCCTGGCCGGCGCCGCAGGTGCGCAACTGGGTGCTGGATTTCCGCCGTCGACGGGTCGAGGCGGGCATGCCGGCAGGGCGTGACGAGGCACAATTCATCGGGTGGTTCGATCTCATGGGGCTGCAGCGGCACATCAAGGTGCTCGGGATATTCGCCCGCCTGTGGTACCGGGACGGCAAGCCCGGGTATCTGAAGGACCTGCCGCTGGTCCTGCACTATGCACGGGAGACCGCGCGTGCCTGGCCGCAGGTGGCTGCATTTTCCGAATTCATCGAGCGCGAAGTGGTGCCGCGATTCGCCGAAGCCCGGGCGCGCGCGTCCGCGCATCCCTGAAGCGTGCAGCCATGGAGCCCGGTTCAGCAGCGGAAGGGGAAAGACCGGCAGTGGCCATGATCCTGGCCGCAGGCCGGGGCGAGCGCATGCGACCGCTCACCGACAGCATGCCCAAGCCTTTGCTTCGCGTGGCCGGCAAGCCGCTGATCCAGTATCACGTGGAGGCGCTGGCGCGCGCCGGCATCACGCGCCTGGTCGTGAACCTGGCCTGGCTGGGGGGAAGTATCCGCGACCATCTGGGCGATGGCGCACGTTTCGGCGTGCGCATCACCTACAGCGAAGAACATCCGGCCGCGCTGGAGTCCGGTGGCGGCATATTCCGTGCGCTGCGCTGGTTGAGGCCCGATCCTTTCCTGGTGGTCAATGGCGATGTGTTCTGCGATGTGGATTTCAGCGTGCTGCGCCTGGCGCAGCCGGACGATGCGCACCTGGTGCTGGTGCCGAACCCGCCTCATCACCCAGCCGGCGATTTCGGTTGCGAAGCCGGGCGCGCCCTGTCGTTGGGGCGGGGTGACGCCAGTTTTACATTTTCCGGCATCGGACTGTATCGGAAGCGGTTTTTCGATGGCTGTGCCGATGGAGCGTTTCCCCTGAAGCCCCTGCTGCTGCGAAGCATGGAGGCCGGTCGCTGTTCAGCGCAGCTGTATCAGGGCCTGTGGGAGGACGTCGGGACTCCGGTCCGCCTGGCCGCACTGGACGAAAGGCTGCGTTCGGTACGCTGAACCCAGGCGGGTATAATTCGCCCATGTCCGGATTCAAGAGCATTCCGATTACCGTGGAACCGCCGAAGAGCGGCGAGAAATACCTGACGCCCCAGGGGTTTTCCGCCATCAAGGACGGCATCAAGCGCACCGCAGGCAGCACCCTTCCTGTCCCGGGCAGGAAACCGGCCTGGCTGCGTGCGCCGCTGGCGGCCGGTGCCGGGTTCGACCGCATCAGGGGCATCGTCCGCGAACATCGCCTGAGCACGGTGTGCGAGGAAGCCCGGTGTCCCAACATCGGTGAATGCTGGAGCGCCGGCACTGCAACCATCATGCTCATGGGCGCGGTGTGCACGCGTGCCTGCCGCTTCTGCTCGGTGGACACCGGCAATCCGCATGGCTGGCTCGATGCCGGGGAACCGGAGAATGCAGCCCGCTCGGTGGAACTGATGAAACTGAAATACGTGGTACTCACATCGGTCGACCGCGATGACCTGCCCGATGGAGGAGCTGCGCATTACGCTGCCACCATCCGCGCCATCAAACAGCGAAATCCGGGCACGGCCGTGGAAGCGTTGACTCCGGATTTCCAGGGCGTGGAGCGGGATGTTGCGACCGTGGTGGATGCGGGACCGGAAGTGTTCGCACAGAACGTGGAAACCGTGGAGCGCCTGACCCATCCGGTGCGCGACCCGCGTGCTGGCTACGCACAGACCCTTGCCGTCCTGCGCCACGCGAAGCGGCACCGGTCCTCGGTGCTGACCAAGACCAGCCTGATGCTGGGCCTGGGTGAAACGGAACCGGAGATCCGCACCTGCATGGATGATCTTCGCGGTGCTGGCGTCGACATCCTGACGCTGGGTCAGTACCTGCGGCCGACGGTCCATCACCTGCCGATCGAGCGCTACGTCACGCCGGAGCAGTTCGACCTGTATCGCGAGTGGGCACTGCAGCGCGGTTTCCTCGAGTGCGTGTCCGGCCCGCTGGTGCGTTCCAGCTATCGCGCCGAACGGGCGCTGGCGGGCAACAACGCGGGCCTCGGGGCAGGCGGGCTCGCAGCGCGCGGCAGATGAATCTCTCACCGCTCCTGCGATTTCGCGGGTTGCTGCCTTACGAACCCACCTGGCGGGAGATGCAGCTCCTCACCGATGAGCGTGGCCCCCATACCTGCGACGAGATCTGGTTTCTCGAGCATCCTCCAGTGTTCACGCTGGGCATGAACGCATCCATCGAGCATGTGCTCGATGCGGGCGACATCCCGCTGCAGAGGATCGATCGCGGCGGGCAGGTGACCTATCACGGACCGGGGCAGCTGGTGGTCTATCCGCTGCTGGACCTGAAACGGCTGGGGTTGGGCGTGCGGCCCCTGGTCAGCGCACTGGAGGGAGCGATCATCGATTATCTGGCCGGTGCCGGCGTCGGGGCGCAGGCGCGGCGTGAGGCTCCGGGCGTCTATGTCGGGGAACGCAAGATCGCCAGTGTCGGATTGCGGATCCGCCGTGGCGCCTGTTACCACGGCCTGGCGTTCAACGTGAACAATGATCTGTCACCGTTCGGACGCATCAATGTGTGCGGCCATCGGGGGTTGCAGGTGACCCGGCTTGCGGATCTGGGAGTGCGTGACGATGTCGGGGAAGTATCCCGGCGGCTCGCGCCGCTCCTGCTGGCGCGGCTCGGTTACAGCGCCATCAGTACCAGTTCGCAGGCGGTGAGTTCGCGGTAGATCGCGTCCAGCTGCTGGCGGCTCTGCGCCTCTATCACGAAGGTCAGCGCGAGGAAGTTCCCGGCGGCACTGGGACGCTCGCTGATCCGGCTTTCATCGAGCCTGCCTGCATGCCGCTCCACGATGTCGCGCGCGATGCGCGCCAGATCACTTCCCTGGCGACCCATCACCTTGACGGGGAAGGTGGAGGGAAATTCCATTTCCGTGCGCTCTCTCACAGCGCAGGGGTGCCCGCGAGTTCCTCGATCAGCGCATCGAATGCGGCGTGCATGCGCCGGAACTGTTCGCCCGGCCTGCCATCGCCTACCGGACGGCCATCGAGCCGGGTCACGGGCAGCAGCCCGCGGGTGGAGAAGGACAGCCAGATTTCCCGCGCCCCGCGCAGCCGCGTCTCGCTGATCGGCTCGCTGCGCGTGGGCAGTCCGATGCGCTGCGCCAGTTCCTCCACCACGGTGCGCGTGGTGCCGGGCAGTATCCGCTGCGAATTCGGCGGAGCCAGCACGGTGTCGTCGATCAGCACATGCACCGAGGTCGAGGCGCCTTCGGTAAGCCATTGGTCCCGCAACAGGATGGTCTCGAAGGCGCCGGCGCGCGCGGCTTGCTTTTTGAGCAGCACATTGGGCAGCAGGGAGGTGGACTTGATGTCGCAGCGTGCCCAGCGGATGTCCTGCGCCGTGATCGCCGCGACGCCCTGCTCGATCATCGCCGGGGCAGTGGGGGGGAGTGGGGAGCAGTAGGCGAACAGCGTCGGTGCGAGGTCATCCGGCCAGGCATGATTGCGTCCGAACTCGGTCCCGCGCGAGACCTGCACGTAAGTGTACTGATCGCCCCGGCCATTCCGCTCGACCAGTTCGTCGAGCACCTCGAGCCATTGCGGGTGGCTCAGGGGGCTTGCCATGCCGATGCCCTCCAGGCTGTTTCGCAACCGGTCCAGATGTTCACGCAGGCGGAACAGGCGGCCTCCATGGACCGGGATCACTTCGTAGACCGCGTCGGCGAACAGGAACGCGCGGTCCAGGGGCGACACCCGCGCCTGGGCCAGCGGCTGGAAAGTACCGTTCAGCCAACAGTGAGGGTGGGGCGTCACATCAGTGCAGCCACAGCCTGACCGTATCGACTGCACGCCGCCACAGGCCGCCCGGTGCCACCGGCTGCAATGGGTGCAGTGGCTCTGACACCAGAGTCTGTCCGTTGGCGCCCAGCACCTTGAACCGGCCCACCACCGAATCGGACCGGAGCGGGGCGACCAGTGCGGGCGTGGTCTCCACCACGCTCTTGAGCGAAGCCATCTCATCGCGGGGCACGGTGACCCACAGGTCGTGTGAAAGGCCGATGTCCACCGGCGAGCGCTCTGCCTTGTACATCTCCACCGAGCCCAGGCGGGTGCCTCTGCGGGCAATCAGCCGGGTATCGAAGAAGGTGAATCCGTAATTCAGGAGCGCTGAACTGGCGTTTTCACGCCCCTTCATGCTATGCGCGCCCATGACCACGGACACCAGGCGCACGCCGTTGCGGATGGCGGAAGTGACCAGGCAGTAGCCGGCCGATTCCGTGTGACCGGTCTTCATGCCATCGACACCCGGATCCCGGTCCAGCAGACCGTTGCGGTTCTGCTGCCTGATGCCGTGGTTCTCGAATTCGCGCACCGAGAACCAGGGATAGTATTGCGGGAAATCACGGATGATGGCATTGGCCAGCAGCGCCATGTCACGCGCAGTGGTGTAGTGCTGTGGCGAGGGCAACCCGGAACTGTCCTCGAAATGAGTGCCCAGCATGCCGAGCTGCTTCGCCGTCGAGTTCATCATCTGCACGAAGGTCTCCTCCGTGCCCGCGATGCGTTCAGCAAGCGCGATGGTCGCATCATTGCCCGACTGCACGATCATGCCCATGACCAGCACCTTCACGGGCACCTGTTTGCCCACCTCGAGGAAGGTGGTCGAGCCTCCCGAGCCGGCTCCGCCGGTTCGCCAGGCATGCTCGCTGATGGTGGCCAGGTCGTCCAGCTTGAGCTTGCCCGATGCCAGCTCCCGGAACACGATGTAGGCAGTCATCAGCTTGGTCAGGCTGGCAGGCTCCGCCCGTGCGGTCGGCTCATTCGATGCGAGCACCTTGCCGGTGTGGGCGTCCACCAGGATGTAGGAGCGCGCATCCACGGTCGGCGGAGGTGGAATCGGCGTCTGTGCACGTGCCAGCGGCGCGAGAAGAAGCGTGAGAAGAAGCAGGGCAGGCAATGTCGTGGTGCGGATCATGATCTTGGGTGTGTCTCCTGGAAAAACCAATGATAGGGCCTGAGGCTGCCCGCGTCATGCGGGTCAATCCATCGCCAGATGCGCATCATGCACACCGGCCTGCTCCAGCGCCTGCACCGTGCGGTCGAAGGCGGGAACATCGGCAACCGGGCCGATCCGTACCCGATACAGGGTTCTGCCCGCGAGGCGGACTTCGCGTACGAATACCGGTCCAAGGTTTCCAGCCGCAAGGCGTGAGGCCAGACGCTGTGCGTTGGACTGGCTGGAAAACGCGCCCGCCTGCACGAACAGCCCGCTGCGCACCGGGGGCGCATTCTGCACGGGTCTGGTGACATCCTCCGACATGGCAGGATTGCTGCCCGGTGCGCTCAGCAGCGCGGAGGTGACCGGAGTCAGCGCGGTGATCGGATGGGCGGCCGGATCGATGGCGCGGACCTCGACGAAGGCCGTGCCCCGGCGCAGCATGTCAAGTTTGGCCGCGGCCGTGTACGACAGGTCGATGATGCGGGTGCCGACGAAGGGGCCGCGATCATTCACGCGCACCACCACGCTCCGATTGTTCTCGAGGTTGGTGACGCGCACATAGGTGGGCAGCGGCAGGGTCTTGTGGGCCGCGGTCATGCCATACATGTCGTACGGCTCGCCGGCGGAGGTGCGCACGGCATGAAAGCCGGGACCATACCAGGAGGCGACACCTCGCTCGACGTATCCGACATTGGAGGCCATGACGTAGTAGCGCTTGCCGAACACGTCGTAGAACGGCGGGTTGCCGCTTCGTGAACGCGGTTCGACCCTGGGAATCGCGTCCGGCGTGGACATCACGTCCAGTGGCGGAGGTGGCACCGCCGGCGGTGTGCCGGGAGTGGTTCCTCCGGGCAGTGTCCGCGGTTGCGATGCCGGTTCATGCCGTGCGGTGATGCTGCAGGCGGCCAGCACCAGGCAGCACAGGGCACCCGCTGCCCTTCGGTGCCACGTTCGCGCGCCGGTCATGGCGGCCACTCCAGCACCGTGGCCCCCGCGATGTCATCGCTCACCGGTCCGCGCTCGTGATCGAAGTGCTGGCGCAAGGCTGCCGCCAGTTCGACCGTCACCATGCCATACAGCGCGCTGCGGTTGTACCGGGTGATCACGTTGAAATTGTTCAGACCCACCCGCAAGCCCAGACCGTCGGGCCGGTCGACCGCGATCAGCCCTGCGGGTGCCGAATCAGGCGGTATCACATCCGGTGCTGCCGGACCCCAGGCTCCTGCCGTGGAGTCTCCGGCGATGCCCTGCAACTGCACCCCCTGCTCACGCAGCGCTGCAATCGACTGGTCGAGCACGAAGCGGCGCCCGTCGGAGGCGGGCATCATCAGAGGAGCCAGAGTGGCCTCGAACATCGCCGGCGTTCCCGGTTCCCACCCGTGGGCCCGAAAGTAATTGCCGATGCTGGAAAACACGTCCGGCCAGTCCGACCACAGGTCGATTTTTCCGTCGTTGTCGCCGTCCATGCCGTAACGCCGGTAGCTGGATGGCATGAACTGCGGAGCGCCCATCGCGCCGGCATAGGAGCCGGTTGCGGTCAGCGGATCGATGCGGTCTTCCCGGGCCATGAGCAGGAACTGTTCAAGTTCGGCGGTGAAAAATCCGGCACGCTCGGGATAATGGAACGCCAGGGTTCCCAGTGCATCCAGCACCCGGTAACGGCCGGTCTGCCTGCCGTACAGGGTTTCCACGCCCAGGATGGCCACGATGTACTGGGGCTCTACGCCTGTATCCTCGGCAGCCCGCTGCAGCTCGTCGCGGTGGGCCACCCAGAAATCGACGCCGTCGCGGATGCGTTTCCCGGTCAGGAAGATCTGCCGGTATTCATACCAGAGCCGGGCCTTTTCCGCCGGCCGGTTCATTGCATCGATGATCGCGTCCTGCTTGCGCGCCCTGCGCAACAGATGTGTCAGCGCGCCGCGCTCGAAACGGTTGTCTGCCACCATGTGCTGGATGAAACGGCGCACCTCGGGCTGGTGCACGTCCAGCGCCCGAGCTTCGTGTGCGAGCGATGCGATCATGGTCAGGGTGATCGCCAGCAGCGCGGCGCATCTGTGCAATATTCCGGAACGCATCCTCGAGTCCTACGAGCTCATGAGTTTGCGGTGCGAGTGGAGCGAGCTCAGGATGCCGAAGCCGGCCAGCAGCGTGACCATGGATGTGCCGCCGTAGCTGATCAGGGGAAGCGGTACACCCACCACTGGCAGGATGCCGCTCACCATGCCGGAGTTTACGAATACGTAGACGAAAAAACTCAGCGCGATGGTGCCGCCGGTCAGGCGCGAGAAGGTGTCCTGGGATTGCATGGCCATGTACAGCGCGCGGCCGATGATCACTCCGTACAGGGTCAGAACCAGCAGCTGGCCCAGCAGCCCGAACTCCTCTCCGATGACCGCGAAGATGAAGTCGGTGGAACGCTCCGGAAGGAATTCGAGCTGCGCCTGGCTGCCGTGCATGTAGCCCTTGCCGAATACCCCGCCCGAACCGATGGCAATCTGCGACTGGATGATGTGATAGCCGGCGCCGAGCGGATCGTTCTGCGGATTGAGGAAAGTCAGGACCCGCTGCCGCTGATAGTCGTGCATGAAGTGCCAGCCCGCCCAGGCGATGCCGGCGAGCGCGGGAATCGAGGCGAGGATGATGCTCACCTGGAGCCCCGCCAGCAGGATCAGGATCAGGCCGGAGGAGGCGATCAGCAGTGCCGTACCCAGATCCGGCTGTTTGACGATGAGCCCGGTGGGGATGGCGATCAGCAGGCCCATCACCAGCAGGTCCTTCGCGGTGGGCGGTTGCGGGCGCTCGTGCATGTACCAGGCGCACACCATCGGCACCGCCAGCTTCATGATCTCCGAGGGCTGGAACCGGATGAAGGCAAGATCCAGCCAGCGCTGCGCGCCCTTGCCGACGTGGCCGGTGAAGTCGACCACGATGAGCAGGATGATGCCGATCACGTAGGCCACGGGCGCGAACAGCCGCAGGTACTGGGGGGTGGCAAAGCGGGCCAGAACCACCATGGCTGCGACAGCAATGCCGAGATTGGCGATGTGGTGTTCCATGACGCTCAGGTTCTGTCCCGAAGCGCTGTACACGACCAGGATGCCGATGGTGATGATGGCGGCCAGCGCACCGGTGAGCGGACCGTCCAGATGCAGTGCGCGCAGCAGCCGGCCACCGGACGTGAGTGTGCGCCGCGCACGGCTCTCGGAAAAATCGTCCGAGATCATGAGTGGTGCTCCGGTTCGGGCTTTGGCACCTTCGGCGGGTCGGTGCCGAGGATCCACGCATCCATCACCTTGCGCGCGATGGGCGCGGCAACGGCCGAGCCGAAGCCGCCATTTTCCACCAGTACGGCCACGGCGATCCTGGGCGATTCGGCCGGAGCGAATGCGATGAACCAGGAGTGATCCTTCAGGCGTTCGGAGACCTTGTCGGTGAGGCGCTCCGAACGGGACACGGTGAAAACCTGTGCCGTGCCGGTCTTCCCCGCGATGCTGTAGGGCGCATTCCTGCCGGCGGTGTAGGCAGCCGTGCCATAGGTGGTTGCCCCGATCATGCCCTTGAGCACCAGGCTCCAGTCCTCATCCGTCACGCCCTGCACCGGCGGGTTCATGGCCACAGCGATCGGATCGATCCTGCCGCCGGTCTGCCTCACGGCTGATACGAGATGTGGCTTGAAGCTCCTGCCGCGGTCCGCGATCACCGAGGCCACGTGCGCAAGCTGGAGCGGCGTCACCAGCAGATATCCCTGGCCCACACCGAAGTTCACGGTCTCGCCCGGAAACCACACCTGGTCGGCCGGACGCTTGAACGCCTTCTTCTTCCATTCCGGCGAAGGCAGCAGGCCCGGCTTTTCCCCGCCGATGTCGATCCCCGTGAGCGTGCCGTAGCCGAAGGCGCCGAGGAAGTCGGCGATCCGCTGCGCGCCGATGGTCGAGGCCAGACCGTAGAAGTAGACGTCACAGGACTTGGCGATGGCGTGGATCAGGTCCATGTAGCCATGTCGGCCGGACTTGCCTTCCCGGAACAGCAGGCGGCTCCCCGGCAGATGGAACACGCCGGCACAGAACTGTGGCTTGTCGGGATCGAGGAGCTTATAGGTGAGCCCGGCCAGTGCGATGGCCGGCTTGATGGTCGAGCCTGAAGGATATTGGCCACGCAGTGCGCGATTGAGCAGGGGTTTGTCCATGTCATCCTGCAGGGCCCTGTACTGTGCCACCGTCAGGCCCCGCGCAAAACCATTGGGGTCGAAGCCCGGCGTGCTGGCCAGCGCCAGCACATCGCCGTTGCGCGGATCGATGGCCACGACCGCGCCGCGCCGGTCTCCCAGACCTTCTTCGGCCGCCCGCTGCACTCGCAGGTCCATGCTCAGCAACAGGTCATGACCGGCCACCGACGGCCGCACTTCCAGCTGTGGGGTGAACGCGCCCTGCTTTTCCACCGGGCGGCCGGCGGCATTCACCAGTACCTGGCGGGATCCGGTCTTGCCATGCAGTTCATGTTCGTAGGATGCCTCCACGCCGACCTTGCCGATGAGCGTCGTGCCCGCGTATTCCGCCGGGTCGATGTGCGCGAGATCGGATTCGCTGATCGCACCCACGTAACCGATGGCATGGACTGCGAGAGGCCCGAATGGATAATGGCGCGTCAGGCGCGGGCGGATGTCGACGCCGGTGATTTCGTGCCGGTGCAGGGCGAAGCGCGCCATTTCCTCCTCGCTGAGCTGAAGCTTCACCGGCACACTCTCATAGACCTTGTGCGACATGATCGTGCGCTTGATATCAGGGATGTCATCCCTGTCCAGCAGGCCAATGGCCGCGAGCTGTTCCAGCGTGGCCTGCACCGCAGGCTCCTTGCCCACCTCCTCGCGAACCAGCTCGAGCTGGAAAGCCGGCAGGTTCTCCGCCAGGACCACACCGTTACGGTCGAGGATCAGGCCACGGCTGGGGGGGATGGGTTCGATGCGAACGCGGTTGCCCTGCGACAACTGCGCGTAATAGTCGTGCCGCAGCACCTGCAGATAGAACAGCCGCGCCGCCACGGTGAACAGGAGCAGTGCCACCAGTACGCCGGCAATGATGCTGCGCAGGGAGAAAATGCGCTGCTCTATCCATGGATCCTTGATGCGGACGCGACGGACCATGGCCTCATCGCTCGTGGGTGTTGGCCAGGATCCCGCTGATCAGCGGCCATGCGATGGCGCCGGTGAGCGGCGCCAGCCAGCGGGCAAAGCTGGTCACGGGATTGCCGGTGGCTCCATCCACCCAGAACAGGATGAACTGGTAACCGGCGAGGATCGCAAAAATGCTCAATGTCTGGTGCAACAGCGGGAATACCCGGAGCCTCAAGCGAATGTGCGTGGCCCATGCAGCCATCAGCACCAGGGCCAGTGCGTGCTGTCCCAGGACCACCCCCTGGATCACGTCCAGGGCAAGGCCTGCAAAAAAGGGCAGCGCGAGGCCGCCGGACTGGGGCGACACGATGGCCCAGTAAAGCACCACCAGCACCAGGAATTCCGGCCTGAAGGCATCGAGCACATCGGGCAGCGGCAGGACGGCAAGGGCCAGCGCGATCAGTGCGGACACGGTGATCGGCAGCGCGCGGGAGCGCGAATCGCGCATCATGGCCGGGTCCCCTTTGTGGCGGCGGCAGGGGCATTGAGCGGGGCCTTTGCAGGAGCCGATTCGGGCAGCCACACGAACAGCAGTTCACGCGCGCTGTCGAGCCGGGCTGCTGGCTTCACCGTGACATCCGCGAGGGATTGCGCCGGATCCCGCTTCACTTCGGTCACGTAACCCACCGGGTATCCTGGCGGAAACCCGCCTCCGAGACCCGAAGTCACCACCAGGTCGCCCTTGACCACATCCGTGCTGGTGGAAAGATACGGAAGCTTGAGCACATTGCTGTCGCCCGTCCCCAGGGCCACGGTCCGCAAGCCGCTGCGATTGATCTGCACGGGCAGGGCGTGGGTGGCATCGCTGATCATGATGACTTCGCAGTTCAGCTGATTGACCCGCGCCACCTGGCCAAACACGCCGTTGGCGTCCAGCACCGCCTGTCCGATGAACACGCCATCGTGCGCCCCCTTGTCGACCAGCACCCGTGCCCGGAACGGGTCCAGATCGACGTGCACGATGCTGCCCACCAGGTACCTTGCGGCGACAGATGCAGCATTGTCGCGCAGCGCACGCAGCCGGATGTTTTGCGCTTCCAGTGCCTCGTACCGCTGCAGCCGGAACTGGGCGATGAGCAGTTCGGATGAAAGACGGGCGTTGTCGGCGCGCAGCGTGTCGCGCGAGCTGACGCTTTCGCGAAACCAGGCCCAGCCCTGGAACGGACTGGCGACGGCAACCTGGATGGGATAGCCGATGATGGACAGGTACTGGCGGATGCGGCCCAGATGATCGTAGCGCTTGTCGACCACGATCAGCGCGAGCGCGATCAGGCTGTACAGTACGGTCCGAAGCAGCAACCCCGTGACACGCCCTGAGGTATCCGGGCTATGAAACAGGGCCATGGGTACGAGGTTCCGCGCGCTGCGGCATCACTCCAGTCCGAAGATCCCCGGGCCGTGTTCTTCCGTGAGCTCGAGGATGCGCCCGCCACCGCGGGCAACACAGGTCAGCGGATCATCCGCGACCACCACGGGCAAACCGGTTTCCTCCATCAGGAGCTTGTCGATGTCGCGCAGCAGCGCGCCTCCGCCCGTGAGCACGATGCCGCGTTCGGCCACGTCCGCGCCAAGCTCGGGCGGAGTCTGTTCCAGTGCCTGTTTGACCGCGCCGACGATGCCCTGGAGCGGCTCCTGCAGGGCCTCCAGGATCTCATTCGAGTTCAGCGTGAAGCTGCGCGGCACGCCTTCGGACAGATTGCGCCCCTTGACCGAGATTTCGCGCACCTGCTGGCCCGGATAGGCCGAGCCGATCTCCAGTTTGATGCGCTCGGCGGTGGATTCGCCGATGAGGATGCCGTAGTTGCGGCGCACGTAGTTGGTGATGGCCTCGTCGAACTTGTCGCCGCCGATGCGCACGCTGGCTGCATACACGATGCCGTTCAGGGAGATCACCGCGACCTCCGAGGTTCCACCACCCACATCCAGCACCATGGATCCGCGCGCCTCCTGCACCGGCAGGCCCGCACCGACCGCGGCCGCCATGGGTTCCGGAACGATGTCCACGCTGCGTGCACCGGCGCCCTCGGCGGATTCCTTGATCGCTCGGCGTTCGACCTGGGTCGAGCCGAAAGGCACGCAGACGAGCACTCGGGGGCTGGGAGACAGGAAACGGTTGCCGTGCACCTTCTTGATGAAGTACTGCAGCATTTTCTCGGTATAGGTGAAATCCGCGATGACGCCGTCCTTCATCGGCCGGACTGCGGTGATGTGTCCGGGGGTGCGCCCGATCATGTTCTTCGCATCCATGCCCACGGCGACGATGATCTTGCCGCCGCGGGTGGGTTCGTCCTGAACGGCCACCACGGACGGCTCGTTGAGAACGATGCCGCGCTCGCGCACGTAGATCAGGGTGTTTGCAGTTCCGAGGTCGATTGAGAGGTCATTGGAGAAATAACCTCTAAGGCGCTTGAACATACGGGTTTTTTTGCCGTTTGAAAAGTTGGGGTAATGTAGCAACCGATGCGACATTCCACAAGGCAACGTGTATCATTTTCGACATTGACCTTCGGTTGCATCGCATGAGCCTTACCCGACAGGACCTCGACAAGATCGCACATCTGGCCCGGCTGCAGATTTCAGATGAGGAAGCCGGACGCCACGTCACCAGCCTTTCCTCGATCGTCGACTTCGTCGCCGAGCTCGGCAAGGTCGACACGACGGGCATCGCACCCATGGCACATCCCCTGGTGGGGCAGGTGCAGCGACTGCGCGAGGATGTAGTCACCGAGACCGATCACCACCAGCGCTTCCAGGAGAATGCTCCCCAGGTGCAGGCCTCGCTCTACGTGGTACCCCGGGTCATCGAATAGGCGCGACAGACTTGACCCTGCATACCCATACGATGGCAGAGCTGGGGGCCCTGCTCGATGCCCGGAAGATTTCCAGCCTCGAGCTCGCCGAGCACTTCCTGTCGCGCCTGTCCCGCTTCAGCACGGAGCTGAACGTGCTCATCTCGCTCACGGCCGACCGGGCACGTGCCCAGGCCCGGGAAGCCGACCGCCGGCGTGCAGCGGGGGAAAAGGGCCCGCTGCTGGGCATCCCTCTCATTCATAAGGATATTTTCTGTACCGAAGGCGTCAGGACCACTTGCGGCTCGCGCATGCTGGACAACTTCATTGCGCCCTACGATGCCACCGTGGTGAGCCGGCTGGCACAGGCCGGTGCGCTCATGCTGGGCAAGTCCAACATGGACGAGTTCGCGATGGGCTCGTCCAATGAGACCAGCTTCCATGGGCCGGTGAAAAACCCCTGGGACCTGGCCCGGGTGCCGGGTGGGTCCTCGGGTGGGTCAGCAGCGGCGGTGGCCGCGGGCCTTTGCGTCTATGCAACGGGCACGGATACGGGGGGCTCGATCCGCCAGCCCGCTGCCCTGTGTGGCACCACGGGCTTCAAACCCACCTACGGCCGGGTGTCCCGTTACGGCATGATCGCCTTTGCCTCGAGCCTCGATCAGGCGGGGATCTTTGCCCGTTCGGCGGCGGACGCCGCCCTGGTACTCGGCACAATGGCGGGCTTCGATCCGCGCGATTCGACCAGCGTGGATGCGCCGGTGCCCGACTATGCTGCCGGCCTGCCGGCACCTCTGAAGGGGTTGCGCATCGGCTTGCTGCGGGAGTTCTTCGAGGGTCTGGAGCCACGCAATGCCGCACTGATCGAGGCGTCCTTGAGCGAGTTGAGAAAACTCGGTGTCACCACCCGCGAAGTGAGCCTGCCTCACCTGCCCCTGTCGGTGCCCACCTATTACGTGGTCGCACCGGCCGAGTGCTCCTCCAACCTGTCGCGCTTCGACGGGGTGCGATTCGGCCATCGATGCAAGGATCCCCGCGACCTGCTCGATCTGTACAAGCGCTCGCGGGGCGAGGGTTTCGGCGCCGAGGTCAAGCGGCGCATCATGACCGGCACCTACGTGCTCTCGGCCGGTTACTACGATGCCTATTACCTGAAGGCACAGCAGGTCCGTCAGCTCATCACGGATGATTTCCGCCGCGCCTTCGAGTCGGTGGATCTGCTGATCAGTCCGACCACGCCCACACCGGCCTTCGACATCGGCGCCAAGGTCGATGATCCGATCACCATGTATCTGAACGACATCTACACCATCGGCGCGAACCTGGCGGGGCTCCCGGCGATCTCCGTTCCCTGCGGATTCGTGGATGACCTGCCCATGGGGCTGCAGCTGATGGGGCCGCACTTCTCCGAAGGGCGGCTCCTGCAGGCAGCCCATGGCTATCAGCAGGTCACCGACTGGCACACTCGCCGGCCGGCCGGTTACGCCTGAGGATGATGGCGATGGAATGGGAACTGGTCATCGGCCTGGAGATCCACGCGCAGCTGGCCACGCGATCGAAAATATTTTCGGGTTCCTCCACCGCCTACGGCGCGCCGCCCAATTCGCAGGCGAACCTCGTGGACCTGGGCTACCCCGGCGTACTGCCGGTGCTCAATGCCGAGGCGGTTCGGATGGCCGTGAAATTCGGACTTGCCATCGGCGCCACGATCGCGCCTCGCTCGGTGTTCGCACGCAAGAACTACTTCTACCCCGACCTGCCCAAGGGCTACCAGATCAGCCAGTTCGAGTTGCCGGTGGTGGCCAAAGGCACGCTCGACATCACGCTGGAGGATGGCAGTACCCGGCGCATCGGTATCACGCGAGCCCACCTCGAGGAAGACGCCGGCAAATCGCTGCACGAGGGGCTTGCCAACGCCAGCGGCATCGACCTGAATCGTGCCGGGACACCCTTGCTGGAGATCGTCTCCGAACCCGACATGCGCTCGGCGAAGGAAGCCGTCGCCTACATGAAGAAAGTGCACACGCTGGTGCGCTACCTCGGAATCTGTGACGGCAACATGCAGGAGGGATCGTTCCGGTGCGATGCGAACGTGTCGGTCCGCCCGCGAGGCCAGAAGGAGTTCGGCACCCGGGCTGAACTGAAGAACATCAACTCCTTCCGCTTCGTCGAGAAGGCCATCCAGTACGAGGCGGCACGCCAGATCGACCTGATCCAGGGCGGCGGCAGGGTGGTGCAGGAGACGCGCCTGTACGACTCGGATCGCAACGAGACCCGATCCATGCGATCCAAGGAAGAGGCCAATGACTACCGCTATTTCCCCGATCCCGATCTGCTGCCGCTGGTGATCGAGCCGGCCTTCATCGAAGCCGTGCGCGCGACGCTCCCCGAGTTGCCCGATGCGAAGGCTGCACGTTTCGTCTCAGCCTACGGGCTGTCGGCCTATGATGCCGGCGTATTGGCGTCGAGCCGCGAGATGGCCGCCTTCTACGAATCTGTGGTGGGCGAGGTGGGCGAAGCGCACGCGAAGCTCGCAGCCAACTGGATCATGGGTGATTTTTCCGCCCTGCTGAATCGCGACAATCTGGAGATCGGCACTGCACCCGTGGGTGAGCAGGCGCTGGCCCAGCTCCTGGCCCGCGTCATCGACAACACCATCTCGGGCAAGATCGCCAAGGAGGTGTTCGAGGCGATGTGGGCGGGCGAGGGCGGCGCCGACGCCATCATCGAATCACGGGGCCTGAAGCAGATCACCGATACCGGCGCCATCGAAAAGGCCATCGATGACTGCATGAAGGCGAACCCGAAACAGCTTGCCGACTATCGCGCCGGCAAGGACAAGCTGTTCGGTTTCTTCGTGGGCCAGGTGATGAAGGCCACGGGCGGCAAGGCCAATCCCGCACAGTTGAACGAGCTTCTGAAGAAGAAGCTGGGCGCCTGAGCGGCAAGGAATGCACGACCAGGATCGGCTGCGGCGATTCGTGTTCGAGCATTTCCCGGTGCGCGGCCATCTGGTGCACCTGGATGCCTCGTGGCGCGCCATGCTGGAGCACCACACGTATCCTCCCATCGTGCGCGATGTCCTGGGCCAGGGGCTGGCCGCCGCAGTGCTGCTGGCCGCAACCATCAAGTTCGAAGGAGTGCTGTCGCTTCAATTGCGCGGCGATGGGCCGTTGCAGCTCATGCTGGTGCAATGTACCGATGGACTGGCGGTGAGGGGCGTGGCGCAACACGGCGAGATTTCCGGGCCGGGAACACTGGCCGAACTCGCCGGCAACGGGCAGCTGACCGTTACGCTGGAAAACGCCGGTCGCGACCAGCGCTACCAGGGCGTGGTGCCGCTGGAGGGCGCGACGGTCGCGCAATGCCTGCAGGTTTATTTCGCGCAATCCGAGCAGTTGCCCACCCGCCTGTGGCTGCATACGGACGAGCGCGGCGCCAGCGGCATGCTGCTGCAGCGTCTTCCCGAGGCGGGTCCGGAAAGTGGTTCCATCGCGGGGATCGAGGATGCCTGGCGCCGGGTGCAGTTCATCGGCGATACGCTCTCGCCCGGCGAACTGCGATCCTTGAGCGACAGCGAAATCCTGCACCGGCTGTTCAACGAGGACGATGTGCGCATGTTCGAGCCGGCCCCGGTGTTCTTCCGCTGCCGCTGCTCGCATGAACGGGTGAGCGGCATGCTGCGCGCACTGGGCGAGGCGGAGAACCGGGCAATCCTCGCCGAACGCGGCGCGGTGGAAGTGCGCTGCGAGTTCTGCAACCGCAGCTACCGGTTCGACGCGGTGGATGTGGAACAGCTGTTCACGGCCGAAGCGGGTGGCACGGTGAGCGGGTCATTGCACTGAGCGGGATTTTCACTTCAGCACGGTCTCTCGGAGCCCGGGATTTTGCGATGGCCGTGCACTGGGTTATACTGCCGGATTGCAAAATAGAGACGATACCGTATTGTATCAAGATAAGTCCAAACGAAAAGTGAAGCGTCGGGAAAAGTGGGCGCCGACTGATTCGCGATTCGCCCGGGTTGCCGAAAACGTCGAGGCTGTACTTGATGCCGGGCAACAGTTGTTCCTCGCCAATGGTTATGTCGGCACCAGCATGGACAGCGTGGCCGCCAAGGCGGGCGTCGGCAAGATGACTGTCTATCGCCACTTCAAGGACAAGGAGACCCTGTTCGTTGCAATCGTGCGGCGCGAGTGTGACAGGGTGACGGACAGCGCCAAGTTTCCGCCTGCCGAAAACATTGAAGACGCGGTTCTGTTGCTGCGTGAGTTCGCTCATTCACTGATGGACTACATCGGATCACCGGAGAATGTTGCGCTGCTGCGCGTGATGTATGGGGAAGTCACCCGGTTCCCGGAGATGGGCAAGCTGTTCTATGGCAGCGGCCCCGCAGAAGGCTTGCGCGCGGTCGAAAGAATCCTGTCAAGGCTGGTCCCCGACGAGGAACTCTGGCTTCGTGCGCAGGCGTTTCTGCACATGATTCAGGGTGACACATTTCAGCAACTGCTTTACGGAGCCTTGGCACCGGAGTCAAGGCACCGTCTCTTTACCCGCCAGATAGAGTTTGCGATCCGCCTGGTGATGTCGGGAATCGAGTCGCGGGCCGGAACACGGCAAGCGAAGCATGCCGGTGCGCGGCGTCAGAAGGCAGTGCCAGACAAGCAGATTTTCCGAACGGGTGATGTGCAGCGTCTGGTGGTCAGTCGAAGGGAACGTTGAAGAACGAAGGCATCTGCACGCCGTGTGGATTCCAGACATCAATCGGTGCCGAAGTGGCGTCGGCAATCAATCGCCCGAACCTGCCGTCGTGAAAGGCCAGCGGGCGGCCCCCGTGACGATCCAATGCCTGCACCAGGCCCACGATGATCAGATGGTCCCCTGCGCGGTGCACGCTTTCGACCTGACAGTCCATCCGGCACAGGTGGGTTCCAGGAATCATTGGTGCCTGACCGTGCGGCCCCGGATTGGGGTCATCCGGAAACTTGTCCGCGGTACGACTCGCGAAGTGCACGGCGATCTCTTTTGCATGCTCGCCCAGGATGGTGACGGCAAAGCTGGCACCAACGCTGAAGGCCGCAATGCTTGCGCTGGTACTTGCAATGCACCACAGGATCAGCGGCGGATCGAGCGATACGGATGTGAAGGAATTGGCGGTAATGCCCACCGGTTGTCCGTCTGGTTTCAACGCTGTAACGACCGTTACACCGGTGGCAAATGCCCCGAATGCGTCACGCAGTGATCGTGGTGAAAGCGTATTGCTCATCGGTTTTCCCATCCGGCTCCCTGCAGTTTGTGAAGGTCCCGCGATGCCTCTCCTGGTTCTACCACTTGTCCCACGCGGTCCCGGATTTCACAGGCGTTGCCGCCTGTGCGGAACGAACTGCTCCGCTGCCGCCCGACATGTAGGTGCCAATCCGGTTCCCGGAAGTGATGGGCAACGATATGACCGAGGGATGTTCGGCGTCATGATGGACTGAGACCCAGGACGGCCGCTGCTGCAGGAGATGGCCCTGCGCGATCAGGTCGAAGAAGGTCTCCGGCGGTTCGGTATCCGAAGAGCTGACCCGTAACGCGATTCGATGACCCTTCGTGAAGACATGCGCGATTGGCATGAGATTGATCTTGTAGACAGTGGGCGCGGTACAGTCCACCGGGGCCGGGTTCCGGAACGTGTATTGATGAAGCCAGGGTCTGGATGTCGTCTCATCGAGTTCCCGCAGCGAACCCCGCAGCCAGCCCCGCGTCAGGAGCTTTCTTTGCCCGTCGGGGTCGACATCCCAGAGACTCAGGAACAGCAACAGCTCCGGCTCGGTTGTCGAGGCGTGAATGCTGGCGACGATCGGCCCGATGATTTCGGTTCGTTCGATGAGCGGCGGCGATTCGAATGTGACTCCGCCCCGGGTATTGAAATTGTTGTCCTCGAAGCTGGTGGCACCCTCATGCGGCCAATGTTCGTGCTCGCTCAGCAGGCCGCCGGCATGCAGGTAGAACGGGTGCCAGATCGTCTGCGGCAAGGGCCACTCGGCCGCCTGCAACCAGCGATTGTCTTCGCCGGTCACCAGCAGGCTGATCGGAGGTTCATCAAGAAAGCCGGTGTCATTGCCTTTGAGCCAATGGTCAAACCAGCGTAATGACTCGAATGCATACTGATAGATGGGGCGATCGAGATAGATCGGCGGACCGACGATCATCTTCTTTGGCGCACTGATGCGCTCCCAGGCACGAAACTCGCCCGGCAGATGCAGAAAATACATGTCCCAGGATGCGCCGATGAGTATTGGCGCGCGGATATTCTCCAGCCGCGGATTGCGCTCCCACCAGTAAGGACCGTCCTGCGGATTCATCAGCACGTCAACGATCAGCGGATGTGCGGCGACCTCGGGCGCGTTGACGGCTGCAGCAAGCTCCGGCACGGCCATCAGATCCCGATCCTCGCGAAGCAGTGCCAACCGATGCTGGTATACCTGCTCTCCAAGGGCCGGACGGGACCATCCCCGGACCCGTACTCCGGCCAGCTGCCGGGACCAGGATGTCAGGAAGCTGTGTGCCAGGATGCCGCCGTGATAGAACTTGTCACGATAGAAGTCGGTGTAGCCATATGGGGCAAAAACGGCTTTCAGTGCGGGTGGGTTCAATGCCGCGACCTGCTTGGCGCACACCGAGAAGTAGGAGGCGCCAAACATGCCCACTGAACCGGTGCACCACGGCTGTGCCGCCATCCAGGCGATGACCTCCGCGATGTCCTGCACATCCCGCGGTCCATAGTGGGTATATTCCCCCTGCGATCGCCCTGTTCCCCGGGCATTGACGATGACGTGCGCGTAACCACGACGGACGTAGAAATTCGGGTCACCGGCCTCGGACTGGGCATTGCGTCCCTGCATGGCCAGCGGTCGGGAAGCAACCGACTGCATGGCCTGATCATAGGCATGCACGCCAAGGAGCGCCGGAAATGCGCCGGCGGACGTTGGTCTGAAGATATCCGCCGAGAGCAGGACACCATCTGACATCGGGATCCGTACTTCACGCTGCACACGGACATCATGTTCGCGTGGTGAGACACGCCAGGTCTTGCTGAACATCTTTGACCCTCAGGTCAGTGCGGCGACCATTGCTTCTGCCACCTTGAGATCGAGCTCCGCTGTCGCGCCGCTGACTCCGACGGCGCCAACGCAACACTCATCGGCGCGAAGCGGCAATCCTCCGGCAACAACCGAGAAATTTCCCACGTGCGGCATCGAGATCAGGGCACCTGCATCGCTGCTGATGAACTGGTGGACTCCCGCTGTCGGAGCACCGGTAACAGCCGCAGTCCAGGCCTTCTTGTATGCGACTTCATAGCTGAGGATGCTCGCTCCATCCATGCGCGCAAAAGCCTTGGGAAGCCCTGCCAGGTCGACGATCACCATGGACATCGGAACTCCCAGGGTTGTCGCAGCCGATACACCCGCATCAATGGCAGCCTGGGCGCTGCTCAGGCTGATCGTGCTCGTCGTGAATGTGCCTTTAGTGGACTTCATGGTCTCCCCGCCTGGATTATCTGTCTGATGGAATACCGGACCGGAGCGTATCATATGAACATTGGGAGGAAAAGAGGATGCGAAAGCAGACCAGGAAGGTTGACTGCGACACCGGAGTGAATAGCGTGAACAGTACACGAAAAACGGAAAAAGCAGTGCGCTGACATTCATGCCATCCACCCAAAATCCGATCTCTGGGCCACGGCCCGCCCGATGCGGGCATGCCGCTTGACGGAACTTTCATAATACGATACCGTCCGGTCCGAATGAGTACGCGAATCCACTCGGGTTCGCGGCAAAAACAGGAAGACGAAGTTCTCCGGGGGTGTTCAGGTGAAACCGAATTTCAAGTGTGCTTGGCTGCTGGCGCTGATCCTCGCCGGCGGCAACTGGAACCTGGCAGCCGCGGCGGACGCCGCACTGGCAGGTGGCGAAGCGCAGGCGGGGGACTCAACCGGAGTGGCTGCGCTCCAGGAAATCACCGTCACGTCGGAAAAGCGTGCGGTCAATGCTCAAAAGACTCCGCAGGCGGTCACGGTTGTGACGGGTGAAGATCTGTTGAGCAGCGGAGGTACGGATATCCGGGCGGTCGCCTTGCTGGCCCCCTCAGTAAGATTTGCGTATGAATCGAACGTCGCGCAGCAGTTCATCCGCGGGATCGGTTCGAACCTGGACTACGCCTGGGTCCCGGAGGCCGTTTCATTCAATGTAAACGGCGTGCAGATCACCCGGTTTGCGAGCATGTCGACCTTGTTCGACGTTGAACGGGTGGAAGTGGCGCCGGGACCTCAAGGTACGCTGTATGGTGGAAATGCCAGCGGCGGCGTCATCAACATTGCCACTCGCAAGCCCTCGGCCGAACAGGAATCGAGCGTTCACCTCGACGTCGGCAACTACGGGACGGTCGTTGCAACAGTTGTGGACAACACGCCGATCAATGACAGGCTCTGGCTGCGCGGAGCGGTAAATATTGCCAGGCATGACGGCTATCAGAGCATCGGGAGCGATGACGACGCAGGGGTGTCCGGACGCCTCTCGGCCTTGTTCAATCCCAGTGATCGTGCGTCCGTCTATCTCTGGACAAGCTTTTATCAGGACAAGGCGCGACCCGCCACGCCCTATTTTCTTGAAGCCAACCCCTCGGATCCCTGGAAGGTGCCAGCGGTCGGCCCGCCGTTCGTGATACCCGCCAACGGCCTGTTCCCGGGATCCACGCAAATCAGCTACCCCGGCAATGATCTGGCGTCCGGCCGCGCAGAGTACCGGGCCTTCATGGCGGGCGGCCAAGCGGACCTGAAGTTGTCCGGAGCCACTCTGTCCTATTTGCCTTCAGTGGTGGTCTATACGGACCACGACCTGCGAGTGGTAGCAGGCTTCAATCAGCTCTTCAACGTGAACATCCACAGCTACGCACAGGAGCTTCGTCTGACCAGCGATAGCGATACCGTGTTCAAGTGGATTGGGGGCTTGTACTGGAAGAAGGACCATACCCGGCACAACTATCTGTTCGGTCCCTATCTCAGCGGCGGAACCGTTCCGGACGATCGCACGAATTACTCGGCCTATGGTCAGGGCACATACTCGATCACGGACCGCTTCCGTCTCACGGCAGGAGCTCGTTTTTCCCACGACAAGGTTTCGGCACAGGATGCCATCTTCGTCTTTCCGACCTGCAGTGCGCCTGCATTCTGCACCGACGGGAGGCTCTCCGAGGGCACGCTTCCCTACTCATTCGACCATTCGTGGAATCACTTCGACTGGAAGGCGGGAATGGAACTGGACGTCGCTGCGAAATCGATGATCTATGCAACCATCCAGACGGGCTATAACCCCGGCACATTCAATCCGCAGCCGAGCACGCCCACCTTCAACAACCTGGTCAAGCCACAGACCCTGACCTCGTACACGATGGGGAGCAAGAACCGCTTTCTTGACGACCGGCTGCAGGTCAATGATGAACTGTACTACTATGACTACAAGGATCTGATCATCCAGAACTACAGCGCGGCAACGGGCGCAAACGCCTATTTCAATGCGCCCAAGTCGCGCATCTATGGAAACGAACTCACGGCGATGTTCCTTGCCACGCCGGGCCTCCAGATCAACCTGGGGGTGGGACTGCTGCACGCCCGAATCGTCGAATTTACAAACAATGGACGGGACTACTCGGGATCGAAGCTCATGTATTCGCCCGAAGTCACCGTGACATTGGGCCTGCAGCATACTCTTGAGTTTTCATCAGGTGGATCGCTGGTCTCAAAAGTGTCCAGCCACTACGAGAACGGCTTCTGGTCCGGAATCTCGCTGGATCAGCAACTGTACCCGACATTGTTCCAGAAGGCTTTCACGACCACCGATGCATCGCTGATGTATCACGGATCAGGCGACAAATGGAGCCTCGGTCTATGGGCAAAGAATCTCGAAAACAAGGGTGTGCTCGGCGCGGGTGCCGGCGTTGCACCCGGGGTGGGAGTCAGCTTCTACGAGCCGCCGCGAACCTTCGGACTTCGATTTGAAATGCGACAATGAGATTGGAAAGCCCTGTTTAAGGAGCCCCAGATGACAGCCCAGACCAACGAGAGTGGTTCGATGCCCAAGGCTTCCGCCGCCACATCAAGTGAGTTGCTTGACCGGGCCCGCGCATTGCGCGGCCTCATCGAAGCGGAGGCGGAAAATGCCGAACGCAACGGGACAGTATCTCTGCAGGTTGTCGAAGCGATGCGTGAGGCAGGCCTGTTCTGGACCCTGTGTCCTCGTGCGCTCGGCGGCTCGGAGGAAAGCATCCTCGCGCATATCCGGGTCCTCGAGGAGATCTCATCAGCGGATGGCTCCACCGGCTGGACCTTGATGGCGAATGCAACCGCCACGACAGTGGCGGCGACCCATTGCACGGATGAGCATGTCGCGCGCATGTTTGGCGGACACAGGCTTCCGGTCATGGCGCTGGCGTTCGCTCCGTCCGGACGAGTGTCGGTGGTGGATGGCGGATACAAGGGTGGCGGCCGGTTCGGATTCGGAAGCGGGATCGCGCATGCGGACTGGGTCAGCGGTGGACTCATCGTCATGGACGGTGGCTCACCCCGGAAGATGGCAGACGGCATGCCTCAGGTGATCGGTGCATTCGTTCCCAAGAGCCAGATCCGCCTGCATGGAAACTGGAATGTGACGGGCCTGCAGGGAACGGGCAGCTATGATTTCGAGATTCCCGATCAATCGGTTCCGGCGGAATGGACTTTCAACCAGTATTTTACCGAGCCACGCAGGGGTGGAGCCATTTCGGCCATCGGCACCAAGTGCTATGCGGCAGCGGGACATGTCGCAGTGGTCCTCGGTATGGCACGGCGATCGTTGCAGGAGATTGCCCGGATCACCAGCCAGAGAAAGCGCCTCGGTTCCACGGAAACCATCGCAATGAGCCCGGTGTTTCGCATGGAGTTCATGAAATACGAGGCGTTGTTTCAGGCGGCACGGGCACTGGTCCTGGACGCATACGGAACTGCTGAAGCCACAGCGAAAAGCGGCAAGCCGGTGCCGGCTTTCGAACTGTCCAGGTTGCGACAGGCAGTGACCTGGGGGCACCAGGCGGCCAAGGAAGTGGTGCTGTTTTCGTTTGGCGCAGGAGCATCTTCTTCGCTGCGGAACCCGAGTGTACTCGGACGGTGCCTGCGCGACATTACGGTGGCTGCCCAGCACATCATCGTGGACCCGCAATCAATGGTTGAAGCCGCTCCCGACGTCATCGCGCGGTGGGCGGATGCCGGTGGCTGAATGGGGCACGACTCCGTGGACGCAGCCCTGAAAGACAAGGTCGTTATCGTCACGGGCGCCGGCGGCGGGATCGGGGCTGCCAGTTGCCTGGTGTTTGCAAATGCCGGTGCCCGGCTGGTGATCAGTGACGTGTCGGAAGCTGCGGCCGAGTCAACGTTCGAAATGATTCGTGCCAGAGGTCAAGAAGCCCGACTCATCCCGGCAGACGTAGCTTCCGAGAGCTCCATTCGGCAACTGGTCGAGCAGACCGTCGCGGCCTTCGGCCGGCTGGATGGAGCATTCAACAATGCAGGCGTGTCGCAGCTCAATGTTCCCCTGACCGAGTTGACAGTCGAGCAATGGGAACGCTGCATCCGGATCGATTTGACGGGAGTGTTCCTGTGCATCAAGCATCAGGTCAGCGCCATGCTGAAGAACGGTGGGGGGGCGATCGTGAACACGTCGTCCGGCCTCGGTCAGGTGGCGATTCCCAACGCAGCAGAGTACGTATCAGCCAAACACGGCGTGCTGGGCGTGACGCGCGCGGCGGCCGCAGAGTTCAGTGACCGGGGGATCCGGGTCAACGCCATCATGCCGGGAGTGATCCGTACCCCTATGATCGACCGATTGAGTGCCGATCCCCGCCTGGCAGAGTTCTTTCTGCAGATCAAGGCGCGAAATTTCATCCATCGGCTGGGCGAATCGGCTGAAGTTGCGGAAGCGGCCAAATGGCTGCTGTCGGATGCCGCGTCGTTCGTCACGGGCGTGGCGTTCCCCGTCGATGGCGGCTTCATGGCAAGTTGATGATCTTTACGAGCGCAACGCAAGTGTCCCAGTCCCCCAACAGAGTCAGCATGGGGCCGGTGCAGGATCGACTGGCAGGCAAGGTGGCTTTGGTCACCGGAGCCGGCAGCGGTCAGGGGCAGGCCGTTGCGCTGCTGTTCGCGCGTGCGGGCGCAATTGTGGTGGCCAGCGACATCAATGCCGCTGGTGTGCAAGCCACTGCCGCATTGGCCGCGCGGGCGCAACTCACGGTTCACTGCTCGACGGTGGATGCGGCCGATGCGAGGGGCGTGGACCAGTGGGTGGGAGAAGCGGTCAGCCGATACGGCGGGATCGATATTCTCTACAACAACGGTGCTGGCACGCACATGGTTGAGTTTGCGAGCATGACGCTGCAGAAGTGGCAGCAGACCCTGCGCTGGGAACTCGACGTGGTATTCGTGCCCACAAAAGCGGCATGGCCGCATCTTGTTGCCCGCGGAGCCGGATCCATCATCAACATTGCATCCGTCTGCGGTATGCGGGGGACAGAATTTCTGGGGGCGGCAGCTCATGCGGCGGGAAAGGCCGGCGTGATCGGGTTTACGCGCCAGCTGGCCGTGGAGGGCGCCCCGCACTGGATTCGGGCCAACTCGATTTCTCCTGGGCCGATTCTGACTCCCGCAACGCAAGGGCTCTATGACGAGAGCGCCGAGTTCCGTCATCACTTCGACGGATGGCCACTGCTGGCGCGAACCGGCCGCCCGCTGGATGTCGCATACACGGGGCTGTTTCTGGCATCGGACGAATCGACGTTCATGACGGGCGTGAACATTCCAGTCGATGGCGGCTGGGCCTGCAAGGGCGGGCATACGGTCCACTCGGCGGGAGGCCACTGAACATGACCATTCTGGTCACCGGCAGTACCGGCACCATCGGCTCCCGGCTGGTCGCCCGTCTTGCGGCGGCTGGCGCCACAGTCCATGCCCTTGCCCGAAACCCGAATCGTTCGGGGTTGCCTGCGGGCGTTCGTGCTGTCAAAGCCGACCTGACTGATCTCGATGCGACGCGCAGCGCCTTGTCCGGCGTGAGTACGCTGTTCCTGATCAACGCGGTTGCGACAGACGAGCTTTCGCAGGCGATGAACACCCTGAATCTTGCCATCGACTCGGGCATCCGGCGGATTGTGTATCTGTCCGTGATATCCAGCGAGCGCTTCACGAACGTCCCGCATTTCGCGGGCAAGTATGCCGTCGAACGCATGATCGAACAGTTCGATCTGCCCGCCACGGTTCTGCACCCCAACTATTTCATGCAGAACGACGCTCATCTGCGGGATGCGATACTGGGCGGCGTTTATCCCATGCCAATCGGAAGCGCCGGCATATCCATGGTCGATGTCAGCGATATCGTGGAGATTGCCGCGCGCGAGTTGCTCCGCAGGGAACTGACGGAGCGACCGTTGCCGCGAGAGTCCATTGAACTCACGGGTCCTGATCCGCTCACAGGCGAAGCAGTGGCGGGCATCTGGACCCGGACGCTGGGCCGTACCGTGCGGTACGCGGGTGACGATCTGAATGCCTTTGAAAGTGCTGTGAGGAATCGGTCGCCCGCGTGGATGGCGTACGACCTGCGCCTGATGATGCGCCGATTTCAGCAACAAGGTGCCGTGGCGAAACCCGGGAATGCGCAACGGCTCGAGGCGCTCCTGGGTCGCCCGTTGCGAAGCTACCAGACCTTCGCCGTCGAGACAGCCAGACACTGGGGGCAGCGTCCAGCCTCTGAACCGGGCGGTGGTTCGAATCAAACCGGTGTGAACACATGAGACTGTTGCGATTCTCCAGGGACGGCAGGCCTTGTACTGGTGTGTTCCAGGACGATCATGTCGTGGAGTTCGACGGAGTCGGTGCGGGATTCCCCACCGTACTTTCCATTGTGCAGGGCGGACAAAAGGCTCTTGACAGGGTGTCCGAGGCTGTGGCCGCTTCAAAGACGAAATGGTCTCTGGACAAGGTCCGGTTGCTGGCGCCGATCGAGCGGCCTGGCAAGTATCTTGCGATCGGCATGAATTACCGGAAACATCTGGAGGAAGCCGAGCGCCTTGGGGTTCCAGCTCCAAAGCAGCAGCTCTGGTTCAACAAGCAGACCACCTGCATCTGCGGACCTCATGACGAGATCGATCCGGGGGTCACCGGTAAGCTGGATTATGAAGTGGAACTTGGCGTGGTCATCGGTGCCGCCGCGAAGGGCATCGACGAATCTGCCGCACGCAACCATGCATTCGGTTACTTTGTGGCCAACGATGTGTCAGCCCGGGACTGGCAGTTCCATTCGCCCACGTTTACGGTGGGGAAGTCCTTCGACACCCATGGTCCGATCGGGCCATGGATCGTTACGGCAGACGAGATTCCGGAACCGCACAACCTTCGGTTGCGCTGTTTCGTCAATGGTCAACTTCGCCAGGAAAGCAATACAGGCCAGATGATCTTCAATATCTGGCAGCAGATCTCCTACCTTGCAACCGCATTTACGCTGGAACCCGGTGACCTGATCGCAACGGGCACGCCCGATGGCATAGGCGCGGGCATGAATCCACCGCAGTTTCTGCAGCCGGGTGATGTGGTCCGCTGCGAGATCGAGAACATCGGCGTGATCGAAAACAGGGTGCGCGCACCGAATGCGTGACCGGAGTTTCTTCTGCCGGACAAGGCTGACGGGTTGGCGTCTGGAGGATTTATGGCGGTACTTGGCGTCTTGTCGCTGACACTGGATGTCCCGGAAATCGCGGCGGGCATCAAATTCTATTCCGATGCGGGACTTGAGGGTGAATCGGCGGGCTCAGTCGCACGGCTGCGATGCGCGGGGCAAACCCGTGATTCGATCGTGTTGATCGGCGGCGCGCCGAAGAAGAAGCTGAATCACATTACGCTGCGGGCGGACGATCTGGGCGGAATTGCGGCCCGCACCCCGGCTGCGGGTGGCACCGTGGTAACCGCCCCGATGGGTGCCCGGGCCGACGGCCTCTGGGTGCGTGATCCTCATGGTGTGCTGATGCACCTGGTTGAACAGGATCCGGATCCACCGCTTGCCCCGGGTCCGGCCTTCGGGATCAACGGTCCCGGGCGGATCATTCGCAACAGACGCTCGGCAATGCTCGCCTCCGCGGAATACCCGCCGGTCAAACCGCTGCGCCTGGGTCACGTGTTGTTGTTCACGCCGGATGTATCGAAAAGCGTGAAGTTTGTGGTCGAGGCACTGGGCATGGGATTGGCTGACCGGTCACAGGATGTCATTGCCTTTTGCTGTGCGCGCAGGAACAGCGACCACCACGTCATTGCATTCGCGAAGTCACCGGGCATCGGACTACATCACGCCAGTTTCCAGGTGATTGACCCGGATCAGGTGGGGCGAGGCGGGCGCGCGCTGGTCGAAAGGGCAGGCCGGGGGGACTGGGGGTTCGGTCGGCACACCATCGGTTCGAATTTCTTCCACTACGTGCAGGATCCCTGGGGTTCGTGGTTCGAGTACTACGCGGACATGGACTATATCGACGACTACAACATGTGGACGCCGACCAACTATGAACTCGTTGACAGCCTTGCAAACTGGGCCCCGGCGGTGCCGTCCGATTTTGTCCACAACTACGAAATGAATGGGGCATGAATCCTATGGCGAACTGGCTCAAGCGTGGCAAATCCGTCGAGGACCGGAGGGATGCTGATCTGAAGGTCCGCGAGGTCGTGGAGGCAACGCTGGCGGACATTCAATCCCGCGGGGACGCCGCGATCCGGGATCTTTCGAAGCGGTTCGACGGGTGGGACCGTGAGGATTTTGCCTTGACGCAGCGTGACAAGGATGCGTGCTTCAGCCAGCTGTCCAGGCAGGATCTTCTGGACATAGAATTCGCCCAGACCCAGGTGCGCAACTTTGCGAAGCATCAACGCGACTCCATCAAGGACCTTGAAGTCGAAACCATCCCGGGCGTGATACTCGGCCATCGCAACATTCCCGTGAATGCGGCGGGTTGCTATGTGCCGGGCGGAAAGTATCCCCTGCTCGCATCGGCACACATGTCAATCGCGACCGCGAAGGTGGCGGGTGTGAAGCGGGTGGTCACCTGCGCTCCTCCGTTTCAGGGGAAGCTGGCGCCCGCGATCGTCGCGGCGCAGGTCATGGCGGGGGCCGATGAGATTTACGCGCTGGGGGGAATCCAGGCGGTGGGCGCCATGGCGATCGGAACGCAGTCCATCCATCCGGTCGACATGCTCGTGGGGCCCGGCAACGCTTTTGTCGCGGAGGCCAAGCGCCAGCTTTTCGGGCGAGTCGGGATCGATCTTTTTGCCGGGCCGACCGAGACCCTGGTCATCGCAGACGAGTCGGTCGACGGTGAATTGTGTGCGACTGATTTGCTGGGTCAGGCCGAGCATGGTCCCGAAAGTCCGGCCATTCTGATCACCACTTCCGAGGCGCTGGCTCGAGACACCTTGACGCAGATTGCACGCCTGCTCGAGATCCTGCCAACGGCGGAATACGCCAGGAGAGCCTGGGAAGACTTTGGTGAAATCATCGTTGCAGAGAGCGACCGGGAAATGGTCGAGATTGCCGATGCAATCGCCTCGGAACACGTTCAGGTCATGACGCGAAATCCGGAGTATTTTCTTCAGCACATGACGAACTATGGCGCCCTGTTTCTGGGGCCTCGCACCAATGTCGCCTACGGGGACAAGGTGATTGGAACCAATCACACGCTTCCAACCCGAAAGGCAGCGCGATTCACCGGCGGGCTCTGGGTGGGCAAGTTCCTGAAGACCTGTACATATCAACGCGTGACCACCGATGCCGCGTCGGCCCTGGTGGGCGAGTATTGCAGCCGATTGTGTGCCCTGGAAGGCTTTGCTGGTCATGGCGAGCAGGCCAACATCCGCGTCCGGCGGTATGGCAGGAAAGATGTTCCTTATGGCGGGACGGTCACGGCGCGATCCTGACAACCCGGCGAAGCCGCAGGTGCTGCCCCGGACTCCATCCTTCGACCTTCAGGGCCGGAGGGCCTTCGTCACAGGCGCGGGAAGGGGGCTCGGGCTTGCCTGCGCCGCAGCGCTTGCCGGCGCAGGGGCCGCGGTAACGCTGTGCGCCCGATCAGAGACCGATCTGACGGCGGCAGTGGAGTCGATCCGTGCCACTGGCGGTGAAGCAGACTATAGGATCCTCGACGTGTGCAACGTGGGTGAAGTGACCCGCGCATTTGAAGAATGCGAGGCCTTCGAGATTCTGGTGAACAACGCGGGCACCAATCGACCGATGGATTTCACCGCAGTCACCGAGACGGACTATGACGCGGTCATGGCGCTGAATCTGCGGGCATCTTTCTTCGTTGCCCAGGCTGCGGCACGAATGATGATCGAACGCGGTCGTGGCGGCAGCATGATTCACATGGGCTCGCAGATGGGGCATGTTGGCGGATCGCAGCGAAGTGTCTACTGCGCATCCAAGTGGGCACTGGAAGGACTGAGCAAAGCCATTTCCATCGATCTGGCAAGACACAACATTCGCAGCAACACGATTGCGCCGACTTTCATCGAAACGTCGATGACGCGACCATTCTTCGAAGACAAGGGGCATCGTGATGCAGTACTCGGGAAAATCAAGCTGGGGCGCCTGGGAGCCGTGGAGGACATCATGGGCGCTGTCGTATTTCTTGCGTCCGATGCCGCATCGCTGGTCACTGGAACGAGCCTGGTGGTGGATGGGGGCTGGACGGCTGATTGAATCTGGCTGAGGAGATTGCCTGCATGCAGAACCCTGAATTGGTCAAGTTTGCCGACGGCATGCGCAGCACATACCGCGCTGCGATTCCGATGGCCGGCTCTCCGGATCCTGTGGCCGCGGTCAGGTCTGTTCGCATCCGCGCCGTTGCGCCATTGCGGGACATACCGGTTCGGGTCTACGTTCCTGAGGGTTTCGATTCGGCGACCATGCTGCCGATTGTGCTGTTTGCTCATGGAGGCGGGTTTGTATCGGGGGACTTCGATACGCACGACGTCCTGGCGCGCGCCATCGCCAACGGAACGCATGCGCTTGTTGCCGCCGTGGACTATCGTCTCGCACCAGAGCATCCCTATCCGGCGGGTCTCGACGATGTATTTGAAGTCCTGACGTGGCTTGCCGTCAACGCGGGGCAAGTGGGTGGCGATGGAAATGCCATGGCGGTTTGCGGTGACAGCGCGGGAGGGAATCTTGCCGCGGCTTCGGCCCTGCTTGCACGGGATCGTGGGGGCCCGCAGATCATTGCTCAGTGGCTGATGTATGCGACTTTGAGCAACAGAATGGATACGAAGTCGTGGACGCTGTTCGGTGACACCAATTTTCCGACCAGGGCCGACATGACCGGAATCCTGAAGGCCTATTTCCCGGAGGGCGTGGACAGACATGCGCCACTGGTATCGCCATTGTCCGCCCGACACAACGACCTGCCGCCGGCATTCATCCAGGTCGGTGAGCATGATCCGCTTCGGGACGAGAATGTCGCGTACGCGACGGCGTTGAGACGAGCCGGCGTCGAAGTCCAGGCCAGGGTCTACCCGGGTCAGCAGCACGGTTTCATCCAGTTCTACAAGGACAAGGAACACAACCCGCAAGGAGAGAGCGCCCTTTTGGACGGCATTGAATTCATCCGGCGAAAACTCACCGAAGCGCGAGTACAGTCCGCCAATCCGAATTCATGCGTCGTCGCGGCGAGCTGAACGAAGCTCACTCCAGCGCACTCACTCCGCGCAGTTCATTCAGGCTCTGGCGGCGGGTGAGGTCGATGAACTCACGGATGTAGCTGGCCTCGGCTGCGGCTGTGGTGGTGGCCGCATACAGCTCGCAGGTGAGTCCGTGTTCGCCGACGGGCCGGGCCACCACATAACCACGCTCGATGTAATTGCCGATGGTCCAGGCAGGCAGTGCGGCGATGCCGCGGCCGCTGGCCACCAGCTGCAGGATGGCCACGGTGAGCTCGGCCGTGCGCCGCTTCGGGTTGATGCGTGCCGGTGTGAGCACATGCTTCATGACATCGAGCATGGTGTCATCGACCGGATAGGTGATGAGCGTCTCGGAGGCGAAGTCGGATGCCTCCAGCCATGGCTTCGTCGCGAGCCGGTGGCGTGGGCTCATGATCGCCATGCTCTGGTAGCGAAACAGCGGGTGAAAAACCAGGTCTTCGCGATCCGCGTGGTCATCATGGATGATGGCCAGTTCCGCCTCGCCTCTGAGCAGCAGGGGAATCGGATCACTCAGGAATCCGGAGAGGATGTCCAGCTCCACCTCGGGCCACAGGGGGCGGTAGCTGTCCATGGCCGGCATCAGCCAGTCGAAGCAGTTATGACACTGGACTGCCACTCGCAGGGGTCCGGCCTTGCCCTGGGCGAGCCGCGCGATGTCCCGGGTGGCATCGGCCACCTGCGGCAGCACCTGGTGCGCAAGATCCAGAAGTCGTCGGCCGATGGAAGTGAACCTCACCGGCTTGGCATTCCGTTCCACCAGAGGGGCACCAAAATGTTGCTCCAGGGCCTTGAGCTGGTGGGAAAGAGCTGACTGGGTCAAATGCAGCCGTTCGGCGGCTCTCGACACGCTCCCCGTGGTCTCCAGCGCCAGCAGGGTCTCAAGATGCCGCAATTCCAGTGCCGTGGTCGCCATGAAAAATATTGCGAATCTTTATGAAGATTATGAAATTGTATCATTCAAGGAGCTTGGGCATGCTGATTCCGTACGTGGAAAGCCCTCGGAGGCATGTCAGGTGTCAGGATCCGGAATCGAAGTCTCGTTCGAATTTTTCCCGCCGGAGGACGGGGCAGCGCCGCAGTTCCTGTCGACGGTGGAAAGGCTGGCCCGGTTCGAGCCGAAGTTCGTGTCCATCACCTGCGGAGCGGGCGGAACGAGCCGGCCGCGCACGCGGCGCTGGGTGCAAAGGCTGCTGCGCATGACGTCCTTGCAGGTGGTGCCGCACCTGACCTGCATGGGCGCGAGCCGGCAGGAGATCCAGGACTGCGCCCGCCATTACTGGGACGCCGGCATCCGCCAACTCGTTGCCCTGCGCGGGGACCATCCTTCGATTCCGGAGAGCGTAAAGGCGGACGACGCGGGTTTCGACAGTGCGGCTCGACTGGTGAGCGGGTTGCGCGAGGTGGCGCCCTTCGGGTTGTTTGTCGCCGCCTATCCGGAAGGACACCCCGAGAATCCAGGCATGGAGGCCGACGTGCAGAATCTCAAGCGCAAGGTCGAGGCAGGGGCCACTCGTGCCATCACGCAGTTTTTCTTCGACCACGACGCGTACCTTTCCTATCGTGACCGGTGCGCCGCGGTCGGCATCCATATCCCCATCATCCCCGGCATCCTGCCCATCGGCCGTCTGTCACAGGTGGAGCGGTTCGCTGCCCGTTGCGGCGCTTCGGTTCCCGGCTGGCTGCGCAGCCGCTTCGAAGGGACGGAAGGGGACGAGGGGGCGCAGGGCCGGGTCGCTGCGGAGGTGGCCATCGAACAGGTGGAGCTTCTCATTCAACACGGCGTCAATGAATTCCATTTCTACACCCTGAACCGCGCCGGGTTGACCGGCGAAATCTGCCATGAGATGGGGATACGGCCGTCCACACCGGCGGCGTGCGTGGCAAATCTGTAGCCCCGGCGTTCAGGGGCGCAGAAGTACGGTTTCGCCCCGCTCGGGAATGTGGGGTTTCCAGTTCAATTCCCGGGTTATCCGGGCTGCGAAGGCCTCCGCAGCTTCGGGCTCGCCGTGGACCAGGTGGACTGCCCCGGGTGCTGCGTGAAAGCCGCGCAGCCAGGCAAGCAACGCGGACTGGTCCGCGTGAGCGGAGAAGCCACCCAGCGTGACGATCTCGGCACGCACCGGAATTTCCTCGCCGAAGATCCGCACGAAAGGAGGCCGGTCCACAAGGCGTCGCCCCAGCGTACCGGCCGCCTGAAAGCCGATGATCAGGATTGTCGTACGTGGGTTGGCGAGACGGTGCCTGAGATGATGCCGGATGCGGCCTCCATCGCACATGCCGCTCGCTGCCACGATGATGGCGCCGGATTCTATCCGGTTGAGCGCCATCGAATCCGCGACATCCTCCGTGAACCTGATCCGGATTGAATCCGCCCACGGATGGGCCTGCTGCGCGATCGCGCGTGCTTCGGCGTTGAATATCCCGAAATGATTCGCCGTGATCCGGGTGACCTCGGTGGCCATGGGGGAATCGACGAAGACCGTCAGATCATTCAACCGGCGCTCGCGCACGAGCTGATTCAGATAGTAGAGAAATTCCTGCGTCCGCCCGACGGCGAAGGCAGGAACCAGCACCATGCCGCGCCGCTGGATCAGTGCCCTGTCGAGCGGCTTGTGATCGCGGTTTCCATATGTCGATTCGACCAGCAATACGTCGGCGTGATCGATCGGGGTGGGATTGCGCACGATGGGGCGACCGGGTTGCCCGAGATCGCCGGAGACCACCAGCTTGCACGTGTGGCCTGCATCGGTCAGCCATGATTCGATGATCGCTGAACCCAGGATGTGCCCGGCATCGCGCAGCCGGGCACGGACTCCGGGAGCGGGATCGAATGTCTGATCGTAGCTCACCGGCCGGATCTGCCGCAGGACGGCTCGCGCTTGCGCAACACTGTAGGCGGCCACGAAATCGCGGCCCAACCGGACTGCCCGTTCCTCTTCCATTTGCTGCAGATGGGCGCTGTCCGGCAGAAGCACCTCGAGCAGATCCCGGGTCGCCTGGGTCGTGTAGATGGGCCCCTTGAAACCCATTGCCGACAGGCGCGGCAGCAGCCCACTGTGATCGAGATGGGCGTGGGTGAGCAGCACGAATTCGATGCTGCCAGGGTCGAATGCGAATGGTTCAAGGTTGCGCCGGCGAGTTTCGCGGCCACCCTGGAAGAGGCCACAATCGACCAGGAATCGGTGTGAGCCGGACTCCACCAGGAAGCAGGATCCGGTCACTTCACCGGCAGCGCCACAGAAGGTGAGTTTCACGTGCTTCGGGTGGCGCAGGCGCTGGTGCACCAGCGGCCCTCGATGCAGTCGTGGATGATGAGCATGGGTTTCCGGTCGATTTCCATGAGCTGTGGCCACATGGTCGCATCGGCACTGCCGCAGCGCAATGCGGCCCGCACACGCGGTCCGCACAGAAGGATCGGGCGTATGGCGGGCCTTGGAACGAACACCAGGACGGTGGATCATGCGCGCTGGTCACGGGCAGGAATCGGTACAGATGATCCGGATCGAAAAGGATGCGTACTGGAGCCGCAAGCCTGCGGAATTGCTGGACAGGCTGGCCAGTGCACGCAATGGCCTGAGCGAGTCTGCGGCCGCTGAACGATTGCTGAGGGATGGCCCGAACACGATTGCGGACGATTCGCAGGCGTCGCGGTGGCTGCTGCTTGCGCGCCAGTTTCGCAGTCCTCTGGTGCTCCTGCTGCTGGTTGCCGCCACGATCGCCGCAGGTGTCGGGGAGTTTGCCGAGGCTTCGATAATCGGCATCATCGTCCTTGCATCCACCCTGCTGGGCTTCGCTCAGGAGTACCGGGCATCCCGGTCCGTCGAAGCCCTGCGCAATCGCCTGGTGGCAAATTGCCGGGTGTGGCGGGACGGCCAGCCCAGGTCCTGCCCGGTGCGCGAGATCGTCGCCGGAGACGTCGTGGATCTCTCGGCTGGTAGCCTGATCCCGGCCGACGGGGTGCTGCTGGAGGGGCGCGACTGCTTCGTGATCCAGGCGGTACTCACCGGCGAAAGCGCGCCGGTGGAGAAGCTGGCTGCTCCGAGTGCGCAGGGAGCCGCCCTGGCCGGAAGAACCAACGCGCTGTTCATGGGTACGTCGGTGCGCAGTGGCACGGCGGCCATGCTGGTGGTCACCACGGGGGCTCGAACCGAGTTCGGGCAGATCGCCGGGCGCCTGAAGCTCCAGCGACCCGAGACCGACTTCGAGCGTGGCATTCGCCGCTTCAGTGGCATGCTGACCGAGTTCGTGCTCGTGCTCACCGTGGTGGTGATGGGCATCAATCTGTTGCTGCATCGACCACCGCTCGAATCACTGTTGTTCGCGATTGCCCTGGCGGTTGGCATCACGCCGGAGCTGCTGCCTGCGATCGTGAGCTTCACGCTGTCCCAGGGCGCGCGGAGCATGGCGGGGCAGGGCGTGCTGGTCCGCCGGCTCAGCGCGATCGAAAATCTCGGCAGCATGACCATCCTGTGCTCGGACAAGACCGGCACGCTTACCGTTGGCGCGGCGAGGCTTGCGGCTGCGCTCGATGCGCAGGGGAACCAGTCGCCGCGGGTCCAGGAACTTGCTGCCGTGAATGCGCGCCTGCAGACCGGGCTTGTGAATCCGCTGGATGAAGTCATCCTTGCGCAGTGTCCCGGAATCGATCCGGCCTGTACGAAAGTCGACGAGCTTCCTTATGACTTCGTCCGCAAGAGGATGAGCGTGGCGGTGTCGAGGCCGGGCTCGGAGGATGCGCTGGTCATCACCAAGGGCGCCCCGGATTCGGTCCTGTCGGTCTGCTCGAGCATGCGCAGTGACCGGGGCGAAACCGTGCTCGACGCCTCGGCGCGGACCGCCCTGCTCGAGAGTCTGGAGGGGCATGCACGCCAGGGCTATCGCGTGCTCGGCGTCGCAAGTCGCGTGATGCGCGGGTCGCAGGTGGAGGAATCAGGGATGTCCTTCGAGGGACTGCTGCTGTTCGAGGATCCGGCAAAGCCCGACATCATCACGACGTTGCGTGAGCTCGGTTCGCTCGGAGTGCAGCTGAAGATCGTCACCGGCGACAATCAGCACACGGCACGGCATGTCGCGCAGACCGTGGGCATCGACTCCCCGCGTCTTCTCACGGGCGAGGAACTGGATACCCTGCGCGACGAGGCTCTGTGGCAGCGTGCGCGGGGCACGGATGTCTTTGCCCAGGTCGATCCGAATCAGAAGGAGCGGATCATCCTCGCGCTGCGCAAGGGTGGAGCGGTCGTGGGCTATATTGGAGATGGAATCAACGACGCGCCCGCCCTGCATGCTGCCGATGTGGGAATCTCCGTGGACGGAGCGGTGGATGTGGCCCGGGAGGCGGCGGACCTGGTTCTGCTCGAACACGACCTGCGCGTGGTGAATCGCGGCATCGAGCAGGGGCGTGCCACATTTGCCAACACCCAGAAGTACATTCTGGCAGCCGTCAGTGCGAATTTCGGCAACATGCTCAGCATGGCGGTGGCCTCGACGTTCCTGCCCTTCCTTCCGCTCACCGCCGCACAGATCCTGTTGAACAACATGCTGGCGGATTGCCCGGCACTGGCGCTGGCCGGAGACCGGGTGGATCCGGAGCTGGTGCAGCGCCCGGTGGGCTGGAGCATCCGGCATATCCGCAACTTCGCCGTCGTCTTTGGAGGGCTGAGTTCGCTGTTCGACATGTTGACCTTTGCCACGCTGTTTTGGCTTTGCGCCGGCGCGGTGGCCACGTTTCGAAGCGGATGGTTTCTCGAGTCATTGGCGACGCAGACGCTGGTGCTGCTCGCGATCCGCACGCGACGGCCGCTCCTGACAGGTTCACCAGGTCGGGCGCTGGTCGTCCTCGTGCTGCTCGTGCTGATGGGGGCGATGGTCCTGGTCGAGACTCCGGTGGGCCGGTGGTTTGATCTGGTGCCCTTGCCGGGAACGGTGCTGGCGGCCATTGCGCTCATCACTCTGGCCTATCTCGCCGCGGTGGAAATCCTCAAGAGGCGGTACTTCTGGTCGGTGCGAGGATGATCGCCGGAAAACCGGAGTCTGGTCTTCGGAATGCGCTTGTATCACGCAGCCATCGCCAGCGGTGTGCGGATCAGGTGATCAAACGCGCTGAGTGAAGCCTTGGCGCCTTCGCCCATGGCGATCACGATCTGCTTGTAAGGCACGACGGTGCAGTCTCCCGCTGCGAACACGCCGGGGATGGAGGTCTGGCCGCGGGCGTCGACCTCGATTTCCCCGCGCGGGCTGAGCCTGAGGGTGCCCTTGAGCCAGTCGGTGTTGGGTACCAGACCGATCTGCACGAACACGCCCGCGATTTCTGCCGTGTGTGCGTTTCCTGTGCTTCGGTCCTTGTAGACGAGGCCAACCACGCGCTGGCCGTCGCCCAGGACCTCGGTGGTCTGGGCGTGGGTGATCACGGTGACATTTGGAAGGCTGCGGAGCCTGGCCTGCAGCACGCCGTCGGCGCGAAGCACGGGATCAAATTCAATCAGGGTGACGTGGCTGACAAGGCCGGCCAGGTCGATGGCGGCTTCCACGCCGGAATTTCCGCCGCCGATGACCGCCACTGCCTTGCCTTTGAACAGGGGACCGTCGCAGTGTGGGCAGTAGGCCACGCCCCTGTTGCGGTACTCGCGCTCACCCGGCACGTTGATCTCGCGCCAGCGGGCGCCGGTGGCGATGACCAGGGCACGCGCCTTGATCGTGGCGCCGCTTTCCAAGTGAAGCTCGTGCAATGCACCCGGTACCAGTGCGGCGGCGTGTTGGCCGCTCATGACCGGAATCCCGTATTCGGCCACGTGTTGTTGCAGTCCCGCGGCCAGTTGGTGGCCTTCGGTATGCGGCACAGAGATGAAATTCTCCACGCCCACGGTGTCCAGCAACTGTCCGCCGAACCGGTCGGCGAGGATACCGGTGCGGATGCCTTTGCGTGCCGCATAAACGGCAGCGGCTGCGCCTGCCGGTCCGCCGCCCACCACCAGCACGTCGAATGGCGCCTGCGAACCCAGGCGTGCTGCTTCACGCTGTGCGCCGCCCTGGTCGAGCTTCGCCAGGATATCAGCCAGTTCCATGCGGCCCTGGCCGAAGGGCTGGCCGTTCAGGAACACGGCGGGTACGCCCATGATCTCGCGCCGCGCGATTTCCTCCGGGAATACGGCGCCATCGATCATGGTGCTGTGGATGCGCGGATTGACCGCAGCCATGAGGTTCAGTGCCTGAATGACATCGGGACAGCTGTGGCAGCTCAGCGAAACGAAGGTCTCGAACCGCAGTTCGCTCTCCAGTGCCTTGATCTGCTCGACGACATGGGGCTCGAGCCTGGGCGGATGACCGCCGGTCTGCAACAAGGCGAGCACCAGCGAGGTGAACTCGTGACCCATGGGGGCGCCGGCGAAATGGATTCGGGCGCTTTCGCCGGGGCGGCGCAAGGCAAAAGAGGGTTGGTGCGCGCTTTCCAGCGGCTCGTCGGAGAGGCGCACCATCGGAGACAATGAAACCAGATCCGCGATGAGGGACTGGATGTCCCGCGACGTGGTGTCATCCCCGAGGTTCGCGGTGATCTCCACCGGCCGGGTTAGTCGGCCGAGATATTCCTGCAACTGGATTTTCAGATTCTCATCGAGCATGGCGTGTCTCCTGTTCGCGGCCGCACCCCGCGCAGGGCGGGGTGCGGCTGCAGGTCAACCCACTCAGATCTTGCCGACCAGCTGCAGCGAGGGCTGCAGGGTGGAAGCGCCCGGCGTCCACTTGGCCGGACACACCTCACCCGGGTGAGATGCCACGTACTGTGCGGCCTGGACCTTGCGCAGCAGTTCCTTCGCATCACGGCCGATGCCGTTGTCATGCACTTCCATGATCTTGATCCTGCCGGCCGGATCGATCACGAAGGTTCCGCGCAGCGCCAGGCCCTCCGACTCGATCAGCACTTCGAAATTGCGCGCCAGCGTGGCTGTCGGGTCGCCGAGCAGCGGGTACTGCACTTTCCTGATGGTCTCGGAGGTGTCGTGCCAGGCCTTGTGGGTGAAGTGCGTATCGGTGGACACGCCATAGATTTCCACGCCCAGCTTCTGGAATGCGGCGTAGTTGTCCGCGAGGTCACCGAGCTCGGTCGGGCAGACGAAGGTGAAATCAGCCGGATAGAACACCAGCACCGACCACTTGCCCTTGAGCGTCTGCTCAGTCACGGGGACGAACTGGCCCTTGTGATAGGCGGTGGCCTTGAACGGCTTGATTTCGGTATTGATCAGAGACATTGAACTCACTCCTGCAATGCGATTACCCTGGAAACGCCGCCATCATGGGATCTTCCTTCCCATTGGTCCAATTGATTGATTTCATCCAATTGATAGTTGTGTTCAATCGTCAAGCGGCGTTGACCGGCCTGGCCGGACGACGGTCTCCGGGGGATCAGCGCTTGTGTCGATCCGGGTAGGCGTCGATCTCGACCAGCATCCCCGGGCCGCCCAGGTCGCGCATCTGCGCGAGGATCCATGCGCGACGCCGCTCCAGAAAGGCCGTGGGCGCACTGGCGTGCAGGCGGTCTGGATTGGGCAATACCGCGGCCAGAAGCGCTGCCTCCGACCGGGTGAGACGTGATGCCGGCTTGTGGAAGAACCTCCGGGCGGCGGCCTCGGCGCCATGGATGCCGGGCCCGAATTGTGCGATGTTCAGATACAGTTCAAGGATGCGCCGCTTGGGCAGGAAGGCCTCTTCCAGCACCGTGAACCAGACTTCCAGTCCCTTGCGCAGGTAGCTGCGCCCCGGCCACAGGAACAGGTTCTTGGCGACCTGCTGGCTGATGGTGCTCCCGCCATGGATTCGATGGGAATGCTGGTTCATGTGGTAGGCCTTCTCGATGGCCTCGACATCGAATCCACGATGCTCGGGAAATTTCTGGTCCTCCGAGGCCACCACGGCCAGCGCCAGGTTCGGCGAGATCTGCTCCAGATCGGCCCAGCGATGATCCAGGCTGAATCCTTGGCCTTCGATCCAGGACGTCACACGCGCCTCGATCATGAATGCGCTGGTGAACGGATCGATCCAGCGCAGCGACAGGACGGCCAGCGCGCTGACCAGCATCAGCCCAAGGACGCTGACCAGCACCCAGCGAAGGGCCCGCCGCGCGAGGCCGCCCTTCTTTCCGCCTCTTGCCGCCACGGCTCAGCTACCCGTCGGTCCCGGGCATGGACATCTGTCAGTTGCTGCCCTGGATGCGTCGGGCGCTCTTCACCACCACGGCCTCCTGCGGCACATCGTCATGGCCACGGCGCCGACCGGTCTGGACCTTCGCGATCCTGTCCACCACTTCCATGCCGGCGCTGACCTTGCCGAACACTGCATAGCCGAAGCTGGCACGGCCGCGATGGTCCAGCGCATCGTTGTCCTTCAGGTTGATGAAGAACTGGGAGGTGGCGCTGTGGATGTCGCTGGTGCGGGCCATGGAGAGCGTGCCGCGCAGGTTCTTCAGGCCATTGTCGGCCTCGTTCCTGACCGGCGCCTGGGTGCGCTTCTGGTCCATGTCTTCGGTGAAGCCGCCGCCCTGGATCACGAAGCCCGGGATCACGCGGTGGAAAATCGTGCCGTCAAAGAAGCCATCCTCGACGTACTTGAGAAAATTCGCGGCGGTGAGCGGTGCCTCGGTCTCGTTCAATACGATGTCGATGTCGCCCAGTGAGGTTTCGAAACGGATCATGGCAGCCCTTGATGGTTGGAGTGGAAGGAACCCAGCGTCACTCGCGGGGTGCCGGAAGCATCGGGATGCGAGGTTACGTCATGGAATCCATGGTGCTCAAGCAGATTCTGGACGGCCGCTGCCTGGTCTGCGCCGTGTTCCAGCAGCAGCCAGCCGCCCTCGCGCAGATGGGCGGGCGAGGCCGGAACGATGCGTTCGAAGGCTTCCAGACCGGTGGGGCCGGGCGTGAGCGCTGCCGCCGGCTCGGTGTGCAGGGCGGCCATGTGCGGATCCGCCGCCGACACATAAGGTGGATTGCACACCACCAGGTCAAAGCGCTCGCCGGGTACCGCCTCGAACCAGTCGCCCTCGCGGAAGCGCACCTGGGCAAGACTCAGACGCTGCGCGTTCGATCGCGCCACGGCCAGCGCTGCGGCCGAGGCATCGCAGCCGGTGATGTGCGCGGCGGGGCGTTCGGTGGCCAGCGCCAGGGCGATGGCCCCGCTGCCGGTGCCCAGGTCCAGCACCTCGCAGGCATGTCCCGACGGCAATCGCCGCAGCGCCAGCTCCACCAGCAACTCGGTTTCGGGCCTCGGGATCAGAACTGCCGGCGTGACCGTCATCGACAGCGACCAGAATTCGCGCCGGCCGGTGAGGTAGGCCACCGGCTCGCCGCGCTGCCGCCGCGCCAGCAGCGCATGGAAGGTCTCGGCGGCGGCCCCCGTCACGGCTTCGTTCTCGTGCGTGATCAGTGCGCTGCGTTCGCAGTCCAGCACATGTGCGAGCAGCACCTGGGCATCCAGCCGCGCGGAATCCGACACGGCGGCGAGCCGCGCCGTGGCATCCGCCAGCAGCTCCCGGCGACTGGTCATTCGACGCTGCTGGCCAGTTCTTCGGCCTGATGCTCCTGCATCAGGGCATCCAGCAGTTCCGTCAGATCTCCATTCATGACCGCTTCGAGGCGGTACAGGGTCAGGTTGATCCGGTGATCCGTCACGCGTCCCTGGGGAAAATTGTAGGTGCGGATGCGCTCGGAGCGGTCGCCCGAACCGACCTGGAGCTTGCGCGAGCGTGCCTGCGCGCTGATCTGCTTCTCGCGCTGTTCAGCCAGGAGCCGCGCCTTGAGCAACGACATGGCGCGGGAGCGATTCTTGTGTTGCGAACGCTCGTCCTGGCATTCCACCACCAGTCCCGTGGGCAGGTAGGTGATGCGGATGGCCGAATCGGTCTTGTTTACGTGCTGGCCACCGGCACCGGAAGAGCGGTACGTGTCGATGCGAAGGTCCGCCGGGTTGATGTCCACATCCTCCACTTCGTCCAGTTCCGGCAGGATGGCCACCGTGCAGGCTGATGTGTGGATGCGTCCCTGGGCTTCGGTGGCCGGAACCCGCTGCACACGGTGCGTACCCGATTCGAATTTCAGCACCGAATAGGCTCCGCGCCCGATGATGCGGCTGACGATGGCCTTGTAGCCGCCATGCTCGCCGGGACTCTCGCTCAGGGTTTCCACGCTCCAGCCGCGAAGCTGGGCGTAGCGGGCGTACATGCGGAACAGGTCCCCTGCGAACAGCGCTGCCTCATCGCCTCCGGTGCCGGCGCGCACCTCGAGGAACAGGTTTCCCTCATCATGCGGATCCTTCGGGATCAGGAGCTTCTGCAGTTCCAGTTCCTCCGCCGCCATCTGCGGCGTCAACTGCGCAAGTTCATCCCGGCCGAGTTCCCGTGAATCGCGATCCGCGTCCTTCAGCAGCTGCTGGGCGGTGAGGACATCGCGCTCGAGCCCGAGGAAGCGCTGGAAGCGTTCCACCAGAGGTGCAAGGCGCGCATATTCCATCGACAGTTCGCGGAACTGTGTCTGCCGTGCGACCACCGCCGGATCGGACAGCAGATGTCCGACTTCCTCGTGACGTTCATTGAGCTTGTCCAGCTTGCGCCGGATCGAATCCTTCATGGCGGCGGATTATAGCGGCAGGCAAGGCGGCTCAATCATTGCCATCCGGCACCAGCAGGCGCGTGAGCATCTGCACCGCCTGTGCATCGCCCAGCTCCGCCGCATCACGCAGGGCCTGGGTGGGCGCGTGCATCAGCCGGTTGGTCAACGTGCTGGCCAGGAACTCCAGTACTTCGTCCGTGGACTTGCCTTTCTCCAGCATGCGTCGTGCCTGTTCGACGGTCTGCATGCGGACGCGGTCGGACCGCGCCCGCAATGCACGGATGGCAGGCCCTGCATCCTTGGTGCGCGCTCCGGCGAGGAACCGCGCCACTTCCTCGACGATCAGCGTCTGCGCGTCATCGGCCGCCGAGGCGCGCTGCAGGCGATTCTCGGCCACCACCTGCTGAAGGTCATCGATGGTGAACAGGTAGGCATCATCGAGTTCCGACACCTCCGGCTCGATGTCCCGAGGCACGGCCAGGTCCACCATGAACACCGGCTTGTGGCGCCGTGCCCGCAACGCCATGTTCATCATGTCCCGGGTGATGATGTGCGTGGGGCTCGAGGTGCAGCTGATGATGATGTCGGCGTGCGGCAGATGATTGACCAGGTCCGTCAGCGGCGCTGCAACTCCGTGGATCTCTGTGGCAAGACGCTGGGCGTGCAACAGGGTGCGGTTGGCAATGATGATCTGCCCCACACCCTGCGTGGCGATGTGCCGGGCAGTGAGCGTGATCATGTCGCCGGCGCCGACCAGGAGCGCCGTGTGTTCACCGAGATCGGCGAACACACGGCGCGCAAGGGAAATACAGGCCGAAGCGATCGAGACTGCATTGGCACCAATGCGCGTCTCCGTGCGCACGCGTTTGGCGGCTGCAAAACTCGCCTGGAAAATCCTGTTCAGCATGGGCCCCACGCAGCCTGCCTGCTGTGCAGCCCTGTAGGCATCCTTCAGCTGACCCAGTATCTGCGCCTCCCCGAGCATCATCGAGTCGAGGCCGGCAGCGACCCGGAACACGTGTTCGACCGCAGTCTGGTCCTCGTGCAGGTATCGGCAGGCGCTCAGGTCATGTTCACTGCCCCTGGACAGCGACAACCAGCGGGCCAGGACATCGGCGCCGGCGCTGCCCGACCAGTAGATTTCCGTCCGGTTGCAGGTGGACAGGATCGCTGCTTCGGCCACACCGGCCTCGCGCATCAATGAGTCCAGCGCGTCGGGCAGATGCTGTGGATCGAACGCCACCTGTTCGCGGATCGCGACCGGAGCGGTCTTGTGATTGATGCCGAGGATGCGAAATGGCATTGTACGTGCGTGTTCCCAGCGGCCATTTTCGCACGAATCGGCAATCGCTCCGTATCGATCTGCCCTGCCGGGCGTGCCACGCTTCTGCTGTCGCTTGCGTCACTCCTGGGTGCCTGTGCCAGTGTGCCGACTTTGCCGCAGAGCCTGTCCGCCTGGCCGGACCGGATGCACCAGCTGCAGGCGACTCAAAGCTGGGATCTCGAGGGAAGGGCTGCGGCTGCGGTCGGTACGCAGGGCTGGCAGGCGCATCTGACCTGGCAGCAGCAGCCTGACGATGCGCAGGTTCAACTGGCCGGTCCTCTGGGCGTGGGCGCGATCGCACTGACCCTGGGTCCCGCGGGCGTGAAGATCCGGGACCCTGTTCCCGCAGCCGCAGCCGCAGCCGCGTCCGCAGCTGCTGCCTCGGCGCATCCGGACGCCGTCCCGTTCCTGGAGCAGCGGCTGGGTTTCTCGCCGCCCTTTACCCAGTTGCGCTTCTGGCTGTTGGGCGTGCCGAGTCCCGACCGACCGTTCCAGTGGGAGAGCAATGCAATGGATCGCGCGCAGAGCATCGAGCAGGACGGCTGGCGCGTCGAGTATTCGGACTACATGCGGGTCGGGCAGGATGTCCTGCCCAGGCGCGTGACATTCACGCATGAGTCCGTGCGCGTGAGGGTGGCAGTCGACCGATGGACCCTGGGTCCGTGACGGTGCCGGCCGTGAAGGCGGGCTTCTCGCGATGGCCGGCACCCGCAAAGCTCAATCTGTTCCTGCATGTCCTGGGGCGTCGGGCCGATGGTTACCATGAACTGCAGACCTGCTTTCAGTTCGTTGATCGATGTGACTTTCTCGATTTCCGGGTGCGCGGAGATGGCCTGATCCGGCGCAGGGCGGGACTGGACATTCCGTCCGCGCAGGATCTCGTGGTCCGTGCAGCGCAGCTGCTCAAGGAGAGCACCGGGACCCGGAAGGGGGTGGACGTCGAGATCCACAAGAACATCCCGGTCGGAGCCGGTCTCGGCGGCGGAAGTTCGGATGCAGCCACGACGCTTCTGGCGCTGAACGAATTGTGGGGCACGGGCCTCGATTCGTCGGATCTGCAGACCCTCGGATTACGCCTGGGCGCCGATGTGCCGGTGTTCGTTTCAGGATCTTCCGCGTTCGCCGAAGGGGTGGGTGAGCGGCTCACGATACTGGGGCCAACGGAGCGTCCGGAAGAGCGTAACTATCTGATTTTGAAACCAGATTGTGAGGTTGACACCGCAGTGGTCTTCGGTGCTCCCGAATTGACAAGAAATTCGGTCCCGATCACAATTCGCGGCTTTCTCGAAACTGGTGGCCGCAACGACTGCACCGCGACCGTTCGTGGCCGGTTTCCGCCCGTGGCGAGTGCCCTCGACTGGCTTTCGCAGTTCGGTGAGGCCCGCCTGACCGGAACCGGTGCCTGCGTTTTTCTGGCGGTTGAATCTGCGGCTTCAGGCGAGATGATCCAGCATCGTATTCCGGCTCCCTGGACAGGTTTCATCGCACGGGGATTGAATGAGTCGCCGATGCGCGCCCGGTTGAAGGCGCATCGCAATAGCGCGTGAGATGAGGGTATTGGGGTGTCGCCAAGCGGTAAGGCAGCGGGTTTTGATCCCGCCATACGAAGGTTCGAATCCTTCCACCCCAGCCAGTTCGAAGGCGGAAGGCAGATTTTGGAGGTCTCGTGACAATGTCGCGCGGGCATGAATTCGACCGCTCCTCCATGGCGGTGTTCTCGGGTAATGCCAATCCGGCTCTGGCGCTGGAGATCACGCGCCATCTGCACGTGCCACTCGGCCGTGCCCACGTCGGTCGCTTTTCCGACGGGGAGGTCAACGCCGAGCTGATGGAGAATGTGCGTGGCCGCGATGTGTTCCTGGTGCAACCCACCAGTCCTCCGGCCAATGACAACCTGATGGAACTGCTGGTGATGACCGATGCCTGCCGGCGTGCCTCGGCTGCCCGAATCACGGCGGTGGTGCCGTATTTCGGATACGCCCGCCAGGACCGGCGGCCGCGCGCTACGCGTGTGGCGATCACGGCCAAGCTGGTGGCCAACATGATCGCGAGCGCCGGCGTGGACCGGTTGCTCACGGTGGATCTGCATGCCGACCAGATCCAGGGATTCTTCGACATCCCTGTCGACAACGTATATGCGTCACCGGTGCTGCTGGGCGATGCCTGGAAACAGAAGTACCAGAACATGATCGTGGTGTCGCCCGACGTGGGCGGCGTGGTGCGCGCACGCGCGCTGGCCAAGCGGCTGGACGATGCGGATCTTGCCATCATCGACAAGCGACGTCCTCGTCCCAACGAATCGAAAGTCATGAACATCATCGGCGAGGTGCGCGGCAAGGCATGCGTGCTCATCGATGACATGGTCGACACCGCCGGCACGCTGTGCCAGGCGGCCCAGGCGTTGAAGGACGAGGGCGCGGTGAAGGTGGTGGCCTACATCACCCATCCGGTGCTGTCGGGCAAGGCCATCGAGCGCATCAGCCAGTCGGTCCTGGATGAACTGGTGGTGACTGACACCATCCCGCTGTCGGAGGCTGCCCGCGCATGCAGCCGCATACGGCAGCTGAGCGTGGCAGGCCTTCTGGCCGAGACCATGCGGCGCATCAGCGACGAGGAATCGGTCAGCTCGCTGTACATAGATTGATGAAGGCGATTGATGAAGGTGGGATGTGCGGCATTGGTCGCGATGCGCACATCCCGGGTTTGTAATTGAAACTGGAGACATGCATGAAAACTTCGTTTGAACTTGCCGCGGAATTCCGCGACGCCCAGGGCAAAGGTGCGAGCCGCCGCCTGCGTCGCGATGGCCGGATTCCCGCAATCCTCTATGGCGGGCATCGCGATGCACGCGCGCTTGCGCTCGACCACCAGAAGGTGATGCAGATGCTCGACAACGAGCGGGCCTATTCCACCATCATCAGCCTGAAGCTGGGGCAGGAGAACCAGGCGGCGGTCCTGAAGGACATACAGCGCCACCCGTTCAAGAACTCGGTCCTGCACATCGACTTCCAGCGCGTGGAGGAAAACGAGAAGATCCGCATCAACATCCCGCTGCACTTCAAGGGCGAAGCCGTCGCACCGGGTGTGAAGACCCAGGGTGGCATCGTGTCGCACATGCGCAGCGAGGTCGAAGTCAGCTGCCTGCCGCGCGATCTGCCCGAGTTCATCGAGGTGGACATCTCGGGCTTGAGTCTCAACGAGAGCATCCACCTGTCCCAGCTCCAGGTGCCGGCGACGGTGCAGTTGCTGGATCTGGCGAAGGGCGATGCGGCGGTCGTGGCCATCCACAGCCCGCGTGCCGAGGAGCCGGAGCCCGTCGCAGCGGCGGCCGAGGGTGCGGCGCCGGCGGACGCGGCTGCTGCGGCTGCGCCTGGGGCAGCTGCGGCGGATGCAGCGAAGAAGGCCGAGCCCGCAAAGAAGGAACCTGCAAAGAAGGACGCCAAGAAGTAATCCCGCGTCTTGCGGGAATGCAAGGGGGCCGCCCGCGAGGGTGGCCCTTCCTGCTTCGAGGATGGACTCATGAACAGCAGCGGCCTGCCCGTGCGCATCATTGCCGGTCTGGGAAATCCGGGCCCCGAACACCTGGTCACGCGGCACAACGCGGGATTCTGGTTCGTCGACCTGCTCGCGCAGCGTCATGACGTGGAATTTCGCGACTACCGCAAGTATTCCGGGGAGACCGCGCGCATCAGCACCTGCGGACAGGAGATCATCCTGCTCAAGCCCACCACCTACATGAACCGCAGCGGGGTCTCGCTGCGCCTGCTCTCCGATTTCTTCAAGATTCCGGCGGCGCAGATCCTCGTCGCGCACGATGAACTGGACCTGGCGGTGGGCACGGTGCGATTGAAGAACGGCGGGGGCCATGGCGGCCATAACGGCCTGCGTGACTGCATCACACATGTCGGCGAGGACTTCTGGCGCCTGCGCATCGGTATCGGTCACCCGGGCAGCAAGTCCGATGTGCTGGACTATGTGCTCAGCCGGCCTTCGCGTCCCGAGGAGGACATGATCCTGGACAGCATCACATTCGCTGCAGACTGTCTGCCGCTGCTGCTCGAACAGGGCGCGGAGCGCGCCATGACCCGCCTGCATGGCAGGACAGGGAAACCCTGATGGCCATCCGCTGCGGAATCGTCGGTCTGCCCAATGTCGGGAAGTCCACCCTGTTCAATGCACTGACCCGCGCGCAGATCGCTGCGGAAAACTACCCGTTCTGCACCATCGATCCGAACGTGGGTGTGGTGCCGGTGCCCGATCCCCGCCTGACGACACTGGCGGACATCGTGCATCCCGAGCGCGTGGTCCCGACCACCGTGGAGTTCGTGGATATCGCGGGCCTGGTGGCTGGTGCTTCGAAGGGTGAGGGCCTGGGCAACAAGTTCCTCGCCCATATCCGCGAGGTCGATGCCATCGCGCATGTGGTGCGCTGCTTCGAGAACGACGACATCGTGCACGTGTCCGGCAAGGTCGACCCGGCGAGTGACATCGAAATCATCAACACAGAGCTGGCGCTCGCTGATCTTGACAGCGTGGAGCGCGCCCTGCAGAAGGCGGCCAAGGCGGCCAAGGCCGCGGACAAGGATGCGATCCGCACGCGCGACCTGCTCGAACGGGTGCGGGCGCAACTCGATGCCGGCAGACCGGTGCGGACCCTGAAGCTGGATGCGGCCGAGCAGTTGCTGCTGCGCGACTTGCATCTGCTCACCGACAAGCAGGTGCTGTACGTGGCCAATGTCGATGAGGGCGGATTCAACAACAATCCCCGACTGGATCGCGTGCGCGAACTGGCACGAGTCGAAGGCGCGGTGGTGGTCCCGGTCTGCGCGGCCATCGAGGCCGAGATCGCCCAGCTCGACGAGGCGGACCGGGCCGAGTTCCTGGCCGAACTGAAACTCGATGAGCCCGGTCTGAACCGCGTCATCCGGGCTGGCTACACCCTGCTCGGGCTCCTCACCTATTTCACCGCGGGGGTCAAGGAGGTCCGGGCCTGGACGGTGCGTGCGGGCTCCACCGCGCCTCAGGCCGCGGGTGTCATCCACACCGATTTCGAAAAGGGATTCATCCGCGCCGAGGTGATCGCCTACGAGGACTTCATCGCCTGCAAGGGCGAGGCGGGGGCGAAGGAATCGGGCAAACTGCGTCTGGAAGGAAAGGAATACATCGTCCGGGAGGGCGATGTCATGCATTTTCGCTTCAACGTCTGAGTTACCAGACCTTGATCAGCGACTGGTAAGGCACATCGCGTGCGTTGGCCGCCGTCTTGATCGAGTCGAGCAGGTGCTTGCCAGCAGGTCGCGCTATAGTATGGCCGATGTGCCCGGACGACCCGATGCCCCCGGACTCCCAGCGGCGCGGCTTTCTGCGCCAGGCGGCCGCGCTTGCCGGCGCGGTGGCGCTCGGATCCGCGGAGGCAACTGCGGCGCAAGCCCAGTCGCCTGTGGGGCAAGGGCCCTCAGCGCCGGCTGCTGCGGATCCCGCCGATGTGGCGCCGCCGGCCGGCTATGAATACTTCAGCCCGGATGAAGCAGCCTTCGTTGAAGCGCTGATGAACCTCATGTGCCCGGCCGATGCCCTCACGCCCAATGGCGTGGATTGCGGCCTTGCCACGTTCTTCGATCGGCAGCTCGCCGGTCCTTTCGGACAGGGCAAGGGGCGTTATCTGCGTGGCCCCTGGAATCCCGGCCCGCCGCAGATGGGTCTGCAGTCGCCGCTGACGCCGGCGCAGTTCTTCTCGGAAGGATTACGCGCAGCGAACGAGTTGTGCCGGCGACGGCATGGTCGCAGTTTCGACCGCCTGGATCCGGCGTCGGCCGATGCGCTGTTGCAGGAGATCGAGGCGGGCGGCGATCAGAACGGGCAGGCTTCGACGGTGTCGCTGGCCGACTGGTTCAACGCCCTGGTGTATCCCCTGTTCGTGCAGGCCTGTTTTGCCGATCCCCTGTATGGCGGCAATCACGGCAAGGTGTTCTGGAAGATGGTCGGTTATCCCGGACTTCCTGCCACGCATGCGCTGGACATGATCAGGTATCGTGGGCAGAGCTATCCGGGCGCAGCCTCGCCGAAGTCCATCCTGGATTTTTCCTGAAGGCAGGACCGTGAGCACCGCCACCCGATTGCCGCGACGAAGTGTCGTCATCGTCGGCGGCGGACTCACCGCGGGTCTTGCGGCGCGTCAGCTCACCGCGGCGGGAATCCAGACGCTGGTGCTCGAGCGCGGCATCGACCGGCGCAATTCGGCAGCCGACCGCCTGCCCTCGCAACGCGATGAGCTGCGGTGGGCCATACACCAGGGTCTGATGCAGGACTGGTCGGTGCAGCCTTACTCGCTGCGCCACAGCCGCCAGCAGCCCTCCTGGCCCATCCGCTGGATGTCGGCTTTCCTGCCCGGTGAAGGCCTCGGCGGCGCCGCCAGCCACTGGAACGGACATTGCTGGCGCTGGGCGCAATACGACCCCGTGCTGCGCAGCCATCTGGAATCACGCTACGGCAAACGCTCGATTCCGGTCGACATGCCGCTCGCCGATTGGGGCGTGACCTACGAGCAGATGGAGCCCTATCACGATCTGTTCGAGCGGCTGTTCGGCGTGTCCGGGAAGGCCGGCAATGTCCGCGGAAAGCGCCTGCCGGGGGGAAATCCATTCGAAGCGCCGCGGCAGCATCCCTATCCCCAGCCGCCGCTTGCACCCATCGAAGCAGGTCTGATCTTCGAGGCTGCTGCGCGGCAATCGGGCTATCACCCCTTCCCGCAGCCGGGCGCGAACTCCAGCGGTGCGTATCTGAATCCGGATGGCCAGCGGCTCGGCGCCTGCCAGTACTGCGGTCATTGCGAGCGCTTCGTGTGCGAGGCGCAGGCCAAGGGCACGCCGGAGGTGCTCCTGTATCCGGTGCTTATGAAGCGGCCGGAGTTCGAACTGCGCCTGCGCGCCCATGTGCTGGGTGTGATGTACGATGCTGCGGCACGAAAGGTCACCGGTGTACGGTTTGTCGACCTGCGTGATGGCCGCGAGTACGAACAGCCCGCGGATGTGGTGGTGCTCGGTGCCTTCACCATGGCCAACACGCGCCTGCTGCTGCTCGATCGCATCGGCAGGCCCTACGACGCGGCGAGCGGACAGGGTGTGGTCGGCCGGAATTTCTGCTACCAGACCTGTTCAGGGATGGAGCTTTTCTTCGGTTCCCGCTGGATCAATCCGTTCCTGGCGTCGGGCAGCACCGGATCGGTCATCGACGATCTCAACAACGACAACTTCGATCACGGCAGCCTTGGCTTTCTCGGTGGCGCCAGCATCTCGGCGGGCGTATACAACGGTCGCCCGATCGGTTCACGCCTGTTGCCCGAGGGTACACCTCGCTGGGGAACCGCCTGGAAGCAAACCAACGCGCGCTGGTATGCACATGCCTTTTCAATCTTCGCGCAGGGGAGCTGCTATCCTCATCGCGAGAATTTTCTCGATCTGGATCCGGACTACACCGATGCGTACGGTCAGCCCCTGCTGCGCATGACCTTCGATTTTCGTGACAATGAAGTTCGCATGTCGGAATGGGTCGGGAAAAAACTCGCCGGACTGGCCGTCGCCATGAAGCCCGATCACGTGAATCACAATGGCAGCCTCATCCGGCCGTTCGACACCCGCGTGTACCAGACCACGCATGTGACAGGCGGTACTCCCATGGGCACCGACCCGGCGCACAGCGTGGTGTCGCCGCATCTGCAGCACTGGGATGCGCAGAACCTGTTCGTGGTCGGTGCCTCGGTGTATCCGCATAATTCGGGTTTCAATCCCACCGGACCGCTGGCGGCGCTGGCGCTCCGTCTGGGCGATGATCTGGTGGACTACAGTCGGCGCCCTCGGTGGCTGGGATGATGCGACCTGCTCTGGCTCTTGCGGCTTTGCTGGCCACTGGGGCGTGCGCCGCGCAGGATGTTTCCGCGGGCAAGGCGGTGTTCGCCCAATGTGCGGTCTGCCACTCGGTGGATGGGACTGACAGTGTGGGTCCGAGTCTCAAAGGGATCCTCGGGAGAGGGGCAGGCAGCATCGAGGGATTTCGCTACAGCCGCGCCCTGCGCAATTCGAAACTGGTCTGGGATGCGGCCACGCTGGATCGTTTCCTGGCCGATCCGCAAGGTTTGGTTCCCGGCAGCCTGATGCCTTTCGCGGGACTCGCAGACGCAAAGGCGCGGGCCGACCTCATCGCCTACCTGGCCACGCTCAAGTAGCAGGATATCCCGCCGTCATCGGGCGCCTTCGGAATGAAGGTCTGTGACGGCGCTCACACTGCATCCATCCGCCGCCGTGCGCAGGCCGCACTGCACGGCACATAAGTTAAAGATCGAATCTGCCACTCCGATACCTCGTTGCAGCCGCGGGCCGAAAGATACGGCCGGTCGGGCATGGAGGTCACGTGTTCGGATTGCTCAAGCGCAGTGCACTCGCCAAGGGCCGCATCGGCATCGCGGTGGACGATGACCGGCTGGCCGTGGCAGTCGTGAGCCGGGATCCGGCCGGCGCCCCAAGCCTTGCGCGCTGCGAGACTCACCCGGTGCCGAAGGGTGGGCCTGAGGCACTGGCCGGTGCCCTGCGTGCGATGGATCTTCCGTCGGCGCCGGTGAGTGGTGTGCTGCGCGCCCGGGACTATCAGCTTTCGTTGGTGGAATCGCCCGATGTGCCGCCGGCGGAGTTGCGGGCCGCCATGCGCTGGCGCCTGCGTGATGCCATCGATTTCAGGGTCGAGGACGCGGTCATCGATGTGTTCGACATTCCCGCCCAGAGTCGCGGCACCCACGGAAGGATGATGTATGCAGTGGCCGCCCGTCGCAGCGCCGTGGACTGGCAGGCAGCGGCCTTCGGGGCGCTGGCGGCATTCGATGTGGTCGATGTGCCGGAGCTGTGCCTGCGCAACCTGGCGTCGCTCCTGCCTGCGGCCGCCCAGGGGATCGCGATGCTGCATCTGGGGACGGACAGTGCGTCCGTGGTGCTGGTGCGCGGCGCGACCTTCTTCTTTGCCCGGCAGATGAACCTGCAGGCGGGTCTTTCGACTGGTGCGTCAGGCCAGCTCGATCCGGACAACGTGCTGCTCGAACTGCAGCGCTCGCTCGACTATTACGAACGGCATTTTGATCAGCCCCCGATCACGCGGGTGGCAGTCGCACCCTGCGGCGAGCGGGCACGGCAACTGGCCGCGGAGCTCGCGCGCGACAGCAACTTCGAGGTTTCGGTCCTGGATCTGAACCAGTTGCTGACCTGTACAACGCCGCTGGCCGATGCCGACCAGGCATCCGTGCTGATGGCCGTGGGCGCGGCACTTCGGCGCGAACAGCGTTCCCTGTAGCGGGTCGACACATGGAACAGCAAGTCAATCTTCACCAGCCCATCCTCGGTGCCCGAAAGCACCTGTTCTCGGCGCGTGCCATCGGCGTCGCACTGGCCGTGCTCACCCTGAGCCTTGGCTCGCTGGCAGCCTTCGCGGGCTGGCGCAACGCGCGCCTGGAGCATTCCCTCACTGCTCTCGAACAGCAACAGCAGGCCGAACTGGTGCTGTCGGAGCATGCGGGTGCAGCGATCCGGCCCGGCCGGACTCTGCAGGAGCTCGATGCCGATGCCAGGACGCTCGCAGCGGATATCGCCACGCGAGAACGTGCCCTGGATGTGATCCGGCAGGGTGATGCCGCGCAGGCCAGGGGGTTTGCCGCACGGCTTGTGGCATTGGCCCATGCCCGGATGGACGGCCTGTGGCTGCGGCGCATCGTACTCGCTGAAGGCGCGGGGCAGCTGGCGCTGCAGGGTGCTGCGGTCGATCCGCATCTGGTGCCGGAATATCTGGCAGCCCTGGCGCGCGAACCGGCGCTGGCGGGAGTGGATCTCGACCGGTTGACCCTTCGTCGCGCGACGCAAGAGGATGCGCCGGCGGCATCCACATTCGAAGTGTCGGCGCCGGGTCTCGAATTCGCGGCAAAGGATGCGCCATGATGATCGCCCTGGGCGCCCTGAATTCACGCGTGCGGCCCCTGATCGAACGACTCGATCAGAGGTCACTGCGCGAGCGGGCCCTGGTATTTGCAACAGGGGTGGCGCTCATCTACTGCCTGTGGCAGTTGCTGCTGATGGATCCCCTGATGGCTCGCGCCCGGGCCGCGGAGATGCGCCTGAATGCCGTGCGCGACAAGACGCTGGTGGTGGATCAGGCCGGTGCGGCCGTGGCGCAGGATCCTGCCGTCATCGCAGCGGCACGCAACCGCGCCCTGAAAGTGAAATTGCGTGACCTGGATGCGGAGCTGGCAAGACTGGCGCAGGGCTATGTCTCGCCATCGCGCATGATCGACCTGTTGCGTGAGGTCCTGGCTCGTCAGCGCGGGCTGCATCTTGTCAGTCTGACCAACCTTCCGCCGCGCAGCCTGGCGAAGACCAGTGCAGTGGAGGATTCCGGGCCTGTACGCGGCAATCCGGCGGGTATCGCGGATCCAGGTGCCGCGCAGCAGCCACAGCCCAAGGACCCCGGACCCTTCCTGCATCCGGTGGAGATCGTCGTCGAGGGCGATTACCTCGCGGTGGCCGCCTACCTGCATGAGCTCGAGCGCCTTCCCTGGAAGATCCACTGGGATCGCCTGGAGGTGGACGCGCGCCACTCGCCCGACAATCGCGTGCGCATCGTGATCGGCGCACTGAGCCTTTCGCCTGAATGGATCACGGTATGAAGCGGCAGATCGTCATGGCAATGCTGATGATGGCCGGTCTGACGGCTGGTGCGGGGCAGTTGCAGGATCCCACCCGTCCGCCGCAGCCCGCCGTCCAGAGGCGGCCGGCCGGTCCCAGGATTCCCGTCGTGAGCGCCATCCTTGTCCGCGAGGGCGCCGATGGTCGGTCTGACATCAGGGCCATCGTCTGGGACCGCTGGGTGCGGGCCGGTGATGAAGTCGGCGATGGACGGGTGCAGGCCATCCTTCCCGACAAGGTGCTCTGGGTCCGTGGGGGCAAGGTGCACGAGCTGCGTGTTGCCAACCGGGGTCCTTCGATCAAGAAGCCAGCCGCGTCCGCGGCCGGCAAGGGAGATCCTTGAGATCATGACTTTCAGGAAACAGGTCTTATCGTGTCTGTGTGCCGTGCTGTTCGCCTCGACCGTGGCGGCGGCCGATGCGCGCTTCGATGTCGCCGTGACCGGCGCCAATGCCCGAACCTTCTTCGAGGGCCTTGCCGAAGGCACGCCGTACAACATCGTGCTCGAGCCCGGCGTCAGCGGCAGCATTTCCCTGAACATGCGCAACGTGACGCTCCCCGAGGTGCTGGATGCGGTGCGCGAGGCCTACGGCTACGACTATCGGCCGCTCCCGAGCGGCTTTGTCATCCTGCCCCAGTCATTGCAGACCCGGCTGTTCCAGGTCAACTACCTCGATCTTGAGCGGCGGGGCACCTCGCGCACGCGCGTCTCGTCGGGGCAGGTGGGCCAGGGCAATACCGGATCGCCCCAGATCAGTGGCGCGCAGCAGAGTCAGGACGGCTCACAGGGGAGTCTGCTGGCCGAACCGCCGGGCGAAGTGTTCGAGCGGGGCAAGTCCGGATCCCAGGCCAGCGACAAGGTGCGCGAGATCACCGGTACCAGCATTTCCACGCGCTCTTCCTCGGACTTCTGGCATGAACTGGAGGACAGCCTGCACGGGCTGGTTCCGGCAAATGGCGGGCGGGCCATCATCATCAACGCCGAGTCCGGCGTCATTGCCGTGCGCGCGACCCCCCGGGAACTGCGTGACGTGCAGCAATACCTGGAACAGATCCAGAACATCGCGACCCGGCAAGTGATCCTGGAGACCAAGATCATCGAGGTGGAGCTGTCCGACGGCTTCCAGGCGGGGATCAACTGGTCGATGCTGGGGCATGATGGAAAGAGCCTGTTCAATGGTGTCCAGACCGGACCCCAGAACGGCTTTGGCAGCACCGACCTGTTCAATCAGCCTTCGAGCACCACCACCCTGGGTTCCATCGGCAATGCCGTCACGCGCACGCTGGGCGGCGCCTTTTCGCTGGCGGTCAATACCGCGGATTTCAGCGCCTTCATCGAGTTGCTGAGCAAGCAGGGCAAGACCCGCGTGCTGTCCAGTCCCCGGGTTTCGACGCTGAACAACCAGAAGGCGGTGATCAAGGCAGGCTCCGATGAGTTCTTTGTCACCGGTGTTTCAAGCAACACCGTGGTCGGGACGGCTTCGGCCACCAATCGCGACGTGTCACTGGCACCGTTCTTCAGCGGCATCGCGCTGGATGTGACACCGCAGATCTCCGCCGCCGGCGAAGTCATCATGCACATCCACCCGACCGTGAGCGACGTGACCGAGAAGGTCAAGCAGCTCACGGTGGCCGGCGTCACCGATTCCCTGCCACTGGCCTACAGCCAGGTGCGCGAATCCGACAGCGTCGTCAAGGCCGCCAGCGGTCAGCTCATCGTCATCGGTGGGTTGATGCGCACCACCCGAAGCTATCAGGACTATCGCACGCCGCTCCTGGGGGACATCCCCGGGCTCGGGAATCTCTTCAAGAGCCAGCGCAAGAGCGAAGTGCGCACCGAGCTGGTGATCCTGCTGCGGCCCATCGTGGTGGAGACCGATGAGCAGTGGCAGAAGCTCGCGGCCGAGCCGCTGGATCGTGCCGCGGCGCTGGATCCCAAGGCGGCGGCGGGCGTGCGCTGAACAGCATCGCCATGAACGTGCGTCGCAAGATCCGTCTCGGAGAGCTGCTGGTCCAGAACAAGGTCATCAGCGAGGAACATCTGGCCCAGGCGCTGGCCGAGCAGAAGCGCACGGGCAGGAAGCTGGGCCGGGTTCTGGCGGATCTGGGGCTGCTCACGGAAAACTCGCTCCTGGAGTTCCTGTCCAGACATCTCCAGGTGCCCTTCATCGACCTGAAGCAGGTTCGCATCGACCGCGAAGCGGTGAAGCTCCTGCCCGAGCCGCTGGCCCGGCGCTATCGCGCGCTGGTGTTGCAGCAGGATGAGCGCGGGCTGCTGGTCGGCATGGCGGATCCTTCGGATCTTCACGCCTACGATGACCTGCAGGCCAGGCTCCGCCAGCCGATGCGCCTGACGCTGGTCGGCGAGGCTGATTTCCTGCGCACCGTCGACCTGGTCTACCGACAGACCGAGGAGATCGCGACGCTGGCCGAAGCGGTACGCGATGAACTCAAGGATGGGGATGTGGACATCGAGGGCCTCACTGCCGAGGAAGGCTCTCCCGATGCGCCGGTGCTGAAGCTCCTGCAGACCATGTTCCAGGACGCGGTGCAGGCGCGGGCTTCGGATATCCATATCGAACCGGGCGAGGACAAATTGCGCATCCGGTTGCGGATCGATGGCGTGTTGCAGGAACAGGTGATCGAGGGCAAGCGCGTGGCGAGTGCACTGGTCACGCGCCTGAAGCTCATGTGCGGCCTGGACATCGCCGAAAAACGGCTCCCTCAGGACGGCCGGTTCTCCGTGCGCGTGCGGGATGCGGGCGTGGATGTGCGGCTGGCCACCATGCCCACCACCCATGGCGAGTCCGTGGTGATGCGTCTGCTGAACCAGAGCTCCGCGATGCTCTCGCTCGAGCAGCTGGGGATGCCGGCCGCCACCGAGGAGCGGTTCCGCCGGCTGGTCGAGCGAAACGCGGGCATGATGCTGGTCACCGGACCCACGGGCAGCGGCAAGACCACGACCCTGTATGCGGCCCTGAATCACATCAATCAGCCCGGCGTGAAAGTCATCACCGTCGAGGATCCGGTCGAGTACCGCATGGATCGCATCACGCAGGTGCAGGTGGCCTCGAAGATCGGCCTGGATTTTGCGCGTGTCCTGCGTACGGCGCTGCGCCAGGATCCGGACATCATCCTGGTCGGAGAAATCCGGGACCGCGAGACCGTGGAGATCGCGCTGCGGGGCGCGATGACAGGACATTTCGTCTTTTCGACCCTCCATACCATCAACGCGGTGGCCACGGTCAATCGCCTGCTCGATATGGGCGCTCCCGGCTTCATGATTGCGGCGGCCGTGCATGGCGTGCTGGCACAGCGCCTGGTCCGGCGTGTATGCGCTGATTGCGCGCAGCCCGTGCAGCCCACCCCCAATCAGCTTGCATGGCTGGCGAGCTGCCGGCCGCAGCTCGAGCCGGAGAAGCAGAAGTTCATTGCGGGCTCCGGTTGCACTTATTGCAACCTGTCCGGATATCGCGGGCGGGTGGCGGTCTACGAGTTGCTGGAAATCGACCGCCCACTGGCTGAGTCAATCCGCCGCGGTGACCTGGAAGGCTTTGCCCGCGCCGCGCGCGCGAAGGAAGGTTACGTCCCCATCGCACAAGGGGCGATCGACCTCGCACTGTCGGGTGTCACATCGCTGGCCGAGGCCATGGCCGTGGGCAGTGGTCTTGAGGAATTGCTGGATGAAGACCGGGACGCGCCACTGGCCGAGGAAGGCGTCGAGCGCCTTCTGGCACAGCGGGCCTGAGCCATGTCGCAGTATCGCTATCGTGGGCGGTCCGGGCGGGGTGACCTGATCACCGGCCGGCTGGATGCGGACAGCATGGACGCAGTGGCCACGCGCCTTCTGAATCTGGGCATCACACCGCTCGAGATCCTGCCCGATGCCGTGTCACGCATCGAACTTCGCGAGGTGTGGCAACGGTTCCGTTCGCGCCGGGTCACGGTCGTCGATCTGGTCCTGTTTGCCCGACAGATGTATTCCATCACCAAGGCGGGGCTGCCCCTGCTGCGCGGCCTGAAGGGCCTGGCGCAGTCCACGCACAACCTGCGGTTGCGCGATGCGCTGCATGATGTGCTGCAGAGTCTGGAATCCGGGCGTGATTTCGCTTCCTCGCTGGCGCGCCACACGGACGTGTTCCCGCCGCTGTTCATCAGCATGGTGCGGGTCGGCGAGGCCACCGGCACTCTGGACAACTGTTTTCTGCGGCTGTCGGAATACCTGGGGCAGGATCAGGATGTGCAGGATCGGGTCAAGGCGGCGCTTCGCTACCCGATGATCGTGGTGGGCGTGATCGCGCTGGCGATTGCCGTGATCACGGTCTTCGTGATTCCGAACTTCGCTCCCATGTTCAAGGTGCTGGGCAACAACATTCCCTGGCCCACCCGCATCATCATGGGAACCTCCGAATTCGTGCGACAACACGGGCTCCTGCTGGTTGGCGCCCTGGTGCTCGGTGCGCTGGGTTTCAGGCGCTGGGTGCAGACCCGCGAGGGGCGCTTTGCCTTCGACCGGTTCAAGCTCCAGGTGCCGGTGCTGGGCGAACTGCTGCACCAGTCGGTGCTGTCGCGGGTGGTGCGCTCGCTGGCGATTTCCCTGGATGCCGGGTTGCCCATGATCCAGGCTCTGACCCTGCTGGCGCGCTCGGCCGGCAACGAGTATCTGGCAGAGCGGCTGCTGAGGCTGCGCGATGCGGTCGAACGCGGCGAGTCGCTGAGTCGTGCCGCAGGCGCCGTGGGCATCTTTCCGCCATTGGTGCTGCAGATGATGGCGGTGGGGGAGGAGACGGGCGAACTGACGCGGTTGCTGGAGGAGGTGTCCGGCTTCTACCAGCGGGAAGTGGATTACCGCCTTCGCAACCTCACCGCGCTGATCGAACCCATCCTGATCGTCGGCGTGGGAGCCATGGTGCTGATCCTGGCGCTGGGTGTCTTCCTGCCGATGTGGAACATGATCGGCAAGGTCGGACATGTCGGTTGAGGCCCCGCGGTGAGACTTATGTCTCATCCCCGTTGCAGGAAGTTCAAGGCTCCCTGTCCGGGGCCGATTCAGGGTCGAAGCGCGTGCGCGAGCACGCATGGTGTCACAACGGAAGGGCGCCCCTGCGCCGTGGAGTCGAACGACATGAGAACGTCTGTTGCGCGTGGGTTCACGCTCATCGAGCTGGTGGTGGTCATCACCATCCTTGGCATTCTGGCCGCGTTTGCCGTGCCCCGGTTCATTTCCCTGGAAACGCAGGCCCGCGTGGCCACGATCAACAGCCTTGCCGGGAGCGTGCGCAGTGCTGCGGCACTGGCCCGAGGCATGGCGATGGCGACAGCCGCGACGGCATCGATCCAGATGGAAGGCAATGCCGTTGCACTGGTCAACAGCTATCCGGATGCCAGTGGCGGCGGGATCGGCAATGCGCTGAGCCCCATCGCCGCGTCCGATTTCACTTTTACGGCGGGAGCACCCGCCGCATCCGGGACTGCGACCTGGACCAAGGTGGGTGCCAGCACGCCCGCCAACTGTGTCGTGTCGTATACGCCCGCCGCCGCTGCCGGTGCTGCGCCAACGGTTTCGGTCACGACCACCGGCTGCTGATGATCCATGCCCCCGCAGCGAGGCGGGGGTGATTTTCCTGGAACCGGAGAGGTTGGCATGAAGCAGCCGCAACGGTGGATCTGGTGCGCTTCGGGTTGCTCCGGATACACGCTGATCGAACTGATCGTGGTGATCTCGATCCTCGGAATCCTGTCCGCAACCCTGGGGCCGAGGCTGTTCGACCAGTCGGCATTCTCCCAGCGCGGCTATGCCGATGAACTGGCCGCCGCGCTGCGCTTTGCCCGGAAGGCGGCCGTCATCACCGGCTGTCCCGCGCGCATCGTCCTGTCCGCCAACGCCTATGCCGGATCGCAGCAGGCCCCTTCCGGCAATGCCTGCAATCCGCTGGACGCCAGCTGGAGTACGCCGCTCCTGGGTCCGGATGGCACCGCCATCGCCGGATCCGCGCCCTCGGGCATTACCACGACACCGGCGGGCACTTTCCAGTTCGATGCGCAGGGGCGCCTGAGCGCCAGTCCTGGAACTACCCTGACCGTGGGCGCACGGACCCTGACGCTCGATGCCGGCACGGGCTTCGTTCAGGTGCAGTGATGATCCGCAAGCGGGAAGCCGGCGTCACGCTCATCGAACTGGTGGTGGCCATCACCATAGTGGCCATCTCGGCCACCACCATCCTGGGTGTGATGTCGGCGGTGGCCAGTCGGAGCGCCGATGCCATGTTGCAACAGCAGGCCAGCGCGATCGCGCAGGCCTACCTCGACGAGATCCTGCAACGCTGGGTTTCCGATCCGAACGGCGCACCTCCCGACACCGGCCGCGGCAGCTGGGATCTCGTGGATCAATACAACGGACTGGTGGACGCAGGAGCCCGCGACCAGTTTGGCCAGGCAATCGCGCCGCTGGCCGCGTACACGGTGAACGTGAGCGTGTCGCCCACCACTGCACTCACCGGCATTCCCGCGAGCGATGCGCGGCGGGTCGACGTCACCGTGACCCGCGCACCCAATTTGACGGTGAAGCTCACCGGATACCGGGCGGCCTACTGACCATGCGGCAGAATCCCGATCATCGGAAGGCCCGACAGCGCTTGCCGCACCGTGCGCAGAGGGGTGTCACGCTCATCGAACTGGTGGTGACCATTGCGGTGGGTTCCGCGGTGGTGGCCTTCATGGCCCTGTTCATCGTCGGACCGATGAATGCCTACAGTGCGCAGGCGCGCCGCGCAGAACTCGTGGACGATGCCGACAGCGCGCTGCGTTTCATCGAGCGCGATGTGCGCCAGGCTTTGCCGGCCAGTGTGCGGGTGGGCGGGAGCGGTGCGATCGTGGCGCTGGAAATGCTGGCAACGGTGGATGGTGCCCGGTACCGCGACTCCGGTCCGCTCAGCGACCCCACCCGGGAACTGGATTTCACTGCCGCGGACGGCGCGTTCGCCACCACCGTGCCGTTCACGCAGCTCTCGCTGCCCTATACCTCCGCTGCGAACTATCTGTCGATCTACAACGTGGGCGTGCCGGGCGCGGATGCCTGGTCGGAGGCCAATGTGATCACGCCGCCCGGCACGACCATCAGCATCTCGGCCGGATCCACGCCCAACGAGAACCTGGTGACATTGAGTCCGGCCTTCCGGTTCGCCTTCGGCTCGCCCGGCAAGCGCGTGTATCTGGTGAGCGGACCGGTGAGTTATCTGTGCGATACGGGCTCGCGCACACTGACCCGGTATTCAGGCTACGCCATCCAGTCGATCCAGCCGGCCAGCGCTGCCGCACTGACGGGTGCGGGTGCGACGGCATCCCGGGTCGCCACCGACATCGGTGCCTGCCAGTTCACCTTCACGAGCGGCACCGCGCAACGCAATGCTCTGGTCACCCTCACCATGCAGCTGACCCGGAGCGGCGAGTCGGTGCAACTGCTGCACGAAGTGCAGCTCGCGAACTCGCCATGAGGCGCCCACGGATGCGCAATTGCAGCGACTCGGGCTTTGCCCTCGTGCCCGCGCTGTTCCTCGTCGTCGTGCTCAGCGCCCTTGCCGTGGTGGCCGTGCGTATCGGCAATGGCCAGCAGCATACCGTCATCATGGGCTTGCAGCAGGCGCGGGCGCTGGCAGCAGCGCGTACCGGCATCGAATGGGGCGCCTACCAGGCCCTGCATGGCAGTTGCGCTTCGAGCACGACACTGAATCTCACCGAGAGCGCGGCCAACGGCTTTGCGGTGATCATTTCCTGCACGGTGGCAAGCTTCAGTGACGGTACCGCCACCCGTCACTCCTATGCCATCCGTTCGGTGGCAACGACCGGGCTGTATGGTCAACCCAGCTACGTGCGCCGGGTGTTGAGTTCCACCTTCACGGATGCACAAGGGTGAACATGCGGCACAACCGGATCTTCCTGTCATGGCTCCCGGCGCTCGCGATGCTTCTGGGCCTGATGCCGCGCGCTGCGCAGGCCTGGTGGGATTGCAGCTGGACGGCACGTGTACCGATCGCCATCCCGAAGCCGGCTTCCGCACTGACCAACTACACACTGGAGATCATGCTCAATGCCGCCGATGTGCCGGGCTATATCTGGGCGCAGCAGGATGCGGACCTGCGCGTCATCGATTCCGACGACAAGACGCCGCTGACTTTCTTCGTGCAACCCCGGCAAGCGGGCACTCAGGTGATCCGGCTGTGGGTGCTTCTGCCTTCGCTGAGCGCGGCCAGGACCCTCTACGTCTACTACGGGAACGCCTCGGCCAGCAGTGCGTCGAATGGTTCGCTCACCTGGGCCAATGCCAGCGGCGGCACCCGCATCTGGACGCGGCGCTCGGATGGCGCCTCGATCGCATCCGAGCCGGGATACTACAAGTACTGGAACGGGACCAGTGACTCGGTGTCCGGCTATTCCTGCGCCATCAAGAGCCCGGTCGCGAACATCACCAACAGCGGTCTGTTCGGTTCGGGCACGAACATCACCTGGAATTTCACCTCCATCCTCTACGTCAACGCGGCGCAGGCAGGCATATGGAATCTGCGCTGGGGCCCCGACCTTGGCCTGGGCGGCGGACTGTACGTGGATGATGTGCCGCTCGAAGAAGGGTGGAGCCAGGACCTGTGGTGGAGCGGCGACTGGAAAAGCTCCTCGGTCCTTCAGGGCAGTGTGAAACTGGCGGCTGGCTATCATGTGATCCGCGCCATTGGCGGGGAGGGGTGCTGCGACGGCGGCCAGGAGATCGACGCCAAGCCGCCGGGTGGGAGCTGGAGGGCGCTCAATTCCAGCGATTTCAAGATCAGCGGACCAAGCTGTCAGGCGGCGCTGCCCACCCAGCAGACCGTGCAGACGCCCACGAGTACCGCCTCCTGCGGGGCCGTGCATTTCGTGATCACGGTCAGTCCCTACGGTCTTTACTGCCTGGGTCAATCGGTGCGCGTGGACGTGCTGGATGCTTCGAACAATCCGGTGACGAGCTACACCGGCACCATGGCTCTTTCGACGACCACCGGAAAGGGAAGCTGGTTGCTGGCCAGCGGCGCGGGCATGTTCAACGATGCAGTGCCCGATGATGGCGCGGCAACTTACAAGTGGCCGGGCAACAGTGCCACCGCCACGTTCACCCTGAACTATCGCAGTGGCGCCAGCCCCGTCACCGTGCATGCGGCGGATCAGGCCAACGCGACGCTGAGCGATGATGGTACCCAGAATGCCATCATCTTCTCGCCCAGCGGCTTCACGGTCACCTCGGCGCCATTCACAAATCCGGCCGGTGGTGTGCCGGCGTTCGCCTCGCCGCAGATCGCCGGTACGGGCTTCAACCTGTACCTCACCGCTTTCGGACAGACGCCGAACGACGCGACCTGCGGCATCATCACCAACTATGCCGGCAACAAGAGCCTGAAATTCTGGTCGACGTATGTGAACCCTTCCAGCGGCACGCTGCAGGTCGCGGTCAACGGCACGGCGATCGCCACGGCCGAAGCAGGCGCCATCGCCCAGAGCGTGGCTTTCACGAATGGTCAGGCGGTGGTTCCGGCGCTGTACCGTGATGCGGGGAGCCTTGCCCTCTCGATGAAGGACGACACCACCGGCAACCCGGGGCTTTCTGGCGGAATCCGCGGCAGCACCGGAACCTTCGTGTCACGCCCGGCCACGCTGGTCGTCTCGAACATCAGGCGTACCAGCGACGGACTTGCGAATCCGGCCGCGGCGGGCGCTGGCGGTCCGGTGTTCATCGCCGCAGGCCGGCCGTTCACGGCCACCGTGACAGCGCTGGAGAGCGGAGGATCGGCGACACCGAACTTTGGTCGGGAGAGCCCGGCGGAGTCCGTGAAATTCGATGCAGCGCTGGTTCTGCCGGTGTCTGGAAATGCGCCCGCGGTGAGTGGCCTGCCCGGCGCCTTCAGCGGCGGCGTTGCCACGGGCACTGCATTTTCGTGGCCGGAGGTGGGCATCATCAGACTGGTGCCGCGCGTGGCGGATGGCTCATACCTGGGGTCAGGCGATGTCATCGGAACGACGAGCGGCAACGTGGGCCGTTTCATCCCGGACAATCTTGCCGTGGCGCTGAACGTGCCGGTGATCGGCACGGGTTGCGGCGCGGGCGGATTCAGTTACCTCGGGCAGCCGCTGACGTTCACCGTTCCCCCGGTGATCACCACCACGGCTCGCTCCGCATCGGGAAGCACGACACAGAACTACACCGGGCCGCTCATGCGGCTCACCAACGCTTCGCTGACCGGGCGCAGCTACACGCCCACGCCGGCTGCGCCGGCACTCGATCTTTCCGGGCTGCCCCCGGCCGCAGGCGATCCGGTGATCGCGGATCAGGGTGGCGGCGTGGCAACGCTCACGTTTGGCGCGGGAACCGGGTTGAAGTTCAGCCGCGGTGGAGCCATAGCGCCGTTCAATGCGAGCATCGCGCTGTCCATCAATGTCATCGACCTCGACGCCGTGGCAGCCGCCAATCCGGTGAGCTTCGGCAGCAGTGGCGGCATGGCGTTCAGCTCGGGTTCGAACCAGCGTTATGGGCGGCTGGCGCTGCGCAACTCAGTGGGCTCGGAGTTGCTGGACCTGCCCGTGCCGCTCACGACCCAGTATTATCTCAACGGCAATGCGGGTTTCGTCACCAACACGGACGATGTCTGTACGAACGCGCCGGCACTTGTTTTCAGCAACTATCAGGCCGGTCTGTCGGACGGCGAGACCTGCGCGCGCGACGCCGGCAGCCCGGGAGTCTCGGGAGCCGGCTGCAGTGTTCCCGCACCAGCCGGCTCGCGTTATCGCAGCACGGCGCTCGCCGGGGATTTCAACCTGAATCTCGCTGCGCCCGGCAGCGGAAACTCCGGATCGATGAGCGTGACCGCCACGGCACCGCCCTGGCTGCAGTACCTGTGGAATGCCGCTGGCGGTCTGAACTCGAGTCCCACAGCCCAGGCCGCATTCGGGGTGTTTCCAGGACCCGCCTCACGCATCTACCAGCGCGAGGTGTATTGAGGGCGGCGTGTGAGCGGCGAGCGATCCGCGGAGTGATCCGCAGCTCAGAAAAGATTCGCTGAACGCAATCCACGCGGGCTTCTGGGTGAAATACAGGGCCACATGAAACGCCGCCAGGAACAGCGTGGCTCCCCACCCGAATGCAGGATGCAGTCGGCGATGCCGGAAGGTATCCAGTCCAACGCAGATCAGGATGAACAGATCCAGCCCGATCATGATGCGCAGGTTGAGTTCGACTTCCGTCGCGTGGATCATGAATCCGATGGGGAGTCTGCCGAGTGCATCGGGCAGCATGCACGCAATGGTCAGCAGCATGAGCCGCTTGTGGATGTCCGGATGACGCCGTTGCAAGAATGCAATGACGACGAAGCCGGCGAAGAACATCATCTGCAGCAGGTCCAGGCTCGTGATGACGATCTGACTCGCGGCAAAGTCGGTATGTGCGTGCACTTCGCGTGATGCCGCATGCAGCGTCGTGACCGTACCCATGAGCACGACCAGTCCGGCCCAGAACATGCCGAAGACTCCCAGCCGGCGATGCCACTTCACGCGATGGGCTTCGATCAGACTGGTCTGCGTGACCAGCAGCACCACCCACCCGGTCATCACGGCACCGTGGATGTGCAGGAGCATTGGCAGCGGACGGATGTGAAACAACGGCCGCAGATAGAACGTTTGCGCGAACGTCCAGAACACCAGCGCAAGGAAGGCAAGGCTGGCACCCAGGTACAGCCGCCGGTCGATGCGGTGAGAAGGCCTCGCGACGGAATTCAAGGGCGACTTCCGGACTGGATTGAAAGCGATCAGATGCAACGCAGAAGTATAGGCCTGCGTCAACCCTGGCCCAAACGTTCAAGTCATTGAAATCCAAGGGAACCGGCGTGATTTTGATTGACACTCCGCCAGCCAGTCCGGAAAATCCCCGGTCCCTCGTGGTGAGGTAGCTCAGTTGGTTAGAGCACGGCATTCATAACGCCGGGGTCGAGGGTTCAATTCCCTCCCTCACCACCAATTTTTTCGACCTCTGAAGTCCATGGCGGTGCCATTCTCCCAGGCATTCGTTCCAGGACGGCCACGTTTCGGCTCTGACGATTTCGCTCCATGATGGCATTTGTGCTACATTAAGCTAGCAGAATTGCCATGAGCGTCCTTACCCTCACCGCCCGTCCATTGAGCGAGCAGATCCGGACCCTGGAGCGTGGCCTTCCGAGCAGCGCGCTCGCGGAAGTCGCGGCTACTCTGGGTATTCCCAAAGCCCGGATCGTCGAAGGCTTGAACCTCGTTCTGCGCACCGTTACGCAACGTGAAAAGAAACGTGAGCGATTTTCCCCGTCCGAATCGGAGCGCATCTACCGCGTGGTCCGGACTCGTGCGCTGGCACGTGAGATATTTTCAACTGATGCAGCGGTAGCCGAATGGCTGAGCTCACCTGATCGAAGCTTGAGCGCCAGAACACCGCTCGAAATGCTGGCAACCGATCTCGGTGCACGGAAGGTCGAGGGTCTGTTGCGCGCCATGATGCATGGCGTGCCGCGTTAAGGCGTGCGGTGAGAGCCTGGCGAATCGTCCTGCGCAAGTTCGGGCGAAACCGGCAGGCTGCGTTCAGCGGGTTGAGCGGATTTTCCGCAGACGGACGCTGGCATTCCTCCGGACGGCATCTCGACTATGCCGCAGAAAGCCTCTCGCTTGCCATCCTCGAACGTATTGTTCACTACAAGCGATTCGATGCGCTTGAACCGCACGCCGTCTATACGCTTGATGTTCCGGAATCGCAAATCCAGAAAGTCTCGACTTTCCCGGACGACTGGGATGCGGAAGATCCATTGCCCGCTGCACAGGCGATCGGTAACGATTGGTGCGATGAGGCACAGAGTCCCGCCCTGTGGGTACCCAGCGCCGTCACGCCGGGCGAGCACAATTTGATGGTCAACTCGCACCACCCGGATTGGCAGTGGGGTTGGGTCACATCCGGCCCGGAACCGTTTGCATTCGATCTCCGGTTGGCCGACATGATGAAGCCATGAAGTTGCGAACTTGCATGACGCGCTCATGGTGGCAGGTTCGAAACTGAGAGCCGGTGCCGCAGCAATACCCTATGCATGCCGCTGCCGCATCTGCCGCAGGCAAAGGCTCCCCGCGGCCAGGGTGGAAGCCAGGCAGACGGCGGCCAGCGCCACATACACCCCGCGCCAGCCGAAATGTGCCGACAGTTCCGGTATGCCGGCTCCGGCAAGCACACCGCCAAGATACCCCACGCCATCGATGAGGCCGGAGGCGGCAGCACCGGCATGCGCGCCGCCAAAATCCAGTGCCATCGCGCCGGCCAGGCTCGAATAAGGCCCGAGCAGGCAGAAGGAGATGATGGCGATCAGCAGTACGGCGAGCCAGGGCCC
>JBGAGK010000038.1:0-30138 GCA_044226785.1 Steroidobacteraceae bacterium | reverse complement strand
TGCACAGATCCAGTGCAGACTGAAGTCAGGAATCGTGACGCCATGGCGGTGGTGATCACCGGGCGCGTACATCTGCAGCAAGCCATCTGACCGCTGGCTCTCCATGCCATGCAGCAGGTACTGGCGGTCAAGCGGCTGTGTACTGCAACCGAATGCTGCTGCACTGGCCAGGTACCGGACGATGCCGTCCCCGAGCCATTGGCGTTTTTCGCGTCCCGGACAGTCTTCCCATGCATCGTGAGAACAGAGTTCGATGGTCCGACACCCCACTCGCCAGAGTCGATTCAACATCGCATCGTTGCATTGGAAATCTCCGGTCAGACTCACCGGATAGGCACAGGCTACCGAGGCAACGGAGCGCAGCCGCAATCCGTTTGGAGCGTTGCGGATGACGACCGTCACGTACTTGACGGATGTCCACTCGAACTTGCGAAAATGCTGGAGACCCTTTCGAGCGGTGTAGCGAAAGAGCTGCGCGCAGTCGAGATAATGTGCATGCCTCGGGCGTATGGGCTCAACGGGGCCCGTGGCAGCATATTCGCCCGGCACGGTTTCGTCGGCGGCGCACTCGATGATTTCGCCGCCTTCGGCATCGAGCTCTATGCAGGGATAACCGGCATGCCGTTCGTCGAAGCGCAGCACGATGGCAACGTCGCAGTCCGGCGTTGTGCGCACGAGCGCGCCTTGTCCGTCGGAGTTGCAGAGCTGATCCAGATCCTGCACAAGTCCCGCGGGCAATGGCACGTGAGCCTCGTCATACAGCCGCCGGTCGATGGGTAACGATGGGTCAGGGCGCAGGCCAAAGCATGCACTTATGCCTTCTGGCTGCGACAAGGTCTCGCGCAGCGCAGGCAACTCGCTTTCCAGCAGCACCGGGAAGGGTTCAACCATTCCCCAGCCACGCTCGTTGTCGATCTCGTCAGGGTCTGTCGCAAGCACTCTGGCCATGGGCCAGTCGCGGTCGTCGTAGTCCAGGGTGTGCCAGTTGGCGGGAATCGCGCGTGCGTCGAAGTCTTCTATGAAATCCTGCCCCCAGCCGCTGGTTGGCACGTCCTCTCGCCAGGCCTGGCTTCTTGTTACACGCCATGAGGCGCCTGTTCCCCACCACAGAGTTCCCTCGGGCGACTCCAGGCTCAGGCAGCACCACAAGCCGCCGTCACCGAAAGTCCGCTGCCAGCAGCTGCGTGATCGCTCATACCAGGCTGTATCCATCCCATAGACATGAGCGAGGACAGCCAGGACGTTGCGCCCAGGGTGCAGCAGGGCACCTATCTCGTGCACGTCGTAGCGCTGATATTCCGGTGAGCTGCGGACCGGGCCTCGGCCGACATAAATGCCGTTGACGTGCAGCCGATACCTGCCATCAGTGGAGATGCGCAGTCTGGCCTGCCGCGGTACGTTCTCCAGTTCAACGATGCCACGGTAGAGATACCATGCGTTACGCGGTCCGTCACGCTGCGGCACTCCTTCACGCAGCAGCGCGCCAAATGTAGCCGAGGTGTCTGGCTTCTGGTCGTGCGGACCAATGAAGCGTGCACGCCGATGCATGTGCTCAGTTGCCGAGCGCAGTGCGGAGGAACTGGCCCGCTTCCATCAGGGCCGTCGCTGCCGCAGGCAACGCCTTTATGAAAATCGGAAAGCCGTGAATGACGCCTGCGTACTCCCGGAGGATGCTTGGCACTGCTGCTCGACCCAGCGCTTCGTGCATCAGTCGCGAATCGTCGCGCAGCGGGTCCAGCTCCGCCGCAATGAGGTAGGTGGGCGGCAAACCGGTCAACTCAGCGCTTGCCACATTGATACGCGTGTCGATAGCCTGAGCCGGGTTTTCCAGGTAGCGCTGCAGGAAGCAGCGCATGTCTGCCGTCGACAGCAGGTAGCGGCCATCGCCAAAGTCAGCGTGCGATGAAGTGTCGAACACGGTGCGAAACACGCCGCAGTTGAGCAGCAGGCAACGTGGCGCTTTTGCTCCGGTCGCGCGCAGATGTAATGCAGAAGCCACGGCTATGTTGGCGCCTGCCGAGCTTCCGCCGAGGCCGATGCGATCCGCATCGATGCCGAGGTCGGTGGCATGCCGCTGGATCCAACCCATGACCCTCACGGTATCCTGGATGGCAGCTGGAAAGGGATGCTCCGGCGCAAGCACATAGTCTATCGAACAGATGATGGCGCCACTGTCTCTGGCGAGCACGCGCAGGCTCGCGTCCTCGTGATCGAGATCGCCAACCACCCATCCGCCACCATGCAGGAATACCAGTGCCCCGGACGGTCTGGTCATGCTTCTGGACGTGTACAACCGCACCCGCACAGGGCCGTACGCACCCGTCGCATGAGTGTCGTAAACCGACACTTCCTGTGCCACGCCGGCATTCCATGGTTCGAACAGCTTACGGACCTGGAGACGCAGATCCTCGACGCTGATTGAAGCAATGTCGGAGGGCGGACGATCAAGCGGTCTCAAGATCTCGAGCACCTGAGCCATCTGGGGGGCGAAAAGTGCTTGCGTTGAACGCGAATCATGGTTATTGCCGATCATTGGGACATCTTGGGCAATCATTTATGATCAGGCTATATCATATTCCGTCGAATTAGTTAATATTGATGATAGATTATGAGTTTCCTTAAGCGAGACAAAGTGGGCAGCCATTGCATCTCTTGAACGTGCAGATCCCTTCATGAATGGGGCGCAGCGGAGCCTGCCACTGACTGTGCAGCTGGGTTGGGCTACCGGAGAAATCGGGGTGGCCACGTACATCGGAACCACGATGGTATTCATGCTGTACTTCCTGACGCAAGCAGCCGCCATCCCCCCCGTGACTGCCGGCCTCATCCTGCTTGTTCCCCGCATTTGGGATGCGCTGATCGACCCGGTCATCGGAACAATTTCCGATCGCACGCGAAGTCGAATGGGGCGCCGCCGCCCTTTCGTGATCGCGGGCACGCTGCTGCTTGGGCCGCTGTTCGCAGCCATGTTCACGGTACCGACAGAACTGTCTGTGACCGCAAAGACCCTTTACCTGACCGCAACTTACCTCGCTGCAAGCACCGCGTACTCGCTGTTCGATGTGCCCTACTCGGCAATGGCCGCCGAGATGACCACAAACTACGCCGAGCGTACCGTACTCGTCAGCTACAAGGAGATTGCCGCACGCATCGGCATCATGGCGGCCCTCTTCGGTACGCCTGCGATTCTCGCGCTGCGACCGGATCTCGTCGCTGGCTTCCGCCTCCTGGGGACGCTCGGCGCGGTGCTCATCGTCGTTACGTTCCTCATAACGCTTTGGGCTACGCGCACTGCACCGACACAGCCGGCGTCGACGGAAGCCTTCGATTGGCGCTCCGAGATGCAGGTCGTACTGCGCAACCGGCCCTTTCGCGTGTTGTGGCTCGTGTTCCTGCTGCAGAATCTGGCCATTGGAGCGAGTTCGACAGCGCTCGTATATCTGCTGACCTTTGTCATGCATGCGGACGTGAAGGTGACCGGGCCGCTCCTTGCAGTCAGCTCGGTTGTGGGCATCTTCGTCACGCCCCTGTGGGCAAACATATCGAAGCGCACCGGCAAGCGCGGCGGGTACTATCTCTCGCTTGCAATCGTTGCCGCGATGGCGCTGCCCGTTCTCTTCCTGCCAGCCGGCTACCTGGTCACTCTGTTCATCGTATTGCTGATCGCAGGCATTGGCGATGCCGGCACCCAGCTGTTCTCAGGGTCCATGGTCCCGGACACGGTCGAAGTCGAGGAGCAGCGAACCGGCCGCAGGCGCGAAGGTGCAATCTTCGGCGCCTGGATCTTCTGCCGCAAGCTCGGGATGGCTGGCGGCGCGTTCCTCGTGAGCGTGGGACTTTCGCTTACAGGATTTGTAGGCGGAGATACCGCTGGCAATGTGCAGTCGCCCAGCGCACTGAACGGCATCCGCATCCTGTATGGCCTGCTCCCTGCGGCCCTGTACCTTCTGGCCATGCTGATCCTGACGCGCTACGACCTAGACAAGATTCGTCACGATGCGCTGCGCGCCGAGCTCGCGAACACGCGCCAATACTGAGATATCTGCCCGAACCCGGCCAATTTCACGTCTTTCAGCACTCACGGAGAAACCATCAATGAAACGCTCTTCCTCAGGCCGCACCAAGTTCCTCCTGCCGTTGCTGCTGGCATCGCCCTGCCTGCCGGATGTTTCGCCTGCAGAAGAGGCCGATTCCGGCGTTGCGGCGCTCGAGGAGATCGTGATTACCGCGCAGAAGCACGCTCAGGATCTGCAGGATGTCGGTATCTCGGTCACCGCCATCAGCGGGGACCAGCTCACGAAGCTGGGCATGCGTGAGAGCACGGACCTCGTCCAGCAGGTCCCGTCGCTTCAGTTCCAGTCTACAACCACCTTTGCGACATTCAACATCCGCGGCGTCTCGCAGACCGAGTTCACCGACCAGCATGAGCTGCCCGTCGCCGTCGTGGTCGACGGTGTGTACCTGTCCTCGCCAGGAGCGGTGCAGACCCAGATGTTCGACCTGGATCATGTCGAAGTGCTGCGCGGTCCACAGGGCACGTTGTTCGGCCGGAACTCGACCGGAGGAATGGTGCAATTCGTCACGAAAAAGCCGACGATCGAGAAATCGGGGTATGCCGACGCGCATGCAGGCAGCTACGGCGAAACAGGATTTGACGGCGCCATCGGTGGTGCGCTTTCAGGGGAGAAGCTGCTCGGGCGGGTCGCGGTCTCTTTCGAGGATCACGATGGGTATCTCAAGAACCGGCTTGGCGCCGCAACCCTTGGCGCCCGGGTTTACGCCGGCCGCGGGCAATTGCTGTTCCAGCCGAGTGAGGATCTGCACGCACTGCTGAAAGTCCAGGTGAGCAAGAACGATCACGAGCGCAATGGAGGCTATGTCTGGAACCCGGCGGCTCCAAACTCCGACGGCCTCGGTGTCCACGTGGGTCCCAATGAAAACCCATGGGGAACATGCAATGGCTGCGATCTTCTGGGCTATCGCAACCCGAGCCGCGATCCCTACGACCAGGCCTTCGACACACAGGGTTACTTCGACCGCCTTGCCCACGAGACATCGCTCACGGTGGACTGGAACACGCCGGTCGGTACACTGACATCCGTCACCGACTACTACTCACATGACAAGGACTATCTCGAGGACACGGATGCCTCGCCGAATCCGCTATTCAAGTACGCGACTGCCCATCAGCTCGACCAATTCTCACAGGAAGTGCGGCTATCGAGCCCGGCGAACTCGCCGTTTTGGACGGTTGGCGCCTATTTCCTCAACATCAATAGCCGCATGTACCAGAGCCTGGCATTCAATTTCGGCCCTGGAGTCGACTTCTTTGGCTATGATCGTCGCAAGGATGAGACTCGCTCGATCGCAGCCTTTGCACAGACCGAACTGCCTCTCAACAACCGGCTCAAGCTCGTCGCTGGGGCCCGCTGGACAAGCGACAGGAAGCGACTCGACGCGGTCCACGTCGATCCGTTCGGCGACGGTACCGTCATGGTGTTCAATGCATCGACAATTGGAAATGACGCAAAGCACACCTACGATCTGTGGCAAGGCAAGCTGCAACTCGAGTGGAGGCCGGCCACCGATGTGCTCCTGTTTGCAGGTGTCAGCCGCGGCGCCAAGGCTGGCGGATTCCAGGGCAATCTTGTGGCACCGCAGATCAGCTTCGCCGCGGAAAAGCTCACGGATTACGAAGCTGGCTTCAAATTTGAAGGGCTCGACCACCGACTGCGCCTGAATGGCTCCATGTTCTACTACGACTACAAGGACTATCAGGCCTTTGAGTTCAACCAGACCACGCTGGCCTCGGTAGTCGAGAACCTGCCGGCGCGCATGCACGGTGGGGAGCTTGAGCTTTTTGCACAGCCCACTCGCAATTTCCAGTTCGGCCTCGGTCTGTCTGTACTCGACACTGTCGCCAAGGGCGTTACACTGCCTTCCGGGCACGTCGTCGATCGCGACATGCCACAGGCTCCGGGCACGAGCGTAAATGGATTGGCCCGCTACAGTATCCCGCTGGCAAAGGGGACGCTCGCGCTGCAGGCAGACTTCAAGTACACAGGCGATTTCTATTTCACGGTGAACAATGCACCTGTCGAACGGGAGCCTGCCTATCTGATCAGCAATGCACGCATCAGCTATGAGCTTCCGTCAGGCTGGAACTTTGCGGTATATGGCAAGAACCTGGGCAACCGCTACTACCGCGTCTATGCGCTCGATGTCAGTGGTCTGGGTTTCTCGAACGATCGGCCGGGTGTGCCGCGTTGGTTCGGCGTCGAAGCTCGCTACAGTTTCGGCGGCCGCTAAGCACCGCACGACCATGGACGTCGGATCGAGAGCTGGGGATGCATTGAGCGTCATGTTGCTGGCCGCGGTGGTCATCGCGGCCGGCTGCTCGAAGGGTCCCGACAGCGCACCAACCGATTCCCGATTAGGCGCAACCGGCCGGCTGGACGCTGCGCGTCTGCTCGCCGCCGAGCGCGAACCCGACCAGTGGTTCACGAACGGTCGGGATGGCGCAGGGACGTATTACTCGCCTCTTTCCGACGTCAACCGCGACAATGCAAAGCGCCTTGGCTTGGCCTGGGAATTCCAGCTCGGAACGAATCGTGGACTCGAAGCCACGCCCATCATGATCGACGGGGTGCTCTACGCCGTCGGCAACTGGGGTGAGGTATTTGCTCTCGATGCCCGGACCGGCCGCAAGCGCTGGCACTATGACCCTGAAGTCGACAAGTCATGGGGTCGATTTGCCTGCTGCGACGTCGTAAACCGCGGTTTATCCGTCTGGCAGGGCCGCGTCTATGTCGGTTCCACTGATGGCTGGTTGCACAGCATCGATGCGACCACGGGCCGGCGCGTGTGGAAGGTTGATACGCTCGTCGGCCGCGACCGCCGGCTGCCGTATACCATCTCGGGTGCGCCGCAAATTGCGGGCGACGTCGTGGTCATTGGCAATGGCGGCGCCGACTTCGGAGTGCGCGGCTACGTCTCGGCCTACGATTTGGCCACGGGCACGCTGCGCTGGCGCTTCTACACCGTACCGCACGATCCGCGCACGGGCCCACAGGAACAGGCGCATCTGGAGCGTGCGCTCCCAACCTGGGATCGAAACGGGGCATGGTCTTTCGGTGGAGGAGGAACGGTCTGGGACGGCATGGCCTATGACGCAGATCTCGACCTGCTGTACATCGGTACCGGCAATGCCTCACCGTACAACTGGCACGAGCGCAGTCCGCGCGGCGGTGCGAACTTGTATCTCGCTTCGATCGTGGCGATCCATGCCCACACCGGCGAAATGGCGTGGTACTACCAGGAGGTGCCGCGCGAGAGCTGGGACTATACGGCCACGATGAAATTCGTACTCGCCGATCTGACCCTGGCCGGCAAACGGCGTCAAGTGATCATGCAGGCGCCCAAGAACGGCATCTACTACGTGCTTGACCGTGCCACGGGCGAACTGCTGTCCGCGAACCCTTACGCCACTGTCAACTGGACCTCGGGCATCAACGCGCAGACGGGACAACCGAAATTGAATCCCGCTGCCGACTATGACGCCAAACCGCGCCTGGTCTATCCGTCGCAGGCCGGCGCGCATAACTGGCAACCAATGTCTTACAGTGCAAGAACGAAGCTCGTCTATATACCTGTCATCGACATGCCGATGGTGTACATCAACACCGCGCGGCGCCGGGCCGGTCTCGTCGAAGGCGCTTTCACCACTCCGGGCTTCCCGCCCGGTGCATATGATCCCGCACAGATGTCCGACACTTACGGTGCTCTCCCGCCGCTCGCGGACCTCGTGCGCGAAGCAGGCACGCCGGTGAAATCGCGCGGGCTTCTGGTTGCATGGGATCCCGAGCGCGCAGTGATCGCCTGGTCACGACCGACCTTCAGTACCTGGGATGGCGGCGTACTGTCCACCGCCGGTGGAATCGTGCTTCAGGGAGATGCAGCCGGCAATCTCAATGTCAGAGCCGACGACGACGGACAGCTTGTCACCACGATCAATATCGGCACATCAATCATGGCTGCTCCGATGACATACAAGCTTGACGGCATCCAGTACGTTGCCTTCATGGCTGGATTCGGCGGCGCGGGAGGCATGGCCTTCAGTCCTGGAACGGCGGCGTACGAACGCGGCAATGCGGGGCGCATAATCGCGCTGCGCCTCGACGGATCGCCGGTACCGCACCCACCAGTCGTTGTCCCGGTACCGATGCCGCAACCACCCGCTCTCGGCTCGACGCCGGCCGAAATAGCGCGCGGCGAGGTGCTCTACAACCGCCATTGCGGGCGCTGCCATTTCTTCGGCCGTTCCATGTTGCCGGACCTTCGGCGCATGACACCGACCACGCATGTTCTGTTCACCGATATCGTCCTGCGCGGCGCATTTGCCGCCAAGGGCATGGGGTCCTTCTCCGATGTACTGTCAGCGACCGACGTGAAAGCCATCCATGGCTACATCGCGTCGGAAGCACAACGCGCCTATGCCTCCGAGCAGGCGGTTGTCGATCGCCCGGGTGTTTCCAGGTGATCGGCAGCTTCCTGAATGTAAACGTCTCAGCGGATACAGGTGATGGCCGGGCGGTTCATGACCGAGGCCGATGATCAGTGCAGGTTCGTCAGCGCGGCGAAGTCGTGCGGCAGGAGATTCTTTGCCGTGGCCGTGGTGGCGGCGGCCAGCTTGGGCAGCACCCATTTGAGGTAGCTTTCCGGGTTCACGCCGAGAAGTTTGCAGGTGCCGGTGATCGAGTCGATCACCGCCGAGCGCCAGCCAGCGACCGGATGGCCAATGAACAACCAGTTCTTCAAGCCGAGTTTGGTCGGGCGGATGCCGCGCTCCACGGGGTTGTTGTCGATGTGCACGCGGCCAAAGCGGGCCTTGGTGTCATCACGAACACATGCAGCTTGCTGCGCACGCCCGCAAGGCTCACCGTCACCTGACCCCAATCGCACTGTGCCTGTTCGCCCGGGGCACTCTTAAAGCGCCGTTGCGTCAGTGAGGCCGCCGCCGCGGCCGCGCGCAGCGGACGCACCGCGCGTTGCACGGTCTTGTAGCCGCCCGTGAAGCCCTGCTCGCCCTTGAGCTCCTGGTACAGGAGCTGAGCCGAATAGTGCACTTGCGGCGCCCGTTTCTCGAGCCAGCCACGGTGCGCCTCCAGCAACCCCGACGCAGGCGCCTCGCGTCGATACCCGACCCATGCTGCACAGCGCAACGCACTGCGCACCGTCTTGCGATCCAGATCCAGCTCCCGTGCGATGCGCGACACCTTCATCCCCGCCGCCGACCGCTCCCAAATCCCCTGCCACTGTTGTTCGCCGATCACGCTGCTGACCTCCGTCGCCGGACTTGATCCGGCTACGGTAGTTGACGGCGCTGCGGTCCCGGTCCCACCCCTGGGGTCCAGACCGGAATCCCCTGCGCTCAGCTTCCTCGGTACTTCAATTTGCACGTCCATCCATCGCTCCTTTGTCTGTCGTTACTGCGATGGGTGGGGAATTTTCAATGTCCATAACTGGGGATTATTGGATGTCCGATGACACTGACCAAGGCGCACCCAGAAGGCCGGCTCGATGAGAAACTCAAAGTGTTCACCACGCCGCGGCTGCTGATCATCGACGAGATCGGTTACCTGCCGATCGATCGGCTGGGGGCAAACCTGTTCTTCCAGCTCATCAGCCGCCGCTACGAGCGAGGCCCCATGATCCTCACCAGCAACTAGAGCTTTGGCGCCTGGGGCGAGGTGTTCGGGGACCGCGTAATCGCCAGCGCCATCCTCGATCGGCTGCTACATCACGCGGTGACGCTGAACATCCGCGGCAACTCCTATCGACTGAAGGAAAAGCTCAAGGCCGGACTGGTCCGCTCGCAGCACGAAGACAGCACCACTCAACCGGGTGGGGAAATCTGATGTCCAAACTGGGGAAAATTGGGTGACCGTTGACAGGTGGATTTGCCATGTCGCCGGTTGGCAGGGAAAACCGCACAGGGTTCATGCACATGATGGAGGTGAACGCGCTGACGGTGTTGCTGTGCTCTCGTGCTGCCGTACGAAACATGCGCCGCACGGGTTCAGGCGGACGCATAGTGAATGTCTGTTCACGGCCGGGACTGGAGCCACGTCGTGGCGCGGGGATGGTGGCCTACGCCGCCAGCAAGGCAGCGGTGGCGGCCATCACGCTGGCCCTGGCCGAAGAACTGAAGGACGAGCAGATCCTGGTGAATGCCATCGCCCCTTCCATGATTGATACGCCAGCCAATCGCAAGGCGATGCCACGTGCGGATTTTGCACGTTGGCTTTCACCGGAAGCTGCCGCCGAAGTCATTCTGCAGTTGCTGTTGCCGGGCAACACGGCTGTCAGCGGGGCCGTGTTGCCTTTGTTTGCACGCGCCTGATCTTGCCATGAGGCAATGAGCACGGGCGAGACATTGACCAGGATCGCCACCCATACCTTGCCCATGATGGGGCAGAGATGGTGTGAGCAGGCACTGCACACGCCGCTGCTGCCGCTGGCATGAAATTGCTGGCCGATCTGCTCCAGGCGTTGGCGGATATGCCGGAACCCGGCGATCCATTTTTTTCTCCACGGATCCTGAATTCCTCGCCCGGCACGCCCAGGGCGCTCGCAAATGCAGCCCCGCCCGCATGGAAAATCAGGTTGATGCCAGCTGAGGACGCCTGTTCGACGGCAATCCCGCTGCAGTCGTCAGATCTCGATTACCTTGATCCCAGCCTCACGCAGCATGCGGCGATGCGCCGGCTGGATTCCTGAGTCGGTCACGACGATATCGACCTCATCGAGAGCACAGACAACGTGCCCCGACGGTCCCTCGAACTTTGAGCTATCCACCAGCAGGATGAGCTGCTGTGCACGCTCGATCAGTCGGTGCTCGGCACCGACCAGAACGATGTCAGGCTGCATCACGCCTTGCAGACCCACCGAGGTGGCGCCCATGAAGAACTTCGGAGCATGGAAGCGCGGCATGGGATCGTCACCGTCCGCCGCCAGGATTATGTTCTGCTCCCGAAAGACCGCACCACCGGATACCAGAATGCGTGTACCCGCCTGGCCGAGCAACGCACTTACGATGTGCAGGGAGTTCGTCAGCACCTGCAAGTCCAAACCATTCAGATGTTTACACATCTGAAGAGTCGTCGAGCCCCCATCGATCATCACTGCTTCCCCGCGCGAGCAGAGTGCTGCAGCCGCCTTGCCAATGGCCCGCTTCTGGACCGGATTCCGATTGACATTCTGATGAAACGGTACGCCCTGCAGCGCCTGTGGGGTGGCAGAGTCGCGATCCGAGTCGATGAGTCGCGCACCTCCGTGAACGCGCTTGATGCGCCCGCCACTTGCGAGACGCTCCAGATCGCGCCTCAGCGTGGCCGGCGATGCTCTGAATTCCCGCTCGAGTTCCCGGAACGTGATGAAGCCGCGCTTTCCGATCAGGTCCAGTATTGCCGCTTCGCGTTCCGACGCATGCATGAGCAGATGTGGGCTCCGTGAAAATACGGTCTCATCCCACCAGAACGATGCCTGCATTGCAAGCAGATACGCTCAGTTTCGTGCACATCCGAGCAGCGCGATGTCATCCAGGCTACCTCGGGACGCCCAAGGGGCGCAAGAACCTGACGATGGCATGACTCTTCCGGAAGTTGACGGAATCCGGATGGCAAATGCGCTGTTTGGTTCGAACCATGCGCATATGGCCGTGGCTTTGCTCCTGTTCGGGTGGTGGAGATTCCACGGAACTGCCGTCGGATCGTGCCGCATGGGCCGTTCAGAGCGTTCTCGCACGCAGGAGACGGGCGATGTATTTGCCCTGCCTGATCGCCAACGCCACGATCGTGAGCGTGGGATTGGCCGCACCACTCGTCACGAACTGGCTGCCGTCCGAGAGAAACAGGTTCGGCACGTCATGCGCCTGGCCCCAGCCGTTTACCACGCCGCCGCTGGCCCGCGCGCTCATCCGGGCAGTGCCCAAGTTGTGAGTCGTCCCCGTCGGCTCCGCGACGAACAGTTGTTCGGCACCGACTGCACGATACAGGGCTGAGGCGCGCTCCACTGCATGGGCCATCATCGTCCGGTCATTGGCATGCAGTTTCCGGTGGATGCTGGCAAGCGGCATACCGTACGCGTCGACTCGGGTGCGACTGAGCGTGACGCGGTTCTCCGCCTGCGGCAATTCCTCACCCAACACAACGAGGCCGGCAAGATGCGCATAGTCACCAATGAACTGGCCGAGCGGTGCGCCCCACTTGCCGCCTTGGAGTGCCAGCGTCATGAGCGGCAATCCAAAGGCGATCTGCTCGAGCATGTAGCCGCCGGCAAATCCGCGCTCCGGCCGGTGCGGGCGCTCGTCCGCGACAAGGCCGGCCTGTACGGTTCCCCGATAGGCGTGCACCGGTTTTGGCATCCGCGCCATGACAAAGACGTGGTTGTGCACCATATAGTTTCGGCCAACCAGGCCGGACGAGTTGCCGAGGCCATCGGGAAACGTCGGTGAGGCGGAGTTGAGCAGGAGACGCGCCGATTCCACCGCATTGGCCGCAACGCAGACTACGCGCGCCTTTTGCCGCACCCGGTGTCCGGATTCATCGACATAGATGACGCCACTGGCGAAGCCCCTAGCATCGTGCTCGATGTGCAATGCCATGCATCCTGGGCGCAGGTCCAGACGCCGCGTCTCCTCGGCGCGGGGAATCTCTGTATAGAGCGTCGACCACTTCGCTCCGATCTTGCAACCCTGCAGGCAGAACCCCATTTGAATGCAGCCGGGACGTCCGTCCCGCGCGCGACTGTTGATCGCCAGGGTTCCCGTTGAGATTTGCCTGTACCCGATGCTTCGCGCTCCGTTATAAAGCACCTTGAAGTTGTTGTTCCCAGGCAGCAGTGGGTTGCCGTGCGTTCCTGCTACGCCGAGCCGTGCCTCGGCGCGGGAGTAGTACGCGTCGAGTTCGCGGTCAGGCACCGGCCAGTCGGCCATCGTGGATCCGGCAATCTCGCCATAGACCTGCCTTGCGCTGCGCTCTGTCGCGCTCAGTCGCAGGGCGATTCCAGACCAGTGCAACGTCGTGCCGCCAACCCCCTTGCAAACATACGGCTTGCTGGCCGACAGAGGCTCAGGCGAGGTAACCTCTGGAGAATCAGGCCAGGCAAGCTTTGCGGCCATCGCGAGTTCGTCTTGACTGAAGTCGGCGAGTGTGAAGCGCGGACCGGCCTCAAGAAGCACACAGCGGATGCCTCGCTGGCACAATTCGTTTGCGACGGTAGCACCCCCTGCCCCTGAGCCCACGATCACAACGACGCGATCGTCATTGAGTTCTACGCGACTCAAGGCAGGGGCCCCATCGCCGTGGATGGGGGCTCGGGGAGCCAATCCAGGTCATTGAAACCGCGCAGCAGATAGCCACCACGAGTGAATGATTCACCCTCGTATCCCGCGATTTCCCAGACCTCAGGCCGGGTTACCGTAGCCAGCGTTAGAGCCGAGAGCAATTCTGCACCGAACGCAGTATGTTCAACTGTCGCCAGAAAGGACGCAAACTCAGCGCTGTCAGCGCCTGGAATCTCGTTCCCAAAGCGCTGCCGCACGGACACAGCCACCTGCCGTAGGGTCTCGCCCAGGGTGGTATCGGTGCTCGCAGCGCGCTGCCACTGGGCGACGATGGCATCGTAAACGGAATTGACGAGCCCCGGAATCGGCACGAGACCCTGGCACGTTGCCCGAATCGCCATCACGTCCAGACCGACATCCTTGTCGTCACGCGAATCTTTCCCAGTGTTGGGCACGAATCGGGTGCTGGCGCCACGCGACAACCCGGTGAATCCAAGCACTGCGAGAATCCCAATCCGCAGTATGTCCCTTCTAAGCACCCTGCTCATTCGACGTCTCCCCCGATCAATCATGATGGCCGGTCCAGACGGCTGGCCGATGTCGCCACCCGCTGGGTTGTCGCAATCACGCCCTTCCGCAAGAACCCAAGATCAATGTCCGCGCACACCGCAAACCCGCGCGCCGGATAGACAGCAATGCCGCGCGGTACGGCGCGGATCGCCGCCACCGGCCCGAATGCCGATGGTATGGCCACGACACCCATGATGTAGTTGATTCGTGTAGGCCGGTCGCACCGGAGCCGCAAGGCGGTAGCAAACCCCCGCCGTGACAGTTCATTTGGTCGCACCGACTCTGCGAGCCCGTAATGGAAGTATGCCGTGACATCCTCGACACCTAGTACCGGCCCGTGTCGTCCGTTCCAGGGTGCGTAGTGCCGACCATGATGTGACAGCCACAGGATCGTATGGCGAAGGACGCGCGGGTCGCGCAACGCAAACCAGGCATACCCCTCCTGGGGAAACGTCACGGCGCACCATGCGAATGGTGCCCGGGGATCCGCCGAGAGCATGACGAGGTCGTCAAAGCCCGGCTCTGGCGGCAGTTGCGAAAGGTCGGCAAACCCTGTGCCCTTGGGCTCGCAGGATACGGCGACGCGCCCAAGCGACTGGAACCGATGGCCGGGGCTGAGCCGCGAGTAGCCTCCAGATGCCGGCGCCTCGAAGGGTGTCGGCAAGACTTGACCACGAACGAAATGGCTTGTCGAAATGTAACCGCCGGGTGATTGCCGCGGCAGCGCCAACATCGCGTGGTGACCGAGCGGCATGAGGCCGCTCATGCCGCGGATCACGTGACTCTGGTAAATGGCCGCATGGTTGTGGACGAGCGTAATGAACTTGTCTACTCGGGCGGCGCGCGCCCGGATTGCAAGCCTGGCGTGCAAGACGCTGGAAGCACGATCGCCGCATGTTCGACCGGGTGACAGCGAGACGAGTGACCATCGGCGATTTGCAGTCGCACCGTGCGGCGGGTGCTTCTCGCCGCGGAACGGCGTTGCGTTGCCGCCGAACGGGCAGCAAAAGAAGTCCCCGCGCAAGGCGTGAAGCAGCGGCGGCGTCCCCGGTGGGAGCGTCTCGTTCCGTTCCGCCCAGGGAGCGACCGCATACGGGCGAACGCTACGTCCTCCGGGAAGCTGAAAGGTAACTGGAGCGAGATGTCCGCCAAGCCGGGTGAGCCGCGCGTCGACCCGGTCGGAACGAAGCCGCCAAGAAGGCTGGCCAAAGCATCGCTGCAACTTGCAGGTCGAATTCATGTCGAAACCGCGGCGAACTGGTGCCACCGCGACTCATTGCCGGAGCAATGGAACTGCGGAATACGGTGCGCGCTATGCATGAGTGGTTCTGCGAAAACGCAAGTAGTGGGTTCCGGCCGAGCACGCGGCAGAACCCGCCACGAGCACCTGGCCGGTGGCGGCGATAGGCATTGCGATCAGACCTGTCGGAACCCGTATTTCTCCCTCGCAGCCGTCGTCTGTGCGCCGCCATGACACTTCCACGGGACCCCGCGGCGTCGGATAGGCGTCCGAAGCGTGCTCAAGATCCGCGAGTTGTGGAGATACGCGAAAGCGTGCAAACCCCGGCTCGATCGGCGCAATTCCAAGCGTCTGAAATGGCTCCACTGGATTCCAGCTCTTTGCCAGATCGTCGGAAGTCGCAGGCGCTACCAGTTCGCGACAGACCGGCCAGCCGCCATCATCAAAGTCGATGTCCTGCCAGCCAACGGGGTAACGGCGAGCATCGAAATCCTCGATGAAATCCTGGCCCCAACCGCTGCGACCAGTGCTGCGGCTCCAGGCAGCGCATTCGCGGGAACGCCAGCCCGCATCGGATGGTACGACGCGGAAGTCATCTTCGTCTCGCAATTCCAGCTCGCAGTAAAGCACCCCGTCACCGAAGATCGACTGCCAGAAGTCGCTCGCACGCTCGTACCAGGCGGTGTCGACGCCGTATACATGCACGAGCACACCGAGCACGTTGCGGCCAATCCGCAGGCGACTGGTGACTTCGTGGACGTCAAAGCGCTGGTATGCCGGTGAGGCTCGCGATGGACCGCGGGCGATGTATCCGCCATTCACGAACAATTGGTAACGCCCATCTACGGTCAACGACAACGTAGCAGCACGAGGCGACGACTGCCGCTCGAAGCGGCGCCGGAACAGATACCAACCGTTCGGTTGCGTCGGACGGCGCTGGGCGCCATGCACGAGCAGCGAATGAAAGGACCCTGAGAAATCCCATGCCTGGTCTGAGTGCCAGATACAGCGCGCGAATCTAAACAAGGCCTCTCCTCGATCGCGGCACGGCTCCCAATCTTGCGCCGAGCGTGCCCGTCGTTTGACATTCTCATCTATTTCTGTCACTGTCAATCACATCTATTCATGATCAATCACTCGGTTTCAAACGCCTCAGGGCATCTGGAGACCGATTGATTGATCCAGGAACGCACAAGAGGCGAATGCGAGTGGCCTTCGCCGGTGTTGATCGAACAACTCGACAATAGGGGGCAAGATGAAGCATCAGCAATCTGTTCGGCGTTTCGGGGCCTTAGCGGCGCTGGCCGCCGTGAGCACATTTGGCAATGCTCAGGAAACGGAGAAATCCGAGGGCGGACTCGAGGAGATTGTCGTCACGGCGCAGAAGCGCTCCGAGCCTCTCCAGCAGACGCCGGTCAGCGTGACCGCCCTGACCGCGGATACGCTGGCAAACATGCAGATCACTACGATGGAGGGGCTGCAACACGAGGTGCCGAACCTTTACATGGAACAGGCGCTCGCGGGCACAACGACGCCAAAGATGTTCCTGCGCGGGGTCGGTGTCGACAACCAGGTATTTTCTTTCGATTCACCGATTGGCCTGTATGTGGATGGCGTCTACATCGCACGGGTCACCGGCGCATTGACCGACCTCAATGATGTCGAACGGGTCGAGTTCATGCGCGGACCCCAGGGTACGTTGTATGGCCGTAATTCGAGTGTAGGCGCACTCAGCATCATTCACAAAAAGCCGACGCTCGATGAGCCGCGCGCCGAGGTTTCGCTGGGTCTGGGAAGCCGCGATGCAGTCGACGTGCAGTTTGCCGCCAGCGCGGCACTCGTGCCAGGAAAGCTGGGGTTCAGCATATCGGGGACTCGCCGCGAGCGCGGCGGCTACATGACCGATCTGACGACCGGTGATCGGACGATGGACGAGAACATCACGAGCATCCGTGCGGCGCTGCTGTTCCAGCCCATCGACAAGCTCAGCATCACACTGCGCGGCGACCTGATGAATGACCACAGCCTGCCGACCCAGGCATCAAACTTTCTGATAAATCCCGACAATGACATATACACCTATCAGACCTCGCCGGGCTCGAAGCTGATCAATCGTGTCGAGCCTCGCGGCGGCTCCGCCACTCTGAATTGGTCCACCGGGAGCTTCGATCTTACGTCCATCACGGCATACCGCCGCCTGCTCTATCGCAACGCGGGCGATGTCGACGGCCGTGCCGACGTGCGCAGCTTCGAGGTAGATCGACAGGACCTCAATGAAAACCAGTTCACCCAGGAAGTCTTTCTGACTGGAGACCGGCTGGGTCGAGCACGCCTCACATGGACGACCGGAGCCTTCTATCTGAAGGAGGACAACGAGTTTCATTGGGCTCTGCGGATTTTCGCGCCGCCGACCACGCAGGTGTTTTTCCAGAAGACCACTTCGGCGGCGGTCTACGCGCAGGGTACCCTGCCTCTGACCGAACGCCTGAACATAACTGCAGGTTTGCGCTACACCTCTGAGAAGAAAGCTCTCGATGCAATCCAGTTCCTTCCATCGGATACGGTGCCGACGCAGGAAGTCACGCGCAACACCGCGTTTTCGTTTGCCGACGAGATCAAGGCCAACCGAACGAACTGGCGTGCCGCCATCGACTACAGGTTGACCGATAGGACAATGCTCTATTCGAATGCAGCTACGGGATTTCGCAGCGGCGGATTCAACGGAAGCGCCCGTGACGTTGCCGGCATCACGAGCGGCCGATTCGGACCCGAAAGCAGCTTCATGGCAGAAGCCGGTGTCAAGACTGACTTGCTCGAGCGTCGGCTGCGCATCAATGCGCTCTACTACTACGCGAAATACACTGATCTGCAACAGGCAATCGTCAATCCGGACGGCAGCATCGTCGCAGGCAACGTCAAGGCCGACGTGAAGGGCGTGGAGGCGGAAATTACGGCGCTGCCGATCGACTCGTTGAGGCTGTCCGCATCCCTCGGCACCGCCGATGCCAACATTCAGGACTCGCCGCGAAAGCTCAAGGACACGCCGTCGCTTCAATATCGGCTGAGTGCGCTATACACCATGAGAGCAGGTACCGGCGGCGGCACCTTCAGCATTGGCGCGGATATGTCACACAGCGGAAAGTACTTCAACGACACAAACAACGCGCCTGGGACGGAAGTGGATCCGTATTACATGTGGAACGGGTATCTGACCTATCAATTGCCTGATGAGAGGTGGAAGTTCACGCTGGCTGGCTTCAATCTGAGCAATTTGTCCTATCCGAACCATACGTTCAATATTGCCAATGGTTTCATCTCCAGCGTCAAATTTCCCATTACCCCGCGCCGCTTCATGTTGACGGCTGCGTTCAGGTACTGATGGCGGTGAAATACTGATGGTTTGTGGCGCCCTTCTGCGTATAGGAGGTCTGGAAGGGGCGCCCCAACACCAGTGGGGTATCGCGCGATGCGCCATCCACCGAGTGTCATTGAGCGGGAGAAGGTCGTCAGTCGTCGCTGTATCGCCCACAGCGCCGATCATCAGTGCACAGGCCGCTTCCTTTGGTGTCGAAGCCGACACTTGGTAGCGGACCATGACTGGGCGAGTGGTTGGTCCCTAGCGATCATGCAGCAGGAACCCGCCATCCACTGGAAGTGCCACGCCAGTTATCTGCCGTGCATCGGCCGATGCGAGAAACAGAACTGCAGCGGCGATGTCGGTCGCCTCCTGAAAGCCTCCCAGTGGGATTCTCGACAGGAACCGCTGGCGCGCTTCGGCGGCTGAAAGATGCTGCTCGCGCTCGAGTCGAGACCAGTATCGCTCGATCATTGGCGTCACGACAACCCCGGGCACCACGCTATTGCAGCGGATCCCATAGCCGGCACGGGCGCAATGGGCGGCGACACTTCGAGTAAGGTGGATGACAGCCGCCTTGCTGGCGCCGTAAGCGGCGAGCGTCGGTGTCGAGACGCACGCGGCGACGGAGGCGATGTTGATGATTGCCCCGCTTCGATTCCGGCTCATGAGTCCAATCGCGTGCTTGCAGCCGAGCGCGACTCCCTCAACATTGACAGACTGCACCCGCCGCCATCCCTCGAGAAGCAGGTGTTCCGGATCCTGCAACCCATCGGCCGCTTCCGCTCCCGCGCAGTTCACGAGCACGTCCAGCCGCCCGTGGCGTGTCTCGGTTTCCCGGATAGCGGAGATCCAGTCGGATTCGCTGGATACGTCCAGAACGCGTGCCCACACACGATTTCCAATCTGCTCACAAAGGCCGCAGAGACCATCCGAATCGGTATCGGCACCCACCACGGTTGCGCCCTCACGCGCGAAAGAGATCGCGACCTCGCGACCGATGCCCGAAGCCGCGCCGGTGACCAACGCCGTCCGCCCAATGAACCGGTTCATCCGGACAACTCACGAATGGTGTCGGGCACACGGTCGGTCTCCGGAGGAGCACGAAGCGGCGCGCACAATGCAGCGGTCAGCATATTCTTGACGGGAGCGACAGATTGTACGACAAGCTGGAATTCTATCGGATGACCACGAACCTGACCACCAGTTCTCTGCGGCGCCTTCGAGGTGACGCATGACGACCGGGCGCGGCGAACTGCCGCGGGCGATCAAGCTCGGGTGGGCGGTAGGTGAACTGGGCATCGCTACCTTCATCGGGCTGACGATGATTTACCTGCTGTATTTTCTCACGCAGGCGATAGGCATCCCGCCGCTTTGGGCGGGCATTGCGCTACTGATTCCGCGGTTGTGGGACGTGCTGATCGATCCGATCATCGGCGCACTCTCGGATCACACGCGGAGTCGCATGGGCCGGCGACGCCCCTATGTTCTTGCCGCTGTGTGCACGTTCGGACCCTTGTTTGCTCTGCTGTTCGCTGTTCCATCCAGCCTTTCGAACTTGGGAAAGGCTGCCTATGTGACTCTTCTCTACCTGCTTGCAAGCACGGCCTATTCACTGCTCGACGTTCCGTACTCGGCCATGGCCGCGGAGTTCACCAGCGACTACAAGGAGCGCACGAATCTCACCGGTTACAAGATGATTGCCGCTCGTGCGGGCATCGTGCTCGCCGTTACGCTAGGCCCGCTGATTTTTGGCTCGCAAGGCAGTCTTGCAGCAGGATTCCGGGTGCTTGGCTACGTGAGCGGAGCATTCATTGTCACCACGACACTCACCACCTTTCTCTCAACCCGGCACGCTCCACGCATCGAGCGCCCGGTGCACCGCTTCAGCATTCGCGATGAACTGAGCTCACTGCGTGGAAATCGGCCTTTCCGCATTCTCTGGCTCGCGTTCCTCTTCCAGAACCTGGCAATCGGCGCGAGCGCCACGACCCTGATCTACCTGATCACATTCGTCATGAGGGTCGACGCAAAGGTCGTCGGGCCCCTGATTGCCATAGGATCAGTCGTGGGGCTTGTTATGACGCCGATCTGGGTGCTGATCGCCCGCCGGATTGGCAAGCGTAAAGGTTACTTCGTCGGCATGGCCATAAGTGCACTGATGAGCCTGCCCGCGCTGATCATTCCGCCCGAACTGTATCTTCTCCTGTTCATCGTCATGCTGGTCGCGGGCGTAGGCGATGCCGCAACACAACTGTTCCCCAACTCGATGGTGCCTGATACGGTGGAGGTCGATGAACTGCGGACAGGCATGCGGCGCGAAGGCGCGATATTTGGAGCCTGGAGCTTCTGTCGCAAGCTCGGCATGGCGGGCGGCGCCTTCCTTGTCAGCGTCGGCTTGTCGGCGGTCGGCTTCGTCAGCGGGGTTGGCGCCGCCGCTCAGTCGCCCGAGGCGCTGACTGGAATCCGCTTCATTTATGGGCTCATACCGTTTTCACTCTGGGTGCTTGCCATGATCGCTCTCTGGCGCTACGAGCTGTCTGAAGCAAGGTTCAACGAGATCAAGAAGCGTATTCAGAATAGAGGCGTTGATGAATCGGCTCGGAGGGATGCCGCGTTGACCGATGTACCCCAATGAGCTGGCATTCCGTGGCGCCCGGAATCGAGGACCGGATGATTCCAAAACGTGGACGCCTCGATAGCGCTGCCGGTCGAGCTTGAAGGGCAACTGGCTGTACCCTATGATCATTATCTGTCACACTTGATCGAGATCGGTCACATTCGGATCGCCTTTTAGGGCAAGCGGCAGGCACAAGCCACATGCGCGGTTCCCAAGGGCTGCTGGCAACGGAGGAAGCACGGTCATGGCAACGGGCAATCGACGGGCAATCAGTGATGTGCGCGAACTCTCGGTGGCGGCGGGCGCTGTCGGGGCCTTCGTCGACGCAGAGCTCGAGCGTAATGGCGGCCTGCTGCGTCTGGCGCCATGTTGGGTACCCCGGTCTTTCCTCCATCCGGGTCGTCGTCTGAAACTCAACCCATGCGATCTCTACGCCTACGGCCTCGAGCGTGGAGGCATAGACGAGCGCTGGTTTGGTTCGACAACCGAGGCTGCGAATGAAAATCGGACGCCGGACGAAGGACTCAGCCATGTCGTCGACGGAGCGCGCCGCTATACGCTGCGGGACGCAATCGCCGAACGCGGCGCAACCCTGATCGGTGAGCGACTCTGGACGCAGTTCGGTCGTTGGCCCGTCTACTCGAAATTCTTCGACAATCTGGGGCCGATTCCGCTGCATCTGCATCAAGACAAGGCCCACGCCGCGCTCGTGAGGCAGGACGGCAAGCCGGAGGGCTATTACTTCCCTCCGCAGCACAACGCTGTGGGCAACGCGTTTCCCTACACATTCTTTGGCTTGTCACCAGGCACGCCTCGCGCGGATGTGCGGCGTGCACTGGAGACATGGCGCTACGGCGACAATCGGATCCTTGATCTATCGGTGGCGTACACGCTGCGGCCCGGCACGGGATGGCTGGTCGGACCCGGAATACTCCACGCGCCCGGATCGCTTTGCACGTACGAGCCCCAGTGGGGTTCCGATGTCTTTGCGATGTACCAGAACCTGGTGGAGGGGCGGGCCGTGTCGCGCAACCTGCTGGTCAAGGACGTGCCCCGTGATCGTCACGAAGATCTCGATTTCCTCGTCGAAATGCTCGACTGGGAAGCAAACGTGGACCCGCGCTTTTTCGAAAATCACCACCTGCTGCCGGTCGCTGTCCAGGACTCCACCAGCGAAGGCTGGGTCGATCGCTGGGTCGTCTACGGCCATGTGGGCGGCGAGCAGTTGTTCACAGCCCGGGAGCTTACCGTGCAACCCGGGATTTCGACGAAGCTGACTGATCCGGGCGCGTCGAGCCTAATCGTTGTTCAGGGCGAAGGTCGAGCAAACCGCCTGCCACTTCGATCGCCCAGCATGATCGGTTTTCATGAGATCACTGAGGACGAGGCATTTGTCTCGCATGAGGCTGCCGTGAGTGGAGTGACATGGACCAACACTTCCAACACGGAACCGCTTGTCATCCTGCGCTACTTCGGTCCGGGTGCAGACCAAGGAGCGCCACAGGCTCCGAAGGCGCGGCGGATCTGAGGGATTGCACGCGTGCTTGTCAATGGTGGTGGTCGATGTGCCGGCAATGCCTGGATGAAACGCCATAGCAGGAAGCCGCTGCACGCAGCGCATCAGGCAAGCCGGGCGGCGTGCTTATGCCCCAATATGGTCCCGTCCATGTATTGCCGCCAGCATGTGCGCGCCGGGATCATCCTGCGATGACCACACAGCCTGGCGGCGTCTCACTCGACTACCTGAGCCGCTTTCGCCGCCTCCTCATCGACACCCACATCCCCGACTGGGACGAGAACTTCCTCCGGCACTTCGACCCTCGGAAATCCGTGCAGGTCGCGCTGGACAGCGGCAGCACCGCGCTGATGGTGTATATGCAGTCGCATACCGGCTTGTGCCACTGGCCGAGCGCGAGCGGTCGCCAGCACCCGGCCTTCGCCAGCCGCGATCTCCTGACAGAATTGCTCGGTGCCGCGCATGCGGCGCATCTGCCCGTTTGTGCCTACTACAGCGTTACGTTCAACAACTGGGCGGCGCAAACCCACCCTGATTGGCGGATGGAGCCGGCTGGGACTGAAGTCATTGGAGGTGGCACGCTCCAGCGTGAGCGCTACGGCATCTGTTGTCTCAACAATCCGGAGTACGTCGAGTTCGCACGGACCCAGACGCGCGAGATCCTCGGGCGCTACCATATCGACGCCTTTTTCTTCGACATGGTGTGGTGGATGTCAGTGTGCCTTTGCACCAGCTGCCGCGGCCGCCACCGTGCCGAGACCGGTCGCGAACTGCCGGAATCAGTCGACTGGCTCGACCCTCACTGGTGCGAGTTCCAGTCTGCCCGCGAACGCTGGTTGAGCGAATTCGCCGAAACCCTGCGAGCAACAGTGCGCGAGCTTCGCCCGGAGATTCCCGTGTACCACAACTTCGCACTCGGCGCAGCCAACTGGACTCGAGCGGTGAATTTTGGATCGGCGCGTGCACACGACTTCCTCGGTGGTGATTTCTACGGCGGTGCAGAGGAGCAACTGCTGGTTTCGCGGCTCATGTTGAATCTGTCGGAGCGACGGCCGGTGGAATTCATGACAACCGTGACTGCGAACTTGGCCGAGCACGAAAACCTCAAGCCGCAAGCATTGCTGGACGCACAGTGTCTTGCGGCCACATCGCTGCACGCAGCCTTCCTGGCCATCCTGGCCTTCGACCCCGACGGTACCATCAGCCCCCCGGCTGTCGAGCGCATTCGCGCGATGTTCACGCGCAGCGCCCCCTTCGAACCGCATCTGGGCGGGGTTCCGGTGGAAGACATCGGCGTGTATTACAGCGGCGAGTCGAAGATGAACTTCGCCGACAATGGCCGGCGGCTGCGCGATGCGGTCGGCGGAAGTGCCATTGACTATCCGCACCTCCACGCGGTCAGCGGCGCCTGCCGCATCCTGCAGGAGGCTCACCGCCCCTTCGGGGTAATCACGCGGCGGCAGATTGGAGAGTTGTCGCGCTATCGCGTCATCGTTCTGCCGAACGTCCTGCGAATGGACGTGGTCGAAGTCAGTGCATTGCGCAACTATGTACGGGCGGGTGGCCGATTGTACGCGAGCCGCTATACGTCGCTGACAGACGTGAGCGGCCGACGCCATGCGGACTTCCTGCTCGCCGATGTCTTTGGTTGCCACTTCGACAGCATCGAGCGGGGCCGCAACTTCTACCTTGAGCCTGCCAGTGAGTTGGGTGCGCAGGCGATAGCTCCGGAACGGTACGTAAGCCATTGGTCACCGCCGGACGAAGCCACCGGCGCAATTCGGCTGCGTATCGGCGGGAAAAGTCGTACACTCATGCGACTGACCTTGCCATACGGCTATCCGAGCCGCGGCAGTCTCGACGGGAGGGATTGGGCGAGCATCCACAGCTTTCCACCCTGGGAGCACACTGACCGGCCGACCGTGGTGGAGAACTGCTTCGGCGCTGGCCGAGTGATCTACTCTGCTGCCGATCTGGAAGCTGGCAAGTCACCCACGCATGATGCCTTGTTTCTGGCACTGATATCCGAGTTGCTGGGTGGCATGGCCAGTTTCGGTAGCGACGCCCACCCGGTTGTCTGGATGAGCGTCTTCGAACAATCAGAACGGCAACGCCGCGTCATCTCCTTTTTCAACAATGCACCGGCACTGCCGCAACTGCCGGTACCGTCGTACAGCTTCTGGCTGCGCCCGCCAGCGGGCTGCCGCTATACACGACTCGTTGAACTACCGCAGCAGCGAGAGCTGCCTCTGGCTTGCGGTGCGGATGGTGCGATCCGAGTCCTGCTGCCCGGATTGGAGGCGCTAGCCATGTATGCAGCGTATTACCAATGATTTCACTATTTACCGGCATCCAGCAGCATCCAGCTGACAAAGACGGACCGGCCCCACAGGGCTGGCCCATCGGATCACGGGTCAGCAGCGACCGGGTGCTGGGGATCGGCATACTCGGCACAGGCCACATCAGCACGCAGTTCGCCCTGGCGCTGCATGAATCGGAATCCCGCACGGTACGCATCGCTGCAGTGGCGAGTCGGGACCGCGCACGTGCTGCAGCGCTCGCGCAACGCTGTGGCGCGCAGCACAGCTATGCGGACTACGGCGCAATGCTTGCCGACAATAACGTCGAAGCGGTATACATTGGCCTGCCCAACTCGCTACACGCCGAGTGGGCGGAACGCGCAGCCGCCGCTGGTCGGCATGTGCTGTGCGAGAAGCCGCTGGCACCAAGCTTGGCGGAGGTCAAGCGCATGGCCGAGGCCAGCGAACGGCACGAAGTACTTTTGATCGAGGCCTTTCCGTACCAGTTCCAGCCCCAGACTCTCGAGATGTGCAGACTCATCGCTGCCGGCGAGATCGGTACGGTCCGGGTACTCCAGGCCACAACCGGATTTCCGCTCCCTCCCGCTGACAACATCCGCTTGCGATTGGAATTGGGCGGCGGTGCGCTGCTCGACGTGGGCTGCTATTGCGTAAGTCTGGCGAGGCTGGTATTTGCGCGGCAGCCGCGTCACGTGCGAGCGCAACGGACCATCGGACCGGGTGGTGTCGACCTGACCACTGCAGTTATGCTCGACTACGAGGATGGTGCATATGCCCAACTGGCCTGCAGCATGGCCACCGCTCCGCACCGCAACGCGTTCCTCATCGGCAGCAGCGGGAGTCTGCAGACCAGCTTCAGCAATCACACGGTGCCAGAATCCGCGGTGCTGCAGATCAAGCGCGGAGCAGCCTGGGACGCAAAGATCCAGACCCTGAACGTGCCCGCCGGTAACGGTTTCGTGCTGGAAGCCGAGGCGTTCGCCCGTGCAGTAGTGTCAGAGGATCTCGATGCACGAACCACCTGGCATCGTCTCAACGTCGAAAATGCCGCGACGCTGGAGGCGATCGTCGAGAGCATGCACACTGGGCAACCGGTGGCGGTATGAAGGAAATCGGCAATCGCGCTGCGACGCATCGAGGGCCCCGGCTGCCGAGGACATGCAATTGTCAATAGCCGAGGAACGGAGGTAAACGTCTCAGCGGATACAGGTGATGGCCGGGCGGTTCATGACCGAGGCCGATGATCAGTGCAGGTTCGCCAACGCGGCGAAGTCGTGCGGCAGGGGATTCCTTGCTGTGGCCGTGGTGGCGGCGGCCAGCTTCGGCAGCACCCATTTCAGGTAGCTTTCCGGGTTCACGCCGAGAAGTTTGCAGGTGCCGGTGATCGAGCAGATCACCGCCGAGCGCGAGCCAGCGACCGGATGGCCAATGAACAACCAGTTCTTCAAGCCGAGTTTGGTCGGGCGGATCCCGCGCTCCACGGAATTGTTGTCGATGTGCACGTGGACAAAGCGGGCCTTGGCATAGCGGGCGATCTGCGGCCAGTGATTCATCGCGTACTGGGCAGCCTTGCCCAGAGCGCTTGCGGGCAGCTCGGATTGCCGCAGCTGCGCAAAGCGTCGCTGCAGGGACTTCAAGATCGGCCGCGCACACGCATGGCGCAGGCAGCTGCGCTGCGCATCGGTGAGACGTGCTTCGCGGGCGCGCTTCTCGATTCCCTAATCATCATGTAACGACCGGCTCCCGATTTGCAGTGGCGCGGATTACGCTGTGAGTCGGGGAAGACCGCGGCGCAGAGCCGCATACAAATGGGAGCCGGCGATGAGAAACGTACGATTTATTGGATTGGATGTCCATGCGGAGACAATAGCGGTGGCAGTGGCCGAAGGAGGCGGTGAGGTGCGCAGCCTCGGAACGATCCCGAATCGGCCGGAGTCGGTAGCTCGGCTGATCAAGAAGCTCGGCAAACCCGAGCAGCTCAAGGCGTGCTACGAGGCGGGACCGACGGGGTACGTGCTGTACTGGCAGCTGAGCGAACTCGGGGTCAAGTGTGAGGTGGTGGCCCCGACGCCGATACCGGTGAAAGGCGGGGATCGGGTGAAGACCGATCGGCGTGATGCCGAGAAGCTGGCACGTTGCTATCGGTCGGGAGATTTGACTGCGGTGTGGGTGCCGGATGCGGCCCACGAGGCGCTGCGCGATCTGGTGAGGGCGCGGCTTGCGGCCAAGCGCGATCAGCTGCGCGTGCAATCGGCTGGGCAAGTTCCAGTTGCGTCACGGACGCAGGGCCCCAGAGGAGACGAAGGCGTGGACGGTGAAGTATCTGTTGTTGGTCAAGACTCAACGCTTCGAGCAGGCCGCAGGTGATCGGCAAGCGTGTGGCCCAGAATGCTATTACACACAATTTCGAGCCCCCAGCATGAAGGCCAATTCGATATCCGTCAGACGAGCGTATCGGCTAACCGATCTTCACCCAGGAGCATCATCGAGCTGGGGTGAGGTTCAGGAGCGCCAGGTCGCACATTTCAGGCGAGAATCAGCTTCACCCCGGCCTCGCGCAGCATGCGCTCCGCCGGCTCCGGGATCCCCGCATCGGTGATGACGATATCCACTTCCTCCAGGGCGCAGACGATGGCGCCTGAGGAAGAGGCAAACTTGGAACTGTCCACCAACAGGATGAGCTGTTCGGCCTGGTCGAGAAAGCGCCGTTCCGAGGCCACCAGCACCACATCCGGCTGCATGACGCCCTGCGGGCCGACCGCGGCCGCGCCCATGAACAGCTTCGGCGCGTGGAAGCGCGGCATGGACTGCTCGCCCGCCGGCGCAAGGATGATGTTCTGCTCGCGGAATACCGCACCCGAGGGCACCAGGATCCGCGTGCCCTCCTGCGGCAGCAACGCGTTCACGATATGCAGGGAGTTTGTCAGCACCTGAAGGTTCTGCCCCGCGAGGTGCGGGCACATCTGCAACGTGGTCGTGCCGCCGTCGAGCATGATGCCCTCCCCGGACTCGCACAGCGCTGCCGCCGCTCGGCCGATGGCCTGCTTCGCGGCGAGATGGCGGGTGATGGATTCATCGAACGGCATCCCCGCCAACGCCGTGGCTCGATGATCGTGAGGAGCATCCCTGGTGAGCCTGGCGCCGCCGTGCACACGCACGATGCTCCCGTCACTTTCCAGGTGCGCAAGATCACGCCGGATGGTCGCCGGCGAAGCATCCAGCCGCGACTCCAGATCGCGATAGCTGACGAAGCCGGTGCGGCGCGCCGCCTCGAGGATCAGTTGTTGGCGTTCGGAAGCATGCATGGGACGTGCTGTATCATAGCTCACGGACGCGCTCCGCTTCGATCTGCTCCAGCGACTTGCTCTGGTTGCGCGGCGCCCAGAGGGCACCGATCAGGCCGCTGGCGACCAGAAAGCCGGTGAGGATCCAGGCCAGCCGCGTGAAGCCCACCGCCGACAGTGCCGGCACGAAGAAGCTGAAGACACCCAGCCCGATGCGCACGATGGCAAAGCACATCCCCTGCGCGGTGGAGCGCAGCAGCGTGGGAAACGCCTCGGCGCTCCACAGCTGGAAGAAACTCTGCGCCCCGAAACCGCCCCCGAACTGCATGAGGAACACGTACAGAAGCGCCAGCGGCACGGTGAGCGGGAACAGCGCCAGCAGCGCCATGCCCACGACCTGGATGATGGCCGAGGCAATGAACAGCGCCCGCTGATTGACCCGATCAGCCAGGCGCATGAACACCAGGCCAATGCTCGCCATTCCGATGGTGAAAGACAATGCCTGGATGGCCACGGCCGTGGCCTGGGTCGTCGAGCCGACGGTGCGCAGGATGTAGGGAAAGAAGAAACCGTTGGTACCGGCCCACAGGTTCCAGAACCCGTACATCCCCACGAGCCCGAGGACCGCGTGCAGGTAACCCGGCTCCAGGAGCGTAGTCAGCGGCGGCCGGCGGACCTCGCTCTTCTGCGCCGCCTCCCAGCGCTGCGACTCCTGCATGCGCGATCGCAGCAGGGTCAGCGCGATCGCCACGACGAGCAGATGCGCGAACACGATGCGAGCGCCGAGGATGCCGAGGTCCGTGAGCGCAAGACTCATCAGCAGCACCACCACCGGACCCAGGTACCACAACACCTGCGCCACGCCCGAGTGCTGGCCCCGGCGATCATCCGGGGCGTTCTCCGCGATCAGCGACCAGCTCGCCGGGATGTCCGCGCCCACGGCGAGGCCGACGATGAGAAAGCCGGTGACGATCATCCAGGGGGCGCTGGCGAACACCAGCAGGGCCATGCCCGCGGCATAGATCAGCATGTCCCATTGGTAGATCTTCTTGCGGCCGAACCGGTCGCACAGCCAGCCGCCGATCAGGGCGCCGGTGCCGGCACCGATGGCGTTCGGCCCGAAGGCGCCGATGAGGCCGATGAAGTCGTTCGACAGGGCGAACTGCTCCTTCCACAGAGCGAGCGCGGCAGAGCCGGCGACGATGGAGCCTGCGTCGATATAGTTGGCAAGACCCGCGAGAATGGTATCGCGCCAGCCCGGAGAGCGGCCTGCGGGAGTCGTCAAGCAGAACCTCCCGCGATCAGGCTCGAGTCCACTTCCGCGATGCGCCTCGTGCCGGTGAGCCCCATGGCGGTCCGAAGTTCCGAAGCGATGATCGAGAGCATTTTCTCCACCCCCGCCTCGCCGCGCGCCCCGAGCGCATAGGCCCATGCGCGCCCGAGCATCACGCCCCGCGCTCCCAGCGCCAGCATGCGCAGCACGTCGAGCCCCGAGCGCACGCCGCCATCGGCGAGCACCGTGAGCCGGTCACCCACCGCCTGCGCGATGGCCGGGAGCGCCCGCGCACTCGACAGTGCGCCGTCGAGCTGCCGTCCGCCGTGGTTGGATACCACCAGGCCATCCGCTCCGAGTGCGGCCGCCTGACGCGCATCCTCCAGATCAAGGATGCCCTTGATGATGAGGGGCCCTTTCCACTCGCTGCGGATGAAGTCGATGTCGCTCCAGCGGATGGCGGGATCGAAGTTCGCGCTCATCCAGGCCATGAAATCCTCGATGCCGCTGCTGCCCTTCAGGAGCGGTGCGATGTTGCCCAGTGCATGCGGCCGGCCACGAACGCCCACATCCCAGGCCCAGCCGGGCCGCATCAGGACCTGCCCGAGGCGCCG
>JBGAGK010000037.1:0-31781 GCA_044226785.1 Steroidobacteraceae bacterium | reverse complement strand
CGCTGCTGCTCGCCATCCTCTTTACGGCCGTGCTGGGTCCGGGTGCCGTGACCGCGATCCTGGCCATCGGAATCTTCAATATCCCGGTGTTCGCGCGCATCACGCGAGGCGATGCGCGCAGCCTGTGGCAAAGGGATTTCGCGCGGGCAGCCCAGGTGGCCGGCAGGAGCCGATTCGCCATATCGCTGGAACACATCCTGCCCAATCTTGCCGGCACGCTGGTGATCCAGGCCATGCTGCAGCTCTCGCTGGGCGTGCTGGCCGAGGCGGCTCTGTCTTACCTGGGTCTGGGTGCGCAGCCGCCGGCCCCGAGCTGGGGGCGCATGCTGAACGAAGCGCAGACCCTGACTGCGCTGGCACCCACGCTCGCGCTGTTTCCCGGATTGATCATCGTGCTCAGCGTGCTGGGGCTGAACCTGCTGGGCGATGCGCTGCGTGACCGGCTGGATGTGCGGATGGCTCGGACATGACCGCATTGCTCGCCATCGAAAAATTGCGCATCGGCACGACCGATGGGCGGCCGCTGGTCAACGATCTTGACCTCACGCTCGATGCCGGTGAATGCCTCGGCGTGGTGGGGGAATCCGGCTCGGGCAAGTCGCTCACGGCGCTTTCGATCCTGCGGCTCCTGCCCGAATATCTGCAGCAGTCCGGGTCGATCCGCTTCGAGGGCCAGGCACTGGAGGCGATGAGTGAACGCGACCTGCGGGACATTTGCGGGGCGCGCATCGGGATGGTTTTCCAGGAGCCGATGTCGGCGCTGAATCCGCTGCTGCGCATCGGACATCAGGTAGCCGAGGTCATGCGCATCCACCAGCGCCTGCCGCGCGCAAAATGCGCGGAGATTGCACGTGATGCGCTGGCGCGCGTGGGCCTGGAACCGGGGCTCGCGGAGCGCTACGCCCACCAGTTGTCCGGCGGACAGCGGCAGCGCGCCTGCATCGCCATGGCGATGATCGCATCGCCCCGGCTGCTGATCGCCGATGAGCCGACCACGGCCCTGGATCCACGCAGCCAGGGCGAAATACTGGAACTGTTGCTGGAGCTGGTGCGAGTGCAGGGCACGTCGCTCCTGCTGATCAGCCACGATCTGAACCTGATTGCGCGGTACACCCAGCGGCTCCTCGTCATGCGGCACGGTGCGGTCGTCGAGCGGGGAGCGAGCGCCGACGTGCTGGGCCGGAGCATTCATCCCTATACCCGGTCGCTGATCGAGGCGGCGCGGCTGCCGTCGACGCGTCTGCGTCAGCAGGGGCGGGCCACGCAGCCCCTGCCGGTGCTGGAGGTGGATGGGGTGAGGTGCGGATACGGGAAGCACCGCGTCCTCGAGGACATTGACCTGTCAGTGGCCAGTGGTGAATCGGTGGGTCTCGTTGGAGCGTCGGGCGCCGGCAAGTCGACCCTGCTGCGCGCCATACTGGGCGTGCAGCCGGTCAGCGCCGGTTCGATCCGGCATCAGGGCCGGTCTCTGTTGCAGGCGCGTGGTGCGAAGCTGCGGCAGATCCGGCGTGGCGTGCAGGCGGTGTTCCAGGATCCGGTGAGCAGTTTCGATCCGCGCTGGCGGGTGGACCGGCTGGTGGGCGAACCCCTGCATCTGCTGGATGCAAAGCTCGGCGCCGCGTCGCGTCGCGAGCGCGTGCATCGGGCGCTGGATCAGGTGGGTCTCGGTGCGGCCGATGCGAAACGCCATCCCCATGAATTTTCGGGTGGCCAGCGCCAGCGGATCGCCATTGCGCGCGCTCTGGTCGTGGAACCGGCGCTCCTGGTGCTGGATGAAGCCGTCTCCGCGCTCGATGCGGCCACGCGCCTGCAGGTGCTCGAACTCCTGGCCCATCTGTCCACGACCCTGGGCCTTGCCTACCTGTTCGTGTCGCACGACATGAACGTGATGAGAAGCATCACGGATCGCCTGTACGTGCTGGAGCAGGGCCGGATCGTGGATCGCGGAGCAACCGGCGAAGTGCTGGCACGCCTGCAGCGGACCAGACCTTACGCGGCGTGAACACCCCGGGCGATGGCACGCGCGAGACAATCGGCGGCCGCAGCGCCGATGCGAGCGATCTGCAGGGCCCGCATCTGCGCTGAAAGCCTGACGGTGCCGGTGGCCACGGCAAACACGGTGTCGCCGTCGAACGGGGTATGCGCCGGCCGGATGGCGCGTGCGATGCCGTCCTGCGCCATCATGGCAATGCGCCGGCATTCGGAAGTGCTGGCGTCCGCATTGCAGGCCACCACCGCCAGGGTGGTGTTGGCTCCCGGGAAAGCACGACCGATGTCCGCAAGGCGTGCCTGTCCCGGGAAGGGTTCCACCGCGCGCACATCGCCAGAGGGGCCGCCGCGTCCCCCGAACTCGCGGTCGATCTCGAACGGCCAGGCCCAGTAGGTCTGATCGTCGGGCATCATCGCCGAACCCACGCAGTTCACCGCCACGAGCGCACCGACAGCAAGTCCGTCCTCCAGTTCCAGCGAAGCCGAACCGATGCCTCCCTTGCGATGGCCGGCCATCGCGCCTCGCCCGGCGCCCACCGATCCGAGCGAAAATTTCGTGGCCGCCGCTGCCACCGACTCCATGCCCAGGCGCCGGTACGGAGGATCCAGCCCCCAGCGCTTGTCGCCCTCGTTTCCCAGATCGTGCAGCACCGCGCAGGGCACGATGGGAATGGGTACATCGGGTGCCCGCAGGATCAGGCCGATGCCCCGGGCCGACAGGGCCGTCGCGACGCCGTCGGCGGCCGCAAGGCCGAACACCGATCCGCCCGCCAGCACGATCGCATGCGCGCGGCCGACCAGGTTTTCCGGCGCCAGCACTTCGGTTTCGCGGGTCCCGGGGCCGCCACCGCGCACGTCCACCGCGGCCGGCCAGGCGGATTCGCACAGCAGGGTGGTGACACCGGACTGGGTCGGCTCATCGGTCGCGTGCCCGACGGCAAGGCCCGCAAGATCGGTGATCAGGTTCAACCGGCCGGCGCGTGGCAATTCATTCACCCTGCAATGCGAGCTCTGCGATGCCCTGGAGCACGAGGTCAGGTACGAGGGACCCGGGGGACTGCATCGATGCCATGATGATTTCGGCATCGCCGCCGGTGACGAATATCTGCGGATGCTCGCCGGTGTCGTGTTCGACCATCTGCGCGGCACGATCCGCCATGGCTGCGGCGGCAACCACTGCGCCACGGGTGACGGCGGCGATGGTGTTGTTGGCCAGTACACCTGCCGTCGATGCGATGCTGCCGGCCATCGCCGGACCCACGCCATGAGTCTTGTTCAGCAGGCTTTCGCGCATCATGCGAATGCCGGGCAGGATCAGTCCACCGAGGTGCTGGCCATGGGCATTCACGCTGTCCACCTTGATCGCGGTGCCGGCATCCACCACGCACAGGGCGCCATGGGACAGGTTCCACGCGCCGATGACCGCCAGCCACCGGTCGGCGCCGAGCAGGTCGGGATTCAGATACCCGTTGATGAGGTCATGAAAAGTCCGGGTCGGCTTGATGAACTCCGGTTCCAGCCCCCAGGCATCCTGGGAAAACCGGTGCAGGTTCCAGGCCATGGCCGCACCCGCGACGTTGCTGACCAGGATGCGTTCCGGCCGGCGGGTCGAGTCGAAGATGCCCCTGGACCAGGTGTCCGGATCCACATCCAGGTGCACGACGGCCTTCTGCTCGGACAGGCGCGCATTGGCCAGCCAGCCCCACTTGAGCCGGGTATTGCCCACGTCGATGACCAGATGGTCGCTCAAGATGACTCGCAGGTGGCTCGGTATTGTCGAAGAGGCGCCCCGTTGCAATGCAGTGCAGGATAACATTCCCACGGCCGGGTCGGGTTTGAATCGGTTGGCTGTCCGTCAGCGCGGCTTACACCAGATGCAGTCTCACTTCCCGTCCCAGCGCCCTTGCGGCCTTGAACACCGTATCAAGCTGAATCTTGTCGTTGTTTGGGTCCAGTATGCGGTCGAGTTGACTGCGACTCGTGTGCATCCGCCTGGCCATCTCGTTCTTGGTCAGGCGCTCCTTCGACATCGCACTTTCAAGCTGCCATGCGAGCGCGCGCTTGATCGCCAGGGCGCTGGTTTCCTCATACGTGGCTTCGTCCTTGAGGAAGTCCGCGAAGGATGAGCCGATTCGCCCCTTCTTCTTGCCGTTCATTTGCACACCTCTTTCATTCGTTTCAATGCCAAATCCAGGTCCGCCTTTTGTACCTTCTGTGTCTTTTTGATAAAGCCATGCAGCAGCACCATTTGATCGCCCGCGACGCAGAAGATCACGCGCGCAATGCGCCCGTCGCTGATCCCGCTGCGAATCTCCCAAAGTCCTTTACCAAGTGAGCGGCAGACGGGCATTCCGATGGGCCAGCCAAACTCTGCGGTAGCGATATCCTGTCCGACGACGAGACGATCGTCTCGGCAAAGCGCTTTGAGCCATTCCCGCACCGGCTCCCTACCCACTGCCGTGCAGTAAAATGCCGCAGGAAGCTTCTTGATTTCCACCAAACGCGAAATGCTCCGTTGATGCGGGATGGTACCTTATAAGGTACGCGTCTTTCAAGGACGCTGGCGCCGCGACGGCATCGATCCAAGTCAATCCTCGTTTATCCGGGAGCTGCCACCGGACCGCGGCCACCGCAGCCCTCAAAACCCGAATTTCCGGCACAGATCACCCTGTTGAGGCAGAATCCGGCTCCGCCCCTTTCCAGGGGCTGGCCAGCGATATGTCAAGGAACGTTCCAATTCGATGCGAAGCACCAACCTGACTGAAGGACCGATCGGCAAGACGCTGCTGCTGTTCTCGCTCCCGGTGCTGTTCGGAAACGTGTTGCAGACCCTCAACGGCTCGATCAACTCGATCTGGGTGGGACGCTATCTGGGAGAGGCTGCACTTACCGCCACGGCGAACGTGAACATGCTGATGTTCCTCCTGGTCAGCGTCGTCTTCGGCGTCTCCATGGCAGCCAACATCCTGGTGGCTCAGCACGTCGGTGCACGCGAGGTCCAGCAGGCCAGGCGCATCACCGGTACCAGTGCTACATTTTTCGTGATCCTGTCGCTGGCCACGAGCTTCCTGGGGCTGCTGTTCACGCCGCAACTCCTCGCCTGGATGCAGACGCCTGCCGATGCTCTGCCCTTCGCGCTGAGCTACCTGCGCATCATTTTCGTGGCGCTGCCCATGAGCTTCGGATTTTTTTTCGTCATGGCGGTGCTGCGGGGCGCGGGCGACTCGAAGACGCCCTTCCTGTTCATGCTGGCTTCATCGATCCTGGACGTCGGACTCAATCCGCTGCTGATCTTCGGCGTCGGGCCGTTTCCCAAAATGGGCATAGCGGGCTCCGCCACGGCCACGCTCATCGCACAGACGGTGAGCCTGTCGGGCATGATCCTGTACCTGTACCGGACCCGGCATTTCCTGTGCATCCACCGCGGTGAACTGGAGCTGTTCCGCATCGACTGGCCCGTCATCAGGGTGCTCATCGTCAAGGGGCTGCCCATGGGCCTGCAGATGCTGGTCGGCTCTTCCAGCCTGCTGGTGATGATGTCTTTCGTGAATCACCACGGATCGGAGGTCACCGCTGCCTTCGCGGCCTGCATGCAGCTGTGGAGCTACATCCAGATGCCGGCGATCGCGCTGTCCGCCTCGGTATCCTCGATGGCCGCCCAGAATGTCGGTGCGGCGCGCTGGGACCGGGTCAGCCATATCGCACGCACGGGTGTCGGGTTCAATTTCCTGCTCAGCGGGGTGTTGATACTGCTGCTTTACCTGCTGAACCGGCCCGCGCTGGGGCTGTTCCTGCCCGTCGGTGCGGATGCGCTCGAGATCGCCGCCCATGCCAATGCCCTGATCGTCTGGTCATTCGCCTTGTTCGGCGTGACGCTGGTGCTGTTCGGCGTGGTACGTGCCACGGGAGCCACCATGGCGCCCGTGGTGCTGCTGTTCATCTCGCTGTGGCTGATCCGCATCCCGCTGGCGCTGGTGCTGCAGCGGGACTTCGGCCTCGACGGGCTGTGGGCGAGCTTCCCGCTGGCATCGATTGCATCCGTGGCGCTGGCCATCGGGTATTACCGGTATGGGGGCTGGCGCAGCGCACGCATGGACGTGCCTCGTGCCGTGCCGGTCGCTGAAGGGTAGGGCCGGCTCAGCCGTCGTCCAGCTTGCGCAGCATGTCCGGGGTGACCAGTACGACGCCGTGCTTCGTCACGTAGAAGCGCTTCTGGTCCATCGTGGGGTCCACGCCGATCTGCATCCCATCCGGCACAACGCAACCTTCGTCGAGGATGCAGCGTTTCAGGTTGCAGCCGCGTCCGATGCTGATGCCGGGCAACAATACGGCGCCATCGATGAGGGTACTGTCCTCGACCCTGATGTCCGAGAACAGCAGCGAATTGCGGACCGTTGCCCCGGAGATGATGGAGCCGCCGGCGACCATGGAGTTGATCGCCATGCCGCGGCGCCCGTCCTCGTCCAGCACGAACTTGGCCGGCGGCCGCTGCGCCTGGTAGGTCCAGATGGGCCACTGATGGTCGTATATGTTGAGCTCGGGATTCACCGCCACCAGTTCCATGTTCGCTTCGTAGTACGCATCGACGTTGCCCACGTCGCGCCAGTAGTTCTGGGCACGGGTCTTCACGTCGCGGAACGGGTAGGCGAACACGCGCAGATCCGGTATTGCCCTGGGAATGATGTTCTTGCCGAAATCGTGGCTTGAATCCGGTCTCGTGGCCTCCTGGGCCAGGACCTGTTCGAGCCGGTCCATGCCGATGACGTAGATGCCCATCGAGGCCCGTGCCAGATGCTCGGAGCCGATGATGCCATCGGGCTGCTGGGGTTTCTCGGCAAACTTCAGCACGCGGTTGTCGACATCGGTGGTCAGGATGCCGAACTCTCGTGCGCGATCGATGGGTACATCCACCACACCGACGGTGATGTCCGCTCCGCAGTGTTCGTGAAAGGCGATCATCGGCCCGTAGTCCATCTTGTAGATGTGATCGCCGGCCAGGATCAGCACGTGGATCGGATGATTCGCCCTGATGAAATCCAGATTCTGGTAGACCGAGTCCGCGGTACCGCGGTACCACAGGTTGCCGATCTGCTGCTGTGCCGGGACCACTTCCACGAATTCGCCCAGTTCGCCTCGCATGTAGCCCCAGCCGCGGTGGATGTGCTGGATCAGGGACTGCGCCTTGTACTGGGTCAGCACCGCGATCTGGCGGATGCCTGAATTCACGCAGTTCGACAGCACGAAGTCGATGATGCGGAATTTGCCGCCGAATGGAGTGGCCGGCTTGCATCGGTTCAGCGTGAGTGCCTTGAGCCGCTCGCCGCGACCACCCGCCATGATCACGGCCATGGTGCCGCTGGTCAGGCGGCTGACGTAGGGTCCCAGGTGTTCGGGCGTGGTTCGATGCATGATGACCGCCGGGGTGATTGACCCAAGATTGACACAGTGCCGATCCGCTTGCATCTCGTTTATCGCAGTCCTTTGCTAGACTTGGGTCAATGTCCGCAATGAAGGTGTGCATCGTCGCTTCGGAGATGGTGCCTTATGCCAAGACCGGAGGCCTCGCCGATGTCACCGGAGCGCTGGGCCGTGAGCTGGCCAGCCGTGGTCACGAGGTGCGCGCGTTCTTGCCGTTCCATGACCCGATCCGGCAGTCCGTGTCCGACGTTGCGCCCATCCCGCAGGCAAGCGCCGTGCGCATCCCCGTGGGTACGCGATCATACGAGTTTTCCCTTCTGGAGCACCGCACCCGCACGCCGGGACTCACCCTGTACTTCGTCCATTGTCCTGAGCTTTTCTCGCACCGGGCGCTTTATACCCAGGATGCGGACGAACACCGGCGCTACATCCTGTTCACCCGCGCGGCCATCGAGTCCTGCCAGCGCATGGGCTTCGCACCGGACGTCATGCATTGCAACGACTGGCACACCGGGTTCCTGCCGCTGTACCTGAAGAGCACATACGCTTGGGACCGGCTCTTTGAGCACACTCGCTCGATCATGACCATTCACAACATCGGTTACCAGGGGGAGTTCGCCGCCGCCCAGGTGGCGGATCTGGGGCTGGGCCCGGCCGTGACCCTGCTGCATCAGGATGATCTGCGCACCGGCCGGATCAATGCGCTCAAGACCGGCATCCTGTTCGCCGATGCGCTGACCACGGTCAGTCCCACCTATGCCGTGGAAATCCGCACCACGGCGCTGGGCATGGGGATGCAGCAGGCATTGGCCCTGCGTGCAGGCGCACTGACCGGCATCCTCAATGGCGTCGATTACGAGCAGTGGGATCCGCGGGTGGATCCCTGGCTGTCCCATCACTTTCACCTGGCCGATCTGCGCGGCAAGATGTCCAACAAGCGGCGCCTGATCGAGCGCTGCGGCTTGCGCACGGACATCGAGATGCCTCTGGTATCGATGATCAGCCGCCTGGCCGGCCAGAAGGGTATCGATCTGCTGTTCGAGTCGCTCCCGGCGCTGCTCCGGGAGCGCACCTTCGGTATGGCCATCCTGGGGAGCGGCGAATCGCGATACGTGCGGTTCTTCGAACAGCTCGCGACACGATTCCCGGAGCGCGTGTCGTTCAGCCAGGGTCATGACGAGGAGATGGCCCACCTGATCGAGGCCGGGAGCGATGCCTTCCTGATGCCCTCTCGTTATGAGCCCTGCGGGCTCAACCAGATGTACAGCCTGCGATACGGCACGATACCCATCGTGCGCCGCACGGGCGGGCTGGCCGATACGGTGCAACACGCCGACCCCATCGCTGGAACGGGAACCGGCGTGGTGTTCAATGACTACGATGCACCCGCGGTGCGCTGGGCCGTGAACACCGCGCTCGACTGGTATGCCGACAAGCGCCTGTGGCGCAGGATCATGCGCAATGCGATGGTGCAGGACTTTTCCTGGAAGCGGCAGGTGCAGGAGTATGAGCGGGTGTACCGGGCGTAGACTTCAACCCGCAGAACGACTGCTCGTCAATGCCGGGAATGTCCGTGGTACTCTTTCCTGCCCGGATGCCGGAAGATTTCAAGCCCGCAGAATGCGGAGTGTTGTATCGGGAACAACATGAACGTTGACTTGTCGGATGATTTTTCTCCCGTCAGGGGTGGCTACGAGGTGATGCCGGCCATGCGCTTCTGTGTGCCGACCCTGCAGGCACATCCGCCAATGGCCGGCCCCGCGTCTTCCCTGTTCGGGAGTGCTGCGGATATCAGGCGAATCGTTGCGCCTGAAGCGGGGCGTGGATTCATCGACGAAGTGATGTTTGCGGCACGGTTTGCGGGAAGCTATTGCCGTTTCCGGTTCGAAGATGACTGCGCCGCACGGATTCCGGGCGAGAACCTCCTGAAGTTCCACTTCAAGCTCGACGGCCGAAACACCCTGGAGTTCCGCAACGGGTCGGTCTCGACCACGATCGTCGGAGGTGAGATGGCGGTGCTGATCCACCCGCATGGTCTGGAGAAAATGGACTGTCACCCGCGCCATGCCGAAGAGCATTCATTCACGTTTGCCTGCAGGCCTGATTTCCTGACCTCGACGCTGAATGTCGATCCGGATACGCTGCCGGAACCGCTGAGGTCGTATGCCCTGGGCCGCGATCCGGACTTTTATCTGCGACGTTTCCCGTTCACGGCCTCGGTTCGCAGGGATCTGAAGGCGCTGCTCAGCCGTCCGCTGAATGGCAGATTCAGCCAGGTCAGGGCACAGGCACGTGCACTCGATCTGGTCGCGTCCATACTTGAAATCCTCTCGGGCGAGACTGACCGAAGTCCGCGCACCTGCCTTACGCCCCGTGATGTCCGGGCTCTCGAGGAGGTTCGTGCATTTCTGGACACTGATTATGCATCTGCACCGACCATTGCCATGCTTGCCAGGCGAGCCGGCATGAACCGCACCAAGCTCTCACAGGGGTTCCGGGCGATTTTCGACGAATCGATCCAGTCCTATTGCCAGCGCCTGTGCATGATGGAAGCACGCCGGCTGCTCGAAGGCGGCTCGAGGGTGGGCGAAGTTGCGGAAGTGGTAGGCTACGAACACCAGAGCAGCTTTGCCCAGGCGTTCCGCGACTATTTCGGCCTTTCGCCGCGGGCCGTCCGCGGGATCCCTCGACGCTAGCGGGTGCATCGGCCCGGCCTCAGCGGCTTGTCGATCCACTAAATTTCCGTGTCAACTCCCTAAGCTTCGCCTCGCGGGCCAGTGCTAGCCTCACGAGTCAGGAGCCTCACGCAGCTCCTGCGGGATTTCAATACCGAGGGGAGTGTCGACAGATGGCCATCAGGACCGCGCGGTGCATCGCGCTTGCGACCAGTTCGATTGTGTTGGCGGCTGGCGGCAGCTACGCCGCCACCGGCACCGATGACCAGGCAGACGAAGTCCTCGAAGGCATCGTGGTGACTGCACAGAAGCGTGCGCAGAAGCTCGAGGATGTCCCCATGTCGGTGAGCGCCGTGTCCGGGGATGCCATCGACCAGGGGCCCCGGAACATCCAGGAGATCCTGCGCAGTGTCCCGGGCGTCTCGTTCTCGGGCACCGAACCCGGGCAGGGACGGTACACGATCCGCGGCATCAGCACGGGCGCGTCGAGCCCGACCACCGGCATCTACCTCGATGACGTGTCGCTGGTGTCGATCAACACGGGTTTCGCGGGCGCCATCGACCCTCCCTTGTTCGACCTGGAGCGCATCGAAGTGCTCAAAGGCCCACAGGGTACCTTGTACGGGGGAAGTGCCATGGGCGGCGCGATCAAGTATGTCAGCCGCGCTCCGTCGCTGGATGCGGCCTCGGTCACCGCAGCCGCCGAACTGGCTTCCACCGCCGGGGGCGCGATTTCCTACGAGGGCCAATCGGTGGTCAATCTGCCGCTGGCAAAGGACAAAATGGGGGTGCGGCTGGGCGTGATGTACCGGGACGATGGCGGGTACATCGACTATGTACCCAATGCCACGGGCGTGTTCGTGAACCACAGTCTCAACAACCCGCCCTTGCCGTATGAACCCTTGCCGTTCGCGTCCGCCGGCACCTTGTCGATCAGAGATGCCAACGAGCGGCGCAATTTCGCGGCACGCATTGCCGGAAAATGGCTGGCGTCCGACTCGCTGACAGTCACGCCGGTGGTCACGATCCAGCGCAGCAACAAGTTGAATCCGGATGATTATTGGGGAAACCTTCCGGATTTCCAGGCGTCATACCGTTCACGCCAACCCACGCATGACGACGTGGACATCTACAGCCTGAACCTCAATCAGAGCTTTTCGAGGGTGGATTTCACCTCGCTGACCGCCTACACCTCGCGCAAGATCCGGTGGTCACGCGACTATACGTACTTCATCGCCGGGCTCGTTCCATTCCTGATTTCCTCCGACTCGCCCAATGAGTCCGATACCAGCACCTTCACTTTCTCGCAGGAGTTCCGCCTTGCTTCCACCGACGCGAACGCATCGACCAAGTGGGTGGTGGGTGCCTTTTATGCGCGTCAGGCGGACGAGTTGTATCAGATCGTGCACACCAGCGACGCGGGCGTCATTTTCGGCACCGGCACGGATGTAACCTACGAGGGGGACCAGAGGACCCGCTCCACGCAGTATGCCGTCTTTGCCGATATCACCCGGACCGTGGCCGATCGCCTGGACTTGAACGCGGGCGTGCGTTGGTTCGAGATCAAACAGACCGTGAACGGGGTATTCGACGGGGTGTTCAACGGCGGTCACAGCGAGATCAACGACAAGAAGGCGACCAATGCCGGCTTCAATCCCAAAGTGTCGATATCCTATCGCCTCCAGCCCGGATACCTGCTGTACGCCTCGGCGAGCAAGGGCTTCAGGCCGGGCGGACCGAATCGTTTCGATACGTCGAGTCCGCTGTGTGCACCGGACTTCGAGCGTCTGGGAATTTCCAGGGCGCCCAACAGTTACGGCCCCGACAGCCTGTGGACATACGAGCTGGGCAGCAAGAATGTGGTGGCAGGGGGACGGTTCGTGGCCAATGCGGCCCTGTTCTACACCGACTGGAAAAAGATCCAGCAGCAGGTGGACCTGCCGACCTGCGGGTTCCAGTTCATCGCCAACGTCGGTGCCGCAACCGTCAAAGGGGCGGAACTCTCGCTCGAAGGAGCGTTGCCCGCCGGTTTGAAACTGGGCGGAAACGTGACTTACACGCAGGGCCGCATCACCGAGTCCGCACCGGGAGTCTCGGCCGCAGTGGGTCAACCCATGCTGGACACGCCGAAATGGATGGGCAATGTCTTCGGGGAATATCGAATTCCAGGACTCGAGCGTGTGGCGGGTACCCTGCGGGCGGAATACAAGTATCGGGGATCCAGCATCCGGGCTTTTGACACCGTGGCGACGGTGGCCAACCCGGACGGATCGCTGTCGCAGATCGCGGATCCATCGCAGGTACAGCAGGCGTACCGGATACTCAACGCCGAATTCAATCTCGCCTGGGAAAAGTGGCAGGCACGCCTGTACGTGACCAACCTCACCAACGCCTCGCCGGTCCTGGATGATACTTCGCGCGTGAATCTGTTTCTCACGCAGACCACCTTGCGTCCCAGGACGATCGGCATTGGTGTTCGAGCGACATTCTGAGTCTGACCGGAAGGGCGTGGGTCCCATGGACATGCAACATCCCGCTGTGAATCCGGCTGCGCGCCGGGTGTCCCGCACGATCCGGCCGCTTCTGACGGGTGCGATCATCCTGTCATCGGTGGCGGTTGCCTCCGGTGCGCCGGACGGCTGGAGGACCGGCGGTCACGATGAGTCGCAGACCTATCATTCGCCTCTCAAGCAGATCACGCCGGACAACATCGGAAGTCTTGGCTTCGCGTGGGCCTATGACCTGGATACGACCCATGGCCAGGAGTCGACACCGGTCGTCGTCGATGGCGTGATGTATGCCAGTGCGCCCGGTGGCCAGGTCCATGCACTCGATCCGGTGTCGGGTCATCGCTTGTGGAAGTTCGATCCGCAAATCGACCCGGATGTGTTGCGCAAGGTGTGCTGCGGCATCGTGAATCGCGGTCTTGCGGTCGCGGACGGGCGTGTCTTCGTTGCGTCGCTTGACGGCCGCCTGTTTGCGCTCGATGCGAAGACGGGTGTGGCTCGGTGGGAGGCCGATACCATCGTCGACAGGCAACGCGGCTATACCGTTACGGGCGCGCCCTATGTCGCAGGCAAGCTCGTCGTCATTGGAAATTCCGGCGCCGAACTCGATGCTCGTGGGTACTTTTCCGCTTACGACATCGCAACCGGGCGACTGAGCTGGCGCTTCTACACGGTGCCGGCCAGTGCGAAGGGGCCCTTCGAAAATCCCGAACTGGCCGCGGCGGCTACCACCTGGGATCCTGATTCGCGCTGGGATGTGGGTCTGGGTGGAACGGTCTGGGATGGAATGGCTTACGATCCTGAACTGGATCTGCTCTACGTCGGTGTTGGCAATTCCGCCCTGTATCCCAGAAAGCTGCGCAGTCCGCGCGGCGGCGACAACCTGTATGTCGCCTCGATTCTGGCGGTGCATCCGAAGACCGGCCGCTTGGCCTGGTACTACCAGACGGTGCCCGGCGATCAGTGGGACTACACGGCCACGCAGAAGCTGGTGCTGGCGGATCTGAACTTCGACGGGCGCAGGCGGAAGGTGTTGCTGCAGGCTCCGAAAAACGGCTTCTTCTACGTGATCGACCGCAGGACTGGCAGGCTTCTGTCCGCAAAACCCTATGTACCGGTCACATGGGCATCGAGCGTCGATCCGCGAACAGGTCGGCCGATCGAGACAGGGCAGGCGGACTACTCGGATGGGCCAAGGCTCGTCTTTCCCTCGCCGGCGGGAGGGCACAACTGGCAGCCGATGTCGTTCAGTCCTCAAACTGGACTGGTCTATCTGTCCGCAAACGAAGCCGGCGCCGTCTACTGGATTCCGAAGGAACCTTTCGTATATCGCAAGGGTGCGGTCAACGTGGGTGCCCTTTATGGATTTCCCGCATCCAATGCCGGCAACTGGGGGCTCGAGACCGAATGGGCCCGAGACCTGCCGCCGCTGGCGGAACTGGCCAAGGGGCAACCCGATACGACCATGCGGGGATTCCTGCGCGCATGGGATCCGATCCGGCAGAAGACGGTCTGGCAGGTGGAGACTTCTGGCCCATGGGCTGGCCAGATGAATGCCATCTGGAACGGCGGCGGAGTCATGTCCACGGCCAGCAACCTCGTCTTCCAGGGCCGATCGACGGGATACCTGTACGTCTACGACGCCCGTGACGGGCGCGAACTCGCTGCCATTCCTGTCGGTACGAGCATCATGGCCGCACCGATGACGTACGACATTGGTGGAGTGCAGTACGTTGCCGTGATGGCGGGGTTCGGCGGAGCCCTGGGCGGCACGGCGCCACCGGGTACTGCGGCCTATCGCCATGGAAATGCAGGGCGCATCGTCGCCTTCCGTCTGGGAGGAGGGCCCGTACCCGTACCGGCCGCGATCTCCCACGACGGTCCACCCTTCGCACGGCCGCCAGTCGAGCGCTTCGGAACGGATGCACAGATTGCGCGAGGCGCCGATCTGCTGAAACGCCATTGCGCGCGTTGTCACATCAACGACACCAGCGGCAGCATTCCGGATCTGAGGCGTATGTCCGCTGACACACTGAATTCCTTCACCGACATCGTGCTCGGGGGTGCGCGCGCATCGAAGGGCATGGGTTCGTTCCAGGGCATGCTCTCACCGGATGAAGTGGAGGACATTCGTGCCGTGCTCGTCGACGAAGCGTGGCGGGCCTATGAAGCCACTCCCCGGCTGCAGGCAAAACCACACACACCCGACATGGATGACTCTGCAGGAACCCGAAAATGACTTGTCTGGCCAAACGGCTCGCCAATGCGGGCCTGCTCGTGACCATTGTTTCGACGTCCGCCGTCCCGGCCTCGGCTCCACCTGGTTTGACGCTGGCTGCGGCGCAGCGAATGATCTCCGAGTGCACGACGCTTGCCGTCGCACAGAAGATTCCGCCGCTGAGCATTGTCGTGCTCGACGCCGCCGGCGCCATCATTGCGTTCGAACGCCAGGACGGAGCATCACCCGCGTCGGCGGATGCCGCACTACAGAAAGCAAAGAGCGCCCTGCGTGCAAGGGTGCCGACCAGCAAGCTGGCGAACCTGTCAGTGCAGGATCCAGTGACCCGGGATGGTCTGATGGCCCTGGGTCTTCTAGGCATTCCTGGCGGTGTCCCATTTCCTGGCGATGCCACGGTCCCGATGGGCGCGGTTGGCGTATCGGGCGCTGAGCCTTCGACCGATGAACGTTGCGCGGGTGCCGCGGCCGCTGCGTTCGACAAGCCGGGACACTGATCAGGCGGCCCCACTTCGACTTCGTCGGCCCTGATGGACTGACAGATGCGGCAAGGCGCGCTAGAGGAAATTGATCGGCGCCGTGAACTCGAGCCGGGCGTCCGGCAGTTCCTGAGGAGGTGCGGGAAAGGGGCTGGCTTCGCGCACGGCCCGCAGGGCCAGCCGATCCAGCAGCGCGATGCCGCTGGAACGGGTGAGGCGCGTCCACAGCAGGCTTCCCCTGCGATCGATCCGGAAATCAATCTCGGCAGTTCCTTGCAGCTGGAGTCCTTTGGGGCGATGTGCCCGGATGTGAGCCCACAGGCGTTGCGCGTACGAGGCGGCGACATCTGCCTCGCCTTGCGGCTGGCCGGCTGCCGCGGCGGGTGCGAAGGCCAGCACGGGCGCATCGGTCGTGCGCGGTGCGGCAGCTTGTGGCGCAGCGCTTGTCTGTCCGGCATCCGGCGGCAGCGTCACGAGCGCAAGCGGTGGCGGGAAGGGCAGGGCCGACGGCTGCCACCGGAGGGAAGGGGCTTCCACTTGCGCCAGAGGCTCCGCGACCCGCGGCTGCGGCAGGGTCATGATCAACGCCGTGTTCTGTGTGCTGGACACGGGGCGGGTGTGCGAGGCCGGGCCACTCAATGCCAGCGTCAGGATCGCGGCATGCAGTGCGACGACCGCAAGCCCCGCCCGGAGCCGGCACGGCGGCATCCGCGGTGGCAGACGCAATGGCAGCCGCAGTGCGCGAGGCCAGGCGACGCCCTCCGCGGTCTTCGATGCGCAGTCACCGCTGGATGCGGGCATCAGAAGCGCAGCGACAAACCGACATCGAACGAGCGGCCGCGCCCCGGCACGGGCCGAAGCGTCGTGCGCCCGCTCACTGCGTAGTCGCCCAGCGAGACTCCGCCGAGCGGCAGATCGAAGGTCTTGTCGAACAGGTTCTGCACATCAGCGCTCAGCCGCCATGCGCCCCGCACATACGCAAAGCGCAGGTTCATCAGCGCATACGAGCTGGTCGCAGGCTCTCTACGAACCGGGTCCACGCGTGTCTTGTCGGCCACCCATTCCACGCCGAACCCTCCCTCGAAACCGCCAACGGTGTGGCGCAGCGAGACCTTCAAGGTGGCCGGCATCTGGTGATACAGCGGCTCGTGAGACTGCAGGTTCTGTCCGTGCACATAGGCGATCGAGCCGGTGAGGCGCGTGCGGCCCAGGCGGCCGCCGTCCCACAGGGGAACGACACCGCTGAAGTCGATGCCCTGGAATTCCGCCTGCGTATTCACGAACTGCAATTGAACGAAGCCGGTGGGCATGCCCATCATGTCGGTGAAGCGGCGCAGCAGCTTGGCGTCCACGTAGTGATGGACGCGGGTGTGGTACGGCTCGATCCGCAGGACCCAGCCTTCCTTGCCTGCGCCGCGCACTTCCAGCGCCACGCTCACGGTGTCGGCCTGTTCGGGCTCGAGCAGGAGATTGCCGACGTAACCGTTGCCGTCGCCGAACCAGCCGATCATTCTGCTGGACATGGCTCCGCGTCCCCAGCTGTAGCGCTCGTAGAGACTGGGCGAGCGTGCCTTGTGGGCATAGCCGAGTTCTGCGGTTACCCCTTCGACAGGCACGAAGCTGACCAGCGCGGACGCGCTCCAGTTGTCATCGGTGCGCTGACGTCCGGTGGCGTTGAAACCCATCGCCGCCATGGCATCCGTCATGTTCATCATGCCGCTGGCATAGGGTTGCACCTCGCCAGCGTTCATCGTCACGCGATCGAACCGTGCTCCGATCAGCGTGGCGAGGCGGTTGCTCCAGCGGCCCTGCCATTCGCCGAAGGCGCCCAGGCGCTCGCGCCGGCCATCGTTGACATTGATGTAGGTGTCGGGCCCCATCATCGTGCTGCCCGGCACCGGTGGCCACCAATCGTCCAGCTTCTGGCGGTGGTACTCGTTACCCAGGCGCAGCGTGTGGCGCGCATCCAGCGGCACGTCGACCTTCAGGTTGTAGTTCCAGGAACGCACCCGCGTGTTCATGGGCATGCCGCCATCATCGGTGTCGCCCTTGTCGGCGAGGAAGTTCATTTCGTGATCGATGGCGCGGTAGCCGGTCCTGAAGTCCACCACACCCCAGTCGAAGACGTTGAAGTAGCGACCATTGACGAACCAGGAGCGGTTGCCGGTCATGTCCATGTATTGATTGACGAAGCCTTCGTAGGGCGAATCGTGATGGCCGGCCTTGAACTCGATCAGACCGAGGTTGCCCTGCCATGCCAGGGAGATCGCGTGATCCGTCTTGGCGAAGCCGGTGGAATGCACGATGCCGAGATCTCCGCCGCCGCTGTAGCGGCCGGACTGCGTGTACGAACCGGTGTAAGTCGCACTCAGGCGGGGCGATGCCGCGGTGAGTATCGTGCCGCCGCCGAAGCCATCGCCATTGCTGCGAAAAAAGGCCGATACCTCGCCGGCCAGCAATGTCCCCGCGCCCTTCGCGAAACGCGGCGCAGGCCCGCTCAGGGAAATCATGGCGCCGATGCTGTCCCCACCCATGCTGACCGGGGAAACGCCGCTGATCACGCGGATACCTGCCACGGTCTGCGGGTCGGTATATGAAAGCGGGGTGTTCATGTCGTTCGGACAGGCTGAATCGATCGGATGCCCATCCACTGTAATGGTGAGTCGCTGTTCGGAAAGACCATGCACCACCGGCATGCTGGAAAAGCCGCCGCCGGTACTGGCCGCGATGCCGGGCAGGAAGGACAGCAGGGCTGCCACATCGCTGCTGCCGCTCTGCAGGGCGCGCAATTCCTCGCGGGACAGACTGTGACTGGTGAGCGGTGCGGCGGCGAAGTTGGCGGGTGAAGGGTCGGAATCGATATCGATGGAGGGCAGCGCGGTGGCCGCCGGTTCCGCGGCGAGTTCCGCCGTGGCTTGTTGTGCGGCGGCCGGGAAATGCGGGCCGGCGAGCATGACGGCCCAGAGTGCAGTGGTCGGTTTCATGATGAGCTTCTCGATGATTTGCAAGCGGGCTGGAATTTCCAATGGGGATTTCCGGCCGTGGACCACAACCGTGCGAGCCAGCAAGACCGCAGGGCGCGGCCTGCGCGCCTCGCGGGCGTTCGGGTTGGGTCAACTTTTTTGGGCGATCAGATGATGGCGGGAGGTCCGCGCGGCAGGTGGATCGGCACGAGAGTGCCGCGGGGAATGAAGGATCGAGGCGCAGGATCGACCTCGGATACCCGGACAGCAGACACCACCAGCGATACGGCTGACTGGGCGACGGCCATCGTGGTGGCCGCCGCCGCGAACGGACACAGGTTTGCGTTCGGGTGACGCGGATCGGTTCCGCCACCTTCGAACGTGGTATCGCCGTGACCCGGCAGGTCGGAAGACATGGCATGGCCGTGGCAGATGACGAGGCCACCGCGGCCCGGCATGAACCCGCTGGGAATGAGCGCATGGCTGCAGAACACCACCAGCAGCAGGCCTGCCAGCAGGGGATTGCGCATCCAGGTGATCGCATTCCGATGGCTCACGCGGGCAGTGTACCCATCCCGGAACGCGGCGCGAATACGCAAACACCGAACGCGGAATGGTGGCGGTATCGAAAGCAGCGCCGAATGCGCTCAACCGTCCGTGTCGGATCACGACTGGACTTCGATCCACTCCCGGGTCTTTCCGTCTCCCATGCAATCGGAAGATGCTCCAGATTGACATGTGATGCACATGCAAGCATGCTGGCCGCATGGCAAAGATGATTCAGTTGAGGCACGTCCCGGACGCATTGCATCGGCAGTTGAAAGCCCGTGCTGCCATGTCGGGGTTGTCGCTGTCGGATTTTCTTATCCGCGAAGCACGCAAGATTGCTGAACAGCCGACTCCTGAGGAAATGCGGGAACGCTTGGCCAGGCGGGATCCGTACCGGGGCAAGATTTCACCCACGGCCGTGCTGCGGGAGGAGCGGGACAGCCGTTGATCGTCGTCGATGCATCCGCGATCATTGAAATCCTGCTGCAGACACCCCGTGCTGAGCGATTGATGGCGCGTGCGCTCAATCCGATGGAAGGATTGCATGCGCCTCACCTGCTGGATATCGAAGTCACCCACGTGTTGCGCAGGCTGGTGCAGCGTACCCGGTAACTACGCGGCGTACTTCCGTTGGCGGCGCGTAGTTACCGGGTACGCTCCACCAACAGGCCGGATACATTGACGCAAAACGGACTGCACCGATCAGAAAGAATGACCTTGCTCTTCGGGGGCAGACCATTTTTTAACACGTCTTTCTCCATCTTCAGCCGCACCACCTCCGTGCGCAACTTGCTCAGTTCCATCTCCAGCTCGCTCACCGTGGCTGCCTTCCGGGAGCCATTCTCGGGCGATCCACCCACGGGCTGGCCTCGCCGGGCTCGACGCACCCAGTTCGATAAAGTCTTGTCCGACATCTCCAGCCGGCGGGCCGCTTCCGGAGTCGACAGATGCTCCTGTAAAACCAGTCGAACCGCTTCCCGTATGTACTCTGCTGTGAATTTTCGCTTCGTCCTCATGTCCTTCCCTCCAAGTCATCAGATTAACAACTAAGAGGTCCGGAAAAACGAGGGAGGGCTAGTTTACGCACAAGACTGCCCGTCTACGGTGGCTCACGATGTGATTATGGAATTCGCACCCCACAGGGTCATCCAACTTCTGGCGGCGCGGAGAGGGCGAAACTGGCAGCCTTGCACCCCCAAACTTCTTGCTACTCTCGAGTCTGTGCAGCATCGAGTGCAATGCCGTTACGCTGCAGCCGCCGCGCAAGTGGCTCTAGCTCGTGCTCATAGCGCCGCCACGCCGCAACCGACGACTGGTATATAGGCTGGCGCACTTGCGTGGCGCTGCCAGTCATGGACGCGCCTTGCTGTCTGTGGAAGTCCAGGCATTCAGGGTCCCACTCGAGTTCCAGGTGCAGGATCAATCTGCGAGCCGTCACCTCGGGGTCGCTCACCAGCTCTTCGTAGGAAACCTCGTGAATTGAGCCAGGCGGCAGCATGCGGCGCCAATGTTGCATGAGACGAGCGTGCGACGCGTAGTAGTCCGCGAGCTCATTGAGATCATACGAGAATGGATACCCGTCGCGGAACAGGAACTTGTACATCGCGAAACAGGCGTCCATCGGGTGTCGCCGGACGTGAACGATCTTGGCGTGGGGTAGGGCGAGATGAATCACTCCAAGATAAAGGCTATTCGACGGCATCTTGTCGATCACTCGAACCGAGGGTGGCAAACCGCGGCCCGTGGCGTCTACATAAGCGCGGCCAAGTTCCGACGAGTTGACGGCCAGCGATGCTCGCGGTAGTGCCAGACGGTGCGGTAGCTGGTTTCCGTGGCTGCGAGTAATCAGCGTGAGCAGCTTTCGGGCGATTTCGTCGCTTTCACCTACCGAGCGCACCTGCGGATGAGCACTTGCGATCCGCTCAACCAAGGTAGATCCGGAACGCGGAAGTCCAACGATGAATACCGGTTGCCTTGAGTCACAACCACCATCGACGGCACGGCGCTCGCTAAGAGATTTCGTGTCAAAAGCCGCTTCGAGTGCCGGAAAGATCCGCAGATCATCACCCACGTCGTAGCGCAGATTCCGCCGGCGCAAGCCCGCCCCTCGTGCATATTGGGTAAAAGCGCGCTTGTACTCGCCGATGTCCTCGAACTCCTTGCCAAGCGCATAGCAAAGTTGCACCGTGCCTCGCCAGTCGTCGACGTCTCGCCTGAGATGCTGCTCTAACTCTTGGATGTGATTTGCGTCGCGTCGCTGAGTGCGCAGTGACGAGCGAAGGTACATGATCTCCGGGTCACGCGCGTTGAGTTCCAGCGCGCGATTGCATGAGTGCTCCGCTTCGGCGATATGACCCAGGAAGCGATGGACGAGTGCAGCGCCGCGGTGAGCCTCGGCAGAGAGTGGTTCAATCACGGCGCAGCGCTCGTAGGCGGAAAGTGCGAACGCATGTTCATTGCAGTGCACGAGCACGGACGCAAGAGACAGCAGGTCCTGCGCGGAACAGGCCCCAGCAGTGGCTTCTATGGCGCTCCGTCGCGCTTCTTCGTAACGGCCTTCCAGCGCTGCGCGATGGGCGGCGTGAACGAGGAAGCGGTGCTTGGTTGCTGAAGCGGTAGCCGCTGTCACGTCACTTTAGTGACCACTGAAACCGCAAGCCGATCGTTCGCGGCGTGAGGACACCCTCTCCCTGATCGCGTAGTCCGACAAGGCCTTCGGTCGTCACACTTGTCGTGCCGCGCGTACTGGCCAGGTTCTTGCCAAACAACGTCACGCTGTACGGGTTCCTGTGCCAGGTAATAGAGGCATTCCACACAGTGTACGGGTCCAAGAGCGCGAAATTACTGGTTGGCAAGCTGGGAATGGGTCGGAAGTAGCTGGTGGCGCTCCCGCGATGACTGGCGTCGACCTGATACGTGATTGCTGACGCACCGACGTTCTGTTCGTACGAAATGTTGGCGAAAAGCGACTGCCGTGGCGCGTTCGGCAGTGTCGTGCCTGATTCAATGGTAGTCGAGGGGTCGTTGAGCCGCAGATCAAAGGCCTGCGCGACTGTCGCTTTGGTATAGGCGTACCCGATGTTGGCAGCAATCGTGGAGGTAAGATAGCCCCCGGCAGTCAGTTCAATGCCTCGCGACTTCGCTCGTGGAACGTTGCCAGTAAAGAATACACCTTGGGGAGAGACCAACGTAGTCTGAAAGTCCTTCCAGTCCACGGCAAAGGCCGTCACACTGTACTGGAATCGGTGCCCCAGCTCGCCCTTGACGCCAATCTCGTAGTTGACGGCGTCATCTGGTTTGAAATGCAGCAGCGCGGCGTTGGAGGACCCGTTGGGGTTCGTTTCGGAAAGCGCGTTGGCGCCGCCTGCCCTGAATCCCTGCGACCAGGTGGCAAATACAAGCGCGCCTTCATTCAACTTGTATGACGTATTCAGCTTGAAGACTTGATCATTGGTCACATTGGCAATGGGTCGCGACTTGCCCAGGAGGAAGTCGTTCGTCGCCTGCCCAGAAATGAAATATTGCAGCGTCCGCGATGCGAACGGAAGCGCTATACCGGACGTGCCGTCGAGAGTCTGATGAAACACACGCACGCCGCCGGTCACCTGCCAGCGGTTCGTCACATTGAGCGTTGATTCTCCAAAGAACGCGAGATCGGTGAAGGTCTGATTGGTTCCACCGGTCGCAAGTATGTCCGTAAAGTTGAGTGCTGGCGTGATGCCGAGGACAGCGTTCGTATAGTCATTGATGCCAGACATTGGCTGAAAGAGCGAGAAGTCGAGCTTATCTCGCGAGTAGAACGCGCCGACCACCCAGTCAAGCTTCTGTCCGCCTCGAGAGACGAGGCGAAATTCCTGCGTGGTCGTTCGATGAAGTTCGTCGCGAATCTCGGGCGCGATCAATCGAGGATAGCCGAAATAATACTGCGCAAGATTCTGCCCGAGGAAGCCCGACCCGTCGCCCGACACGGAGTGAGCAAAGGTACGAGCGTATGCACTATTTGATGAGAGGCGCGCGAAACCAAAATCCACTGCGACGTCGGCACTGAACAGGTCGATGCGGGACTCCTCGGGCGATGCGAATTCGGTATAGTTAACATACTGCTGTCCGGTGCCGTAGTTGCGATTGTCTGCGCTCCGGTCATTCGCGTGTGTTTGCTGGTGGCGATAATCAAAAGTTACTTCGAGATTGGACGAGGGCACTAGGCGAAGCTGGGCCTGGCTGTACATGATCGCCGCGTCGTTGTTGTCTAAGCGCGCTGCCGCGGCTGCTGCCGGACTGGTCAGGGGATGGGCGGGGTCAGCGAGCACCACATCGCCCGGGTGCAGGGGCGTGCCGGTCTGCTGGACGAGTCCCACTGCGTCGATGAAACCCGCAACTCGTTGATAGTCGACGGTCGCCCGGAAGGCCGCGTTATCTCCCGCAGGAATATTGACGGTGACCCTTCCGTCGTAGCCAAGGTCGCCGGCGTGTTCGGTTGATGAGCCTTCCTGACTCACCTCTACAGTGGTCTTGTTGAGTTCGGCCTTCTTGGGTATGAACCTGATCGTGCCGCCGATCGATCCAGATCCGTACAGGGTGCCTTGGGGTCCGCGCAGCACTTCAACCCGTTCGAGATCGACGAGCTTCAGGGAAGGGTAGGTAATCGGCGTGTCGCCCAAGTAGGTGGACACCGTTGGCTGGTTGAGACGCGGATTGTCGTCACCAGGCGACGCGGCGTCGGCATTCAACCCACGGAGCGTGTAATTACTGCGAAGGCCGGAGCCGCGGGTGCCAGCGTCGGCATCATTTAGGCCCGGAATAATTCGGACCAGGGCAGATGTATCAGTGACGCCGAGTTTCGCCAGGCTGTCGGCTGAGACCGCCGTGATGTTGTAGGGCACATCGAGCACCGACTGCGCGCGCCGCGTGGCGGTCACAACGATCTCCTCCAGACCCGAGTCCTGGCTGACCGCCGTTTGCGCCCCGGAGTGCGTGCCGTATAGCGCCGCCGCGACGGCGACTGCAACCTGCGACGAAACGGGTGGCCTCATGTCGGTTCTCCTTGCACGGCGTTTCTCATACTTCATCGAATAAAAGGGATTAAACACCCCCTTTCTAAAACGGAGCATACGCGTCTTATTGTGAAACTCAAGCCCACTGTGTACGAATGCGATTTTCCGCTAACCTTTCCGCCATGAAAAAGGCGAACTCAACTACCCGTGAGAGGAGCTCTCCGGCCCGAAAGTCGCGCCCTCGCGCAACCCAGGGCCCCTACCTCGCGCAGCGCGCAATCCCGGTACAAAAGAGGGCGAAGACGTCGGTAGATGCGATCTTGAACGCGGCACGGCGCATCCTCGATGACGTTGGGTTGGAGGGATTCAACACGAACTTGGTTGCCCAGCGTGCACATGTCCGCATACGGACCGTTTATCGATATTTCCCGAACAAATATTCAATTCTCGTAGCGCTGACCGAGCAAATGGCTTCCCAGTGGGATTCGTGGATGGAAGAGCAATTCTCGGCGCTCGCGAAATCGGGGCCGGATTGGGAAGCGCTGCAGCGACGGATGATCTCGCAGTACGTCAAGGGAGTGTCCGCGCAACCGGGTGCCGTCTCGGTCATAAGGGCACTCGGAGTCATTCCCCAGTTGCGCCGCCTGGATACCATGCTGCAGGAGCGGATGATCGAGAAGATGACTCTCGCCCTGCGGGACCGCGGAGAAAGGCTCCCGGCCTCACAGTTGCGCGTGATTTGCCGCACGCAGATCGTGTCCATAAATGCGGGTGTCGAGAATTACTTCAACATTGAGGCTTCAGAGCGCGAGACGTATCTCGAAGAACTTGCAAAATTGTCGATCGCGTATCTCCGGCTATACTTCTAGTACCTCGACACGATGATTATGACCGGTTGGGAAGTTCAACGCAGTACCGGTAGGGATTGCGGCGCAAGCAGCAGTGCGATGCTGCGCGCGGCGCCGGGGGTACGGCGGATGAAGCCGCTGCGTTCCAGGGCGAGGATCATCTGATGCACGGACGGCGCGGTGACTTCGAAGAAGTCGCGGAAGTCCGCTTCGGCCGGTGGTCGACGATTGAGTTTGGTGTACGCATAGATGAAAGCCAGGTATTGACCCTGGGTTTGAGTGAACGGCGGATGCACGGCGTTTGATGATTCGTCAGGCATAAGAATTGCTGAATTTCTCCCTGTCATTTTCTTGACGGGGGGGCGTAGTGTGATGAATGTACGATATTGGGTGGAATTGAGCGAGGCGGAACGAGTGGAACTGCGGGGCTTACTCAGCAGCAAGCGGCAGCCGGTGCGACGGGTGAAACGGGCGCAGATCTTGTTGGCGTCGGACTTGGGGCAAAGCGAGGAAGCCATAGCGCGCGCGGTTGGGGTGGGAATCTCCACGGTGTATCGGACGCGCCGCCGCTTCGTGGAGGGGAACCTTGAGGGGGCGTTGAGCGAGGAGGCGCGGGCCGGAGCGGCGCGCAAGCTGTCGGGTACTGAGGAGGCGTTGTTGGTGGCGACGGCCTGCTCGAAGGCGCCGGCGGGCTGCGCGCTGGACGCTGAAATTGCTGACCGGGCGGATGTTGGAGTTGACCGAACACAGCGTTTTATCGAGCGAAACGGTGCGCCGGCGGCTGCATGCGAATGAGCTGAAGCCCTGGCAGCGCAAGATGTGGTGTATCCCGAAGATCGATGCGGAATATGTGGCGCGGATGGAAGATGTGCTGGACTTGTATGCGGAAACACCCGACAGGAGCCACCCGGTGGTGAGCGTTGATGAAAGCCCGACGCAGCTGATCGGTGAGGTACTCGACCCAGTCGCCCCGCTCCCAGGCCAGCTGGAGCGCTACGATAGCGAGTATCGGCGCAACGGCACGGCGAACCTGTTTATCATGGTCGATGCGCACAGGCCGTGGCGGCATGTGAAGGTCACTGATCACCGCACGGGGCAAGATTTTGCCGCTTGCATGCGCGATCTGGTGGATCGGCACTACCCGCGGGCGAAGAAAATCCGTGTGATCTTGGACAACCTGTCCACGCACACCGGTGCTGCGTTGTATAACAGCTTCGAGCCGCGGGAGGCGCGGCGGATCTTGCGCAAGATCGAGTTCCACTACACCCCAAAGCATGCCAGTTGGTTGAACATGGTGGAGATCGAGATCGGCGTGCTACGCAAACAGTGTTTGGACCGGCGCATCGCTGAGCGCACAGAGCTGGAATCGGAGATCGCGATCTGGGAGCGACGACGCAACGCCAGCGGCGACAAAATCAAATGGCTGTTCAACTGCGAAAAGGCACGCAAGAAAATGCGCCAAGCCTATCCACAACTGCTGTCAGAATCCGACGCCGTTCGGCCAGCCGCGTGAACCGGTCAAATTCACGGTGTCAAGGTACTAGTCACAATGGAACGACCGGCTCCCATTTGTATGCGGCTCTGCGCCGCGGTCTTTCCCGACTCACAGCGTAATCCGCGTTGCTGCAAATCGGGAGCCGGTCGTTCCATTGTGACTAGACTTCGGAAATGCTCTTCCAGCCAGCCGCGCCTTTCGGCAGCCTGGCGCTCAGCGAGAGTCAACAATGCCGACCATTTGTCTGGAAAGAGGGAGGTGACTGTACGAACGTGAACGCCAGCACGCGCCGCCAGGAGTTTCGTAGTGAATCCTTCGACACCCATTTCCGCCAGGAGTACTCCTGCTGCGGCCAAGATCACGGCAAAGCTTTCGGGTGCACGCGCTTTCACCGGCTCCGCGCGGCGTGCAGTTGTCTTCCTTGCCTTCTTGGGACGAGAGGATGATCGACTGGCCACCATCAAACTCCGACTGTCTGCGGCATTCAACGCAAGATTCTGGCGCAACGCCATGATCGACTACATGCTTACTCTCTGCCAGGGATCGTCGCTGCTTGACGTGCGCAGAGCACCGGTCGCAGTTGAGTTGCATTTCCGTTATAAGGGAATATACACTCCCTTTCGTAGAGATACAAGAAATGAGGAGCCACTGTCGTGAAAGCCAGACCGGCGAGTCGACCAGGCAGGAAAGCCCTGTCCAAGTGCGGCTGTGTCGCTGGCTTCGTGGCATTGGCTCAGGTCCGATGAAGACAGCGCCGTCAGACGACCAGTTGCGCCCGACAGAGATTGCCATTCTCTGCGCAGTCGCCGTCATCTCAAACTTCTCGTACGCCGGGTTGCCCGCGTTCGTCGGGGCGTACGGTGAGGTACTTCATCTGGATCTGGCGACGTCCGGCTGGCTGGCGACCGCTGAAGGGGTCGGATACGCATTGGCGCTTCTCTGGTATGCCTGCCGGCGAGCCACGGACCCACCTCCCCGGTTGCATATCGCGTGTTTCCTCCTCCTGCTCGCGGTGGCCCAGATCGCTTCGGCCGCCGCCACCACGCCGCTGACCCTGGGAACCTTCCGGACTCTGTCGGGGCTGACATCCGGCCTGGTCTACGCAACAGGAACCGCATGTATCGCAACTCGCGGCGGGTCAATGCGGGCATTCTCGGCGTATTTCGGCGCGTTGTTCCTGAGCGGACCGCTTGCATTGGTACTGCTGCCCCACTCGCTCCCCACTTTTGGTCTTCGCGGAGTCTACGAGGCGTACGCCGCGATCATCGTCGCGGGCATCGGCCTCGTCGTGCAATATCCGACTCGCGCTACACCCGACCCCGCTTCACCGGACGTTCCACTGCTGGTAGCGAATCCCGACGCTCTACGCACAGTGTGGCTGTTGAGCACTTCGGTGTTTCTCAATTTTGTCTTCAATGGCGGGATCTGGATTCTGGCCGAGCGATTTGGAATGGCTCTAGGTGGCGCCGACGCGACATCGCTGGGTAGCTTGCTGAGCCTATCCATGTTGCTTGGCCTCATCGGCACCGGGTTGGCAGGGGTGTTGAATGACCGCGCCGGGTTTCGCGTGCCAATCCTTGCAAGCAATATTGCCATGATGTTAAGCGTCGCCGTCCTGACGTTTTGGCACGCTATCGCGGGGCTATTTGTCGCGATGACAATCCTGAACGTCGCCGTAACGGTGCTGACGCCCGCGGCGTTGGCGGCTCTCGCGCGTTACGATGCGCACGGTCCGCAGTGGGGAGTTTTGGGGTCGGTCGCAGGTTACGGGGTGGGGCCGGCGCTGATCGCGGCCATCGGTGCAGATGGTCATGCTACCACGTTGCTCGGCTGGTCACTCGCAGGATTCTTTGCCAGCGCGGCGGTCGCATGGATCGCTATTTCAGTGGCCCGGCCCGCTGCTCCCGTGGCCGGGAGCCCGGGTGGTACCGTCTGACAGCCGCACCAGGACTCGTCGCATGCGGCGCACTCTGTCGCCCCGTAGTGACGACTTTTTTAGGGCGAACGGCCTACCCTCAATCATCCTCGCCGGGCCGGTAGTGATCAGCTTGATGCTTCGGGGTCACGCCATGGCTGTACGCATTGCGCGGGATGGGCAGCATCGTCCGGTTCCAGTCGCCCCATTGCCGCTTCAGATCCGCAAACACCTGCGGGCACTTCTGCGCGAGATTCGCGCGCTCTCGCTGGTCGACGGCGACATCAAATAGGAACTCGCTGCCATTGATCTTTAGGTATTTCCAGTTTCCGGAACGGACGGCCCGCTGGTAGTTACGCTTGTAACGCCAGAACAGCGTGCGGTCGACAGTCGGGCGTTCCCCCAGAAGTATGGGCAGCATATCGATACCGTCGCTGGGAAACCGGGGATCGCTTGCGGCGTTGGCGGCCGACAAGAGGGTCGGCAGCCAGTCCATGCTGATCGAGACTTGAGAACTCACCGATCCAGCCGGCAGACGATTGGGCCAACGCATGAGGGCCGGAATCCTGAGTCCTCCCTCTAGTAGTTCTGTCTTCTGGCCTGAGAACGGCCACATTCTCGAAAAGCGTTCGCCGCCGTTATCGCTCGTAAAAATGACAATCGTATCGTCGCTGAGCCAAGATTGCCGCCATCGTAATGGGTGATTACCTTGATCGCCCGGGAGACCGCTTCGTCGTCGGGGCCCTCCCACGGCCAGTGCGGTGCGGTGAAGTGCAGCGACAAGAGAAACGGGCGATCCGGTCGAGCCTTCCCTATGTAATCGCACGCGCGGTCACAAAGCAATCGCGTGTAGTAGCCGAGCTGGTGCACCGGAGTCTCGCCCTCATAGAGATCCTCTGGCACCTTGTCGTCGGCGTCGGGCCGGTGCGTGAAGTAGTCGATGTCGCCGCCGTAATTGCCGAAATATACGTCGTAACCGCTCTTCAGCGGCCCGAACTTGGGCAGGAACCCCATGTGCCACTTGCCGAATAGGGCCGTCGCATAGCCAGCGGCCTTCAGCAGTGATGGCAATGTGGATTGACCGGGCGGCAGGCCCAGGTGGTCGCCTTCGTCGCGAATCGGTTCGGCCAGTCCCGCGGGAAGCCGGTATTGGTAGCGCCCCGTGATCAACGCGATTCGCGTCGCCGAGCAAACAGCCGAGTTGGCGTAGGCTTGCGTGAAGCGCAGTCCCTGCGCCGCAAGCCGATCCAGATTCGGCGTCTGGTAGTCCGCCTGGCCATAGACACTCAGGTCGCCGTACCCGAGGTCATCAGCGAGGATGAAGACGATGTTGGGCTGTCGTGTCGGCTCGCTGGCACGGCTGAGGCGCCAGCTCGGTGTCAGCGCACCGAGCATCAGGCCCTGGACGATCCGCCGGCGCGTTGTATGGAAAGTAGACATCAAGACGTCTCCTTACATAGGAGCGCACGCGTAGGAGCGCACGCGCGGTTGTTGAAACTCTAAGGGGAGTCTATACTCCATTTAAGAGCAACGCAAAGGACACGGGCGCCATGGCATTCATCTCTCCAGACGTCGGAACACGGCTCAAGCCTGACTTTCTTGCCGTCGTTTCGAGGATCTATCGAGAGGTGTGCCACCTCGAGGCAGGGCAAAACGTTCTCATCATCAGCGACGCGCGCACACCCGACTATATTTGCGCCGCGTTCCAGGGCATCGCACAGTCGCTCGGCGCTGAGGCGGTTCGCATCGAATGCAAGATTCCTGAGGGCGGCGCAACCTATCAACCGACAGCCAAGTGGCCATCAATGTTGGTCGGCGCAGCGGAGCGAGCCGATCTGATTATAGACATGGCCGTCGGCTACGCCGAATTCATCGTCGAGGCAGTGAAGCGCGGGTGTCGCGTACTGTGCCCGGGAGACGGGATCGGTGGGCCATTCATGGATGATGTTTTGATCCGAACGATGCTGCACACGGATATACACGCCGTCCGACGCTTTGCCGATCGCATAGCGTCCCGATTCACACGCGCGTCTGTCCTTGAGGTATTCACCGGCCGCGGCGGTGATCGGCTCGTCATTGATATCACTGGCCTCGAGGGCGCTGCTGGGGACGGATTTCTATGGGACCCCGACGGCAATAAATGGAAAAGCAGCTGGGCGTTTCTGCCGCCCGCACAACCGGGGGTTCTGATACCCAAAGGTTACGGCACTGGGGTCGTGAATGTAGATGGCACAATTTTGTATCACCCCGTCTATCACGACCAGCCCAGCAGTCCTGTCCGGCTGGAGTTCGTGGATGGGAGGCTGGTCGATATCGGGGGCGACAACGTGCTGGCCACTACCCTATCCAACTGGCTCGATTCGTTGCGGGATGACACAGCACGAAATGGTCCCGTGCATCTGAATATTGGCATCAACCCAAACGCGTCACTCAGTCAAAGCCAGGAATGGGAGCGTGTCTACGGGTCAATGACCTGTGGCATGGGCGACCTCAGCCTTCTTGGCGTGTTGATGGGTGCCAGGGCTCCCGATCTCAGCCAGTCATCGGTGCATTGGGACTGGACCGTGCTGCACCCGAAGATCGTGCTTGATGGCGAGCCGATCCTCGATCGTGGACGCATTCTGATCGCCTGAGTTCACAGGCGCAGCGATAAACCCTCTAGCAGCAATGTACCCGGTAACTACGCGGCGTTGTGGATCACTGGCGGGTGCGCATGGCCACACGGCAACTGTCGAATTGATCGAGTAACCCTCGCGTTGGCCACCCCACCTTCAGCTGATCAACCCCGCCTCGGTGTCCAGCACGGCATCGGCTCCTTCGCGCACGATGCGCGCCTGCGCCAGCGCCAGCGGCGCCACATGCGTGGCATAGAATCGCGCGCTGGCGAGCTTCGCCAGGTAAAAATCCTGTTCTGAGGCTTTTTCCGCCAGCCGTTTCGCAGCCACATCGGCCGCGCGCGCCATCAGCCAGGCACCGATGACGGTGCCCGCGGTCTTGAGGTACGGTACGGCGACAGCAAGGCCGCGCTTCGGGTCGGCCTGCATGCCCTGCAGCAGCGTCCGGGTGCACTCGCGCAGCAGTTCGACGCCTTCGATGGCGGCCTTGCGGGCCACCTGAACGCTGGCGTCGCTGGAGTTGATGGCGGCCAGCTCTGCCGCCATGTCCTGCAGCAGCCGGCTCATGGCCGCCCCGCCGTCGCGGCCGATCTTGCGGCCGATCAGGTCGTTGGACTGGATGCCGGTGGTGCCTTCATAGATCGTCGTGATGCGTACATCACGGTAGTACTGCGCAGCGCCGGTTTCCTCGATGAATCCCATGCCGCCGTGCACCTGCAGTCCAAGTGAGGTCAGTTCGACCCCGTTCTCCGTGCTCCATGCCTTGACGATGGGGATGAGCAGATCGGCGCGCGCCTGCGCGGCCGCACGCACGGCCGCGTCGGCATGACCCGAGGCAAGATCGAGCTGATGGCCCGCGTACAGGCCCAACGCGCGCATGGCCTCGACCATGGATTTCATGGTCAGCAGCATGCGCTTGACATCGGGGTGATGGATGATGGGCATGGGACCGGTCGCCGGCACCGGCGGCTTGCCCTGGATGCGCGTATTCGCCCACTCGATCGCATGCTGACAGGCGCGGTCGGCCATCGCGTAACCTTCGATGCCCACGCCAAGCCGCGCCGCGTTCATCATGATGAACATGTAGTCGAGACCCCG
>JBGAGK010000036.1:0-32605 GCA_044226785.1 Steroidobacteraceae bacterium | reverse complement strand
GGCTGGACCAGATGCATGCCCTGTGGAGGGACCTCGTGCTCAGGTTCGATCAGCGCAGGCAATTTGCACTGCTCGAGGCCCTGCACGTTCCGGCGCCGGACAGCAGCAAGCTGGTACTCTGCCTCGCCCTTGCATTTTCATTGACCAGCCTGTGGCTGATGTGGCAGATGCATCGCAGTACCTCGATGCGCCGGCAGGATCCGGTGCAGGCGGAGTACCAGCGCCTCAGGCGCCGGCTGACCGCACTGGGCATCGACATCAGGCCCCACGACACGGCATTGGCTGTAGCATCGGCCGTGCAACGGCAGCGGCCGCTGCTGGGCTTCCGGGTGGCGGCGCTGTGCAACCTGTACAACCAGCTCCGCTACGGCAGGGAGGCCGCAGACACCGGAGCACCCGGCTTTCAGGCCCGCCTGCGGCAACTGCGGCAGGGTATCCGCGGGCTCAGCCGGACAGGTGGTCGCGGGTCTCGGACAGGCTGACCTGCGGCCAGCGCTCCACTGTCAGGGACAGGTTCACGCGGGAAGGCGCGAGGTACACCAGCTCCCCGGCGTGATCCAGCGAGAGATTCTCGTAGGCCCGGTCACGGAACTCCTCCAGCTTCCGCGCATCCTCGCAACGTACCCAGCGGGCGGTGACGATATTGACGGGCTCGAACGAACACTGCACGTTGTATTCATCGGCCAGCCGGAAGGCCACCACTTCGAACTGAAGCTGGCCGATCGCGCCCAGGATGAGATCGTTGTTGCGCAGGGGCTTGAACAGCTGTGTGGCACCCTCCTCGCACAGCTGCGACAGCCCCTTCTGCAGAGCCTTCATGCGCAGCGGGTCCTTGAGCACGGCGCGCCGGAACAGCTCGGGTGCGAAATTCGGCACGCCGGTGAAATGAAGCGGCTCGCCTTCGGTGAAGGTATCCCCGATGTTGATGGTGCCGTGGTTGTGCAGTCCGATGATATCGCCCGCATACCCGTCATCGGCGGCCATGAAGGTCAGCGCGTCGGCCACGCGGACTCGCCAAGCCGCACATGGTAAAGGCGCAGCCGCGTCGGCGCATGCCGCGTCGAATTGAACACGAAACGGACTTCCTTGCCCAGCCGCACATGGTAAAGGCGCATGCCGCGTGAATAGCGCCCCGAACACAGGCGCAGGAATGCAATCCGGTCCCGATGACCCGGGTCCATGTTGGCCTGGATCTTGAACACGAAACCCGCAAGCTTCGACTCGCCCGGTTCGACCTTGCGCTCGATGGCCTGTCGCGGCTGGGGCCCCGGCGCATGATCGACGAACATGTCGAGCAGTTCCGCCACGCCGAAGTTGTTGACGGCGGAGCCGAAGAACACCGGCGTCTGGCGTGCCGCCAGATAGCGATCCAGGTCGAAATCAGCAGTGGCGCCGCGCACCAGGTCCACTTCATCGCAGAAGGCCCGGTACCCATCGCCCAGGAACTGGCGTGCCGCATCGCTGTCCAAGCCGTCCAGGGTCTGGTGCGAACCCATGCGTCCGCGGCCATGCGACTGGTACACGTAAATGCGGTCCTCCAGAAGGTGATAGATGCCCAACAGCTCCCGGCCCATGCCGATGGGCCAGGTCACCGGCGCGCACTGGATCTTCAGCACGCTTTCGATCTCATCCAGCAGGTCGATCGGGGCGCGCCCGTCGCGGTCCAGCTTGTTGACGAAGGTCATGATGGGTGTGTCTCGCAGCCGGCACACGTCCATCAGCTTGATGGTCCGCTCCTCCACGCCCTTGGCGCAGTCGATCACCATCAGCGCCGAATCCACGGCGGTGAGGGTGCGGTAGGTGTCCTCCGAGAAATCCTCGTGGCCGGGTGTATCCAGCAGGTTCACGATGCGTTCCCGGTACGGAAACTGCATGACCGACGAGGTGACCGAGATGCCGCGCTGCTGCTCCAGGCGCATCCAGTCGGAGGTGGCATGACGCGTGGCCTTGCGCCCCTTGACCGTGCCCGCCATCTGGATGGCGCCGCCGAACAGCAGGAGCTTCTCGGTCAGCGTGGTCTTGCCCGCGTCGGGGTGCGAAATGATGGCGAACGTTCGGCGCCGGGTCATCTCCGGCGGGGCCGGATCGGAATGGGTCATCGGCGTCTCACGACTGCAGCAGGCGCCGCAGCACCGTCGCGTCCTCGCGTCCCGCGACGGCCTGATAGTATCCGCGCCGCACGCCTACGTTCTCGAAGCCCATCGCGGTGTACAGGCGCACCGCTGCGCTGTTCGATGGCCGTACTTCGAGAAATGCCTCCTGCATGCCGGATGCGCGCGCGCGCTCGAGCAGATACAGGAGCAACCTTCGTCCGAAACCGCGACATTGATACTCCGCGCGAATGCACAGGTTGAGGATGTGGGCCTCGCCGGCGCCCAGCGACATGATGCCGTATCCGGCGACGTCGCCTCCAATGTCGAGCACCCGGCAGGTGTAACCCACATGCAGGCAGTCACGGAAAATGCCTTCGGTCCAGGGGAACTGGTAGGCCGAGGTTTCCACGGCCATCACCTGCTGCAGGTCTTCCTCCAGCATGGGCCGGATGTCCGCCGTGGCCGGCCTGATCTCAGGACGCGCCGCTGCCATGTTCCAGCATCCGCCTGGCCATTTTCAGATCTTCCCACACCTTGCGCTTCTCACCCGGTGAGCGCAGCAGATAACCCGGGTGATATGTCACCAGCACGGGCAGCCCATCAGGCCCGAATCGGTGCACCGTCTGGCGCAGCCGGGCCATCGGCAGTTCGTTGCCCAGCAGATTGTGCGCGGCAATCCTTCCCATGGCCAGCAGCAGGGTCGGCCTGACCAGGGCGATCTGGCGATGCAGGAAACCCGAACAGGCGTGCGCTTCGGCCGGCGCGGGATCCCGGTTCCCGGGCGGGCGGCACTTGACCACGTTGGCGATGAACACCTGCTCGCGTCCGAACCCGAGTGCCCGAAGCATCCCGTTGAGAAGTTCGCCGGCGGGTCCGACGAAGGGTTCGCCGCGACGGTCTTCTTTCTCTCCGGGCGCTTCACCGATGATCATGCAACGGGCATGGACATCGCCGACACCGAACACGGTCTGTGTGCGCCCGGCCGCCAGCGCGCAGGCGGTGCAGGCGGCCACCTCGCTGCGCAGTGTCGCCCATTCCCCGGAACTGTCCGCGGGCGGCGGGTCCTGCACCACCGGCCGGGCGGGTTCCACCGGCGCCCGGGGCTTTTCGATCGATGCCCTCTCCCGCCGCAGCACCCAGGACTGCAGGCCCATTCGTTCCAGATACTCGAGCCGTTGCGCGCTGCTCATGAGGAGGATGCCCCCCCGCGTCCGCGGCGCCTGCACTTGCGGATCAGCCACACGAGCGGTCCGGACAATGCGTACGCACCAAACAGGGTCAGCAGGGCCGCAGGCGGGTGCGTCGCGATGATGGCAAAAGCCACCGGCACGAGGATGATGTGGGCGAAGCGCACACGGGCGCCGGCATCGACCCGTTTGAAACTGTTGAACGCGAAGCGGCTGACCATGAGCGCACCTGCGCAGGCCGTCACGACGAAGGCCAGGACCAGTTCCGGCAATCCGACCGTAGCCTCGAGCTGATTGACCAGCCAGATGAAGGCCGCGACGATGGCGGCCGCAGAGGGACTGGGCAAGCCTTCGAAGTAATTCTTGTCCTGCACGGCACTGCGCGAGTTGAACCGCGCCAGTCGCAGGGCCGCCGCCGCCGCATAGAAAAAGCAGGCCAGCCAGCCGAACCGGCGCCACAGGGGTCCGTATTCGGTGATGCGGGCAACACCCCACTGGTAGGTGACGATGGCCGGTGCCAGGCCGAAGGAGACCATGTCGGACAGGCTGTCATATTCCTTGCCGAAGGAACTTTCGGTGTGGGTCCAGCGCGCCACGCGCCCATCGAGCCCGTCGAAGACCATGGCGACGAACACGGCGATCGCGGCCTTCTCGAAGTTGTAGTCGATCGCCGCCACGATCGCATAGAAACCTGCGAACAGGGCCGAGGAAGTCAGCAGGTTGGGCAGCCAGTAGACTCCGCGCGGCCGGGTCTGTGGATCCTGAGTGTCGCTCACGTCAGGCATGATATCAGGGCACCTCATGTAAGATAGCCCTCATGAAACTGAGCCGCTATCCCATTGCAACCCTGAAGGAAATTCCCGCCGACGCAGAGGTCCTGAGCCATCAGCTCATGCTTCGCGCCGGCCTGATCCGCAGGCTCGCCGCCGGCATCTACACCTGGATGCCCATGGGCCTCAAAGTGCTGCGCAAGGTGGAGACCATCGTCCGCGAGGAGATGGACCGCGCGGGGGCGCTGGAAGTGTCCATGCCGACCATCCAGCCGGCCGAACTGTGGGAGGAATCCCATCGCCTGTCGGAATACGGACCTGAACTGCTGCGCTTGAAGGACCGTCACGAACGGCCGTTCGTGTACGGGCCTACCCACGAGGAAGTGATTACCGACATTGCCCGGCGCGAGCTGCGCAGCTACAAGCAGTTGCCGGTCAACTTCTACCAGATCCAGACCAAGTTCCGTGACGAGATCCGGCCGCGGTTCGGGGTCATGCGCGCGCGCGAGTTCCTGATGAAGGATGCCTACTCCTTCCACATCGACCAGGCGAGCCTGGCCAGCGGCTACCAGGCCATGTTCGATGCCTACACGCGCATCTTCTCGCGCCTGCAGCTGAAGTTCCGAGCTGTCCACGCCGATGCCGGCAGCATCGGCGGCAGCATCACCCAGGAGTTCCACGTTCTGGCCGATTCGGGCGAGGACGCCATCGCTTTTTCGGACACGGATGATTACGCCGCCAATGTGGAACTGGCACCAGTGGTCCTGCCGCCCGGCGATCGGCCGGCGCCGGCACTCTCACTGACCAAGGTCCACACGCCGGGCGCCCGGACCATTGCCGACGTGGCCGCCCTGCTCGATGTGAGCCCGCAGCAATGCCTGAAAACCCTGCTGGTGGATGGAGACAACGACAGCGTGGTGGCCCTCGTGCTGCGCGGCGACCACGAACTCAACGCCATCAAGGCGCAGAAAATCCCCGGCGTCGCCTCGCCGCTGCGCATGGCCAGCGCCGAGCGAGTGCGCGCAGCCAGCGGGAGTGAACCCGGTTCGATCGGGCCCGTGGGCTTCAGGGGCCGCGTTCTGGTGGACCAGTCGGCAGGCCGCGTTGCGGATTTCGTCTGTGGCGCGAACGAGAAGGACTATCACCTCACGGGCGTCAACTGGGGTCGTGACCTTCCCGAACCGCAGGTCGCGGACCTTCGCAATGTGGTGGAAGGTGATCCGGGCCCGGGTGGCCGGGGAAGACTTTCGATTGCGCGCGGCATCGAGGTCGGCCACGTGTTCCAGCTGGGCCGCAAATACAGCCATGCCCTCAAGGCCACGGTGCTGGATGAACAGGGACAACCGGTGGAGATGTACATGGGCTGCTATGGCATCGGGGTCACCCGGGTGGTGGCGGCCGCGATCGAACAGAACAACGATGCTGCCGGGATCATCTGGCCGGAAGCGATCGCCCCTTTTCGGGTGGTGATCGTCCCCATGAATTACCAGAAGTCCGCGCCGGTGCGTGAAGCGGCCGATCGACTGTACGAAGAATTGCAGGCAGCCGGCGTGGAGGCCCTGCTCGATGATCGTGACGCACGTCCGGGTGTCAAGTTTGCGGATGCGGAATTATGGGGCATACCCCATCGGATCGTGGTGGGTGAGCGAGGCCTTGCATCAGGACAATTCGAGTACCGGCACCGTCGGGCCAGCGAATCCAGCGACCTGCCTGTCGCGGGTGCGCTGGCCGCCCTGCAAGCCCGGTTCGGAGCTGCCTGACAGGAGGCAGATTTGAAAGCACTGCACGCCATCCGCGCATCCGGTTTCCCGGGTCTTGTCGCGTCGCTGGTCTTTTCCCTGCTGGCGGCATGCCCGGTGCATGCCGACACGGGCGCGCAACGCGATCCCGCACTCAAGGCCCTGCTCGAAAAGGTGATCGGCGAGGCTGACTGCTTCACCGACAAGTACGATGCCATCGTCTGGTACAAGGCCATGGAGCCGCGCCTGCAGCGATTCGTGCCTTCGCATGCACGCCGGATCGAAATCCTCGACCAGGTGTATTGCGAGGCCCGGCGCGACCCGGTCGTGCATCTGCCGCCGGATCTGGTCCTGGCACTGATCGAGGTGGAGAGCCGCTTCGACCCGTGGGCGGTTTCCACGGCCGGAGCCGTGGGTCTGATGCAGGTCATGCCGTTCTGGCCGCGGCAGCTCGGTGTACAGAACCAGCTGGTGCGCATCGCACCCAACATCCGCATGGGATGCGAGATCCTGAGGTACTACCTGCGCGTGGAACGGGGCGACTGGATCCGTGCGCTGGCGCGTTACAACGGCAGCCTGGGTCGCAATACCTATCCGGCCCTGGTCATGTCGCGCTGGCATCGCGCGTGGCGCTTCTAGCCGATGCCGGCGCCTTGCGGATGGATTCGCGGCCGGCGGGAAATATCAGTTGGAAGTCGTACTGTCCGCAGGCTTTCCCTGGGAACTGACCAGCGCCGCGGCTGCCCGGCGCTTCGCCTCCTGGGCCGCCATGCGGGCCCGGGTGAAATGCGCCTGATGCAGGTCCGTCTCGGCCCTGGCGATGGCCGCCTGCGCAGCCTCCAGATCCTGGGGAGCCAGCTGCGCGGCGCCTGCGGCGCGCGCCGCGGAAATCGCCTGGCGCGCATCGCTCATCTCCTGAATGGGTGGCCCCTTGCAGGCTGCAATGCAAGCCACGGCGGCCATCAACGCGAGCTGTTTGCGCATGATTGCCCGGGACACTAGCAACAGGGCGGGAGCCCGTCAAACACCCGATCAATGTAATATCTGCGCCGAAACAGGTTCCATTCGTTGCGTGCGCGCGTCACGGATGGCCCTCGCAAGGGATTCACACAGGCGGTTTGGCCATGCCGGAAATTCTGGTCTTGTATTATTCGCGCCATGGCAGCACGGCGGAACTGGCTCGCCAGGTTTGCCGCGGCGTGGAGTCGGTGGCGGGGGCCATCGCCTGTCTGCGCACCGTGCCGCCGGTTTCCGCCACCACCGAACGGCGCGACCCTGCCGTACCGGGAGAGGGTCCGCCCTTCGCCAGCCACGAGGATCTGGCGCGCTGCGCCGGATTGCTGATCGGAAGCCCGACCCGGTTCGGGAACATGGCCGCTCCCATGAAGTATTTTCTGGATGGCACGTCATCCCTGTGGATGTCGGGCGCCCTGTCCGGCAAGCCCGCGGCCGCATTCACCTCGACGCAGACACCGCACGGAGGCCAGGAATCCACCCTGCTGACCATGATGCTCCCGCTGCTGCATCATGGAATGTACCTGGTGGGCCTTCCTTTCACGGAGGCAGCGCTCAGCAACACGCCGGGCGGCGGCACTCCTTATGGCGCCAGTCATGTCGCCGGGCCGGGGGCCCGCCCGGAGCTGCTCCCGGCAGAAGCCGAACTGGCCCGCGTGCTGGGTGCCCGGGTGGCCGCGCTCGCCCTGCGGCTGGCTCAGCCTGACCCATGAATGCGGCGCGGGCGCACCTGATCAGCATTGTCCTGTGGTTCTGCCTGTGCATGAGCCTGCTGGCCTGGGTGCTGGCCGGATACCCGTGGATCCTGTGCGTCCTGGCCATGCTTCCGCTGCTGTCACCGCTTCCGGGGCTGGTGCGGGGAAAGCGGTTCACCTTCGCCTGGGCAAGCCTGTTCACGGTGCCCTATCTGGCATTCGCGGTCACCGAACTGCTGGTCAATGCAAATGCGCGGGTGGTGGCCAGCGTCACGATGCTGCTGGTGTTCGGCTGGTTCTGCTCGCTGGTGCTGTATCTGAGGCTTTCCCGCGGCGCTCCTGGGCAGACCGCGTCTCCCTGAAACCGTCATGCTGGCACTGAAGCCGGCAGGCTCGCCGAACCGCAGCTGCGCAGGTTCCCTACAACTTCAGCGCCTGGCGCACGAACGGCACGGTCAGACGCCTCTGCGCCACCAGTGACTCCTCATCCAGCCGGTCCACCAGGTCGAACAGCGTCTGCTGGTCGCGCGGCATGCGCCGGAGCAGGTATTGGGCGGTCTCGTGCGGCAGGGTCAGACCCCGGGTCCGGGCGCGCAGGCGCAGAGCCTCGATGCGTTCGGCATCATCGAGCAACCGCAGCTGGAACACCTGGCAGGACGCGGCTCGTGACGCCCAGTCAGGCAGGCACCAGTGGATCGCCGTGGGAACGGTGCTTGCCGCAAGGACCAGGCGGGTACGATGATCCGCCACGGCATTGAACAGGTGAAACAGGGCGCGCTCCCAGCCGGCCTCGCCGGCCGCGCGCTCCACGTTGTCGAGGCTCAGCAGGCGGAGCTTCTCCAGACCCTCGAGCACCGCGGGCGGCATGCCGGGCTCGCCGAGCAGATCGATGTATGCGCAAGGCCATGTACTGGCCGCACACACCGCCTGCAGCAGGTGCGTCTTGCCCGCCGCGGCCGGGCCGCAGATCCAGACCGGATCGGTGGCCGTGCGCACCGCCACGATGGCCTCGAGATTCTGCCCGGCGTGGAAGTTCTCGAAGACCGCGGCGCTGCGCAGGCGAACGCCCAGGGGGAGCTGCCGCATCAGCCCGCCCGCCGCGCGAGCAGCTCAACCCGCGCGCGCACCGAATAGGTCAGCACATAGTCCAGACCGCTGACCACCGTCATGACCATCATGGCGGCTCCGGCCACCGTGGCTACCCACCCGGGCGGAAATGAAAACGCCTCGCGGCAGATGACAACGAGCACCAGACCGAGCTGGGAGGCCGTGTTGATCTTGCTGGAGATCCGGGGTTCTATTTTCATCGGCCCCACCACCAGCCGGTAGGCCAGCGCACCACCGACGATCAGCAGATCGCGGCCCACCGCCAGCAGTACCAGCCACAGAGGCATGAGATCGAGCCAGGCCAGCGTCACGAACACCGTGACCAGGAGAAGCTTGTCCGCGAGCGGATCGAGAAAGGCGCCCAGATCGCTCTGCCAGCCGAATCGCTTGGCGAGAAACCCGTCGGCCCCGTCCGAGACCGCGGCCGCACCGAACAGCCACAGGGTCGAGGCCGGATCGTCGTGGATCAGTGTCCAGGCAATGGGGACGATCAGGACGAGGCGAGCCAGGCAGATCGCATTGGGAAGTTGACGAAGCATCGTGCCGCCACGTTCAGGGCACCGCGCGGAATCGCGGTACGCCACCGATGCCCGGCTCCTCGATCAGGCGCCTGTCCTCGGCAATCACCCGCCTCAAGGGAGCAAGGCCGCCGCGTGCCGCCACGCGCAGATGCATCGTGTCGGCATCGAATCCGGTCACGCCGACACGGGATACCTGCGTCAATGATTCGAGGTAATTCTGCACGGCCGCATAGATTGCGAGATTCGCCACACCGGTGACATCCAGATCGACCGGCATGCTGTCTCCGCTGGCCGCATACAGGTCGGCATAGGTATCGGCCACACGCTCCAGCCCCTCGTCGGCGCCGGAATATTCGCTGCTGCGCCCCTGGAACAGGAACACCCACCGGATCGGGCTGCCCGGCTTTGCGTCGCTCGCGCGGCCGATCAGCACCCCGCTCGCCCCAAGGCGCTTCGCGCTGTCGGCCAGCGCGCTGCCGGGCCCCTGCGCAATGGAGTCGTAGCTGACCCCCTGTCGCTGGACATCCGCCGCGCTGGGCCACAGCAACGGGATGCCACGACTGGCCGCCTGCGCGTCGAGGGCATGCCTGAGATCCGTATCGTCCTCGCGGGTCAGCACCTTTCCTCCGCCCTTGCGATCCGCCACGCCCACCCACATCAACGTCACCGGGCGGTCCCTGCCCCAGGAGGGCTGGCCGTTCTGCACCAGCCAGCGTTCCAGCGCGGCCCCGTCGAATGCCACCCAGATCTGGTTACCCGTTCCAGACCGGTACTGCTGCATGTAACGGCGCGCGCTGGCCAGCAGGGGCGCGAATACCGGATCCGCGGCAGCCGAACGCCGGCCGGTCATCTTGACCAGCACCTGCCGCAAAGCCGCGCTGAACGCCGTCGACACACCCGCCTCGGTACGATCCGTCACGGGGACCGAAGCCTGGAACAGGTCACTCACCACCACGGCCCGGGCTGGAACCCATGGCAACCCCGCGAACAGCAAGACCGCGGTGACCGCGGCCGCGAATCCCTGTCCGAAGCTGAAAACACTTAGCTTGATCATGCAGTTATGCCGGGTGGACACCTTGAATGTAAAATACCACAGCTTCCACCCCTGCCAGCGCCCGCGTCGGGCATCGCGGACAGGACATCCAAGGGACAGAGCATGAGCAGCACATCTTCCGTGACCTATCGGGATGCCGGTGTCGACATCGACGCGGGTGACGAACTGGTCGAGCGCATCAAACCTCTGGTCCGGCGCAGCGCCCGCCCCGAGATTCTGGGTGGCCTGGGGGGGTTTGGAGCCCTGGTCGAGATCCCGATGGATCGTTATCGTCGCCCGGTGCTGGTCTCGGGAACCGATGGCGTCGGCACGAAGCTCCGCCTGGCCATCGACCATGGATTCCATGATTCGGTGGGCATCGACCTCGTCGCCATGTGCGTGAACGACGTCCTGGTCCAGGGTGCCGAACCGCTTTTTTTCCTGGATTACTTCGCCACCGGCAAGCTGGTGGTCGATATCGGCGAGCGTCTGATCGCCGGTATCGTCGAAGGCTGCGTGCAGGCCGGCTGCGCGCTGGTGGGTGGAGAGACGGCCGAGATGCCCGGGATGTATCACGGGGACGACTACGACCTGGCCGGCTTCTGCGTGGGCGTGGTCGAGAAGGATCAGATCCTGGACGGCTCACGTACCGCTCCCGGAGACGTGGTCATCGGATTGCCCTCCTCGGGCCCGCATTCCAACGGGTTTTCCCTGATCCGGCGCATCCTGCAGATTTCCGGCACCGACCCGGGAACTCCTCTGGATGGCATACCCCTGATCCGGCGCCTGATGGAGCCCACGCGGATCTACGTCAAGCCGGTGCTGGCGCTGATCCGGGAATTGCCCGTCCACGGGATCGCCCACATCACCGGAGGGGGCCTGGTCGAGAATATTCCGCGAGTGCTTCCCGAGGGACTGGAAGCAGTGCTGGAACGGCGCGCCTGGGGGAACGATCCGGTGTTCGACTGGCTGAAGTCCCAGGGCAACGTCACCCAGCCTGAGATGTACCGGGTCTTCAACTGCGGCATCGGCATGACCCTCCAGCTGGCGCGCGCCGACGCGGATCGCGCCCTGGCGATGCTGAACTCACTGGGCCAGCCCGCACATATCATCGGTGAAGTGCGGCGAGGCAATCGCGGCGTCGTGATCGAGTGAGTTCGAATCTCGTCATCCTGATCTCGGGGCGCGGCAGCAACATGCGCTCCCTGATCGAGGCCAGCCACAAGCCACATTCAAGCTACCGGGTTGCCCTGGTGCTCTCGGATCAACCTGAAGCCAAAGGCCTCGGGGTCGCGGCTGATCTGGGCGTGCCGGCACGAGCGCTTCCCGCGAAGGACGTTGCCGACCGGGCAAAGTACGACCAGATCCTGTGCGATGCGGTCCTTGCGGCACAGCCGGCGTTGGTGGCCCTGGCCGGGTTCATGCGGATCCTGGGGCCGCCCTTTGTGCGCACGTTCGCCGGCCGGCTGCTCAACATCCACCCCTCGCTTCTCCCGCTGTACAAGGGACTGCATACGCACCGGCGGGCACTGGATGCAGGCGATGTGCGACATGGGGCCACGGTCCACTACGTCACCGAGGAACTCGACGGGGGACCAGGAATATTGCAGGCTCGCGTGCCGATCCTGCCGGATGATGACGAATCGAGCCTTTCAGCGCGGGTTCAGCAGGTCGAACACAGGATATTTCCGCTGGCGGTGCAATGGCATTGCGCCGGGCGCGTCGCCTGCAGGGGCACACAGGTCTTCATGGACGGTGTTCCGCTGGACCGGCCGGTGATCTGGAACGAATCGATGCGATGAGGAGGAGCCTGATGCAGGACGTGAAGGTCATGTTGCTGATTCTCGCCGCAGCCCTGCCGCGGCTGACCGGTGCACAGGAGCCGGTACCGCCACCTGCCGCCGTGCCCGTTGCCGTCAGGCCCTTCAGCGCCGATTACTTCGTCCAATGGCACGGCATCAACGTGGGCATCAGTGCTCTGCAACTGAAGGCCCCCGATGCCAGCGGAGAGTACCAATACCTGTCCCGCTCCAACGCACGCGGCATTTTTCGCGTCATCTTCAGCGAGGAAATCATCCAGGACAGCACGATGCTGGTTCGAGATGGCCACACCCGGCCTCTGCGGTATCGCGCCGACGACGGCACTCCCAGCACCGACAAGGACATCAGCCTTGATTTCGACTGGCACAGCAACCGCGTCCGCGGGATCGCCGAAAACAAGCCGGTCGACATGGCGCTCAAGGCCGACACCCAGGATCCGATGTCGGTGCAGATCGAACTGATGCTGGCGCTGATGCGCCAGCAGCCGCCCGCGACCATCTGGCTGGCCGACAAGGACGAGGTCAAGGAATTCATCTATACCGATGAGGGAAAGGCCCGCATCCGGACCGAGCTGGGCGACCTGGATACCATCGTGCTGTCCAGCAAGCGTCCCGGCGGCAATCGCATCACGCGCCTGTGGTTCGCACCCTCCCTGGGGTTCGTACCGGTTCAGGCGCAGCGCACCCGCGACGGCAAGACCGAATGGACCATGAAGATCAGGTCACTGCATCGCCCGGAAGGCTGAGCGATGCGGCAGGCAGGACGATGCCGGATATTCAGGTCCGGGGGAGCGTAACGCCCTTCTGGCCCTGGTACTTGCCGCTCCGGTCCCGGTAGGACGTCTCGCAGACTTCATCCGACTCGAAGAACAGCATCTGTGCCACGCCTTCATGGGCGTAGATTCTTGCAGGGAGCGGCGTGGTATTGGAGAACTCCAGCGTCACATGCCCCTCCCACTCAGGCTCCAGCGGCGTCACGTTGACGATGATGCCGCAGCGCGCATAGGTGGACTTGCCCAGGCACACGGTCAGGATGCTGCGCGGGATGCGCAGGTACTCCACGGTCCGTGCCAGGGCAAAGGAATTGGGCGGAATGATGCACACCGGACCGATGAAATCCACGAATGATTTCTCGTCGAACTGCTTCGGGTCGACGATGGTGGAGTTGATGTTGGTGAAGATCTTGAACTCGTCGGCGCAGCGCACATCGTAGCCATAGCTCGACGTGCCCCAGGATACGATCTTCCCGGTCTCGTTGCTGCGCACCTGCGAGGCACTGAAGGGTTCGATCATGGCCTGCTCGCGCGCCATGCGCCGGATCCATCGATCGCTCTTGATGCTCATCAGGTCGATTCCACGCTGATGCTGGGGAAATGGTGGCTGTAGTCCTTGTTGTGGCCGGCCAGCGCCGCTGCAGCCCGGCGCGCCATCCGACGGTAGGCCAGCGCCCGTTCGCTTTCCGGTTCTGCCACGACACTCGGACGCCCCCCATCCGCCTCCTCGCGGATGCGCACATCCAGCGGCAACTCACCCAGCAAGGGCACGCCGTATTGCCGGGCCATGGCCCCGCCGCCACCGGTGCCGAAGATATGTTCGACGTGACCGCAGTTGCTGCACACGTGCAGGCTCATGTTCTCCACGACACCCAGCACTCGCACATCCACCTTCTCGAACATCTTCAGGCCCTTGCGCGCATCGAGCAGCGCGATGTCCTGCGGCGTCGTGACGATGATGGCGCCGCTGACAGGTACACGCTGAGCCAGCGTCAGGGCGATGTCACCGGTTCCCGGAGGCATGTCCACGACCAGATAATCGAGCTCGCCCCAGTTGCATTCGTTGAGCAGTTGCATCAGCGCCTGGGTGACCATGGGGCCACGCCAGACCATGGGCTGCTCGGGGTCGATCAGGAAGCCGATGGACATCACGGCAACCCCGTACGAGGGCAGCGGCAGAAAATGCTTGCCGTCCGGGCTTGGCGGGCGTTGCCCCCCCAGTCCGAACATCATCGGCTGGCTGGGACCGTAGATGTCGGCATCCAGGAGCCCCACCCGGGCGCCTTGTGCGGACCAGGCAAGTGCCAGATTGGCAGCGGTGGTCGACTTGCCCACCCCGCCCTTGCCTGATGCGACAGCGACCACGTTCTTGACATTCGCAAGCGGCCGGAGCGTCTTCTGCACGCCATGGGCGATGATCTCCGCCTTCAGCGACAGCTCCAGCCGCCGGGTTCCGAGCAGTCCGCCCAGGTGCTGCTCCAGCGCCTGATGCAGCTCATCCCGGTAATCGGCGCAGGGAAATCCCAGCGTGATTTCCAGATGCACGCTGTCGGGTTGCAGTGTCACCGCGGTGAGAGCCCGGGCAGCGCCAAGCTCTTGTCCAAGATAAGGATCGCGGTATGATTCGGCAGCGGCGCGCAATGCCGCTTCGGTGGACGCATCTTGATTCATGGCGAGCGGCCATTGTACCTCAAGCCAGGGAACGAATCCGCGGTATGGCATACTTCCTGAACGATGGCATTGTTCGCTAATTATCGCGCCGACCGCCTGATTGCCGAGATCAAGGCCAGCGGCAATCCCTCGAGCCCGGAGGGCCAGAAGGCGCTGGCGCGTCTCGCGGCCCTGGGTCCGCAGGCCATCGACCCCATCATCGATGCGCTGGCGTCGGCAGAAAAGAAGGAAACCCTCGCCTACGTGGAAGTCCTGGCTTCCCTGATCGATGCAAAGAGCCTGCCGCAGGTATTGCGCGCCATGGCCGATGCCAGCGGCCGCGCGGTATCGGGCATCTCCTGGGCGCTGTCGACCAGCCGGAATTACCCGGTGGGCTCCCTGCTCGAGGCGCTGGGCAAGCCCGACATGCCCAAGCCCGCCATCCTCGATGTCATCAATGCGCAGAAGACCCGCTTTTCGGTGCGTGAGCTGCTCAATGCCGCCTATGCGCAGGAGGCGAACGAGAAGTCCGGCCTGTTCAAGATCGTCGGCGAGATTGCGGATGAATCGAGCATCGCTGACCTGATCGCACGGATCGAAGGCAAGGACACCACGGCTCGCCTGCACATCATCGGTCTGCTTTCACGGTTCAACACGCCGCAGGTTCAGCGTGCCGTCCAGGCGCAGCTCAAGGACACCAACAAGTTCGTGCGCTCGGCCGCCCTCACGGCACTGGGCAAGATGGATGGGCCGGTGGATCTGCCCACGGTCACCGCGCTGCTGCGCGACCCGGACATCGAGGTGCAGAACAAGGCCGTCGACGTGGTGATCAGGGCCAACGACCCTGAAACGGTCAAGTACCTGGTCGATGTGCTCAAGGACGAAAACGAATATGCCCGGCGCGCGGCCGTCGAAGTGCTCAACGCCATCGGCAATTCCAGGTCGGTCAAGTTCCTCCTCGAGGTGATCTCCGACTCCGACTGGTGGGTGCGCACGCGCGCCGCCGATGCGTTGGGCAAGATCGGCGGTCCCAGGGTGGTGGAGGCCGTGCTGCAACTGGTCAAGGACGAGAACCAGGACATCCGCCGTGCCGCCATCGAGATCCTGAACCAGACCCGGGACGAACGGGCCATCGGGCAACTCATCGAAGCCACCCGCGACAGCGACTGGTGGGTCAGCGAGCGGGCGGTGGATGCGCTGGCCGAGATCGGCAGCACCAAGGCCGTGCCGCGACTGACCGAGATGCTGGGTTCCGCGCCGGCCAAATCCCTCCCCACCGTAATCCGTGCACTGGCAAAGCTGGGCGACCAGAGTCACCTGCCCCAGATCTTGCCGCTGATTTCCCGCACCGAGAACGAGATCAAGGTCGAGGTGATGGCGGCCATGGGCAAGCTGGCAACGGACCAGAACGCCGATGACATCCGCACGCAATTGCAGGGCATCGCGCAGTCCGGGGATGCCACCATCAACCAGGCGGCGCAGCGCGCCATGGAAGCCCTCGACAACCGCTTTTCCCAGACGCAGCTTGCCGCCAACGAGCGCGCCGAGAAGATGCAGTCGCCGGGCAAGACCCTGCTGGTCGACAACCAGGACATCGCGGCGATCGTGGCCCAGAACGAGGCGCAGCCGGCCAGGCTCGACATCGCCACGCTCAAGTCGGGCGATGTGATCGAAGGCCGCTACAAGTTCATCGAAAAGATCGGCAAGGGCGCGTTCGGCACCGTGCTGCTGATGGAAGACACGGTGGTCGAGGAGCGGCTGATCCTGAAGTTCCTGAACCCGAATGTGTCCTCCGACGAGGAGATGATGAAGCGTTTCGTGCATGAGCTGCGCTACAGCCGCAAGATCACGCACCGCAATGTCATCCGCATCTACGACTTCCTGTCCATCCGCGGCAACTACGCCATCTCGATGGAGTACTTCCCCTCGCACACCCTCGGTGGCGAGATCGTCAACGAAAAGCCGGTGGAACTGAAGCGCGCGGTGAAGTTCGGCATCGACATCGCCACAGGCATGGCCGTCGCGCATCAGGCCGGCATCGTCCACCGGGACCTCAAACCCGCGAACGTGCTGATCAACAACGAGAGCCTGCTGAAGATCGTGGACTTCGGCGTGGCCGCAGCCCAGAGCCAGGGTGACACGCAGCTCACCAAGACGGGGTATGTGATCGGCTCACCCAAGTACATGGCACCGGAGCAGATCCTGGGCAAGAAGGTCGACGAGCGGGCCGACATCTACAGCCTCGGCGTCATCCTGTACGAGATGTTCGCCGGCGTCCCCCCCTACTCCCGCGGCGATCACATGTCGGTCATGTACCAGCACGTGCAGGGCAAGGCCAAGGCGCCGATAGAGATCAACAAGGCCCTGCCACCGGGCCTGAACGACCTCGTGCTCCGGTGCATGGCGCTGGACAAGGCCAAGCGGCCGCAGTCCATGGACGAGCTGCGGCTGGAACTGGAGAAGTTCCTCTGATGGCCCGCATCGACGCGTTCCTCAAGCTGGGCATGGCGCAAGGGTGTTCGGATCTGCACCTCGCGGTGGGTGTGCCGCCCATGCTGCGCATGCACGGTGACCTGGTGCCGATCAAGTTCCGGGACCTCGGGGATGCCGAACTCGAAGGTTACATCGGAGAGATCCTGACCCAGGCCCAGCAGGACCATTTCCGCAGGGGCCAGGACCTGGATTTCTCCTACGTCTCGACCGAAGGCGGCCGGTTCCGCGTCAACGTGTTCCGCAAGGAGACCGGCGTGGGTGCGGCCTTCCGCGCCATTCCGCAGCAGATTCCCAGCATCGATCAGCTCGGGCTGCCACCCATCGTGCGCAGACTCTGCGATTTCCACCAGGGCATGATCCTGGTCACGGGCTCCACCGGCACCGGCAAATCGACCACGCTGGCCTCGATGATCGACTATCTCAATTCCACCCGGGCCGTGAACATCATCAGCCTGGAGGACCCGATCGAATTCGTCCACCGAAGCAAGCAGGCGCAGATCATCCAGCGCGAGCTGGGCACGCACCTGCCGAGCTTTGCCGAAGGTCTGCGCGCGGCCATGCGCGAGGATCCGGATGTCATCCTGGTCGGCGAGCTGCGCGATGCCGAGACGATTTCCATGGCCATGACGGCGGCGGAAACCGGACACCTGGTGCTGGGCACACTGCACACCACCAGCGCCACCAAGACCATCGACCGGGTCGTCGATGCCCTGCCCACCGAAGAGCGCGAACAGACCAAGAGCTTTCTGTCGCAGAGCCTGATCGCCGTGGTCACGCAGGTGCTGATCAAGAGCCCCGACCAGAGGGGTCGGCGGGCCATCTGCGAGGTCATGGTGGTCAACAAGGCCATCGGCAAGCTGATCATGACCGACCAGACCCACATGATCCCCAGCCAGATCCAGATGGGCAAGGACCAGGGCATGCAGCTGCTCGACCAGGCCCTGCTGGCGGCCATCCAGGCCAAGGAAGTGGATCCGGAGCATGCGGTCAGCTATGCAAGCGACAAGAAGCAGTTCCAGCGCTACATTTCCGACATGGGTGGCGCTCCCAGTGTGAATGAGGCAGGTTAGGCATGGCCAGGGTCGATGAATACCTGAAGGCTGTGCTCGACATGAGCGGGTCGGACCTGCATTTCCTGGCCGGCGATCCGGCGCGCGTGCGCCAGCACGGTGAACTGAAGAGCCTCAGGCCGGATGTGCTCAAGGCCGATTTCGTCAGGGAGTGCCTGTACGAGATCATGCCGAAGCTGTCCGTGGAGCGCTTCGAAAGCAAGGACGGCGCTGATTTCGCCTACAGCATTCCGGGGCTGGCACGTTTCCGGGTGAACGTGATGCGCCAGCTCAACGGCATGGGCGCGGTGTTCCGCGCCATTCCCTCCAATGCACGCACCATGGATGAGCTCAACCTGCCCGAATCCGTGCGCAGCTTCTGCCGGGTCAACAATGGCCTGATCCTGGTGACCGGCAAGACAGGCTCCGGAAAGTCGACGACACTCGCGGCCATGATCGACGACATCAACACCCGCGAGAAGGGTCATATCCTGACCATCGAGGACCCGATCGAATTCGTGCATCCGCGCAAGAACTGCCTGATCAGCCAGCGCGAGATCGGCGTGCATTCCCAGAGCTTCTCCGCCGCGCTCCTGTCGGCACTGCGCGAAGACCCCGATGTGATCCTGGTGGGCGAGTTGCGCGACCTGGAGACCATGAGCATCGCGGTCACCGCGGCCGAGATGGGAATCCTCGTCATGGGCACCCTGCATACCAACGGCGCGGCACCCACCGTGGACCGCATGGTCAATGCCTTTCCGGCCGACAAGCAGCCTCATGTACGCACCATGCTGTCCACTTCCCTGCGCGGCGTGGTCTCCCAGCAGCTCATCCCCAAGGCGGACAAGTCAGGGCGGGTTGCGGCACTGGAGATCCTGGTCAACACGCCGGCCGTGTCGAACCTCATCCGCCAGGGCAAGCTGGACCAGCTCGAGAATGCCATGCAAAGCGGCGCCGCCAACGGCATGCGCACCATGGACATGGCGATCCAGCAACTGCTGGACCGGCGCGAAATCACCGGCAAGGAAGCCTTCAAGAAAGCCATCAACAAATCGCGTTTCGAGCAATTCCGGGAAGCATCCTGACCTGCATGGGGCCTGTGGCATACTTCGTGGCTCACCCATGGCCGCCAACGAACCCTCGCCCCGCACATGAGCCCAAATCGCCGCATCCTGGTCACCAGCGCCCTGCCCTACGCCAACGGGCCCATCCACCTGGGTTATGCGCTGGAAGCCATCCAGACCGACATCTGGGTGCGATTCCAGCGTCTGCGCGGACACGAGTGCTACTACGTGTGCGCCGACGACACGCATGGCACGCCCATCATGCTCAAGGCGCAGAAGGACGGGATCAGCCCTGAAAGCCTGATCCAGTCCGTCCACGGCGAGCATCTGCGCGACCTCGCCGACCTTGGCATCAGCCTGGACAACTTCGGTTCCACGCACTCGGAGGAAACGCGGGCCGTGGCCGAGCGCATGTACCTGACCATCCGCGAACGCGGCTTCATCGACCGGCGCAGCGTGCGTCAGGCCTATGACGAGAAAGCCCGGATGTTTCTGCCTGACCGTTACGTGCGCGGCAATTGCCCCAACTGCAATTCGCCGGATCAGTACGGGGATTCCTGTGAGGTCTGCGGTGCCACCTACTCACCTTCGGATCTGAAGAACCCGGTCTCCACGGTCAGCGGCACGACGCCGGTGGAGCGCGAGTCCGAGCACTATTTCTTCCGCCTCAGCGCCTTCGAGCCGATGCTGCGGCAATGGGTGGGGAGCGGCGCGGTGGGCGTCGGCGTGGCGCGCAAGCTCGATGAGTGGTTCTCGCAGGGCCTGAAGGACTGGGACATCTCGCGCGATGCACCTTACTTCGGCTTCGGGATTCCGGATGCGCCGGGCAAGTACTTCTACGTCTGGTTCGATGCGCCCATCGGATATCTCGGAAGCTTCACCCAGCTGTGCGCGCGCAAGGCGCTGCGGTTCGAGGATTTCTTCGCACCCGATTCCACGGCCGAACTCCATCACTTCATCGGCAAGGACATCCTGTACTTCCACACGCTGTTCTGGCCCGCCGTTCTCGACGCGGCGTTGATGCGCCGCCCGACGTCGGTGCATGTGCACGGCTTCGTCACCGTCAACGGCGAGAAGATGTCCAAGTCGCGCGGGACGTTCATCACAGCGCGGCATTATCTCGACCATTTCGGCGCCGAGAGCCTGCGCTACTACTATGCCTCGAAGCTCGGCACCGGGCTCGATGACCTGGACCTCAACCTCGAGGACTTCGTCGCACGCTGCAATGCCGACATCGTGGGAAAACTGGTCAACATCGCCAGCCGCTGTGCCGCCATCCTGCATCGCACGTGCGGAGGCGAGCTGGCGGCGCAGTTGCACGATCCGCAGCTTCAGACCGCGTTCGCGGCGGCAGCCGACGGCATTGCTGCGGCGTACGAAGACCGGGACTACGCGGCCGCCGTGCGCCACATCATGGCGCTGGCCGACCGGGCAAACCTGTACATCGACCAGACCAAGCCCTGGCTGATGGCCAAGGACCCGGCGCGCGCCGCCGAGGTGCAGCAGGTGTGCACGCAGGGATTGAACCTGTTCCGTGCGCTGATGATTTACCTGAAGCCCGTGCTGCCTTTCATGGCGGACAAGGCCAACCGGTTCTTCGACGAACCGGAGTGGACCTGGAGCGATGCCAGCCGCGCGCTACTCGACAGGCGCATCGAGGCCTACGAACCCTTGGCGACACGGCTCGATCCAAAGGCCGCCGCAAGGCTCATCGAACCGGAATCTTCCGCACAACCGGCAACGAGTCCCGCGCCCGCGGCCACTCCCCCGGCCGCAAAGGGTTCACCGCCCGCGAATGCGGCACCTGCCCAGGCGACACCCGCCAGCAGCATCTCCATCGACGAGTTCGGCCGAATCGATCTGCGGGTGGCGAAAATCCTCTCCGCCGAACACATCGAAGGCGCGGACAAGCTGCTTAGACTCCGGGTCGACCTGGGAGAACTGGGCACGCGCCAGATTTTCGCAGGGATTCGCGCGGCCTATGATCCGGCCGCCATCATCGGCAAGCTGGTGGTGGTAGTGGCCAACCTGGCTCCGCGCAAGATGCGTTTTGGAGTGTCCGAGGGCATGCTGCTCGCGGCCGGCCCCGGCGGGAAAGACCTGTTCGTGGTCGGCCCGGAAAGCGGAGCCTTGCCGGGCATGCGGGTCAAATGAGCGCAGATCCGCTTTCGCTGGCATCCCGCATCGACGCCCTGCTTCCGCAGACCCAGTGCACACGCTGTGGCTACCCCGGCTGCGAACCCTACGCTCAGGCCATCGCCCGTGGCGAGGCTGAAATCAATCAATGCCCGCCGGGTGGCAGCGCCACCATCGAGCGCCTTGCCCGGCTGCTGGGTCGACCGCCGAAGCCATTGAACTCCGCCAATGGCGTGGAGTCTGCGCCCCGCATTGCGGTGATCGACGCCGAACACTGCATTGGCTGCGCAAAATGCCTGCCCGCCTGCCCGGTGGATGCGATCATGGGCGCGGGGAAATTCCTGCACGTCGTCATCACCGACCGTTGCACCGGCTGCGAGCTGTGCCTGCCGCCCTGTCCGGTGGATTGCATCGAAATGCACCCGGCTCCGGCCACACAGCCCGCCAATGATCCGGAAGTGAACCGGGGCCGTTACCAGGGGCATCTGCACCGCCAGCAGGTGCGTGCCGCGCAACGCGAGCGGAGGTTCGAGTGCTCGGAGGAACTCATTCTGGCCGGTGTATCGTCTGGCTCATCGAAGGAAGTGAGCACGGCCTGATGAATCCGGCCAGGCGGGCAGCGATCTTCGAGCGGCTTCGCGCAGCCAACCCGCATCCCCGCTCCGAGCTTGACTACCGTTCACCGTTCGAGCTTCTGGTGGCGGTGATCCTGTCGGCTCAGGCCACCGACCGCAGCGTCAACCGTGCGACTGCGGAACTGTTTCGCCATGCCAACACACCGGCGTCCATCCAGGCGCTGAAGCTGCAAGGGCTGTCCGCATACATCCGGTCGATCGGCCTGTACAACGCCAAGGCAAAGAACATCATCGCCACCTGCGGCCTGCTGCTGGCGCGCTTCGGCGGGCAGGTGCCGACTGACCGGGAAGCACTGGAAAGCCTGCCCGGCGTGGGACGCAAGACGGCCAATGTGATCCTGAACGTTGCCTTCGGTCAGCCCACCATCGCGGTGGACACGCATGTCTTCAGGGTATCGAACCGCACCGGCATCGCCCGGGGCAAGACCGAGCGCGAGGTGGAAGAGCGGCTCGTCAGGCTCGTACCGGATCAATACCGGCAGCACGCGCATCACTGGCTGATCCTGCACGGGCGCTACGTGTGCAAGGCCCGAAAGCCCGACTGCCCCAATTGCCTGATCGCCGACCTGTGCGAATTCAGGCCGAAGACGCGCGCTCCATGAGCCTCATCGGTGGCCTGACACGCGAGCAGCTGCGAGCCCAGTACGTGGACGCCTGGGAGAAGGGAAAGGCGGGAAAGCCCTTGTCTTCTCAAGAGACAATGATTTATGAAATCATTGAGTTGCATGATGAATATAAAGTAATACTGGATAACAGGGAGCATGCGCTGGCGTTCGATCCGGATCCGGCTGCTGCCGCGTCGAATCCGTTCCTGCACATGGGTCTGCATCTGGCCGTGCGCGAACAGATCTCCATCGACCGGCCGGCCGGCATCCGGCAACTGGCACAGGATCTTTGCAACCGCCTCGGGCCTCACGCAGGAGAACACGCGTTGATGAAAGCGCTCGGCGAAACCCTCTGGGAGGCCGGGTCCGTCGGTCAGCCACCCGACGTGAATCGGTATCTGGAAAAAGCCCGGGCATTGCTCGAACGTTAAGCAAGATTCATGCGCCGTTCACCCTGGCGCATGAAATCACTCAGTAGCCTGCCACGGTATTGATCGGCGGCCGGCTCCCCGAGGCCCGGCCGCAGGCCTTTTCACGAGGAGCCCATCATGCGATTACCGGCCTGTGCGCTGGCCCTGTGCCTCCTGCCGTTCATGGCGCCGGGCGAGGCTCCGGCTGTGAAGGCCCCGGCCCCTGCGGCCAGGACGCCGGCCGCGCTCGCAGCACCGGCGAGCCCAGCGGCAGCAGCTGCCGCAGCAGCGCGCCATGCCAAACGCGTCCGGTGCCGCAAGCAGGCAATGGAAAAAAGAATCAGGCGGGCCGACCAGCTGGAGTTCGTCAAGCGCTGCCTTGCCGCGCATTGATCGCCCGCACCGGCATGATCGATCCTTGGAGATCCCGACTCCCGATATAATCTCCCGCAGATGCGCGGAACATCGGGCGGGCGAGCATTGAAAGCACTGTACGAAAAGACCATCGCCTTCATCCTGCAGTACATCGACGAACACAAGCTGGAAGAAGGCGCGCGATTGCCGACCGAACCCCGGCTCGCCATGCAGGCCGGAGTGAGCCTCGTCACCGTGCGCCGCGCGCTGCAGGAACTGGCTGCCCAGGGGATCATCCGGCGCGAACAGGGGCGCGGCACTTTCGTGGCCCGCCCGCGAGTACGCGCCGAAACGACCCGGATGGGCGGACTGCGCAACAGCCTGCATCTGGATGCGCAATCCGATTTGCAGACACGGATACTGGGTTGCAGCTCGAGGCGCGCGAACGCGCAGGAACGGAAATTGCTCAATCTCCAGGAGGGCGCCATGGTGTGGGAAATCTCACGCCTGCGCCTTCTGAACCGTCGGCCGATGATCTGGGAGACCTCCACCATCCCCAAGCTCCTCGCACCCGACCTGGGCCGGTATTTGGGAAAGCGCAACCGGCGTTCGCTGTATGATCTGCTGGAAAACATCTACGGGTTGAAGGAAACCCGCGAGGAGCAGATGCTGCTGTGCCGGCCGGCGCAGGCGCACGAGCAGAGCCTTCTGGGCCTGATGCATTTCGAGTGGGTGGTCGAAGTCACGGGACTGAGCTTCGCCATCCGCAATCAGCCGATCGATGCCTTCCGCATGGTGTTCGTCGCAAAGGCCTTTGCCTTCCGGATGGCTTCCGCCCCCGCCTTCGCGGTGGCCGCGGTGGAACTGCCCTGAACCCGGATCGGCATGGGACCGGCAACGCAGACCTGTGCCCGTCCGGTCAACGCCAGCCGGCCGTCCGCGCCAGGATCTCGCGCGCCAGGGGCACCGGTTCGGCCTGCGCCAGATTCGCGAGCAGAACCACAGTGATGCCGCTCACCGGATCGCGCTCGATCGCCGAGCGAAAGCCCTGCCACGAGCCATCGAACTCGATCACCTCGTGACCCTTGAGCCTCGTGTGGTCCCAGCAGAAACCGTGATCGGTGACCCCTTCCTCGCCCGTGGTGATGCGCGCCGCGAGTTGCGCCCAGGACGCCGGCGACAGGAGCGCCCTCCGATCCATCGCGGCAATCCATGCGCTCCAGTCCTCCAGTGACAGGTACAGGCTTCCGTCACCGGTGGCATTGAGCGAGGCTGAGGCGAAGTCCTGGTTACGGATCTTCGACCCTTCCCGGACATACCCCATGGCGCGATCCGGGATGATGTCGGTGTTGCTGATGATGCGCGCAGTTCGCATGCCCAGAGGCCGGAACAGCTCGCTGCGCAGGAAATCTCCATAGAAGCGGCCGGCGATCCGCGTGACGAGGATGCCGGCGATGATGTAGCCGGAGTTGCTGTACTTCCACCGCGCGCCCGGTGCGTAGTTCAACGGATAGGACTGCAGCACCTTGAGCAACTCATCATCGGTGTATTCGCGGCGCAGATCGAAAACCTCGCCACCGTCTTCTTCCGAGTCGTGGATGCCGGAGGTGTGCGAAAGGAGTTGCCGGACCGTGATGGGGGCCCAGCCCGGTGGCAGGTTCGGCAGATAGCGGGAGATCGGATCATCCAGCCGAAGGCGCCCGCGTTCCTCGAGCAGCAGCACGGCCGCGGCCGTGAACTGCTTTCCCAGCGAACCGGACTGGAACATCGTGTCCGCGGTGACCGGCACGCGATGCTCGACATCCGCAAGCCCGTAGCCCGAGCGGCGCATCACCTGCCCGGGCCGCGTGACCAGGAGTGCCATGCCTGGGATCAAGTCCCGCTTCATCGCGCTGCCGATGAGATCATCGACCGCATCGCCGCGAGACACGTTCGCAAGCAGACACGCCAGCACCAGCACACCGGCCCGGAAAATGGTCATGGTTCGAATACCCCGATTCAAATGGTCATTGCAATGATAAGCGAATCGCCCTAGAGTCTGGAGCCGAAGACCCGGGAAATCCGGGCGGGGGGATGATTCATGAAGGCATTGCCTGTTTTCGGCCGACGAGCAACGAATGCGATGGCCGTGACCGGGTTGCTGCTGTCGAGCCTGACGGCCACCCTGGCCCCTGCGGCGGACGGCCCGACCGACGATTCGAACGGAAAGGCCTCCGCCACCGAACTGACCACGATCGTGGTGACGGGCTCCTATATCCGCCGCACCGACACCGAGACCCCCTCTCCAGTCCAGGTGATCAGCGCCGAGGACATCGCCAGGAGCGGCCGCGTGGCCCTCGCCGATGTCATCCGCTCGGTGTCGGCCGACAACAGCGGCACCCTGACACAGAATTTCAGCGGGGCTCTGGCCGGCGGTGCCAGCGGAATCTCGCTGCGCGGGCTCACGCTCGATGCAACGCTGGTGCTGATTGACGGCCATCGCATGGCACCCTACCCGCTGGCCGACGATGGCCAGCGTCCGTTCGTGGACCTGTCCTCCCTGCCGATGTCCATTGTGGATCATGTCGAGATCCTCAAGGACGGCGCCTCGGCGATCTACGGATCCGATGCCATCGCCGGCGTCGTCAATGTGATCCTCAAGCACGACTTCCAGGGCCTGCAGTTCGACGGCGACTTCGGCGGATCCTACCGGGGCGACGGCCTGACGCAACGGGCCGCGGCTCTGTGGGGAACGGGTGACCTCGCGCAGGACGGCCACAACGTGTATCTGAGCGTGGAGTACCGGCACTCGGCTTCGATCAGCCAGAGCAACCGCGGCTCGTATCTCAGCGATCTCGACCTCACACCGTACGGCGGCCCAGACCGGCGGGGCGGTGTGGTGCAACAGGCCTTTCCCAACAATGGCACCTTCACGGTGCCCGGCATGGTCGCCCCCCAGTACGCGGTGCAGGCGGGCGATGCCAATGCCGGCTACTTTCTCCTGCCCGGATGCGCCGCTAACAATCTAGATCCATCAGGGGGTTGCATCTGGAATATAAACAAATATAACAAGATCCAGCCGCGCACCGAAGGACTGAATCTTTCAGCACGCTGGACGCAGAATCTGTTCGATGGCTGGCAGAGCGCGCTGGCCTTGTCGTGGTTCAATTCCAAGGCCGAGCAGTACCGGCAGTCCGATGCCTACAGCACGGGCCCCATTACCATCCCCTACACCTGGGTGGGCTCCGCGGGCACCCTTGTCGACCAGACGAACCCCGCCACCTCCACCATGGTGCTGCCGGCAAACAGCCCGGACAACCCGTTCAATCCGGCAAGCCCCTACTACGCCGCGGCACAGGCCTACTATGGAAGCAGCTTTGCCTCCTACGTGGGTCAGCCCGCACTGCTGTATGCCGTGCTGACGGATTTTCCCGACCAGCAGATCCGCTTCGATACCGATGTGCTGCGTGCGGTGGAAGACATCTCTGGCACCCTCGGCGGCTGGGACATGCACTTCGGCATCGGTTACGTGCGCGATGCAACCCGGGCCACCTACATCGGCTTTGCCCGAAACAGCCTGCTGAGCGCTGCCCTGGCCAACGGCAGTTACCGCGTCGGAGCCAATGCTTACCTGAATCCGCCGTCGCTGTACGCACAGATCGCTCCGGTAACCCATGACACGGCAACCTCCGAACTGGGCTACGTCTCCGCCAATGCAAGCCGCAGGGTCGGGCAGCTTCCCGGCGGCCCACTGGGCCTCGCCGCCGGACTCGAGGCACGTTACCTCAGGGCCAACAACCCGGGCGAACCGTATGCGGCCAGCGGCGACATCATCATGGATGGCAGCTTCTATGCCAGCGGTTCACAGAGCATCTCGGCAGCGTTCGTGGAACTCTCCGCACCGCTCCTGAAGTCACTGGAGGTCGATGCCGCCGGTCGCGTCGACCACTACAACACGCCGAGCACCTCATTCACTCCCAAGTTCGGCATGAAGTGGACACCGCTCCCCCAGGTGGCGCTGCGCGGCACCTACGCGCGCGGCTTCCGTGCACCGGGCATCGCCGAGGCCGGCAACAGCGGCACCGGATCGGCTACCACGGCGCCGGTGGACCCGCTGCGTTGCCCCTACACCAACCGGCCGTCGGACTGCGGCTTTGGCTATGCCGCCGTGCTGAGCGTCAGCAACCCGGCTCTGAAGCCGGAAAAATCGCGCAGCTACACCATCGGCATCGTGCTCGAGCCGGTCAAGCGCATGAACCTGACTTTCGATTATTACAACATCCGCCGTGACGACGAGATCGTCCCGGCGCCGCTGGGCATGGAAGCGCCGGTGCGTGGCGTGCAGCAGCCCGGAACCGACTATCCGGGACCGATCATCTACTACCCGCAGCCTTACGTGAATGCCGCCAATTCACAGACTTCGGGCTACGACGCTTCGCTCCACGTGGAGATGCCGCTGGGCGAGATGGGAAAACTGTCGTTCGCAGTGGACGCGAATTACGTCATCACCTCCAACCAGACCTTCATTGATCCGGTCAACGGCACCCAAACATACCGGTACGCAGGAACCGCGGGCCCGACGGCGGTGGGTGGAGCTGTGGGCACCCCACGCACACGTGGCTCATTCACCACTGACTGGACCCGTGGTCCCCTGTCCCTGGGCGCAACCGTCAATTACCGCGGCCCGATGAAGGGCATCGACGAGTCGACCTCGGGCGACACCTGTCTGCAACTGTCGGCTGACAACCCGCACTGCTACATCGCATCCTTCACCTACGTCGATCTGTACGGGGAGTACGGATTCAGCGATCACCTGCGTTTCACCGGAACGATCACCAACCTGACCAACCGGCTCGCGCCGTTGAACACCATCACCTACGGAGGCTTCAACTACAACCCTTCGCTCGATCAGGCCGGCGCGGTCGGCCGGTTCTATCAGGTCAGCGTGCGCTATCGCTACTGATCGCGCTGCCCGCCTGCTCGTCGCGCTGCTGTTCGCAGCATGCGCGGCGGGCGTGGCCGTTCATGCCGTCGCCCATGCAGCAGCTGCACCCGGTACGGCCAGGGTCGAAGTGGATGCCCGCGAAGCGGCACGCGGAATTCTCGATGTAATGCTGCATCTCCCGGTGACCGAGGGCCCACTGACACTGGTGTATCCGAAATGGCTCCCGGGTCGCCACGGTCCTGAAGGCCCGATCACCGACCTTGCCGGACCTGCATTCAGCCACGACGGTCATGCCATCCACTGGCGCCGCGATGATGTGGACATGTACGCGTTTCATCTCGACGTACCGGCCGGTGCGGATTCCATCGAAGCGCATTTCCAGATCCTGACCGGACCGCGACCCGATGGGACGGTCAACGGCCTGGAAGCTCCGCGCACGGCCACCGAGTCACTGCTGGTGCTGGAGTGGCATCAGGTGGTGCTGTATCCGGCCGATGCCGATGCGGGCGCGCTCTCCTGCCAGGCCAGCGTGAGATTGCCCCCAGGCTGGCGTTACGCCAGCGCCCTGACGAGCACCGGTAACGGCGCGGATTCCGTCACGTTCGAGCCCGCATCCCTGGCCACGCTGGTCGATTCCACCCTGATCGCCGGCCGCTACTTCCGGTCGTTCGATCTGGGCGGCCAGCCGGCAGTACGCCTGCAGGTAGCGGCAGACGGGCCGGCCGCATTGCAGGTCGCGCCGGCGGTCATCGACCGGTACCGGCAACTGGTGGTCGAGGCCCGCGCCCTGTTCGGTGCCACGCATTACCGGCACTACGATTTCCTGTACGTGCTCACCGACCAGATCATGCCGGACGGACTGGAGCACCACGAATCGAGCGACAACCGGTCGCCCTATCGCACCTTCCTCGACGACGACCTGCGCCGCGCCGAAGCGAACCTCCTGGCGCACGAGTACACGCATTCCTGGAACGGCAAGTACCGCCGCCCTGCGGGGCTCGCGACACGCAATTACCAGGAACCGATGAAGGGCGAGATGTTGTGGGTCTACGAGGGTCTCACTGAATATCTGGGCGATGTGCTTGCCGCACGAAGCGGATTGCTCACGGGCGGGGAATTCCGCAGCGAGTTGGCCCACATGCTGGCCGGCCAGCAATCCCACGCCGGCCGCGCCAGCCGCAATCTTCAGGACACCACCGTTGCTGCTCAGCTCCTGTACGTGCAACCGCGCGACTGGGCCGCGCGCTTGCGCCGTCAGGAGGACTTCTACCAGGAATCAGCGCTCCTGTGGCTCGAGGCTGACACGCTGATCCGCAGGCTCTCCTCCGGACGGCGGAGCCTCGATGATTTCTGCCGCCTGTTTTTCGGGCCACCCAGTACACCGCCGCAGGTGCGCCCGTACGACTTCGATGCGCTGCTTGAGGCGTTGAACACCGTGCAGCCCCACGACTGGCGCATGTTCTGGCGGCAACGACTCGACCGGCATGAAGGCGATGCACTGGACCGCGGCATATTGCAAGGCGGCTGGCGTCTGGTCTTCGATACCGGTCCGTCGGTCATGCATAGGGCGCACGAGGCGGACGATCGCGACCTGGATGCGCGATTCTCCCTGGGCTTCTACGTTGGCGAGGACGCCACGCTCAGCGACATCATTCCCGGTTCACCCGCCGACGCGGCCGGGCTGGCACCGGGCGATCGGCTCCTCGCCGTGAACGATCGAAAGTGGTCGAAGGATGAGCTGCGGGACGCATTGAACCTGAGCGCGCTCGGCTCGCGATCCACGGACCTGCTGATCTTGCGTGGCGATGCGGTGCGTCGCTTCGAACTCCTCTACAGCGGCGGTGCGCGTGAACCGGAACTGGTGCGCGTGGAGGGATCGCCCGACCTGCTGGAGCAGATTGCTGCGCCCCATGGCTGCAAACCGGGCAATGCGAGCTGTTCAGTCGCCCACTGAGCGAAGCTGCGCGGAAGCGACGACGGTGAGGCGCGGATGTCCGATCAGGCTGGTCACCGGCCAGGCCGGGTCCTCAACGCCGGCGAGCAGCGATTGCAGCGCCCGGCGCTTCGAATCACCGGAAACCAGCAGCAGGATGTTGCGCGCCTGGCGAAGGGTCGCGATGCCCATGGTCAGACCGAGCCCGGGAATGTCCTCGGTCGTCCGCAACCAGGCTGCGTTGGCTGCCCTCGTCTGCTCGCTCAGTTCCACACCATGCGTGGTCAGATGCCAGGGACTGCCTGGCTCATTGAAGGCGATATGACCATTGGCGCCCAAGCCCAGGATGGCCAGGTCCAGGCCCCCGGCGCTCTCGATGGCCTGGTCGTAATCCCGGCACTCGGTCCCGATATCCGCAGCGTTTCCTCGCAACAGCCGGACCTGCGCGGGCTGCGGTGCAATGGCATCGAACAGATGCACATGCAGGAAATGCGCAAAGCTCAAGGGGTGGCTGGCACCCAACCCCACGTACTCGTCCAGATCGAACCAGCGGGCGCGACTGAACAGGGCTGGATTCACGGCTCCAGCGGCGCGGAGCCGAGCATACATGCCTGCCGGGGTGCCCCCGGTCGGCAGCGCAACGACGGCCTCGGGCCTGCCCGCCAGCAGGTCCAGAACGAATCCCGCTGCATGGGTATCGAACGATATGGCATCCTCACACCACTGGATCCGCATCGGCCTCTCGTTGAGCAGCGGTCCGCCGCAGATAGCGGGCATACAAGGCTTCGTACCGGCCCGAATCAGGACCTGGATCGACGGGGTTCCGGCCCTGCCGGGCCTGCGGATCCACGGCCACCCCCACCATCTGCCAGGCAAGCAGCGCGGCACCGCAGGCGGCCGTAGAACCCGATGACTCCACGATGATCGGTCGATGAAGAATATCGGCCAGCAGCTGAAGGCTGGAACGATGGGCAGTCAGCGGGCCGGACAGCACGATCTGCCGCACGGCTCCGTTCTCTGCGAGCACATCCAGACAGCGGCGGATCTCGAATCCAACGCCCTCGAGGAATGCGCGCGCCAGATCGCAGGGTTCATGGTGCAGGCCAAGGCCTGACAGTGCGCCGCGCAGCGATGGATCCCACAGGGCGCCCTGCTCGCCGCCTGCCAGATAGGGCGAGAATACGAGGCCGCGTGCCCCGGGCACGGATTGCGCGGCGCGGCGGTCGAGTTCTCCTTCCGCGAAACCCAGCAACCGGCTGAGCCACTGATGCCCCGTGCCCGTGGCGAGCAGGTCCATCTCCCGCCCGTACCAGCCTGGCTGCACATGGGGCGTGAGCAGGTAGCGCAGGAATGGATCCAGCCGCACTTCGCGCACCGCATCGAGGATCACCGTGCTCGACCCCAGGGTGATGCAGCCGATGCCTTCGGCAAGCCCGCCCATGGCATGCGCGGAAGACACCGAGTCCGCAGCGCCGACGTTCACCGGTACACCGGCCGGCAGACCGAGAAGCTGCGCGCCCTCGGCGTTCAGCGGGCCCGCCATGGCATGGGATGCGGCGATGGCGGGCAGGAGTGACGGCCGGATCTGCCACTGTTCGCACAGATCCGCATCGAAGGATCGGGAACCCAGATCGAAGGCTCCATATCCGGCCGCTGTCGACGGATCGGTGATCCGCGCTCCGGTGAGCGCATGGACGATGAAGTCCTTGGCAGACAGGAGAACCGACGCTCGCGCAGGTGCAGCCCCGAAGTGATGGAGGAACATGGGCCCCAGATAGCGGCCGTCGATGGGCATGCCGGTCCGCTGGTACAGCGCACGGCGGCGCCCGACATCGATACGCGCGGCCGTCGCCTCATCGGCCCGGGAATCCTTCCAGGTGATGGCCCTGCCGATCGCACCCGAATCCCCGAGGCAGACCAGGGTGGGGAGCTGTCCGGTCACGCCGATCCCGACGACACGGCTGATCCAGGATTCCGCGCGACCCGGGAACTGTGAGGCCAGATGGGCACACGCCGATGACAGTGCCTGCAGCCAGTCGGCCGGCTCCTGCTCCGCCTGTCCTGCCGTTTCGCAATGGGTCGCAAAGCCCGCCGAACCAGTGGCCCGCACCGCTCCATGCGAATCCATCACCACGACCTTGACGGCAGAGGTACCCAGGTCGATCCCCATCGTCAGGGCGGTGTCCGCCATCGGGCCAGACGAGCCCGCCTGAGACGCTGCCTCGGTCGTTACGAGCGGCGTGTGCAGGGTGTGCGGCTCAGCCGTGCTCACGGATGTGCCTGACGGCCTGACCAGCCGCCTCGATGGTCTGTTCGATGTCATCGTCCGAGTGCGCAAACGACACGAACAGGTTCTCGAAGGCATGCGGGTGGAACAGCACACTGCGCGACAACATGCCCTCCCACCACAGGCGGAACAAGTCGTGGCTGGCATGACGGGCCGCATCGCGATAATCATGAATTGGTTTTTCGCTGAACCACACTTGCAGCACGGGCCCAAGGCCCACCACATGGGCGGGCAGCCGCGCATCGTGCAAGGCTCGCTCCAGGCCCGCGAACAGCGCGTTGCACCGCTTGTACAGGCCTTCGTACCGGCCGGG
>JBGAGK010000002.1:0-256649 GCA_044226785.1 Steroidobacteraceae bacterium | reverse complement strand
TGCGCCCCCGCGACAGTCGTCTTTGCCAGTTCCGAAAGGTCACCTCAGGTCAGGGCCGACGATTCCCTCAGAACAACTCGTTGTTGACGAAACCGATTTTCTTCAGGCCGTTGCGTTGCAGATCCGCCAGGGTCTGCGCCACCTTCTCGTACTTGGCGAACTTGTCCACCGTGATATGCACTTCCGGCTGCGGATCCTTCGCAGACTCCTGGATGATGTAGCCTTCCATGGTCTTGCGGTCGACCGGTGTCTTGTTCCACATCAGGGTGCCGTCGAAGTCGATCGATATGTCGATGACTTCAGGAGGGGTTGCCGGCGGGTTCGGATTGGGGGGAGGATTGTCGATCTTGACCGCGTTCGTCATCACCGGAATGGTGATGATGAAGATGATCAACAGCACCAGCATGACGTCGATCAGGGGCGTCATGTTGATATCCAGGAAGGCATCGCCTTCCTTGCCTACATTCACTGCCATGTCGCAATAACTCCTGCTTCAGCCAGCGCCGGGATGATCGGGTATGGTAATGAAACCGATCTTGCGGATGCCGATCCGCTGCGCTGCCACCAGAACCCCGCCGACGTACATGTACCGGGCGTTGATGTCACCCCGGATATGCACTTCGGGCTGGGGATCTTCGCGTGCCACGCTGCGAAGTTCATTCAGCAGCTGCTCCTGACCCGAGAGCATCTTCCCGTTCCAGTACACATTTCCATCCTTGTCGACGACGATGGTGATGTTTTCCGGTTTGGTCTGAGTCGGCACGTTGGTCGCGGTCGGCAAGGTGATCTTGACCTGCTGGACCGCGACCTGAACGGTGATGATGAAGATGATCAGCAACACCAGCATGATGTCCACGAGAGGCGTGACGTTGATGTCCGCCATCGCCTCGCCTTCATCTTCCTTCTTTCGAACCCTCAACGCCATGGGATGCACCCTGCTCCGAAGTTAGCGAGTCAGCGGCCGGCAGGCTTGGCGCCTGCTGCGGGAGCCTTCTCAAGCCCGAGACCCATCTTGGCTCCCGAGATCAGGTAGGCGTGCAATTCATGGGCGAAGTGGATCACCCGCTCCTGCACCACCTTGTTACGACGCAGCAGGACGTTGTAGCCCAGCACGGCGGGCACGGCCACCGCAAGACCGATGGCCGTCATGATCAGGGCTTCACCGACGGGACCCGCCACCTTGTCGATGGAAGCCTGGCCGGCGAGGCTGATGGCGATCAGCGCGTGGTAGATGCCCCACACCGTTCCGAACAGGCCTACGAACGGTGCCGTGGACCCCACCGATGCGAGCACCGGCAGGCCGGCCTGCATGCGGCCGACGATCGAATCGCTGGTGCGATCCAGCGACTGGGTGATCCATTCGCTGGTGTCGATGGCGCCCGCCAGCCGGGCCTTGTTGGTCTCGTGATGCTCGAAAGCATGCTTGCCGGTCTCGGCCATGGCCCGGAACGGGTTTCCCTGCCCCTTCAGCTTGCCGACCGCATCGGAAATGCTGCCGGAAGTCCAGAATTCCTTTTCAGCCTGGTTCGCCTGCAGGCGCATTTTCCGCTGGTCGAAGAACTTGGTGATCATGATGTACCAGGTCAGCAACGACATGATGACCAGGATGATCAGCGTCCCCTTCGAAACGAAGTCTCCTCCGGTCCAGAACGCATAGAGACCATACGGGTTGTCAACAACAACTGGATTCTCAGCCATGAACCGACTTCCTCTGCTTATTGAATTAAAGAATATTCAGCGTGTTACCGAAACAATCAACGTTCCGTCTTAAGCTTCCAGGTAATGGGAAGCACGGCCTCGGTTTCCACGGGCTTGCCATCCTCGGTTGCCGGCAGCATGCGCTGGCCATTGACAGCCTTCAGACAGGCTTCATCCAGGCGCGGATAGCCCGAGCTCTGTATGATCTTGGCGTCCTGGATCAGACCCGAGGCGGCGACCTTGAGCTGTACGCGGCAGGTGCCCTCCTCGTTGTTGCGCTTGGACGCGTCCGGGTAATAGTCCTCGCCGATCTTCAGCGGATGTCTTGGATCGGGCCGGAGTGAAGTGCGCTTCACGGCCTTGGGCGCAGCGGCCACCGGAGGCGGCGCCTGCCGCACGGTCGTGGTCGATGTGATTGCATTCGTGGGCGCCAGGTCGGCCTGGATGTTCACGACCTCAGGTGCCGGAACAAAGGGTTTGACCTCTTCGATCTTCGGGGGCGGGGGTGGCGGTTTGTCATCCACCTTGGGCTTGTCGATCTGGGCGATCTGGACCGGCGGGATGATCACCTGCATGACCCTTGCACCCAGACCAGTGGCCAGTGCGTAACCCAGGACAACGTGGAACAGGACCACCAGCAGGAACACGATCCCGCGTTTGCCGGAAAACAGAGATGGCTCTTCGTATCTGTACATAGACCGTGCGTATTCCCCCGTCAATAGCTGGGAAGCCTGCCATAGTTGCCGCCACTACTGCAAGCCTAAAGTGCGGGCGCCACACCCGCCAATGAGTCGAAAGTATATGGCTTGCGCGAGCGCCATTCCTGGTGTTTGCACTGCAAACCTGCCCGCCACTCCACCAGCCTTCCCGGCCACGCTCATTCGTGCGCACCTGGACGTGATCCGTTGCCGTGCAGAGTCCCGCTCCGGGATTCGCGCATGGCGATGATCAGCACGCCACCCAGCGTCACCGCACCGCCGATCAGCAGGCGCGGCGTCACCGGGGTACCCAGCAGGGTGATGGAAAAGATCACGGAGAAAAACGGTGACAGCACGGTCAGCGGCGTCACGGTGCTCACCGGATAACGCTGGATCAGGTGGTAATAGCCGGTATGCGCCACGAGACTGGACATGAAGGCCACGTAGACCAGCGTCAGCCACGCCAGGGGGCTGGCATTGTGCAGGGACTCGATCTGGCCGTGTTCCAGGCTCAAGGTCAGCAACAGGAGCACCGGCCAGCTGACCATCGAGAACCAGGCCTGCAACTCGATCGGACGCAGGCCATGCACGCGCTTGATCCAGATGGTTCCGAGCGCGGATGCGAAAGCCGAGGCCACCACCAGCATGAGCGCCATGCCCTGATGGACCACATCCGGATCGAAGCCCAGGATCACCACGCCCGCAAAGGACAGGGCGATGCCCAGCCAGCGCCGCCATCTCACCACTTCGCCGAGCATCGCGATGGACAGCAATGTGGCAAACGGAATGGCCAGCTGCGTGGCGATCGCCACTGCCGCAACGTTCTCCGTGATCGCCATGCCGTAAAACAGGAGGCCGAAATTCATCGCGCCGCACAAGACCGCAGCGATGATCAGCGGCCTCATCTGCGAACGGTGAAGGCGCAGGATCGGCGCCAGCGCAACCGACAACAGGGCAAAGCGCAGGAAAGCGAACAGGATCGGTGGAAACTCCCGAAGTCCGATCTTGACCGCGATGAAATTGAATCCCCAGATCAGGCAGATGAGAACCAGGAACCACAGGTCCGGCGCGCGCAGCGCTCTCAAGCAGCCACACCGTATCTGTTGACCAGGAAGCGATGGAAGGCCCGCACACCCTGCAACTCGGCACCCACGGGCCGCCCCGGTCTGTCCCTGGCATTCCACGCGTACAGGTCCACGTGCATCCATCGAGGATTGGCACTGACGAATCGCTTCAGGAACAGCGCGCCGAATATGGCGCCAGCGAAGCTGGACGCGGATACATTGCAAAGATCAGCCACTTTGCTGGCCAGCTCGTCCTCATATGAGCTCCACAGCGGCATCGGCCAGAGCGGATCCTCCTCGATCATCCCGCAGGCCGCGACCTCGTTGACCAGAGCCATGTCAGTGCCAAACAGGGCCGGCAGCTCGGGCCCCAGCGCCACACGAGCCGCGCCCGTGAGGGTCGCGAAATCGATGATCAGGTCGCAGGGCTCTTCGTCGGCCGCCGCCAGTGCGTCACACAGCACGAGCCTTCCTTCGGCATCGGTGTTGCCGACTTCGACACTCAGACCCTTGCGTGTGACGAGTACATCGCCCGGCCGATAGGCGTTGCCACTCACGGAATTTTCCACCGCGGGCACCAGGATCCGCAGGCGCGCACGGATGCGCGCGCTCATGAGCATGTCGGCCAGCGCCAGAACTGCCGCCGCGCCACCCATGTCCTTTTTCATGAGCAGCATTCCCGAAGCAGGCTTGATGTCGAGGCCACCGCTGTCGAAGCACACGCCTTTGCCCAGCAGCACGATCTGCGGCAGGGAAGCCGCATCCTGCTGTCCCGCCCACCTGAGTTGCGCAATCGCAGGCGCCGCGGACGAGGCCCTGCCCACCGCATGCACGGCTGGAAAACCGGCCGTGAGCAACGCCTCTCCGCGCCAGCAGTCGAACTGCGCCTGATGACGCTCGGCGAGCTGTCTGAACTCCTCCACCAGCTGTGCAGGTCCCAGATCGGAGGCTGGTGTGTCGATCAGATGGCGGCCCTGACGCAAGGCCCGATCGGCCCGTTGCACGTACGCCAGATCCGCATTGGACGGCGGATCCAGGGTGGCAGAGTGAATCGCCGCGGCCTTTCGATACCGTTCGTACCGGTATCCGCCGTAGGCGAACCCCAATGTCACGGCGGTGGCTGCCTGGGACGACAGCGGTTGCGCCAGCCTGAAGCGACCTGCAGGAAGCGATGCTGCCAGCGCAGCGCCATGCCAGAAACCAGGCTCGCCTTGCTGCTTGCCGAGGCCGAATGCGGCCGCCGCAATTTCTCCCCGCGCGCCCGGAATCAACACGACACGGTTTTTTTCACCCCTCCAGCCCTGCAGGTTGAGCCATCTTTGTGCCGGCGGAGGCAGCGAGGTGCAGAATGCGCCGGCCTGCTCCTCGAAGACAAGATGGACATCCACTGCAGGAGCACCCTGTGCAGGATCACTCATGGTCTTGCGCGACTCATCATGCCTTGCATGATACGGGAATCTGTGTTGCTATCACCGGCTCAATTTTTTCGTCGCTGTGGAGTTTTCATGCGTCTTTATTCGCAGAAGGATGTCGACAGGAAGGCACTGACCGGAGTGCGGATCGCGGTGCTGGGTTATGGCAGCCAGGGCCGTGCGCATGCATTGAACCTGCGTGACAGCGGCCTGGATGTGGTGGTCGGCGTACGCCGCGGTGAGAGCTGGAAGAAGGCGAAGCGGGACGGTCTGAAGGTCATGGAGCCGGCCCAGGCCGTCAAGGATGCAGGACTGGTCGCGATGCTGGTGCCTGATCTTTCGCAGAAGGATCTGTACCAGGAGATCAAGCCGAGTCTTGCAAAGGGTGCGACGCTGCTTTTTGCCCATGGTTTCAATGTCCATTTCGGCCAGATAAAGCCGCGCAAGGACCTGGACGTCGTGCTGATCGCCCCCAAGGGCCCCGGCGACCTGGTACGCCGGCAGTATGCCCAGGGCCGCGGTGTCCCGTGCCTGCTTGCGGTTGCGCAGGATGCCTCGGGTCGTGCGAAGGCCAGGGCTCTGGCCTATGCCCACGGCATCGGTGGCACGCGCGGGGGCGTCCTGCAGACCACGTTTGCGGAAGAAACCGAGACTGACCTGTTCGGCGAGCAGGCAGTGCTGTGCGGTGGTGCCACCGAACTGGTGGTCAAAGGTTATGAAACCCTGGTTGAAGCCGGCTACCAGCCCGAGGTTGCCTACTACGAATGCCTTCACGAGCTGAAACTCATCGTCGACCTGCTGCATGAGGGAGGCATCACCAAGATGCACCGTTACATCAGCGAAACTGCAAAGTACGGTGACCTGACCCGCGGACCCCGTGTGGTCAACAAGGCGACCAAGAAGGAAATGCGCAGGATCCTCACGGAAATCCAGCAGGGCCGGTTCGCCCGCCAGTGGATCCGGGAAAACAAGTCCGGTCGACGCAACTACAACAAGCTGATGAAGCGCGATCTGACCCATTCGATCGAGAAGGTCGGCGCCCGGTTGCGCGCCCGCATGCCCTGGCTGGAAGCTGATCGGGCCTGAGGACGGATACAGCAAGATGGCAGCGAGGACCCTGTTCGACAAGGTCTGGGCGGCGCATGAAGTCGTGCCGGAAACTGCAGATACCCCGGCGGTACTGTACGTCGATCTGCACCTGATCCACGAAGTCACCTCGCCGCAGGCGTTCTCCGTGCTGCGGTCCCTTGGGCTGCCCGTGCGTCGCCCCGCGCGGACATTGGCCACGCTCGACCACTCCACGCCCACCCGTACCGAGCAGGTTTTCGGGACGACCCCCATCGCCCAGGACGACGCGGCTCGTCAGGTCAGCACCATGGTGCGCAACTGCGAGGAGTTCGGCGTCGAACTGTTCGGCCTGCGCGATGCACGCCGGGGTATCGTGCACATCATCGGCCCCGAACTCGGCGCCACCCAACCCGGGATGACCATCGTCTGCGGCGACAGCCACACCAGCACACACGGTGCGTTCGGCGCCCTTGCCTTCGGCATCGGCTCCACCGAAGTGGGCCATGTATTCGCCACCCAATGCCTGTTGCAGCGCAAGCCCAGATCCCTGGCCATCGAGGTCTCGGGGGAGCTTCGTCCCGGAGTCACCGCCAAGGACCTGATCCTCGCGATCATCGGCCGGATCGGTGTTTCGGGAGGCACAGGGCACGTTCTGGAATATCGCGGTCCGACCATCCGTGCGTTGTCCATGGAAGAGCGGATGACCATCTGCAATATGTCGATCGAGGCCGGCGCGCGTGCCGGCATGATCGCACCGGATGCAACCACGTTCGCTTACCTGGCGGGCCGTCCTCGCGCTCCGTCCGGCGCGGACTGGGAAGCCGCCCTGGCCCGCTGGTCGACCCTGCCCACGGATCCAGGTGCCCGCTTCGATGCGCAGGTCGACATCGAAGCGGCCGAACTTGCCCCCATGATCACCTACGGCACCAACCCCGGCATGGTGATACCCATCGGTGGTTCGATCCCCGATCGCGACGATGCCGTATTCAATCAGGCCATGAAATACATGGGATTCCATGCGGGCGATGTCATGCTGGGAAAGCCCGTCGACGTGGCCTTCATTGGCAGTTGCACCAACGGCCGCCTGGAAGACCTCCAGGCCGCCGCGAAAATCCTCAAGGGACGCAAGGTGGCAAGAGGTGTGCATCTGCTGATCGTTCCAGGATCCCAGGCCATCAAGCATGAAGCGGAGCGTCTGGGTCTGGCCCGGATTTTTACGGAAGCAGGAGCCGACTGGCGCGAGTCGGGCTGCTCCATGTGCCTCGGGATGAACGGCGATACCGTCGGCAAGGGCCAGTACTCGATCAGTACCAGCAACCGCAATTTCGAAGGCCGTCAGGGCGTGGGCGCCCGTACCCTGCTGGCAAGCCCCTTCACCACGGCAGCCAGCGCCGTCGGCGGGTGCATCACCGACCCGAGGGAGATGCTCTGATGCAGCCCTTCTCCGCGATCCACTCGCGCACCGTGGTCCTGCCCTCGCCCAACATCGATACCGATCAGATCATTCCGGCGCGGTTCCTGACCGTGACCACCCGGGATGGCCTGGGCCGACAGCTTTTTGCGGATTGGCGTTACGACCCTTCCGGCAAACCCCGGCCCGGGTTCGTCCTGAACCATCCGGAAGCTGCAGGTTGCACCGTGCTGGTCGCGGGACGCAATTTCGGTTGTGGCTCCTCGCGCGAACACGCGCCCTGGGCTCTGGTGGATTACGGCTTCCGCGCCGTCATCTCTTCGGAGATCGCCGACATCTTCCGCAGCAATGCGTTGAAAAACGGCCTTCTGCCAGTGGTGGTCGATGAAGCCACACATCGCTGGCTGATCGACAACCCGGGTGCCCTCATCGACATCGATCTGGCCTCGAACGCCCTGACCCTGCCCGACGGCCGCAGGGTCGGGTTTCAGATCGAGGCATTCGCGAGGTACTGCCTGCTGCAGGGGGTGGATGAAATGGGATACCTGCGCAGCAAGCTCCCTGATGTGGATCGCCATGAACTCGCGCGAGGCTGGTAGCGGGGCATGAAGGCGTTGATCGCAGTCCTGCCGGGTGATGGCATCGGCCCGGAGGTGACCGCCGAGGCCGTCCGCGGACTTGCCGCCACGGCGGATGCATTCGGTCACGAATTCCGTTTCGAACAGGGGCTGCTTGGCGGCGCGGCCATTGATGCGACCGGACAGTCCCTGCCGCCCGAGACGCTGGCGCTGTGCCGTTCGGCTGACGCCATCCTCATGGGAGCGGTCGGGGGGCCAAAGTGGTCAGCCCCGGATGCGCCAGTCCGTCCCGAGCAAGGGCTTCTCTCACTGCGCAAGGCTCTGGAACTGTTTGCGAACCTGCGGCCCGTGGTTCCTCACCCCTCAGTGCTGGCGGCATCTCCCATCAAGGCCGAGCTTCTCCACGGCGTGAACATCATGGTGGTGCGTGAACTCACCGGCGGCATCTATTTCGGAGAGAAGCGCCGCACCGAGGACTCGGCTTCCGACCTGTGTCAGTACAGCGTTGCGGAGGTCGAACGCGTCGTGCGCCTGGCTGCGGGTCTGGCCAGGGGGCGGCGAGGTCTTCTGCATTCCGTGGACAAGGCCAATGTCCTGGAGACCTCGCGCCTGTGGCGTTCCGTGGTCGAGCGCATCCTGCCTCGCGAATTCCCCGAAGTCCGCTTCGAGCACATGCTGGTCGATGCAGCCTCGATGCATCTGATCCGCCGGCCGACTGATTTCGACGTCATCGTCACCGAGAACATGTTTGGCGACATCCTGACGGATGAGGCATCGATGCTGGCCGGGTCCATGGGCCTGCTGCCCTCCGCTTCGATCGGTGCCCGGTCACGCGGCGGTCTGTACGAACCCATTCACGGCTCTGCGCCGGACATCGCCGGGCGCGGCATCGCAAATCCGTTCGCAGCGATGCTCAGTGCCGCCATGCTGCTCAGGCATTCCCTCGACCTCCCAGCCGAGGCGCAGGTGCTGGAATCCGCGGTTTCCGACGTGATCGACGCGGGCGTGCGCCCTGTCGACATATCGTTGCCGGGTCAGCCTCCGGCCAGTACGCGTCAGGCCGGAGATGCGGTGATTGCAGCCATCCGGCGGACCCCTCGGGCAAGCTAGTCCGCCCCTGGCCACCGGTGCCTTGTCAGCGGGAGATAGCCGCCCGCCCCAGCGCAGCCAGCAGATCCTGTCTCAGGTCGCCGGCATCCTCGATACCCACCGACAGGCGCAGCAGGCCTGAGCCGATGCCGGCACGCTCCAGGGCATCAGCTTCCATGGCGGCATGAGTCATGCTGCCGGGATGTGCAATCAGACTCTCCACTCCGCCGAGTGACTCCGCGAGGGAAAAGCACTTCAGGCCCTGCAGGAAGGCGCGCACCGCCGGCTCGCCACCCCGCAGCTCGAAGCTCACCATGGCGCCGAATCCGCTTTGCTGCATGCGAGCGATTTCGTGTCCCGGGTGCGTGGCAAGCCCCGGGTAGTAGACATGCGATACGGCCTCATGAGCTCCCAGGAGGTCGACCAGCACCGCAGTGTTCTGCTCGTGCACGCGGGCGCGCGCATGCAGCGTTCGCAGCCCTCTGAGGGTGAGGAAGCTGTCGAAGGGCGCGCCAGTGACACCCAGGGCATTGGCCCACCAGCTGAAAGCTCCGTGCTGTTCTTCGTTCCGGCACACCACCACACCCCCGACCACGTCGCTGTGCCCGTTCAGGTACTTGGTGGTGGAGTGCATCACCAGATCCACCCCGAGGCCCAGGGGCTGCTGCCAGATGGGAGAAAGGAAGGTGTTGTCCGCGACCACCAGTGCGCCGACTGCATGCGCCGCATCGGACAACTTGCGGATGTCCACGATGCGCAGCAAGGGGTTGCTGGGTGTCTCGATCCACACCAGTTCCGGCTCGTGGGCCAAAGCCGCACGCACGGCCGCTTCGTCGTTCTGATCGACGAAATCCACCGCCAGATTGCCCTGCCGGGCCATCGCACCGAGAAGACGAAACGTTCCGCCATAGCAGTCGTGCGGGGCCAGCACGCGCGAACCGGAGGGCAGTGTCGCCAGGATCAGTGTGATGGCAGCAAGACCTGTACAGGTCACGATGCCTCCGGCCCCGCCTTCAAGGTCTGCGATGGCTGCGCCCAGCAGGTCACGCGTCGGATTGCCTGAACGCGTGTAGTCATACCTGCTGCGCGGCTGGCGGTAACCGTCAAACGCGAAGTTGCTGCTCAGGTAGATCGGTGGCACGACGGCACCGAACTGGGAGTCGGATTCCAGACCCGCGCGCACCACATGCGTCGCGGTCCGGGATTTGGGGGGTGAAGTCACGTTGGAAATTCCTGGAGGGCCTTGCGAACGAGGGGAATGATGACGGCGCTTTCCTTGAGAAAGAAATCATGTCCGTACAGCGAGTCGACCTCGACACAATGAACCGGCCCCGCCAGCGCACGGGCCAGTTCGCGCATGTCCTCGATCGGCACCAGCTGATCCTGCCGGACCGCGATGAGCGTGGCGGGAACCCTGATCTGCGCCGGATCCGAATCGTGCAGGTCGATCGACTCGCTCAACGCAAGGAAAGACTCTGGGCGATAGTTCTGCGCATAGTGATCGCCCCGCGCGAACAGGTATTCCTCGACCGGAAACCTGAACCTCCCCTCCACATGCCGGGGCGGAGCGGAGAATCGCTGGGCAAACTCCGCCCGGCTCCGGTAGGTCGTCATGGCCAGTGCGCGTGCAATCCGCAGGCCCGAAGGACCGTCTCCCCGGGCAAGTGCTTCGCGGACGACCTGGCGCTGGATGCTGCGCCAGGCGGTGGAAAGCGGACTGGCGTGATGCGCCGCGCTCAACACCACGATGCTGCGAATCCGCTGCGGACAATGCTGGGCAAAGTCCAGCGCAATCATGCCGCCATAGGAAGAACCGACGATGGCATGGAGCGATCCCAGTCCCAGATGATCCATCACCCGTACCATCGCCTGAGTCTGATCTTGCGGGCTGATGGCCGGAAAACTCTCCCCTGGCTTCGGAGCGGAACTGTCGCCGCTCCCCCCCAGGAAGTCGATGCCGAGAATCGCGTATTTCCCGGTGTCGATACCCGCTCCGGGTGCCACGACTTCCTGCCACCACCCGCCGGGAGCATTCGCACCCACGAACCGGTTCGAGGAGATGCCTCCGAGTACGGCCACCACGGGAGCTCCCGCCGGTCCGGCCAGCCTGAAACTGACATGCCCATCCGTGAGCGTGCCGCCCATTGCCAGAAGCTGATCGCCCAGCGACAGGCGGCCCTCCCTCACGGGGTGGGGTGCGTCAACGGCATTTGGAGCCCAAGGGTCATCAGGCCTGGAAATCGACAAGTCGCTTGTACCTTTTGCGGGCCCCAAGGTCTACCTTGAACCCCTGGCCGGCGCATGGCCTGCAGATGGCTGGCGGCGCTGAAAGCACCCGTGGCCTTGCAACCCATCTACCGGCGCGAAGCATTGCGCGCCGCAGGAGTTGGCACCATTCCACACATCCTTGCCGGATGCCTGGCGGTTGCCCCGGCTTCGAAGGGCCTTTCCCTCAGCCGGTCTAGATGGGCGCGCGAATTCTAGGGGCGCCACGCACGCGCCGTCAAGCGCACCACAGTGCGGCAGATTGCGCATCCACCTGTCTATGGTAAGGTTCACGCCGTGGGCGCCCAGACATCGCAGTTCCAACCGCACTGAAATGGCGCAAGACCCACATCCGTCCATGTGAACATACTCCCGCATTTCGACATGCTGCTGTTTGGCGGCACCGGCGATCTGGTGACGCGAAAGCTGTTGCCGGCCCTGTATCGTCGCCATGCGGCGGCCCAGATGAGTCCCGAGTCACGCATCTTCGGTATTGCGCGATCGACGCTGTCGCGCGAGGAATACCTTCAGCTGGCGCGCAAGGCCTGCATGGAACATCTGGGCAAGGAATTCAGCCCGCAGCACTGGGATGTCTTCAGTGCCCAGCTTTCCTACCTGCAGATCGACGCGGAAGTCAGCGAGCACTACCGGAGTCTGGCCACCGCGCTCGCTGGCCGGGACAGGATGGTGCGCGTGTTCTTCCTTTCGACGGTCTCCAGCCTGTTTGCCCCGATCTGCGTCCAGCTGGCAAGGGCTGGACTGGTAACCCCCGACTCACGCGTCGTGCTGGAGAAACCGCTCGGTCACGACCTGCACTCCGCCGATGAAATCAACCAGTCGGTCGGACAGGTATTTTCCGAACGGCAGATCTTCCGCATCGATCACTACCTGGGCAAGGAAGCGGTTCAGAATCTGCTGGCATTGCGATTCGGCAATGCGCTGTTCGAGCCGTTGTGGCGGCGCGGGCGCATCCGGCATGTCCAGATCACCGTGGCCGAGGAACTGGGTGTAGAGCGCCGGGGCCAGTTCTACGATCAGACCGGAGCGTTGCGGGACATGGTACAGAACCATCTCCTGCAACTGCTGTGCATCATGGCGATGGAACCACCGGCCAGCAGCGACCCGGATGCCGTACGGGACGAAAAGCTGAAGGTCCTGAGGGCATTGCGGCCCATCCGTGACGGAGACGTGACGACGCGCACCGTGCGTGGCCAGTACAAGGCCGGTGCTTCCGACGGGGCTCCCGCGCGGAGCTATCTCGAGGAAAAGGACATTCCTGCCAACAGCACCACCGAGACTTTCGTGGCCATCAAGGCCGAGATCGACTCCTGGCGATGGGCTGGCGTTCCGTTCTATCTGCGAACGGGCAAACGCCTGCAGGAACATCTCACCGAGCTGGTGGTGACCTTCGATGAGGTACCCCATTCGGTGTTCGATGCACCACCGGCGCCCGAATCCGCGAACAAGCTGGTCATTCGTCTGCAGCCCGAGGAATGCATCACCTTGCGAATCCTTGCGAAAAATCCCGGCGAGGGCATGCGTCTCAAACCAGTGAATCTCAACCTGGATCTGGGCGAGACATTCAAGGTCAAGGTGCTTGATGCCTACGAACGGCTGCTGATGGACATCATCAAGGGCAACCTCACGCTGTTCATGCGCCGCGATGAGCTCGATGCCGCCTGGCGCTGGATCGACCCCATCCGGGCAGGCTGGCTGGAGTTCGAGGAACGCCCGAAACTCTATACGGCCGGCAGCTGGGGTCCTGCGGCCTCCAGCGCCCTGGTCGGTCGAGACGGATTCACCTGGCACGAAGAGCAATGACACATGAATGAATCCGGACCCGGGTTGCAGCGATTCGCCGACCCTGAGCATCTGGCTGATGCCCTGTCCGATCGCCTGGTGAAGGGTCTGACGGCAGCCATCGCGGCACGGGGCAAGGCCAGCCTGATCGTCTCGGGCGGCAAGACACCACTCCCCCTGTTCGAACGCCTGGCTGTCACCGACCTGGGCTGGCGCCACGTACAGATTGCATTGGCCGATGAGCGCTGGGTGAGCACCCAGGACCCCGGGAGCAACGAGCGCTTCGTGCGGGAGCACCTCCTGCATGGACATGCAGCAGCAGCCTCATTCACGGGCCTGAAGACCGACGCGCCCACCGCGGCACGCGGCGCAGCGGGCGCATGGCGCGCGCTGTCCGGCATGCCCCGTCCGTTCGATGTGGTCCTGCTGGGAATGGGTGATGACGGACACACAGCCTCGCTGTTTCCGGACAGCCCGGGCCTGGCCAAAGCGCTCAACCCGGACGCAGCGCCAGCATGCGTGGCAACGCGCTCGCCGCTGCCACCGCAGGAGCGCATCACGCTGAACTGCGCGGCGCTGCTCGACTCGCACGACATCGTCGTATCTGGCGTCGGCGAGGAGAAATGGCAGGTCTACGAGACGGCGCTGGCCGACGGTCCTGTCGAGCACATGCCCATCCGCGCGATTTTCCGCCAGACCCGCACCCCCGTTTCGTTCTTCTGGGCACCGGATATCGCAGCGTCCTGACAAGGCGGCCCCTCAGAGCCAGTCTGCCTCAGATCAGGAATTCCCGGGCGGGCGGACGCATGTTGTAGCAGGAGCTCATGGCGCGTCCGTACGCGCCCGCCGTGGCAATGAGCAGTACATCGCCCTCGGAAGTCTGGCGGGGCAGCCAGCGATCCTGCCCCAGCAGGTCCGCACTCTCGCAGATCGGTCCGACCACGTTCACGACCTGATCCGCACCGGCCTCGATGCGGGTGAGGTTGACGATCTCGTGATGGGAGCCATAGAGCGCCGGGCGGATCAGTGAATTCATGCCGGTGGCGACGCCCACGTATTGCACATCGCCCTTGCCCTTGAGCTGGGTCACCTGCGCCAGCAGCACACCGGCCTGCGCAACCAGGTAACGACCCGGCTCCATCCAGATCCCGATGCCGGGGCATCGTTCCTTCAGGATCCGGACGCCGGCATCCAGCGCCGCCAGGTCGACCGCAATCTGCCCGGCATGCTCCGGTACCCCAAGGCCCCCGCCCAGGTCGATTACCCGCACTCGGTCGAATCGCCGAAGAAGGTCAGCCAGGATCCCACCGGTTTCCGTCCAGTTCCCCACGCTGAAAATCCCGCTGCCGGTGTGCGCATGCAGGCCGACCACCCTTGCACCGGCCTCGCGCACGAGCGATGCGGCTTCATCCATCTCGAACAGCGGAATGCCGAACTTGGAATGCACGCCCGCCGTGCGCACGTGCTGGTGGTGGCCGCGACCGAAGCCGGGATCCACGCGAATGAACAGCTCGCGGTCCCTGAACAGCTCCGGCCAGTGCTGCAGCGGATGCAGGTTGTCGAGGGTGACATACACGCCTCGCGCCGTACCTGCCTCGTATTCAGTGCGTGGCGCGAAATTCGGTGTGAAGATCACCCGGTCGGGCGCAAGCTCCGGGACGCTCGCAAAGGCATGGTCCAGCTCCGGCTGCGATACACATTCGAGCATCAGACCCTCGCCGGACAACACGCGAAGGATGCCCGCATGCCAGTTCGCCTTCATCGCATAGGCCCAACGGTCCACGGACTTCACCGCCCGGAGCGCGGCCACTGCCCGAAGCAGACTGTCACGGTCGTACACGAAGGCCGCACCCTCCCGGGCGGCAATCTGCAACAAGCGCTCGCGCTTGCCAGGCTCCAGCCACCACGAACGCGAGGATGCGCGGTCCGGTTCCTCCGGCGCGAACAACTGCTGCCATGTGGGGCCCAGCACATCATCCGAGCCGATGCTCTGGATCAGGCGCTCATGAAGCTGCTGAACCAGCCGGTCGCCCTGGGATTCGTCTATCACGAACGTGAAATTCAGGTCGTTGGCCGCCTGGCTGACCAGATGGATGTTCTGGTTCTCGAACAGCTCGAAAGCCTCGCCCAGTTCATGGAGGATGCCACGGATGTTGTGGCCCACCAGGCTCAGCGATGCGCAGGGTCCGATCACCTGCACCCGGCACAGGCTCGACAGGGATGTGGTGAGCCGGTCCAGCGCGTCACGATCCAGTGTATTTGCAGCCGGATCCAGCGACACGGTCACATTGGTCTCGGATGTCGAGACCAGGTCCACCGACAGCCCGTGCTGCTTGAACACCTGGAAGGCATCCGCGAGAAATCCGACCTGATGCCACATTCCGGGGCTTTCCATCGAAACCAGCGTGATGCCCTTCTTGATCGCGATCGCCTTCACCTGTGCCGCACTGCCCGGGACGCTGGCCGAAATCACCGTGCCCTGCATGTGAGGGGCCTGCGTCGCATATACATGCAGAGGAATGCGGTACTGGCGCACCGGCAGGATGCAGCGCGGATGCAGCACCTTTGCGCCATTGCTGGCGATTTCCTGTGCCTCATCGTAGTGCAGGGAACGCAGCAGCCGGGCCGAGGGTACGTCGCGGGGGTTTGCGCTGAACATGCCTGGAACGTCGGTCCAGATCTCCAGTCGCAAGGCCGAGAGCTTTGCTGCAAGGTAGGCCGCAGAAGTGTCCGAACCGCCCCGACCGAGAAGCACGGTTCGTCCCTGTTCATCCGACGCGATGAACCCTTGCGTGATCAGGATGCCAGGCAAGGCTCCCCATTCTTCCTGCAAACGCGGGTCGGGCGCGAAATCACAGGTGGCGTTGAGCATGCTCGCCCTGTGACTGGCATTGAGACGGTGTTCGGCCTTCAGAGCCCTGCGCACATCCATCCAGTGGGTTGGCAGGCCCTGGGCGTTGAGGTATTGGGCACCCAACGCCGTGGCCATCAATTCTCCCCTGGACATGATCCGCGCCCGGAGCGAATCCTCTGCCCTGCCCTCCGCGATCCCGGCCGCGTCCGCCGCCAGCTCGGACATGAACTGCTCGAACACCGGCCCGACAACAACCTGAAGGCCCTTCGCCAGTTCGAGATGGCGGTTCCGGATCTGCTCAAGCACCGGTGCAACACCGGAAGGTCCGGCGCTGAACAGACTCTCCAGGCGGTCAGTGATTCCGGAGAGCGCCGAATGCACTACGACCGGCCGCACTTGCCGGGTCAGGCGCTCACGCAGGATGTCGGCAATGCGTTGCCAGTTGCCCGGCGTGGAGACGCTGGTCCCGCCGAACTTCAGAACGACCCAGGGAATTGTGGCAGGCACCGGTCAGGACCGGTCAGTCATCTTCAAAGACGTCGCGCAGCTCCCGCTCGAGCGCGCGTTCCGCCATGACATCTTCCACGCGGCTCCAGGCAGCCTTTCCCCGCTTCACGGGAACCGATGCCTTGGGCCGTCGCTCGGATCGTTCAACGATGGGCTCGAAATCGGATGCCTCATCGGCAGAGCCCAGAAATTCATCGTCGATGTCAAAATGGTCGTCGTCGCGTTCTCTCATCTTCGAAGAAAAGCTCTTGAAATCAATGGGATCGAATTCGGTGGCTGGCGCACTATAGCGAATCTGGCCGCGCATTCAACTGCGGTGCGGAAAAGCAGCGCCGCACACCTCCACAACCAAGCGCCGATCAGCATCGTGGCAGAGCTCGCATTTCGGTATTTAACCCAATATATAACAATAAGTTACAATACAAACATGGTTTCAATCCAGAAGCTGCGGTCAGCCCGGACGGGAGGAAAAAAAGCGATCGGACCTGCATCATGACCAGGCTCAGGTCCCCGTACGCACCTTCCCTGCCGGGGACTCGAGTGCTTCCAGCCGGATCGCCCGGTTGACTCCCGAGAATACCGCCAGGAGTGAAGCGGTAATGATGTTGTTGTGCATGCCCGCTCCGAACAGGGTACGACGCGAGCGGGTGGTGATCTCGATGTACGCGATGGCCTTGGCATTGCTGCCATGGCCGGTGGCGTGCTCCTCGTACGACAGGACATCGAAGGGCAGTCCGATGGCGTTGACCAGCGCGTCGATCGGGCCCGACCCCTGGCCATGGAGCACTTCATGATGGCCGGCGCGGTCCACCTGCACGGAAATCCGTTCGCTGTCGGTCCCGTCCGCAGAAGCCGAGAGTTGATGCGACCGGTAGACGAACGTGTCCTGCGCGAGCAGGTACTCCCTCTTGAACAGCTCGTACAGTTCCTGCGCGGTGAGTTCCTTGCCGCTCGAATCGGCCGCAGCCTGGACCACCTGGCTGAACTCGATCTGCAGCCGTCGCGGAAGCACCAGCTGATAGTCCCGCTCGAGCAGGAAGGCAACGCCTCCTTTGCCGGACTGGCTGTTCACCCGGATGATGGAATCGTAGGAACGGCCCAGATCGGACGGATCGATGGGAAGATACGGTACGTCCCAGGCATCGGATTCGCCACGTGCAGCCAGCCCCTTGCGGATGGCATCCTGGTGTGAACCGGAAAAGGCCGTGAATACCAGATCCCCGACGTAAGGGTGCCGCGGATGGATGGGCAACTGGTTGCAGCTTTCCGCACAGCGCGCAACCTCGTTGATGTTGGAGAAATCGAGCCCGGGATGGACTCCCTGGGTGTACAGGTTCATCGCCAGCGTGACGACATCCACGTTGCCCGTACGCTCACCGTTGCCGAACAGCGTTCCTTCGACCCGCTCGGCGCCGGCCATCATCGCAAGCTCCGCCGCTGCCACTCCCGTTCCGCGATCATTGTGAGGATGCAGGCTGATGATCACGCTGTCCCGTCGGGCCACGTGGCGGCCAAACCATTCGATCTGGTCGGCATAGATGTTGGGCGTTGCCATCTCCACCGTCGCCGGCAGGTTCAGGATGGTCTTGCGCCGCGGCGTCGGCTCCCACACAGCGTTTACCGCATCGCAGATCTCCACGGCGAAATCCAGCTCGGTACCGGTGAAACTTTCCGGGCTGTACTGGAACACCCAGTCGGTATCGCGCTGCTTCTCGGCCTGTTCACGCACCCAGGTGGCGCCCTTCACGGCGATGTCCACGATGCCGGTCCGGTCCAGACGGAATACCACCCGACGCTGGACCGTGGAGGTGGAGTTGTAAAGATGCATGATGGCCCGGCGAGCACCGCGAAGCGACTCGAAGGAACGGGCGATCAGTTCGGGCCGGGCCTGCGTGAGTACCTGGACGGTGACATCATCCGGGATGAGGTCTTTTTCGATCAGCTCGCGCACGAAGTCGTAATCGGTCTGTGAGGCGGCGGGAAAACCGACTTCGATTTCCTTGAAGCCGACCTTCACCAGCATGTCGAACATGCGCCGCTTGCGTGCGGAGTCCATGGGTTCGATCAGCGCCTGATTGCCATCGCGCAGGTCCACGCTGCACCAGGTCGGGGGTGAATGGATGACCCGGTCGGGCCAGGTCCGGTCCGCAACGCCAATGGGCTTGAAGGGAAGATACTTGGAAGCTGGATTTTTCAACATGCTGTACCCCATCCGGTCCGCGGGCGCACTGCGCCTCGACTTGACTGTCTTTACTGTTGTGGCTTGCGGTCTTGTGAGCGCCGACCGCTGGCGCAGATTGGGTGGCGCCTAGCGGCGCAGCAGCAGAGCCAGCAGTGCGGTCCGCGGCAGGCGGGATGCATCGCATGGAGTGCGGGCAGAAAGACTCATGGGGCAAAATCTAGCACCTTGCCCGGGTGTGCCGCAAGATCCCCCGGGTCCGATCGTTTCACGCCCACCCCGCCATGTGCTGGCCGATGACCTCCCGCAGGACCTCCACGTGGGAATCACTGTCATTGAGGGCTGGCACCAGCCGCAGAGTCCCGCCGGACCGGGCGAATTCCGCCCGATACTGCATGCCGATTTCTTCCAGGGTCTCCAGGCAATCCACGGCAAACGAGGGTGCCGCCACCGTCACCTCCCGGATTCCCCGCTTCGCAAGCTCCACCAGACTCTCGCGCGTATACGGCTCGAGCCAGCGTGCCTTGCCAAAGCGGGACTGGAAGGCCAGGGTCATGTCCTGCTCACCCAGCCCCAGCTCCTGCCGCACCCGGGCGGCGGTCCCCTCGACATGATTTCGATAGGGGTCCCCTCCCGCCACATACTTTTGCGGAATACCGTGAAAGGACAGCAGCAGATGGGAGCGTGCACCTGCCTGCTCCCAGGCCTGCCGCACTCCATCGGCAATCGCCCTGATGTAGGTGGGACAGGACCAGTACTGGTTGACGAAGCGCAATTCCGGCAGGAACCGCCAACGATTCAATGCCCGGCACACCCGATCGAACACCGCACCCGTGGTGCTTGCGCAGTACTGCGGGAACAGGGGCAACACCAGCAGCCGCTCCACTCGCGAATCCATGAGCCGGGCCAGCGCCCGATCCAGATCGGGATCTCCATAGGTCATCGCCAGTTCCAGGCGCACCGGATCGCCATGGTCGGTTCGCAGACGTTGCCGCAGCCGCTCCGCCAGACGCATGGACCACACGGCCAGGGGTGAGCCTTCGGACATCCACACCATGCGGTACTTGCGCAAGGCGAGCGGGGAGCGCAGTGGCAGGATCAGCCCGAACAGCAGCGGCCACCAGAAGGCCGGCGAGGCATCGATCACCCGCCGGTCGCGCAGGAACTGGCCCAGGTAGCGTGCCACGGCGAAAAGCGACATCCGCGCCGGTGTCCCCAGATTCACCAGCAGGACGCCGACACGGGGCGGGGTTGTTTCGGGGGTTGGACTGGCACTGCGGAAGTAGCTCAATGGAACCATCCGGATCGAGGATGAAACACCGCACAGTATACTTCGGACATGCTCCCCATCCTGATCCGGCAACCCGAGGAGTTCACATGTGGGTCCTGACTCCGGCTGAATGGCAGGCCTTCACGCTGAGTCTTCAGGTAGCCCTGATCAGCGTGTTGTGGGATCTGCCGCTGGCCATCCTGCTGGCCTTCACGTTGACCCGCCGGAAATTTGCCGGACGCGGTGTGCTCGATGCCGTAGTCCATCTGCCGCTGGTTCTTCCTCCCGTTGCCGTGGGCTATCTGCTTCTGGTGCTGTTCGGAACCCGCGGACCCATCGGGCACTGGCTTCAGGCAAGTCTGGGCATCGAACTGATTTTCACGCGGGCCGGCGCGGCCCTGGCAACTGCCGTGATGACCCTGCCAATGATGGTGCGCGCCATGCGGATCTCCCTGGAACACGTGGATCCCGGGCTCGAGGATGCTGCCCGCACCCTGGGTGCAGGGCCGATCGATCGCTTCCTGAGCGTGACCTTGCCGCTGATGTTGCCGGGCGTGCTCGCGGGCTCGATCACGGCTTTTGCCGCCGGACTGGGCGAATTCGGGGCAGTGATCACTTTCGTGTCCAGCATCCCGGGCCAGACGCGCACGCTTCCGCTGGCACTGTATGCCGCATTGCAGATGCCGGACGGTGGTCAATCCGCGGCGCGCCTGGCCGCCCTGAGCATTGGCCTGGGTTTCGCCGGCCTTGCACTGGCGCAATACCTGTCGCGCCGGGTGTCGCGGACACTGGGCAGATAACCGATGCTCAACGTGGACATCGTGATGCGCCGTGGCGGTTTCGAACTGAAGGCCGCATTCGCTGTGGCTTCCGCAGGGGTCACCGCTCTGTTTGGACCTTCTGGCTGCGGCAAGACCAGTGTCATCCAGTGCATCGCCGGGCTCCTCGAGCCCGATGCCGGCCGCATCGACTTCGATTCAACCTGCTTCCATGATTCCAGCCGCGGACTGCATTTGAATCCGGAAAAGCGGGGCGTCGGCTGCGTATTCCAGGACGCGCGCCTTTTTCCGCATCTTTCGGTGAGAGCCAATCTGGGATACGGGGATCGTCGTTCGAACCGGCCTGCCATCGCCACCTTCGGGCAAGTCGTTGATCTGCTCAATCTGCATGCCCTGCTGGACCGGCGCCCGGCACACCTGTCCGGCGGCGAGCGGCAGCGGGTCGCGATCGGACGTGCCCTGCTGTCCCGGCCCCGCCTGTTGCTGCTCGATGAACCCCTGGCCTCTCTGGATGCGGCTCGCCGCGACGAAGTCCTGCCCTACCTGGAGCAGCTGCGGGATCGGCTGGCCATACCGATGATTTACGTCAGCCACCAGTACGACGAGATCCTTCGTCTGGCCACCTCCCTGGTGCTGATGCGCGAAGGGTCGGTGGTCGCGCAGGGCACGGTATCCGAACTCAGTCATTCACCGCAGTTGCGCCCACTGGTTGGAAGCGATCTCACCGGCACGGTCATCGACGCCCGCGCGATGGCGCTGGATGATTCCGGATTGATGCGGGTGGGCGTTGGATCCGGGGAACTGCGCCTGCCGGCTGGGGGCTGCATCGTGGGGCAGGCCCTGCGGCTGCACCTGCTGGCGCGCGATGTCATCATCGCCACCGGCCCGTGGACTGCCAGCAGCATACGCAACTGCATCGCCGGCACCATTGCCGGAATCGAACATGAGGCCCCTGCCTCGGACCTGATCAGCATCGATGTCGGTGCCGGTCAGCAGCTCATGGCGCGCGTCACCCCCGCCGCGACGAAGGCTCTGGGTCTTCATTTGGGCCAGTCCGTGTGGGCCATGATCAAGGCCGCTGCTCTCCAGGGACATTCCTTCGCGGCGCCCGCCACGCGCCACGAACTCTGACCGTGGTGCCCCGGGGCGGTCCGGAGCTATCCTCGCCGCACGCGATCTTCCAGCTGAGGGGGGCGGATCGGGTTCATGGCCTCGGGTGTCCCGATGTGCACCATGGCGATGATATGGTCTGTCGGCGCAAGACCCAGCCCGGCTTTCACGATCGGATCGTACGCGGCAGGGCCGGTCTTCCACACGGCTCCGAAGCCCAGTGCATGAGCGGCCAGCAGAAGATTCTGGGTTGCGGCGCCTGCCGCCAGCACCTGCTCGATCTCGGGAATCTTCGGGTGGTTCTGTTGTGCCGCACAGCCGACCACGATGATCATGGGTGCGCGCAGCACCTTTTGCCGGACCGCTTCGAGCGCGTCCGGAGATGCCCTGGGATCACGGCGCCGACGCGACTCCGCGATTGCATCTGCCAGGCGATCCCGCGACGCCCCTTCGAGAATGATGAACCGCCAGGGGGCCATGTGGCCATGATCAGGGGCATGGGCCGCTGCCTTCAGGATGCGATCCAGTTGTGCTGCATCCGGCGCAGGAGGCTTCAGGCGGGCGGCCGAGGAACGCGAATCGATGGCAGTGAACAGATCCATGTGAAACCCTGATTGAACTTGTATGAACGGACGGAACTCATGTAAAGATGGCAGACAGCGCCGCGAGTGCGCTGGTCCGCCACAAGCAGGCAGCATCGTACCGGACCTGAGCGCATTTTCATCTTACTCAAGGAGTCAATCTGACATGAAGTATTTCGCCCTGGCCGCCCTTGGAACGCTGATCACCGCTTCGGCCTTCGCAGCCCCGGAAACCCTGAAGATCGACCCCGCCCACACTCACCCCAGTTTCGAGACCGACCACATGGGAGGTCTGTCGGTATGGCGCGGCAAGTTCGTCAAGACTTCCGGGACCATCGTCCTGGACCGTGCGGCCGGGACTGGCACGGTGGACATCACCATCGACACTTCCTCCATCGACACCGGCCTGCCAGATCTGGACGAACACGTGAGGTCTGCGGACATGCTCGATGTAGCGAAATATCCGACCGCGACCTACAAGGGCAAGCTGGTCAAATTCAACGGCAATGCGCCCACCGAGGTGGAAGGCACGTTCACGCTTCGCGGCATCTCCAGGCCGCTCAACCTCAGGATCCGGCAGTTCCTCTGCAAACCCCATCCTTTCACGAAGAAGGAAGTGTGCGGCGCCGATGCCACGGCCTCGTTCAACCGTTTCGACTACGGAGTGACCTACGGCAAGGACTTCGGCTTCAAGGATTTCGTGAATCTCCAGATCCAGGTCGAGGCCAACAGCACCACCTGATCCGGGCGGCTCCGCCAGCCCGGATGGGCCGACGGAGCCGGACTCATCGTTCTCATGGCCATCATGGATGCACTGCCCGCCATCCGCACCCTGCTGGGACCCGGGGGCTGGACCGATGATCCGGCCCGGCTCGATCCGCGGCTGGTGGACCATCGGGAGCGATTCCATGGCGCGACGCCGCTCATGGCCTTGCCTTCCTCCTGCGAACAGGTCGCAAGCCTGCTGCGCCTGTGTACCCAGCACCGCATCGGCGTGGTTCCCCAGGGTGGCAACACCTCGTATTGCGGCGGCGCCACGCCGGCCGCGGATGGCACGCAAGTTCTGCTGTGCATGGACCGCCTCAACCGCATCCGCAGGCTCGACCCGGCCGGTTTCAATGTCGTCGTGGAAGCCGGTTGTACCCTGAGGCAGGTGCAGGAAGCCGCCGATGGCGCACAGCGCCTGTTCCCCTTGAGCCTCGGGTCGGAAGGCACCTGCCAGATCGGAGGCAACCTGTCCACCAACGCCGGGGGCACCGCAGTGCTGCGCTACGGAACCATGCGTGACCTGGTGCTGGGCATCGAAGCCGTGCTGCCCGATGGCAAGGTGGTCGACCAGCTTCGCACACTGCGAAAGGACAATACCGGCTACGACGTGAGGCAGTGGTTCATCGGCGCCGAGGGCACGCTGGGCGTGATCACCGCCGCGAGCCTCAAGCTGTTTCCCCGACCGTTCGGCCACGCCACCGCCTGGATTGCACTGTCGGATCTTCATGCCGCCGTGTCACTGTTGTCACGGATCCGCGATGCCCTGGGAGACTCCGTCGTGGGCTTCGAGATCATCCCGCGTGCCGCAGTGGATCTGGCCGTGCGGCACATCCCGGGAGTCCACGATCCCCTTCCCGGGCCCTGGCCCTGGCATGCCCTGGCGGAAGTCTCACTGAGATCGGCACAGGATAGCGGTACCCAGGAATTCACCGCTGCCCTGCAGACCTGGATGGAATCGGGTCTGGTGCGCGATGCCGTGCTGGCCTCGTCGGAAGCACAGCGGCAAGCCCTGTGGCGCCTGCGCGAGAACATCCCTGCAGCCCAGGGCCGCGAAGGCGCCTCGATCAAGCACGACGTGTCGCTGCCTATCGCCGCCATCCCGGAATTCGTCCAGTCGGCCAGCGAAGCGGTACTGACCCTGCTTCCCGGAGCGCGCCTCATCGCCTATGGCCACCTCGGCGATGGCAATCTGCATTTCAACTTCACACAGCCGGAAGGTGGCAGCCCGTCGGCGTTCAGCGCACAGACGCCCGCTGTCACGGGACTCGTGCACGATCTGGTTGCCCGTCACGGCGGGAGCTTCAGTGCGGAACATGGCGTTGGACAATCCAAGGTGGCGGACCTGCGCCGATACGAAGACCCGGTGTCGCTGGAGCTGATGCGAAAGCTCAAGTGCGTGATCGATCCATTGGGGATCATGAATCCCGGCAAGGTGCTGTAGCGGGTTCCAACCGCAGGTGCGGACTTTCCATTTGGCATCTCGCCCCCGCATGTCGCGCACGGAACTGCGGATGACGAACTTCTGACGAGCAGGGGTCCCGGCAATTCGGCATCATGCGCCGGTGACCAGCACCCGCTCAAACGAGGCCTTCGGATTTGCCCGCGATCTTGCGACGCGCTGGGATGCCATGGCTGCACTGGTCATCATCGGCCTGATCGTATGGGCCGGCGATGCAAGCCGGGGGCTGCTTGAGCCGCTGGCGCAGCTCCATGCGGTGCCCCTGTCCCTGGACCCGGCCAATCTGCCCTTCTATGCCGCCCGCACGACGCTGCGCATGTTCGCAGCCCTCGCCCTGTCGCTCCTGTTCACACTGACCTATGCCACCTGGGCCGCGAAGAGCCCGCGGGCCGGGCGATTGCTGGTACCCATCCTCGACATCCTGCAGTCCGTACCGATCCTTGGCTTCATCTCCATCACGGCGGTGTTCTTCATGTCGCTCGCCCCCGGGCGCGTGCTCGGGGCGGAATTCGTGGCCATCTTCGCCATTTTCACCAGCCAGGCATGGAACATGGCGTTCAGCTTCTATCAGTCCCTGCGCACCGTCCCGGCCGAACTTGCCGAGGCGGCCCACTCGTTTCACCTGACCCCCTGGATGCGCTTCTGGCAGCTGGAGGTCCCGTTCGCCATGCCCGCGCTGATCTGGAACATGATGATGTCCATGTCGGGAGGGTGGTTCTTCGTGGTGGCCTCCGAGGCCATCAGCGTCGGCAACACCGCCGTCGCCCTTCCCGGGATAGGTTCCTACATCGCAGTGGCCATTGCCCAGAAAGATCTGATGGCCATTGCCTGGGCCATCGGCACCATGCTCATCGTCATCCTCATCTATGACCAGCTGCTGTTCCGGCCGTTGATCGCCTGGGTCGACCGGTTCAAGGTGGAACAGGACGCCACCACCCAGGCGCCCACCAGCTGGGCCCTGACCATGATGCGCCGCTCGCGCCTGATCGCCGGCATCACCTGGTTGTTCTCTGCGGCCGTTCGCGGATCCAGCCAGATCCTGCTGACTGGCAAGCCGGCCGCGGTCGGCGCGTTCCACCGGCGCCGGAGCCTGGACAGTTTCTGGATCACTGCCCTGGCGGTGATGATCGTGTTCGCATGCTGGCATATCGCCCGCGAACTCATCGTGGGCACCCGCCCCGACGAAGTCAGGGAAGTGATCTGGCTGGCACTGCTGACCATGGCCCGAGTGGTGGTGCTGATCGTGCTGGCCAGCCTGATCTGGGTGCCCATCGGCATCTGGGTCGGGCTGCGGCCGCGCGCCACGGCCATCATCCAGCCGATCGCGCAGTTTCTCGCGGCCTTCCCGGCAAACCTGCTGTTTCCGCTGGTGGTCTATCTCCTCGTGCGCGGGAACCTCGACCCTGACTGGTGGCTGTCGCCGCTGATGATCCTCGGCACCCAGTGGTACATCCTGTTCAATGTGATCGCGGGCGCCTCGCAGATGCCGGGTGAGCTGCGGTTTGCAGCAGAGAATTTCCGGGTCGGCGGCTGGCTGTGGTGGAAACGCGTTGCCCTTCCCGGGGTGTTCCCGTTCTACGTCACCGGCGCCATCACGGCCTCCGGAGGATCGTGGAACGCGGCCATCGTCGCGGAGGTGGCCAGCTGGGGCAGCACGCAACTGCAGGCGAAGGGCCTTGGCAGTTACATCGCCAATGCCACCACTGCGGGAGATTTCCACCGCATCGTGCTGGGCATCACCACCATGAGCCTGTTCGTGGTTCTCATCAACCGCATGTTCTGGCGCCCGCTGTACTATTACGCCGAGCGCAAGTTCCGACTGACCTGATGACGCAGATGAGTACTTCACCGGCATTGCTGGAAGTCCGCAGCCTCCGCAAGTCCTTTCCCAAGGCCGACGGGGAAGATCTCGTGGTGCTCGACGATGTGAGCCTGAGCATGAGTGCAGGTCAGATCATCGGTCTGCTCGGGCGATCGGGTTCGGGCAAGTCCACCCTCCTGCGACTGATCGCCGGACTTGCGAAGCCCAGCGCCGGCGAAGTCCGTTATCTGGGACAGCGCATCGAGGGGCCCGCCCCCGGCATCGCCATGGTATTCCAGAGTTTTGCCCTGTTTCCGTGGCTCACGGTGTTCCAGAACGTGGCGCTTGGGCTCGAGGCCCTGCACGTGGCCAAGGGCGAGATCCGCAAGCGCTCGCTCGCGGCCATTGACCTCATTGGCCTCGACGGCTTCGAGTCCGCCTATCCCCGGGAACTGTCCGGCGGCATGCGCCAGCGCGTGGGCTTTGCACGCGCACTGGTGGTCCAGCCCAACATCCTGCTCATGGATGAACCCTTTTCCGCCCTGGATGTCCTGACCGCGGAAACCATGCGCACCGACTTTCTCGACCTGTGGTCCGACGGCCGAATGCCCATCAAGGGCGTGGTACTCGTGACCCACAATATCGAAGAGGCCGTGTTCATGTGCGACCGGGTCATGGTCTTCGGCAGCAATCCCGGGCGGATCCTCAGCGAGATTCCGGTCAGCCTGCCCCACCCCCGCAACCGCCTGGAGCCCGCCTTCCGGGACATCGTCGAACGACTCTACGTGGCCATGACGGCGCGCAAGACCGCGGGCCCCGCAGTCCAGCATGCCAACCGGCTGCAGGGCCTGGGGATCGGGACGGAACTTCCGAATGTCTCCTCGAACCTGATCGCGGGCCTGATGGAAGCCGTGGCTGCGCCTCCCTTCAATGGCAAGGCCGACCTGCCGGACATCGCATCGGATGTTCACATGGATGCCGACGAGCTGTTTCCTGTGGCCGAGACACTGCAGATGCTCAGGTTTGCCGAACTGGAGGGAGGCGATATCAGGCTCACGCCCGAGGGCCTGGCTTTTGCCAGTGCAACGCTCGATGAGCGCAAGCACATTTTCGCCCATCACCTGCTCAGCCACATACCGTTGGCCGCACATGTGCGCCGGGTCCTGGATGAGCGCGCCTCGCACGTGGCCCGCAAGAGCCGTTTCCTCGATGAAATCGAGGACTACATGAACGATGAGGCGGCCGAACAAACCCTGCGGGCCATCGTCGGCTGGGGTCGCTATGCGGAAGTTTTCGCCTACGATGACGAAGGCGAGAAATTCAGCCTGGAGAATCCTGGCGAATAGGAGGGGCCGGAGCCTCGTGCTGGACCCTGCCACTGGCCCGCAGTTCAGCTATGATGCGCGCCCGTCGGGCCGTTAGCTCAGTTGGTAGAGCAGTTCCCTTTTAAGGAATTGGTCGCAGGTTCGAGCCCTGCACGGCCCACCAGTCTGTCTTTGTTGCCTCTGTACCACAGCGCATTCACCCGCTGGCCTTCACCGGACAGCGTACGAACGATGTATATTCCCCACATGGGTGGTGAGGCTGTTGCAGAACCGGTCGGGTCACTGCAGATCGCACTGAAGCATGCAACGCGCCTGCTGCAAAGCGATCCACGCACGGCTGCCATTCAAGCCTCCGAGATCCTCAAGGTCATCCCTTCCGAGCCACGTGCACGTCTCGTGCTGGGCGCAGCTCAGCGCCTGAGTGGCGAGATCAATGTGGCTCTGGGCATCCTCGGACCGCTGGCCTCCGAGCAACCGCGTGCCGCTCCCGTCTTTCTGGAACTTGGGGCAGCGCTGGGCGAAGCGGGCCGTGCAGCAGAGGCGGTCAAGGCGTTGCGCCGTGCAGTGCACCTGCAGCCCGATTCGCCGGATGGCTGGCGGCTGCTTGCGGATCAGCTGGATGCTGCCGGTGATGAAGCCGGAGCCGATGATGCGCGGGCACGATACATCAAGGCCGCCACCCGCGACCCGGCCCTGATGCTGGCGGCCTCGCTCCTCATCGAGAACAACCTGCCATCGGCAGATGCGAAACTGCGCGAACATCTGTCCGGGCACCCGACTGATGTGGCGGCATTGCGCATGCTGGCGGAGGTCGCAGGCCGTCTCCGGCGTTACCAGGACGCCCAGGAATTGCTCGAGCGATGTCTGGCGCTTGCGCCGAGTTTCGCGATGGCGCGTTACAACTATGCCTCGGTGCTGATACGCCAGGGCAATGCGGCATCTGCCCTCGAGCAGGCACAGCGACTTCTGGCTGCGGAGCCAAGAAATCCCGGCTACCGGAACCTTCAGGCGGCAGCTCTGGCCAATCTCGGCGACTACGCCGAATCGATCCAGGTCTATGAACGGGTGCTCGCCGAGTATCCGGGGCAGCCGAAGATCTGGATGAGCCTGGGCCACTCGTTGCGTACCGCGGGGCGGAGCGCAGAATCCATCGAGGCTTATCGGCGCGCCATCGCCCTGGATCCGAAACTGGGCGAGGCGTGGTGGAGCCTTGCGAATCTCAAGACCTTTGGATTCTCCGCCGAAGACCTGCAGACCCTGCACGCTGCCCTCGAGCGCAGGGACCTTGACACTGATTCACGCCTGCACTTCGAGTTTGCGTTGGGCAAGGCCCTGGAGGATCGCGCCGAGTACGAGGGCTCCTTCGCCCACTATGCCTCCGGCAACGCCCTGCGCATGCAGCAGCATCCCTATGATGCTCAGGCCACGACTGCCTATGTGGATCGGAGCATCGAAGTCTGCACGCCAGAATTCTTCAGCTCACGGGCAGGCACCGGCGCTCCGGCCCCCGACCCCATATTCATCGTGGGCCTGCCGAGGGCAGGCTCGACGTTGCTCGAACAGATCCTGGCCAGCCACTCGCGGGTCGAGGGCATCATGGAACTGCCGCAAATTCCGCAGATTGCACGTGACATCGCGCGAAGCGACGGTGCGCAGGAAGAATTTGCAGCCAAGGTCGCGCACCTGAGCACCGGTCAATTGCGCGAATTCGGCGAGCGCTACCTGCGCGACACGCAGCCGATGCGCCGCTCCGGTGCTCCGTTTTTCATCGACAAGATGCCGAACAACTGCTTCTACGTCGGACTGATCCACCTGATCCTGCCCAATGCCCGGATCATCGACGCGCGCCGGCACCCGCTGGCCTGCGGGTTTTCGTGCTTCAAGCAGCACTTTGCCCGCGGCCAGAACTTCACCTACGGTCTGCCGGAGCTGGGGCGCTATTATCGCGACTACGCAAGGTTCATGGCGCACATCGACGCGGTACTCCCCGGGAAGGTGCTGAGGGTGCACTACGAAGACATGGTCGCCGACACGGAAAATCAGGTTCGGCGCCTGCTCGATCACTGTGGACTGGCTTTCGAGGAAGCCTGCCTGAAATTCCACGAGACCGAGCGCGCAGTGCGCACGGCCAGTTCCGAGCAGGTGCGCCGTCCGATCTTCCGGGAAGGTCTGGACCATTGGCGGCACTATGAATCCTGGCTCGGTCCGCTCATCGATGCGCTGGGACCCGTGCTACGGGATTATCCACACGTACCCATGGATTTCGGCTAGTTTGATTCCAGCCACAAAAGGCTTAGACTTGACGTTCAAATACAACACCCGGGGAGTCGCTTCATGACACGCAGCCGCCGACGCAAACTCAACCGTCTCCAGGCACTCAAACGCCATCCACTGGTCCGCAAGGGAATCCCCGTGGCCTCCACCCTGCTGGCCACCCTTCCCTGGGCGTTCGCGCATGCTCAGGAGGCGTCCTCCACGGTCAGCCTGGAAGAGGTCGTGGTCACGGCCCAGAAGCGCGTGGAGAACCTCCAGAACGTGCCCATCGCCGTGCAGGTGCTCGACAACACCAAGCTCCAGCAGCTCAACATCGTCGACGTCGACGACTACGTGAAATTCTCGCCCAGCATCGCCTACTCGCGCGGCAATGGTCAGGGTGGCAGTGGCGCACCCGGCCAGTCCCTGATCTACATCCGCGGCGTCAACAATGGCGGTGACGGGAATCATTCGGGCTCACAGCCCTCCGTGGGTACCTACCTCGACGAACAGCCGGTCACCACCATCGATGGAACCCCGGAGGTTCACCTGTACGACATCCAGCGCATGGAAGTCCTGAAAGGCCCGCAGGGCACCTTGTACGGTGCGAGTTCCGAGGCTGGAACGGTGCGTATCATCACCAACAAACCCGACACCTCGAAGTTCTACGGCAATGTCGCGGTCTCCGGAAATTCAGTGGAAAGCGGTGGCCTCGGCTGGGGCGTGGAAGGCTTCGTCAACATACCGCTCTCGGCAAATGCGGCGATCCGCCTGGTCGGCTGGGATCTGCACGATGCGGGCTATATCGACAACATCATGGGCACCAGCGCCCCCGGCTGCATCACCAATGGCATCCGGACCTTCCCGACCTGGTCGGGGAACACCAGCAATTCTCCCGGCTGTCCGCCGGTGGGCGTGGTCGGTGCCGGCGCCATCAGCGCCGCGCCCTGGATAAAGAAGAATTTCAACACCGTGGATACGCGGGGTGGACGTGCCGCACTGAAGCTCGACCTGGGTGAGAACTGGACCGTGATGCCCGTCGTCATGGGACAGCGGATCAAGACCCAGGGTTTCTTCGGCTACGATCCCAGCGTCGGGGACCTCGACGTAGTGCGTTTCGGGCCGGACTCGACCTACGACAACTGGTACCAGACGGCTCTGACGGTGGAAGGCAAGATCAGCGACTTCGACCTGGTGTATTCAGGCGGGTTCATGAAGCGCACCGGCCATACCACCGCAGAGTACAGCGACTATTCGATGTTCTATGACCGTCTGTTCGGCTCGGGGGCGTACTGGACCGGGAACGATGGCAAGCCCATCATGCCCCAGGAGTTCGTCAACGGCGGCGGCTACTTCGAGAAGTGGAGCCAGGAAGTGCGTCTGTCCACGCCGGCGAAATACCCGGTGCGCGCCACCGTCGGCGCCTTCCTCCAGCGGCAGCTCCACAACATCTGGCAGAACTACACCATGCCGGGCTACGGCTGGGTATCTTCCACCGGTGGTCCCGGAAATCCCAATGGGCTTTCCGACTACTACTCGCTCCCGAATCTGCCCAACACCATCTGGCTCACCGCCGAGCAACGTGTGGACCGCGACCGCGCGGTGTTCGCCCAGATCGACTGGGACATCACGGACCAGCTGACCCTCACGGGCGGTTTCCGCCAGTACTGGTTCGACAACGGGCTGGAAGGCTTTTTCGGTTACTCGAACCATTTTTCGTCGGGGACCGGCATGGCGAAATGCTTCCAGCCGACCTTCGTCGTCGCCAAGTACTCACCCTGCACGAATCTGGACACCTCCTCCAGCGGCCACGGCAACGTGCCCAAACTCACGGCGACCTGGAAGATCACGCCGGACAAGATGGTCTATGCGACCTGGTCCAAGGGTTTCCGGCCGGGCGGTGTCAATCGCATCGCGGGCCCCAACGGCAAGCCCTACCAGCCTGATTACCTCAAGAACTACGAACTCGGCTGGAAGACCACCTGGGCGGACAACCGGCTGAGGTGGAACGGAGCCCTGTTCTGGGAGGACTGGAAGAGCTTCCAGTTCGGCTTTCTCGTGCCGCCGAGCATCACGGCCATCACCAACGCCGGGAACGCGCGGATCAGGGGTGTGGAGAGCGAGATCACCTTCGCGGCGACCCGCCAGTTGACCCTGAGCGCGGGCTTCACCTGGCTCAAAGCCACCATTTCGCAGAATTTCTGCGCACAGGTCGGAGTCACGAACTGCCCGGGCGATTCGGTGAACGCACCCTTCCTGCCACCCACGTTCACCTACACCGGGCCCCTGGCGACCGCGGGGACAGATCTGCCCCAGGTACCCAAGTTCAAGGGCAATGTGGTGGCTCGCTACGAGTTCCCGGACGTCATCGGCTGGCAACCCTATGGCCAGGCTTCATTCATGTACCAGAACAAGGTGGCACCCAAGCTCAAGGGGAACGAGCAGGCGGTGATCGGCTTCCAGCCGGCCTACGGCCTGCTGGACCTTACCGGAGGCGCGAAGAACAATGGCCTGGAAATCAGCGCCTATATCAGCAACGTCGCCAACCGGCGTGCCCAGTTGACGCGATTCACCAATATCACGTCCAACAACGACAACCAGGTCTACATCGTGCCGACCCAGCCGCGCACCTTCGGCCTGCGTGTCTCGAAGGACTTCTAGGCGGACCTCGATCGAAGGGACCCGGAACCTCTGAACGGTTCCGGGTCCTTGGTCAAACGGATCCCTCCTGATGCTCCTCGCGGGCGTACCGTGTCGGGTCGGCGATGCCTGCATTTCGAAACCCCCGGGCACGGATCCGGCAGGCATCACAAGCCCCACATGCGCACCCTCGCGCATCAGCCTGATAGCAGGACACCGTCAGCGAATAGTCCAGGCCCAGTTCAAGGCCCTTGCGGATGATGTCCGGCTTGCCCATGTGCATGAGCGGCGCTTCCACGGTCAGTGTCCGGCCTTCCACACCCGCGCGGGTGGCAAGATTCGCCAGTTGCTGGAAGGCGCGGATGAACTCGGGGCGACAATCCGGATAGCCGGAATAATCCACCGCGTTCACGCCCACGAACAGGTGGCGGGCTTCAAGCACCTCGGCCCAGCCCAGAGCCAGTGCGAGGAGCTGGGTGTTGCGCGCTGGAACATAAGTGACCGGAATCCCGGGACCCGGTGCCTTCGGCACATCGATGGACGAGTCGGTGAGCGCGGATCCGCCGATGCCGGCAAGATCGATGTGCATGATCCGGTGGTCCGTTACACCCAGGGCCTGCGCGATCCGTGCAGCCGCATCCAGCTCGGCTGCATGCCGCTGGCCGTAGTCCACCGACAGGGCGTGGCACTCAAAGCCGCGGGAGCGTGCAATGGCGAGGCAAGTGGCCGAATCAAGCCCCCCGGAGAGCAGAACCACGGCGCGCGTGCGGCTCATCGTCCCGGCACATCGCCCCACAGCACCTTGTGGAGCTGGAGCTGGAAGCGCACGTTGAGCCGCTCGTCCAGGATCCACTGCGCGAGCTGTGGCGCGGGCAATCGACCGTAGCTGGGCGAGAACAGGATGGTACATCGGCCATCGAGCTGCTGATCGGCGACGAAGCGACGGCTCCAGTCGAAGTCGGTGCGCGAGCCGATGACAAACTTCAACTGGTCACGGGAGGTCAGCAACGTCAGGTTCTCGGGCCGATTGCTCTGCACCTCGCCCGAATCCGGTGTCTTGACGTCCACCACACGCGATACACGAGCATCCACCAGGCCGATGTCCAGGGCACCACTGGTCTCCAGGGACACATCGAATCCCGCGTCACACAACTGCTGGAGCAATGTGATGCAGGCCGGCTGGGCCAGCGGCTCCCCGCCCGTCACGCACACATGTCGCGCCCCAAATGCGGAAACGGCTTCGAGAATGTCCTCGAGGCTCATCCAGCGGCCTTCGTGAAAGGCGTACTGCGTATCGCAGTATCGGCAACGCAGCGGGCAGCCGGTCAGCCGGATGAACACCGTGGGATATCCCACAGCATCCGCCTCTCCCTGCAGTGAATGGAATATCTCGTTGACACGCAACCGGGCAGTGCGACCCACGGTCCGGCTGTCGGGCAACTCGCCCACCTCAGTGCTTTTCGCTGGTCATCCTGTCCAGGCGTTGTCGAGCCAGCCGGCCGGCGCTGGCATCCGGGTACTGGTCAGCCACCTGGGTCAGGATCTCGCGCGCCTTGTCCCACTGCTTCATCTCGTAGTAGCAGAATCCGGTCTTGAGCAGGGCATCGGCCAGCTTGCGCGATTGCGGGTACTTCTCGCTGACCAGTCGGAAGGACTGCAGGGCATCCGGGTAGGCACGCGTGACGTAATAGGCCTCGCCCAGCCAGTACTGGGCATTCTCCGCCAGCGGGCTCTGCGCATGCACCTCCAGAAACCTGCGGAACGCGGCGATCGACTGGTCGTACTGGCTGTTCTTCAGCAGATTGAACGCCGACTGGTAATCGCTCTTGTCGGTTCCCTGCGAAGAATCCGCAGCCGGAGCGGCTTCAGGGGCAGCGCCCGGCCCGGAAGGAGCGGCTGAAGACGCAGCCGCCGGGGGCGAAGATGCCGCCTGTGCGGGCAATCCGGGCGAGGTACCGGGCGTGACACCGCCACGAGCTTCCAGCACTTTCATGCGCGCATCCAGATCCGCATACAGGTCACGCTGCTGGCGGCGCGAGGCTTCCACTGCATTGCCCAGCTCGTCCACGTCGTTGCGCATGGATCGGATCTGGGCGCGCATGGCCTCCAGATCGTTGGACAGCTGCAGCAGGCTCTGGTTGGTCACGACCTTCTCGATCCGGGTCAGCCGGTTGTCCAGGTCATTGAGCTTGATCTGGACCGGATCCTCCTCGGGTGGCGTGGTCATGCAACCCGCCACCAGGAGCGAGGCGATGGCCATGATCAGCGTGCGCCGGGCTCTCATGGGACAGCGACCATCTCGACCCGGCGATTCTTCGCAAAGGCCGCCTCCGTCTCACCTTCGACTGCCGGCCGCTCCTCGCCATAACTGACCGTGGACAGCTGGGTATCGGCAGCACCCTGAAGCATCAATGCGCGGCGCACGGCCTGGGCACGGCGCTCGCCCAGTCCGATATTGTATTCGCGGGTACCCCGCTCGTCGGTATTGCCTTCCAGGCGGATTCGCCAGGCCGGATGCGCGGCCAGGGCATGCGCCACATCGGTGATGATGCCGGCGTATTCCGGCTTGATCTCGACCTTGTCGAAGTCGAAGTAGATGATCCGCCCGGCCACGGCTGCCGCGGCACCACTGGCCGCGCCGGACTGCCCGAACGGGGTGGCCTCGCCGGTCTGCGGGCCGGTGTCGCCACTGGTCTGCGCGCCCTGCCCCGGGACGGCCGTACCGGCATTGGGGTTTTCCTTGACCGTGGGCTTTTTCGGACACCCCGAAAGGGACATGCCCACCGCGACGATCATCGTTGCCAGCCACCATTTCTTCATCTCGCCCTCCATAAGCTCGCGCGATCGCGCGGCCTTGCCCGATAGTGTAACGCCTTCAGTACGGTCCCCACGCAGGTTCACGCACATCACCTTCACTCGATGCCAGCCTTTGCTGGACCCTGCCATCCGTGCTCACCAGCGCCAGCACACCGCGGCTTCCGTCGCGGCTCGAATAGATCAGGACGGCGCCGTTCGGTGCGAAGCTCGGCGATTCGTCGAACCGGCCCTTCGTCAGCACGCGGAAATCCCCGCCCCCGCGCAGGTCCTGCACGGCGATGTGATAACCGCTGCCATCCTGGGTCACGAATGCGAGCTGGGTTTCGTCGGGCGAGATCCGCGGCCGGGCGTTGTAGTTCCCCTGGAACGTGAGCCGCTGGGGACGGCTCCCCGGCAACAGGGTCTTGCGGTAGATCTGCGGACCGCCGGCCCGGTCAGAGGTGAAATAGATCGACTGGCCGTCACGAGACCACTGGGGCTCGGTATCGATGGCCGGATCGTCGGTGACACGGATGAGCTTCTGGGTTGCGAGGTCGAGGATATAGATGTCCAGATTCCCGTCGCGCGAAGACAGGGTCACCGCCAGCTTGCGCCCATCCGGCGACCAGGCAGGAGCCTGGTTGACGCCTGCTTTGGCCGACACGCGCCGGCGCTCGCCACTTCGCAGGTGCTGCACATAGATGGCCGGCAGCTGGTCCTCGAAGGACACGTAGGCGAGGCTCTGTCCGTCGGGCGACCAGGCCGGAGACATCAAGGGTTCGCCGGATTGCATGACCACGCGCGGATTGGCCCCATCGGCATCCGCCACGATCAGCCGGAACATCCGCGTGGGCAGATGTCCGGTGACGGAAACGTAGGCAATGCGCGTGGCAAACGCGCCCTTGACCCCGATGATCTTCTCGTAGATCAGGTCCGCGACCTGGTGTGATGCCTGGCGCAATCCGGCCTGGTTGGCCGTGATCTGGAATCCCAGCAGCCGCTGGTGATTGAGCACGTTGAACAGCTCGAACGCCACCTGGTACCGGTCTGGTCCGATCGTCTGCAGCTGGCCCACGGTGATGTAATCGGTGTTCAGGGTCCGCCAGTCGTTGAAAACGATGTCCGCGCCGCGCGTGGGCTTCTCGACCATGTCATTGCGGCCCATGGGTGCAAAACGCCCACTGGATCCCAGATCGGCCGAGACCACCTGCGCCACGTCGAAACCCGGCGCCGTCGCATCGGCACCGAACGGCACGATGGCGATGGGAATGGCATCGGCCTGCCCCTGGGTGATCTCCACCACCAGTTGCGCGCGCGCCAGCGGCGCAACGCTCAGCATGACCAGAGCGACGAGAAACGGCAGGGGTCTATTCATTGGGTTTGAACACCAGGGTCAGGTTGCGTTGGAACAGGGCCGGGTCGGGAGGCATGGGCAGGGGCGAAGCACGGTAGACTGCATTTTCCACCGACTGTCGCACTGCCTCATCGCCATTGCAATCGGTCACGTGCGCGCTGGTGACCTCGCCCCCGGGGATCTGGGTCACCTGGATGGTGCATACGATGCCCGGGCGGGCCGAAGCGGGGCGCAGCCAGGCCCGGGTGATGCGATTCTGGATGGCCGCGATGTAGCTGGCCTGCTGAGGACCGGACTGCAATGCACTGAGCCGTTCCTCCTCGGCCATCTGCCGCCGCAGTTCCCCCTCGGCCCTGGCCGCCGCCGCCTTCTGTTCAGCCGCTGCGCGGGTGGCATCGGCACGCTGCTTCTCAGCCGCCTCGGCCCTGGCTGCTGCTGCCTGGTGGGCGGCAAGCTGCTTCGCCTTCAGGGCGGTTGCCTGCAAGTCTGCGGCGCGCTGCGCTGCCTGCTTCTGCTGCGCGGCCGCTTTCGCCTGGTCCACCCTGTGCTGCGCCTCGGCCTGCTGCTGCTCCAGGAGCCGCTGCTGTTCTTCCTCGCGCTGCCGCTCCTGTTCCATGGCCTGCGCGGCCTTGCGCGCCTTTGCCTGCTGCGCATTCAGCAACAGCTGCGAGTCGACCGTCACCGCATCGATCGACGGTCCCGGTGAAGCCGGCGCAGACCGATGAAAGGTCATGCGCGCCACCAGCGCCAGTGCCACCAGCATCGTGGCATGCAGCACCGCTGATCCCACCATGGGGAAGGAGTACTCGCGCAGCGTGTCGCTCATGTCAGTTCGACGGCTCACCTGCCCCGCGCCTGCGAGGCTTCTGGGGGTCGGTGAGCAATCCCACCTTGGGCGCACCAGCGTGCTGGAGCAGAGCCATGACGCGCACCACCTGACCGTAGGCCACTGTCGTGTCGGCGCGGACCAGGATGGGGGTCTTCGGGTCCCGGCGCAGGACCGCGCCCACTCGCGCACTGATCGTGGCCTGAGAGGCGGGCTGATCCGGCGTTCGTCCCATGTTGAGGTAGAGGTTCCCGCCCCGATCCACCGTGATCACCAGCGGCTCGTGCTTCTGCAGGAACTCCTCGTCGATGGGCTCCGCGCTGGCCTGCGGCAGATCGACCTTGACCCCCTGCGTGAGGAGCGGAGCCGTGATCATGAAGACGATGAGCAACACCAGCATCACGTCGATATACGGTACGACGTTGATCTCGCCCATCAGGCGTCGGCGGCGCACGAGGCCGGCCATCAGCGCGGTGCCCGTGAATCGGCCGGCGCGACCCTCGCACCGGAATTGCGCTGCAGGATGGTGGAGAATTCCTCCATGAAGGTATCGAACCGCAACTCCAGGCGGCTCACCTGGTCCGCAAACCGGTTGTATGCAATGACCGCAGGGATGGCCGCGACCAGGCCGATTGCGGTGGCCACCAGGGCCTCGGCGATGCCGGGTGCCACTGCGGCCAGCGTCGCCTGCTGCACGTTGCCCAGATTGTGGAAGGCACTCATGATGCCCCACACGGTGCCGAACAATCCGACATAGGGACTGGTCGAGCCCACCGTGGCCAGCATGGCCAGGCTCTGCTCGAGGCGGTCGATCTCGCGCAGCTGGGACACGCGCATGGCGCGGCGCGAGCCCTCGAGCAGTTCGTCGGAGGGAAGATCCTGCTGCCGCAGCCGGCTGAACTCGCGGTAACCGGAGCTGAAGATGCTCTCCATGCCAGTGCCTTCGCGCCCCCGGGCATCGATGCGCCGATACAGCTCGTTCAGATCACCGCCCGACCAGAAATCGGTCTCGAATTGATCCGCCGCGCGGCGCGACCGTCCGATGACGCCGCGCTTGCGCAGGATCACCGACCACGATGCCAGCGATGCCAGCAGCAGCAGGGCGAGCACCGCCTGCACCACCGGACTCGCGCCAAGCACGAGATTCCAGATCGAAAGATCATTGTTCATTTCGCCATTCCTTGAACAGGTCGACCGGGATGGGGCGCGGTTTCAACGTGGCCGAATCGAGACAGGCAACCCGGGTTTGCGCCTCGACCAGCGTCTGCCCGTCGCGATGCACAGCCTGATCGAAACTGATGCTCGCCGGCATGAATTTCGCCAGCCTTGCGCTGACGCGAAGCTCGTCATCGAGCTTCGCAGGGCGGACATAGCGCACATTCAGGCTCACCACTGCAAACTGCAAGGCCCGCTGCTCGCGCAACCGTCCCTGGTCGATGCCCATTGCGCGCAGCCAATCGCTCCGGCAACGTTCGAGGTACTTGAGATAATTTGCGTAATACACCACCCCGCCGCCATCGGTGTCCTCCCAGTAGACCCGGCAGGTGATGCAGAAGTTCGGCGCCACACTCACCTTTCCAGACCATCCTTGAACAGCCCGGGATTCGGATCCCGTTCGACGATGGGCGCCGGCATGCCGAAATGAAGATAGGCCTGACGGGTGGCCATCCGGCCACGGGCGGTCCGGGTCAGGAATCCCTGCTGGATCAGGAAGGGCTCGACCACATCCTCCAGCGTGCCACGCTCCTCGCTCATCGAGGCCGCCAGGCTGTCCACGCCCACGGGTCCGCCGTCGAAGCGCTCGATGATGGTGAGCAGGAGCTTGCGATCCAGCTGATCGAATCCCTGCGGGTCCACATCGAGCATGTCCAGTGCCGCCACCGCAAGGGTATCCGTGATGAAGCCGTCGCCGCGCACCTCGGCGAAATCCCGCACCCTCCGCAGCAGCCGGTTGGCGATGCGCGGTGTGCCACGCGAACGCTCGGCGATGCGCACCGCCGCGGCCGGGTCCATCCCGAGTTTGAGGATCGAGGCGCTTCGCGCCACGATATCGGTGAGTTCTCCAATGGAGTAGAACTCCAGTCGCTGCACGATTCCAAACCGGTCGCGCAGCGGGGAAGTCAGCAGCCCAGCCCGTGTGGTTGCACCCACCAGTGTGAAGGGCGGCAGGTCCAGCTTGATCGAACGGGCCCCCGGCCCCTCGCCGATCATGATGTCGAGCTGATAGTCCTCCATCGCCGGATAGAGGATTTCTTCCACCACGGGACTCAGGCGATGGATCTCGTCCACGAACAGCACATCGCGAGGCTCGAGGTTGGTGAGCAGCGCGGCAAGATCGCCCGGCCGCTCCAGCACCGGGCCGGAGGTCTGGCGCAGATTCACTTTCATCTCGTTGGCCAGGATATGCGCCAGTGTGGTCTTGCCGAGGCCCGGTGGACCGAAGATCAGCACATGGTCCAGCGCATCACCCCGCTGGCGCGCAGCCTGCACGAAGATGGCCATCTGCGCCTTGACCCTGGGTTGCCCCACGTAGTCGGCGAGCGACTTCGGTCTCACCGCACGGTCGGCGACTTCGTCCTCTCGGGCACTGCCCGCATTGATGACACGGTCCTCGTCGATGGCCATGCGTGATCAGGCCCTGGCCGCCGATTTCAGCGCGGCCCGGATCAATTCCTCGGTACTCATGTTCGCGCTGTCGATGCCGTTGAGAAGACGCGTCGCCTCAGGCGCCTTGTAGCCCAGCGCGAGGAGTGCTCCGAACGCCTCGCCCTGCGCGCTGGCCCCGATCTCCTCCGGCCCCGCAACCGGCGCGGCCAGCGGACCGGAATCGAACCGGCCCACGCTGTCACGCATTTCCACGATGACCCGCTCGGCGGTCTTCCTGCCGATGCCGGGGATGCGGGTCAACCGGGCTGCATCCTCGCTTTCCACGATGCGCAGGAAATCCGTGACGCTGGCACCAGAAAGGATTCCCAGCGCCATTTTCGGGCCCACACCGGACACCTTCAGCAATGCCCGGAACAGACGGCGCTCCGCCTCGCTGGCGAAACCGTACAGGATATGGGCATCTTCACGCACCACCAGATGAGTGAACAGTGATACCGCCTCTCCCGTTCCGGGAAGCGTGTAGAACGTGGACATCGGCGCATCGATCTCATATCCCACGCCATTCACGTCGAGCAGCAGGCCCGGCGGGTGCTTGGCAGCGATCCGCCCCTTCAGAAACCCGATCACCGGACCCTCCCGGCTGCTTTCACGGCGAGCGTCCAGGCGGCGCGAGCCGATCCGCGCGCCCTGCCAGCCTGCACCTGCACGGGCGCTCGTGCGCGCATGGCATGGCACATGGCGGCCGCCAGCGCATCGGCTGCATCCGCCGTCACGGGGCCCTGCAGGTGCAGAAGCTTCGTCACCATGAGCTGCACCTGTTCCTTGGCCGCACCTCCCGCGCCGACCACCGCCAGCTTGATCTGCCGCGGCGCGTATTCATGGATGCCTGCGTCGCATTCGGCCAGCCCGCAGATGGCGGCGCCGCGTGCCTGCCCCAGCTTGAGCGCACTGTCCGCGTTGCGATTCATGAAAACCCGCTCGATTGCTATCTGGTCGGGACGATACCGGGCCGCGAGATCTTTCACACCCCGGAAAATCTCCTTCAGGCGGATGCTGAATTCATCCCCGCGGATGCCGATGACACCGCTGGTCACGTAGTTCAATTGCTGGCCCGTCACGTCCAGGATGCCAAATCCCGTCCGCTGCGAGCCAGGGTCGATACCAAGTATGCGCAAGGATTTCACCGCATTGCTGCCTGCGCGACTATGATACCGGCATTGGCCCGTCAAACCCACCCGTTGACGAGCCTGTCATCCAGTGGAAACAACGACATCACATCGGGCTGAAGGGTCTGTCCGGCTTCGGGACGCCCTGGCCGCGATCAGTGACTGGGAACTGCCGGCCGATGCGATCGCGGCACGCGAGCATGGCCTTGCCAGCGCACGGATCCTGGCCGATCTCGAAGCCGATGATGAACTGGTGATCGCCACGGCCATCCACACCCTGCTGGAACGGCACTGGATTGATCGCGAGGCCGCGAACTTGCGCTTCGGAGAACATGTCATCCGACTGGCTCGTGAGCTGAACCAGCTGGGCAGTTTCGGTTTGCCGGCAGGATGGAACCCGGAGCGCGGCCTGGATCCGGGACAGGCCGAAGCGCTTCGCAAGATGCTGGTCGCAGTCGTGGCCGATGTCCGGCTGGTGCTGGCACGCCTGGCCGAGCAGTTGCAGAGTCTTCGTGCAGCGCGAACTTCATCCGTGGATGCCCAGCAGCACCTGGGCATCGAGACCCGCGAGGTGTATGCACCACTGGCCAACCGCCTCGGCGTCTGGCAGCTCAAGTGGGAACTGGAGGACTATGCATTCCGCTATCTCGAACCGGCGGAATACCGCCGCATCGCGGCCGCCCTGAAATCCCGGCGCTCCGAACGCGAGGCGTTCCTGGAGCGATTCCAGGCTGAACTCGGCCGGCAGCTCCACCGGGCCGGCATCAGCGCCCGGATCAGTGCGCGGCCCAAGCACATCTACAGCATCTGGCTGAAGATGCAGCGCAAGCAGGTGCCCTTCGAACGCGTGACCGATGTGCATGCGGCACGTGTGCTGGTGGATTCGATCGCCGACTGCTATGCGGCACTCGGTGTGGTGCACTCGCTGTGGCCGTTCATTCCCGGCGAATTCGATGACTACATCGCCACACCCAAAGGCAACCAGTACCGCTCCATCCACACTGCCGTCATCGGCCCCGACGGCGAGCCGGTGGAGATCCAGATCCGCACACACGAGATGCACGCCGCCAGCGAACTGGGAGTGGCCTCGCACTGGCGCTACAAGGAGGGCGGGCGATCCGATGCCGCCTACGCACGAAAGATCAACCAGCTGCGGGCGTTGCTCGCTCCGGCGGACAAGGACGCTGCCGATCGTGATTTCCTGGACCGGGTCCGCAAGGAGCTGTTTGCCGACCGGATCTATGTGCTTTCACCGAAGGGCGACATCATCGACATACCGACCAACGGCACACCGCTGGATTTTGCCTACCAGGTGCATAGCGATCTGGGGCATCGCACGCGCGGAGCGCGGGTCAACGGACGCATGGTGCCGCTGGGCCACCATCTGCATCACGGCGACACCGTGGACATCATCACCTCGAAACATCCACAGCCCTCGCGCGACTGGCTGTCACCGGGTTCCGGATTTCTCGCCAGCGCGCGCAATCGGGCCAAGGTCAAGGCCTGGTTCCGCAAACAGGACCTGTCCACCAACAGGACCGAGGGCCGCCTGTTGCTGGAGCGCGAATTGCAGCGGCTGGGTTTGGGGTCAGCGGCCATGCCGGAGTTGCTCGGCGAGTTGCGACTGCCCGATGCGGGAGCATTGCACGAGGTGCTCGGAGCAGGCGATCTCACGGCTGCGCAATTGGCCGGCGCCATCCAGCGGGTACAGAGGGCCCGCGCCGAAAAGCCGGCAAACGCCCGGATACGACCCGTGCCGGATCGGGATGCCGCACCGGTGCAGGGCATCGGAGACCTGCTGGTCAGCTACCCGAAGTGTTGCCGCCCCATCCCGCCGGAAGCCATCGCCGGATACCTGGCCGTGGGGCGGGGCGTGAGCATCCATGCACGATCCTGCCGGAACTTCGCCCGCCTGGCCGAAAGTCACCCCGAGCGCATCCTCGATATCGACTGGGGAGGGGAACATGAGGGGCAGTATCCGGTGGATCTGGAAGTGAAGGCCCATGACCGGGCGGGTCTGATCCGTGATGTCAGTGCCGCGGTGGCCGACGAGAAAATCAGCATTCGCGGCATGAACACCGTGGTCTCGAAGGAAGATGCCCTGGCACACATGCGCCTTTCAATCGCGGTCTCGGGGATGCCGCAGATGTCACGGGTGTTGGCACGGATCTCGGCACTTCCCAACGTGATCAGCGCCCGCCGCCGGCGCTGAGGCACCCGCCCACCGGAGCAGGGCCCTCAGCGATTGATCGAATCGATGGCGCGCTTGTCCACCGCCAGCGCCGCCTCGTGCAGCGCCTCCGACAGCGTCGGATGGGCATGGATGGTGCGCTGGATATCCTCCGCGCTGGCCGAGTATTCCATGGCCAGAACGCCTTCGGCGATCAGTTCACCCGCCATGGGTCCGATGATGTGTATGCCCAGGATCTCATCGTCATCCGCCGCCGCCACCACCTTGCAGAAGCCGCTCCCTGCTTCCATGGCGCGAGCCCGGCCGCTGGCCGTGAAGGGGAAGCTCCCGATCTTCACAGGCCGGCCTGAAGCCCTGGCCTGCTCCTCGGTCTGCCCGACCCAGGCGATCTCCGGCGCCGTGTAGATGACCGACGGAATGGTCCTGTAATTGACATCACCATACAGCCCCGCGATGAGGTCGGCGACCATGACGCCTTCCTCCTTGCCCTTGTGTGCCAGCATCGGTCCGCGCACCACATCGCCGATCGCCCAGACATCCGGTACGCTGGTGCGGCAATGTTCATCGACTTCGATGAACCCTCGCTCATCCAGCTTCACTCCGACCCCCGGCGCGATCAGCCCGTCCGTGAACGGGCGCCTTCCGACTGCCACCACCAGTCTGTCCACGGTCACCGACTGCTCGCCCTTCGAGTCGGAAAACTGCACGATGACGGCACCGTCCTGAACTGCCGCGCGGGTCACCCGGGCGCCAAGCCTGATATCCAGACCCAGCTTGCGGAAACCCTTGAGCGCCTCCTTCGCCACGGCCTGATCCGCCATGGGCAGGAAACTGTCCAGCGCCTCGATCACGGTCACCGTGCTTCCCAGGCGCCGCCAGACGCTGCCCAGTTCCAGACCGATCACACCGGCACCGATGACGCCCAGCCGTGGCGGCACCGTGTCGAACTCCAGTGCATTCCAGGAATCCACGATGTGCAGGTCGTCGTGCGGAGCGGATTTCAGCCTGACCGGCACCGATCCCGACGCCAGTACGACATGCCGGGAACGCAGCAGCCTGCGTGTGCCGTCGGCGCCGGTCACCTCCACCTGTCCGGCACCCAGAAGCCGCCCGTGCCCCTGGCAGGCAGTCACGCCATTGGCCTTGAAAAGGGCGCTGATTCCGCCTGTCATAGTCCTGACGATGCCAGCACGGCGCTTTTGCATCGCGGCCAGATCCAGCGTGACGGAAGAGGCGACGACTCCATGCACCGCAAGCTCGTGCCGGGCGCGGTGATACATCTCCGAGGATTCGAGCAACGCCTTCGAGGGTATGCAACCGGCATTCAGGCAGGTCCCGCCCAGGGCATGCGTTCCGTCGCGATTCTTCCATTCGTCGATGCAGGCGACCTTCAACTTGTTCTGGGCTGCACGAATGGCCGCCGGATACCCGGCAGGTCCACCACCGATGACCACCACGTCGAACGAATCGGAAGAAGCGGACTTCCCGCCGCTCGTGTCTTCGGCCGGACTCACAGGGAAAGCACCAGTCGCATCGGATCCTCCAGGTACTGTTTCACCGCCACCAGGAACTGCACCGCCTCGCGCCCATCGATGATGCGGTGATCGTAGGTCAGCGCCACGTACATCATGGGACGGACGACCACCGCGCCGGCGACGACCACGGGTCGTTCCTGGATCTTGTGCATGCCCAGTATGGCGCTCTGCGGCGCATTGACGATGGGTGTGGACAGAAGCGAACCAAAAACACCGCCATTGGTGATGGTGAACGTGCCGCCGGTCAGCTCCTCCATGGTGATGGAGCCTGCGCGGGCGCGCGCGGCAAAACCCGCCACGGCCTTTTCGATGTCCGCAAAGCTCAAGCCGTCCGCGTCCCGCACCACTGGTACGATCAGCCCGCGATCGGTGGAGACCGCGACACCGATGTCGTAGTACTCGTGATACAGGATGTCGCTCCCGTCCACCGAAGCATTGATGACGGGGAATTTCTTCAATGCCTCGATGCAGGCCTTGACGAAGAAGGACATGAACCCGAGTTTCACCCCGTTGCGCTTCTCGAACTCCTCCCGGTATCCCGCCCGCAGCGCATTGATCGCCGAAAGATCCACCTCATTGAACGAGGTCAGCAGTGCCTGCGTCGCCTGCGCCTGCACCATGCGCTCGGCGATGCGCTGACGCAGGCGGGTCATCGCCACCCGCTGCTCCACGCGGCCACTCTGTACCGGAGGCACGGACCCGGTCGACGGCCCTGCGGGAAGAGGCGCACGGGCGCTCAGGTGGTTGACCACATCGGACTTGGACACCCGGCCGTCACGTCCGGAGCCCACGATGCCGGCTGCATCCAGCCTGTTCTCCTCCACCAGCCGCCGGGCGGCCGGGCTGAGCTTGCCACCAGCGGTGTCCGGTCCCGGATCCGCAGCCTGCGCAGGCTGGGCAGGAGCAACCGTCGCCGGTGCGAGTGCCTGCGGGCCCGCTTTTGCACCCACCGTAGATGTCTCCGGCTTTGCCGCCGGCGCAGCGCCTTCATCGAGAATCGCAAGCACCTGCCCGCTCGTGACCGTCGCACCATTTTCGAGTCTGATCTCACGCAGGGTTCCGTTGGCCGGTGCCGGGACTTCAAGCACGACCTTGTCGGTTTCAAGATCGACCAGGTTCTCGTCACGCGCCACGGCATCGCCGGGGCGCTTGTGCCAGGTCACGAGCGTCGCATCGGCCACGGACTCGGGCAACTGCGGGACACGCACTTCTATGGTCATGGTTTCAAGCCGTCTGTGTCTGTTGATGTCATGTATCAGGACACGCCGGCCGCTCTGGCCTGCCGCTGCCCATCCACGGGTTCGCCCTGCAGGGCGGCCCGCACCAGATTCCTCTGCTGCTCCTCGTGCAAGGTGCTGATACCGGTCGCCGGTGCGGCAGCGCCGGGGCGGCCGGAGTACAGCAATTCCTGCTGATCAGCCAGTGCCGCCTGGAGACGATGCCGGATCTGGTACCAGCTGCCCTGATTCTGCGGCTCTTCCTGGCACCAGATGACCTGCCTGGCATTGGCGTATCTTCGGAGGATGGACTCGTATTCATCGGCGGGAAACGGATACAGTTGTTCCAGCCGCACGATGGCGACCTGCGCGAGTTTCGCCTCGCGACGCGCCTTGAGCAGGTCCACGTAAACCTTGCCACTGCAAAGGACCACGCGGCGTACCTCGGCCGGCTTGAGTTCATCCACTTCGTCAATGACGTTCTGGAAGCGGCCGGTCGCCAGCTCGTCCAGCGAAGACACGGACAGGTGATGACGCAGCAGGCTCTTGGGCGTCATGACGATCAGCGGCTTGCGCAGCGATCGCAGCATCTGCCGCCGAAGCATGTGGAACATCTGTGCCGGTGTCGAAGGGACGCACACCTGCATGTTGTACTCTGCGCAGAGCTGCAGGAACCGTTCCAGCCGGGCGGATGAATGTTCGGGGCCCTGCCCTTCGTAACCATGCGGCAGGAACAGCACCAGACCGGTCAGACGGCCCCATTTGGCCTCGCCGGAACTGATGAACTGGTCGATGATCACCTGCGCGCCATTGCAGAAGTCCCCGAACTGCCCTTCCCAGATGACCAGCGCATGCGGTTCGGTGGTGGAGTACCCGTATTCGAACCCCATGACCGCCTCTTCCGACAACACCGAGTCGATCACGCGGAATGAGGGTTGGCTGGTCCCCAGATGCTGCAGCGGTATGTAGATCTCACCGGTCTGCTGCTCATGCAGCACGGCGTGACGATGGAAAAAGGTGCCGCGACCACTGTCCTGCCCGGTGAGCCGGATCGGATAGCCCTCCTGGATCAGGCTCGCATAGGCCAGATTCTCGGCGCAGCCCCAGTCCAGGTCCATCGCACCCGTGACCATCTTCCTGCGCGCCTGCATGACGGCCAGCACGCGCGGATGAAGCTTGAAACCGTCCGGCCAGGTGGTGATGGCCTCGCCCAGCGCCTTGAGCCTTGGCATGTCGAGGGCCGTACGCACCGGCTCATGCCAGTCCGCTCCGATATAGGCGCTCCAGTCCACCGTGTACTTGTTGCCGATCATGCCCAGCGCGGCACGCGCCTGCGGAGTGCCCTGATCCAGCCCGGTGCGGTACTGGTCCATCATGGCATCCGCGTCCCCGGGGCCGATGACACCTTCGGCAACCAGCTGCTCCGCGTAGGTCTTGCGCACCGTCGGTTTCGAGCGGATGACCTGATACATCACCGGCTGCGTAGCGGCCGGCTCGTCCGCCTCGTTGTGACCATGGCGCCGGTAGCACACCAGATCGATGACGATGTCCTTGTGGAATTTCATGCGGTATTCGAGCGCAAAACGCGCAGCGAAGCACACGCCTTCCGGATCATCGGCATTGACGTGCAGTATCGGCGCTTCCACCATCTTGGCCACGTCCGAGGCATACAGGGTGGAGCGTGCGTCACGGGGGTCGCTGGTGGTGAAGCCCACCTGGTTGTTGATGATCACGTGCAGCGTGCCACCCGTGGAGAAGCCCCGGGCCTGCGACAACTGCAGGGTTTCCATGATGACCCCCTGCCCGGCGAACGCGGCATCCCCATGGATCAGCACAGGGAGAACCTTCTCGCCCCGGGTATCGCCGCGCCGTTCCTGGCGTGCGCGTACCGAGCCCTCGACAACCGGATTCACCACTTCCAGATGGGAGGGATTGAAAGCCAGTGCCACGTGCACGTTACCCTTCGGGGTCTTCAGGTCCGCCGAGAATCCGTTGTGATATTTCACATCACCCGAACCACGGATCATCGTGTAGTCGTAGCGGCCCTCGAACTCGCTGAACAGATCCTTCGGTGACTTGCCCAGCAGGTTCACCAGGACATTGAGTCGCCCGCGATGTGCCATCCCGATGATGGCCTCCTCGACACCGGCGACACCGCCGTACTGGACCAGATCGTCGAGCAGCGGCATCAGGCTGTCGCCACCCTCGAGCGAGAAGCGCTTCTGCCCCACATACTTCGTGTGGAGATAACGCTCCAGCCCTTCCGCTGCCGTCAACTGCCACAGGATGTTCTTCTTTTCGTCGGACGAGAATCGCTGCTGCATCCGGCCATCCTGGAACCGGTCCTGCAGCCACAGCCGCTCGTCGGTCGCGGAGACATGGGCAAACTCGGCACCGATGGTGCCGCAATAGATCCGGCGCAGTTCCGCAATGATTTCCCGCAGCTTCGCACGCGGCTTGAATGCGCTGGTGCGGATGCCCGTGAAGAATTCAGAGTCCAGGTCCGCCTCGGACAGGCCGAAGTACGCGAGATCCAGGACGACCGGCTTCACCCGCTTCTGCAGGCCGAGAGGGTCGATGTCGGCGATGAGGTGTCCACGGTTCGCATAGATCTGGATCAGCCGCGACACCGCGCCCTGTTTGGCAGAAGCCTGCTGCGAGCGATCGGCATCGCCCGGACCCGCCAGGCGCATCCTGTGCGCCCGTGCCTCGATCTGGGCGCGGATCGGACCGTGGGCAGTCTCGCGCACCGCGGTTGCCCCGAGCCCTGTGAAATAGTCACGCCACTGTGCCGTCACGGATGACGGATCGGACAGGAACGACTCGTACAGGTGCTCGACGTAGTCGGCGTTGCCCCCGTCCAGCGGCGCCGGGGCGATACGTGAGGTCTCGCGTGGATTCATGGATGGGCCGGAATCAAAGCATGAGTCTAGCCGAACAGGCCGCATTATGGAATGCGGTCGCCATCTGCTCCCGCTGTCAAAGCTGCAACAGTTCGCCGCCGAGCCGGCGCAGCAGCCACACCTCGTATCCCACCAGCAGCAGATAGGCCGTCATGATCAGATAGAGGAACACTTCCACCCGGATCGTCCCCAGGAAGCGATAGCCCGCCAACAACACCATCACCGCCACACTGCATCCCGTCATGAACATCTTCACGGCCGTGAAATGGGTGGCATCGCCGTAGACCACGCGCGCCATCACCGGATTGGCCTCATGTGCTCCGGACTGGAGCAACACCAGTGTCAGGAAGGCATCACACACACACAGCACCAGGATCGCCAGCACCGGCGCCAGCAGGTGCGAACTGTGCCAGTCCGTCACATGCAGGCCGCCGGGGTTGCTTCGGCGCGCGTTCCGTCGCCTTGGATTGAAGCTGCCGTACAGCAGCGACCACCAGAACCTGTTGCGGCGATCTTCATTGGCGCGCCGCTCCGCCTTCATCTCATGGGCGGGTCGACGGGCCGCGGCTGGGGAAAAATCGTCCGGTGGGAAGCTCACGCCGCCACTATCCCGACCTCGCACCGGCGCGGCAAGCGACATGCGTCATAATTCTCAATGAGAACGACTTGGCGGCGCGGAATTCGAGAATCGTCGCTCCTGTGGCGCCGGATTCTGCGTCGATTCCAGGAATACCGGGGCCCTTGACTTCGCACTCTGCAGCAGTGCCTGCACGGGACGCGAGTCCGGATCGCGGGCCAATGCCCGTTGCAGAGGGGCGATCGCATCTTCGGATCGACCCAGCGCCAGCAGGGCCATGCCTCGACCTGTCAATGCAGCGATGTCCTCCCGCCCTGTGATCTCGCCGAGGCGCAGGATTGCAGAGGCGACTCCCCGGTCCTGTGGCGTGAAGCGCTGTGCTGCCAGCATGTCGTCCAACGCATCACCGGGCCTTTTCAGCGCCTCGCTTATCCCGGCCCGCCGGCGCAGGATCCTCGGCTCATCCACAGCACCGGGCAGGAGCGCCGCATCACAGGCATGTCGCGCCTTTTCGTCAGCCCCGCTTTCGCACAGGGCACGCAGCGCCAGGCGCTGGGCCTCGGCGCCCGCGATCCGGGCGTTCAGGGATTCCTGATCCGCGAAACCCAGCCGTTGCGCACGCCGGTACGCCAGGATCGCTTCGGACGCCCTGCGCGCCTGCATCATGACATCGCCAGCGGCCGAAGCCAGCTCGGCGTTCTCGCCGTCACTGCGCAAGGCCAGACGGCATGCGGCAGGGTCTGCATCGCGCACGCACCCCAGCCGCGCATCGACACCCTCGGCTGCGAGCACCTCCTGTACCACGACCAGTCCCATCATCAACAGCAGCGGCAGGCAAAGTTTCACCTGCCCATCTCGCGGACGAGCCGGAACCCCAGCGCCGAGCTGCGCAGTCCCGCATCGAACCGGTTCCGGTAGGAGGCGCGCACATACTCCGGCTGCGTGAACCATGATCCCCCACGCGCCTCTCGCACGCGGCAGTCTGCCTGCACGGCCGCGGTACCGTTCGCTTGCGCATGGGAATAGTCGTCTGCCCAGCAATCGCGCACCCATTCGAACACATTGCCCAGCATGTCGTTCAACCCGAAGGCATTCGCCCTGAATGACCCCACGGGAGCCGTGGCCACGTACCCATCGCTGCAATCGAAGGTCTGCCAGCCTGGATACAGCAGGGATCCGTTCTGGTCAGCCACATTGGCGAAAGTACAGGCCATGCGGGAATCCCTGCCCCATGGCGCCGGCTCACTCGAACCGCTTCGCGCGGCGAATTCCCATTCAGAGGCGCTGGGCAGCCGATAGGCATGTCCGCTCCTGACCGACATCCATTGTGCGTATGCGCTCGCATCCGCGAACGAAACACAGGTCACAGGATGCATCGGACTCTGGGTGAATCCCGGGCTGTTCCAGTTCGCGGAGGGCATGAACTGCCAACGGTCATTCGCATAGACCTCGCACCCGTCTGCCTTGCGATGGGTGGCTTCCACGAATTCCTTGTACTCGCCCACGGTGATCTCGTTCACGCTCATGGCCAGCGGCGCGGCAATCGTCACTGCATGACGCGGGCGTTCGTATGCCGTGGCCTCTCCGTCCATGGGACCTGCGCCCTGCTCGAACGTGCCAATGGGCAGAGCGCGCATCAACGGGCAGGTTGGACAGTCCCGCAGCAGGCGCCCCGCATGTGGCTGTGCGGTCTGCAGGCCGGGAATTCCAGCCATCCATTTACCGGGCAGCATGGCAACCCCGAAAAGTGCGCCGGCGATGAGGACCATGACTGTTCCCGCTGCCCAACGGGCGTGCCGGGCCCTGGAGGCGCCGCGCAGTTCACGGATGAACTGTGCCACCGAGGCAGTCCGCTGTCCGCGGTCGAAGGCGAGTGCACGCTTGAAGACCTGGTATTGGCGGCGGCTCAGGTTCGCCGGCCGTGAGGGCCGCGCATCCGGCTTTCGTTCCCTCGAGTCTTCCACGAGGCCAAACGGATGCAGGCCGGTGAGCACCTCGAAGGCGAGACAGGCCAGTGCATAGAGGTCGTCGGAAGGTTCAGGCGTCATCCCGGCAAGCATCTGCGGACTTGCATAGCGGGGCGTCAAAGCCGTGGGCCCCTCCTGTGCAGATCCTGGCCGCCTTTCCTCCGCGGGCCTGGCAATGAACCGCGCCATGCCGAAGTCGATGACCTTCACCGAGTTGTCGGCGCCGACGATCACGTTGCCCGGCTTCAGGTCACCGTGGACGATGTGATTGCGGTGCGCGAAGTCCAGTGCCTCGCCGATCGCGCAGATGATGGGCACCGCCTCGTCGGGATCCAGACCCGAACCCGCCCTGGAACGGAGTCTGCGATACAGTGACTCACCGGGCAGGTACTCCATGGTCATGAATACGCTCTGCCCATCCCGATCGCAGTCCATCACACGCACGATGTTCTGATGGGTCAGGCTCTGGAGCTTGTGCGCTTCGCGCTGAAGGGCCGCCATGGATCCGAAGTAATGACTGAACGGAACCGTGAGCACCTTGACCGCGACGAACGGATCCTCGGCACCAGCCTCCACGCGCCGCAGGTCCACTGCCTTGTAGACCCGGCTCATGCCACCTTCGCCGATCAGGGCCGTGAGGCTGAATCGGCCCTGCAGGACCGAACCCACGCCCACCGAGCCCGACTTGAACCCGCGGCCACCCGCGGGCCGCTCGCTGGAGGCCTCGGGCTCACCCAGCACGATGGTGGCGGGCGGGTCCTGCGAGGGAATCACGCTGTTCTGGCGCGATGACCGGGTCGCGACGGTCTCTTCCAGCGGCCAGGCCGTGATATGGTTCAACAGGGTATCCACCGTGTCGTCCGGCAGGCTCCGGCGGGCACGATGTTCGTTGATGATCTCGACCAGGCGGACCGGTGCGATGCGCTCCACGGCCAGCTGCCGGTACATCTCCGACAGAAGCTGATCCCGGGTCAGATCCCCTTCCTGAAAGGATTTGAGTGCGTTCGAAAATGCCGGCATGGATCGACCGAGCAGCTCCCCTGGATCAGCCCGTGATCATACCGAATCAGGGCCTGCCCCGTCAGGTGCGTTCCCACTCCTGCATGAGGACTCTCTGCCGCTCACGGGCCAGATCGACGTTCCGCGCCTTGACATGTCCGAATCCGCGGATCATCTCCGGGAGTTGCGCCACCTGGATCGCAAGCGGCAGCCGGCTCCGGTTCAGTCCGGTGAGAAGTTCCTGCAGGCGCGCCTCATAGTCATGGATCAGCTGCCGTTCCAGGCGGCGCTCGGCCGCATATCCAAACGGATCCCAGCGCGTGCCTCGCAGGACCCGCATGCGCGCGAGGACCCGCAACACCGGGATGATCCATTCGCCAAAAGCCTTCTTGCGTGGTACTCCCGTGACCGGGTCCCGCCCGGCCAGGAAGGGTGGCGCGAAATGAAACCTGAGCCGCCCGCCATCGGCAAAGGCATCCTTCAGTGCCTGCCGGAAGGCAGGCGAGGTGTGGAGTCGGGCCACCTCATACTCGTCCTTGAAAGCAAGCAGCTTGTGATAGCTCCGGGCCACGGCCTCGGCCAGTGCGGTCGAGGATGGATCGACACTGCGCTCGGCCGCCAACACCCGCATCACGCATTGCCGATAGCGCTGCGCGAGCTTCACGTCCTGGTACTCGACCAGATGTTGCGCACGCATCTCCACCAGGGCGTCCAGGCTGGGTTCTCCGGTCTCCCCATTGTCATGGCCGGGGAGCAATGCCTGAATGCGCCGGGGCGCTTCGACCAGCACCCGCCCCAGATCCAGCGCATGCAGGTTGAACCCGACCGCCACGCCGTTCAGGCGTATGGCCTGCCGCACCGAGGCCAGCGATACGGGAAGCAGACCGCGCTGCAACGCCACCCCGACCAGGAGCATGTTCGTGCCCACCGCATCCCCGAGCAGCCGGGTTGCGATATCCGTGGCATCCACCGTAAAGGTGAACGATTCACCCGCCTGATCCGTGATGCGCCGTCGCAGGGCGTCGGCCTGCAAACCGGCATCCGGATCCAGCTGGAACCGGCCGGTTGGAACCAGATGATCATTCAGGATGACGCGGGTTCGCCCCGACAGCATGCTGCACAACGACTCGGTGCTTGCACACACCACCAGATCGCTCCCCAGCACCAGATCCGCCCCGCCCGGCGCCACTCGTGCGGCTTGCGGGCCCTGCCGACCCCGGTTCAGCTTCACATGGGAGAAGACTGCACCGCCCTTCTGGGCCAGCCCCGTCATGTCGTACACGCTCACCTGACAGGACTCCAGGTGCGCCGCCATGGCGAGTACCGCGCCAATCGTGACGATGCCCGTGCCACCGATGCCCGCGACCAGCACCGAGCACTCGTCGGACTGGCATGTTCGCGGATCGGGCAGATCCGTGAACAGTCCTTCCGCCTGCCTTTCCGGGTCGATGCGGCGCGGCTCAACTCCCTCGATCGTCACGAACGAAGGGCAAAAGCCGTTCACGCATGAATAGTCCTTGTTGCAGGATGACTGGTCGATCTGGCGTTTGCGCCCGAAGGGTGTCTCCCTGGGCAATATCGACACGCAATTGGACTGTACCGAACAGTCCCCGCAGCCCTCGCAGACCTGTTCATTGATGAACACACGCCGCGATGGATTTTCCATCGTGCCCCGCTTGCGCCGCCGGCGCTTCTCGGCCGCGCAGGTCTGCTCGTAGATGATCGCGCTGACTCCGCGGACCTCTCGCAGCTCCCGCTGCACGGCATCGAGCAGTGTCCGGTCATGAAACGTGACACCGGGGGCAAACCTGCTGCGGTCCCTGTACCTGCCGATGTCATCGCTCACCACGGCGATCCGCTGAACCCGCTCCGCACGCAACTGGCGCGTGATCTCGGCGCAGGACAGCCGCCCTTCAACCGCCTGCCCCCCGGTCATGGCCACGGCATCGTTGAGCAGGATCTTGTAGGTGATGTTGACCCCGCTGTCCACTGCTGCGCGGATGGCAAGACTGCCGGAATGGAAGTAGGTGCCGTCACCCAGATTCTGGAACACATGCGGAACCGTGCTGAACGGCGCCATGCCGCACCAGTTCGCGCCCTCGCCGCCCATGTGGGTCGGCGGCAGCGTACGCCGCTCCATGAACAGCGCCAGCGTGTGGCAACCGATGCCGCCCAGCGCAATGCTGCCGTCGGGCACCTTCGTGGACGTGTTGTGCGGGCAGCCCGAACAGAACCAGGGCGTCCTCACCATCGCCGGCTTTTCAATCGCCGCCCCTTGTTGCTGCAGGGTTCGAAGTTTCCGCAAGGCCGCGATCAGGTCTTCGTCCGCCAGTCCGAGCGCCTCGAGCCTCGCGCCGACGATCAGCGCCACGGTCAAAGGGTCGAGCGGCGCGTGACCGGAAAACAGCGGGCCTCCCTCCGGGGCCTGTTTGCCGCTCAAGCGTGGCCGTTCGGCATCGGGCAGCCCAAACAGGATTCGCGCAGCCTGCTGCTCCATGAAGGGAGCCTTCTCCTCCACGAACAGCAGTTCGCGCCGGCCGCGCGCGAATTCCACCAACCCTTCAGGTTCGAGCGGCCAGATCAGCGCTGGCTTGTATGCGGCGACGCCGAGCTGCCTGAGCCGGGCAGCAGAAAGGCCCAGCATCTGCAATGCCTCTTCCACATCCAGCCAGGCCTTTCCGGCCGCCACGATGCCAAGGCATCGCGCACCTCCGTCGTGCACGATGCGGTCGAGCCTGTTGTGCCGGACATAACGCTGCACCAGTGGCAACTTGAGATCCTGGAGACGCACATCATCGCCAAGCGGATCGAACGCATGGCGCACATGCACGGCGGGCCCGGAAGGCCCGCCCTCCGGAACGCTGATCTCCGGCCAGCCATCGAGGTCGACCGTTGCCGTGCTCTCGACAGTCTCATTGACGCATTTGAATGCCACCCAGGTACCGCTGAAGCGGGACAGCGCAAATCCATGCAGGCCGAGTTCGAGGTATTCACGCAGCGTTGCCGGATACAGCACCGGCACACCGTTTGCCGCCAGAGCCTGTTCACTCTGATGGGCCGTGGTGGAACTCTTGCCCCCATGATCGTCCCCGACCACCAGAAGCACGCCGCCGTGAGGCGCGCTGCCCATTCGATTGCCATGCTTGATCGGATCCCCCGACCGGTCGACGCCGGGACCCTTGCCATACCAGATCGCAAAGACACCATCGACCCTGGGTTCCGGCAGCAAGCCGACCTGCTGTGTGCCCCAGATGGCCGTGGCCGCGAGGTCTTCGTTCACTCCGGGCTGGAAGTGGATACCCGCAGCAGTGAGGCGCGATTTCTCCAGTGCAAGCTGCATGTCATAGCTGCCCAGCGGAGACCCGCGATAACCGCTGATGTACCCGGCCGTGTTGAGCCCCGCCGCTGCATCGCGCGCCCGCTGCATCAGTGGCAGGCGCACCAGGGCCTGAACGCCATTGAGCAGGATGCGTCCGCTGTGCCGGGTGTACTTGTCATCCAGTCGAGGCTCCATGGTCTGCAGATGGAACCATACCGATGCGCGACTGCGCAACGCGCATCGGATAATATGGTTGTCACGGATTCCCCATGAGTGCATCGCAGTCCAGTGTTCCGGCTTACATGAGCGGATTCGGCAACGAATTCGCCAGCGAGGCCCTGCCCGGCGCCCTCCCCGAGGGCAGGAACTCGCCGCAACGCTGTGCCTATGGTCTGTATGCCGAGCAGCTGTCCGGCACGGCCTTCGCAGCGCCGCGACATGCCAATCGCCGCTCATGGCTGTACCGCATCCGTCCGGCCGTGGTGCATGGCGAGTTCCGTGCGCAACCGCATGCGCATCTGGATGCCCTGCAACTGCTCCCGCCGACACCCAACCAGCTGCGCTGGGATCCGCTGCCAGTCCCGGTCGAACCCACCGATTTCATCGACGGCCTGTTCCCCATGGCCGGGAATGGCTCGGCGGCCGGCTTCACCGGAGGCGCCATCTACCTGTATGCGGCAAACCGCTCCATGCAGGACCGCTACTTCTACACCGCGGACGGCGAATGGCTGATCGTGCCCCAGGAAGGCACCCTGCAGATCGATACTGAACTCGGGCGCATCGGAATATCGCCTCTCGAGATTGCGGTGATTCCGCGCGGGCTGCGTTTTCGCGTGTCCCTGGACTGTCCTGCCGCTCGCGGATACATCTGCGAAAACCACGGTGCGCCCCTGCGGCTGCCCGACCTGGGACCCATCGGTTCGAACGGCCTGGCCAATGCGCGCGACTTCCAGGTGCCGACTGCGCGCTACGAGGACCGTGAAGTACCCGCGACGCTCCTTGCGAAATTCGACGGCCGTCTCTGGGCGGCGCCCATCGGCCACTCGCCGCTCGACGTCGTGGCATGGCACGGCACTCACGTGCCCTACAAGTATGACCTGCGGCGCTTCAATGCCATCGGTTCGATCTCGTTCGATCATCCCGACCCATCGATCTTCCTGGTGCTGCAGTCCCCCAGCGAGACCGCGGGAACCGGCAACATCGATTTCGTGATTTTCCCACCGCGCTGGCTGACGGGACGCGATACGTTCCGGCCTCCGTGGTTCCATCGTAACGTCGCCAGCGAATTCATGGGCCTGATCCAGGGAATCTACGACGCCAAGGCCGTCGGCTTCGTGCCCGGAGGTTCATCGTTGCACAACTGCATGAGCGGCCACGGCCCCGACGCACAGACCTTCGAGCGCGCCAGCGCTCTCGACACGAACACTCCGCAGTTCGTGGCCGACACCATGGCCTTCATGTTCGAGACACGGCTCCCCTTGCGGCCGGCTCGCGCAGCCCTGATGGGTGGCACACCGCGCCTGCAGACCGATTACCGCGATCACTGGCTCGGGCTTGCACGGCATTTCGATGCGAGCCGGCCATGAGCGTGGCGACGCTCAATGCCACTCACGACCCCGCGGCGCGCAGCTGGGTGGACTCGGCCAACGCACCGGGCGCGGATTTTCCCATCCAGAACCTGCCATTCGGCGTGTTCCGGCGCGCGGGGACATCGGAGACCTGGCGGGGGGGCGTTGCCATCGGCGAATTCGTCCTGGACCTGCAGTTGCTCCTGGCCACAGGTCTTCTCCGGGAAGAAGTCCTGCAAGGCCTGACCAGTGCAGCACAGCCCACCCTGAACCAGTACATGGCCCTGGGTGACCGGCACTGGCATCCGTTGCGATCGGGCCTGTTCGATCTGCTCGTGGATTCCTGCGCCGAGCGCGACCGCGTGTCGCCGTGCCTGGTGCCCCAGTCGCAGGCCCGCATGCGGGTACCGGCGCAGATCGGAGATTACACGGATTTTTATGCCTCGATTCATCACGCCACCGCCGTGGGGCGATTGTTCCGGCCCGACAATCCCCTGCTGCCCAACTACCGCTGGGTACCCATCGGCTACCACGGCCGCAGTTCCTCCATCGATGTATCAGGCCAGCAATTTCCGCGCCCCATGGGACAGCGCCTGCCTCCGGGACAGACGGTACCGATACTCGCGCCCAGTGCGCGCATGGACTACGAACTGGAACTGGGGATTTTCGTCGGACCCGGCAATGAGCGGGGTCAGGCCATCGTGCTGGATGAGGCGGCATCGCACGTTTTCGGAATGTGCCTGCTCAACGACTGGTCGGCCCGCGACATCCAGGCATGGGAATATCAACCTCTGGGTCCTTTCCTGGCCAAGAATTTCGCCACCACGATCTCGCCCTGGATCGTCACCTGGGAGGCGCTTGCACCTTTCCGGATACCTCACACGCGCGCACCTTCCGACCCCGCACCACTGGCGTATCTGGACAGCCAGCAGCAGCGCGCAGCTGGCGCACTGGACATCCAGCTGGAAGCCTGCATTTCGACCGCTGGCATGCGGGCGCGGGGCGATGCGCCAATGCGCCTGTCACGCAGTTCCTTCCGCCACTCCTACTGGACGGTGGAGCAACTCCTGACACACCACACCGTCAATGGCTGCAACCTGCAACCCGGGGATCTGCTGGGTACCGGCACCCAGTCCGGGCCTGCCCCCGATGAGGCCGGATCGCTCCTGGAGCTTTCCGCTGGCGGCAAGCGGCCGCTGACCCTTCCGCAAGGCGAGCAGCGCACCTTCCTCGAGGACGGCGACGAGATCAGCCTGCGTGCCTGGTGCGAGTCGCCCGGGCACCGGCGGATAGGCTTCGGTCAGGCCACAGGCCGGCTGCTGCCGGCCTGTTCCAGCGTCTGATGTGCCTGCCTCAGATGGGGAATGTCGTACATCGCACCGTCGATCGAGACCGTGCCTGAATCGGGAGACCTTGCGAAGGCATCGACGATGCGCCGCGCCCGCTCGACTTCGTCCTTCGATGGAACGAAACACTCGTTGATGATGGCAACCTGATCGGGATGGATGGCAAGACGGCCGGTAAAGCCTTCGAAGCGCGCCTGCCGGGAAGTTGCGCGCAGGCCCTCGCTGTCGCGAAAATCGACGAACACCGTCTCCACTGCCTGGACCCCGGCCGCCCGCGCAGCCAGCAGGCACAGAGCCCGTGCAGTCTGGTAGGCGCAGCTCCACTGCCCGTCCGGATTCCGGTTACCCAGCGCGCCAACCGCCGTGGCCAGATCCTCCGCACCCCAGGTCAGCCCCTGCAACCTCGGCAGGCCAGTGTTCGCATATTCGCCCAGCCGGAATACGGCGGCGGCCGTCTCGGTGGCAATGGGCAGGACCTTCACCGATCCGTTCGCAAGGCCATGCTGCATCTCGAATGCATCCAGGTAATGTGACAATCGCTCCACATCGACCACGCCCTCCGCCTTGGGCATGATGATGCCATCCGGTGCCGCACCCGTGACTTCCCTGAGGTCCGACAGCGCTTCACCCGAACCCAGAGCGTTGATGCGCACCCAGCAAGGCGTGCGCCGCCCCCCTGGCGGATGCTGCTGCAGGAACTCGCGGGCCATCCGGCGCGCCGTCTCCTTGTGAGGAGGAGCGACCGAATCCTCGAGATCCAGGATCAGGGCGTCGGCGCCGGCGGACTGGGCGCGGGCGAGCTTCCTGTCCGAATCCGCCGGAACGAACAGCCAGGATCGCAGGGTCATGGCGCGGCCGGTTTCCTGCGCTGCAGGCCGGTGCGTTTGCACGAGGCCACCAGTTCATCGCGCTGGTTGTAGGCCCGGTGCACGAACGTGACGATCCCCTGGTCGGGCCGGGATCGGGACTCGCGCAATTCCACCACTTCGGTCTCCACCCGCAAGGTGTCCCCCGCAAATACCGGCCGGGGAAAGCGCACCTCATCCCAGCCCAGATTGGCCACGGCCGTTCCCAGTGTCGTGTCGCCCACCGATACACCGACCATCAGGCCCAGTGTGAACACCGAATTCACGATGCGCGCACCAAACCGGGTGGTGCGCATGTATTCCTCGTCCAGGTGCAATTGCGCGGGATTGTGCGTAATCGTGGTGATGAGCAGGTTGTCGGTCTCGGTCACGGTCCGACGGATCGCATGCCGGAAAACCTGTCCCACTTCCAGTTCGTCGAACCACAGTCCCGCCATCACCCCTCCCGTCCACTCGCACTCACGAACCGGACCACGGCTGCCCGCCTCACCTACCCAGATACTCCTGCGCAGCCTTCAGACCCAGATCCACGATTACCGGCGTGAGCTCACGTGCGGCGGGCTCCGCCTGCCGGCTATGGACCCAGCCCAGGTAGGTGCTGCCACGCGCAGCCATGAACAGGGGCAACCGCTCCACGGCCTCATCGGCCAACGAGCGATGACGCCGGTATCCGCTGATCAGGGCATCGCGTGCCACCGCATAGTACGGTTCGTGGCGGATGAAATACAGGCTGGTCGCGATCTCGAACAGATGCCATCCGTGTCCGGCATCGTCGAAATCGATGATCCGAAGCCCCGCGGGCCCCACCATGACATTCTCGGGCACCAGATCCGCATGGATGAGGCCGAAGCGGTCATCGGCCGCGCCCCACTGCGCAAGCTCGACCTGCAGGCGCTCGCGGAGCCGTTCGAACACCCGGCGCTGCGGCGCTGACAGCGCTTCGAGTTCCCAGAATCGGCCCCACAGGGGATGCTCGCCGGCGAGGCCGTCAAGGTCCCAGGCGTGCCGGGCAAATCCTTCCGGAGCGCGCCAGTGCTGGGCCTGATTATGCATGCGCGCCGCCAACTGCCCGATGGTGTCGTAGTTGCGGACGAGCGTGGCCGCATCACCGCTGACCCCACCTTCTGTGGTGCCCAACGGCGCGCCTTCGATCCACTCGAACACATCCACCTGTCGTGCATCACCCGCACCCACTGCACTCACGCGTTCGAATGTGCGGCCGGATCGGGACCGCCTCAGCGCCGGCACTTCGATTCCGGCTGCCACCAGCGCCTCACACCAGTGGGCCTCGGACTCCAGTGCGCGGTCACTGTGATAGCCCAGCCGGTGCACCCTCAATGCCACCTTTTTCCGGTCCCGCAGAGTCACCGCATACACGGCGTTCTCCCGGACCTTGATCGGAGCGACGTCGATGGCATCCAGCCCCCACAGCGGCAACGCTGCATGCGCGATGCGCAGCATCGGATTGTCGGACGCAAGGCCCATGGATCAAAGCCCTGCCAGCGCCTGATCGAGCGTGTCGATCAGCAGGTCCGCATGTTCAGGCTTGAACGGCATCGGGGGCCGGATCTTCAGGATGTTGTCGTTGATGCCGATGCGGCTGATCAACACCCCTCGCTCACGCATCAGATTGATCAGGCGCTTTGCCTGTGCCGTGGCCGGCGTCCGGACATTGCGGTCGGTAACCAGTTCCACCGCGAAGAACATGCCCTTGCCACGCACGTCGCCGATGAGTGGATGCCGATCCATGAGCCGGTTCAACTGATTCACGACATAGGCACCGGTGGTGCGGGCATTCTCCATGAGATGCTCGCGCTCCAGCACCTCCAGCACCGCCATGCCGGCCGCGGCGGATACGGGGTTGCCGCCGAAGGTGTTGAAATACAGGTTGCGTTCTTCGAATGGCTCGAGAAGATCGGGCCGGGTGACGACGCCGGCCAGGGGGTGACCGTTGCCCATGGGCTTGCCCATGGTCACGATGTCCGGTACGGCACCGAGCGCAGCATGACCCCACATGTGGGTGCCGAAGCGGCCGAACCCTCCCTGCACCTCATCGGCAATCACCAGACCTCCGGCCGCCCGTACGATCTGCGTCACCCGCGCGAGGTAACCGGCCGGCACATTCGGCAACCCTTCGGCCGACTGGGCGGTGCACAGCAGGATGCCGGCGAGCTTCACACCATGGGCCTGGAAGTCCTCTATGGCCTTGCGCACCTCGCCTGCGTAGGCCTCGACCAGTTCCGCATCGCTCCGGCCCCGCCGATCCCGCCAGGGGTCGATGACGGGAATCGTGCGGACGTGCGGCCCGCGGCGTTCCGGCGGCGTGAACAGGCTGCTGATCTGGGCCACCGCGGCGGTATTGCCATGATAGGCAAAACTGGTGGATATGATGCCCTCATGCCCGGTGGTCTCGCGCGCGATGCGCAGTGCCAGTTCATTGGCCTCGCTCCCGGTGCACACGAACACGATGTTCGACAGCGATGCATCGAACGTCGCGAGCAGCCGTTCCGCATACGCGACGATGCCCTCGTGCAGGTAGCGGGTGTGGGTGTTGAGCATGCCCGCCTGACGGGCCAGGGCCTCGACCACGTGGGGATGGCTGTGTCCGACATGCGGCACATTGTTGTAGGCGTCCAGGTAGCGATGTCCATCCGCATCGTAAACCCATACGCCTTCGCCACGGACCAGGTGCAGGGGGCGCTCGTAGAACAGCGGCGAATGCCGGCCCATCACCCGGAAGCGGCGCTCCAGCAGCGTTGCGGCACTCATGAGCGGTTCTGCCCCTTGTAATACGCTTCAAGGACCACGGGACTTTCCGGCAGCGTAGAGCCCCCATCCACCACGATGGTCTGCCCGGTGATGTAGGCCGCCTCGTCGGAAGCCAGGAACAGCATGGCGTTGGCGATGTCGCGCGGCATCCCCAGCTTGCCGATGGGAATGCATTGGGCCATCTGCTGGAGTTCCTCCTCGCTTCCAAGTGCCTTCATGGCTTCGGTGAGGATGTAACCGGGCTCCACGCCATTGACGGTGATGTGCTCCCGTGCATATTCCAGCGCCGCAGTCCGGATCAATCCGTTCATGCCGGATTTCGAAGCAGCATAGTGCGCCGTACCAGGCATCACCACATTGGGTCCGGTGACCGAGGAGGTGAACAGCACGCGCCCGCCACCCGCCTTGCGCAGGTGCGGGAGCGAAGCCTGGATGAGCCAGAAACCTGCCTTGAGGTTCACGGCCAGCGTCCGGTCCAGGTCCTCATCGGAGAGTTGTTCGATGGGGATGATGGGATACACGGCGGCGTTGTGGATCACGATGTCCAGCCGGCCGAAGGTGTCCGCCGTGTGCCGGACCGCCCGCTCGACCTCGGCACGCGAACCGATGTCGCAGGGCAGGAGCTTCGCCACACCGCCACCGGCGACGATTGAATCCGCCACCGCCCCGCCGTTGGACGCCGTCCGCGTCACGATCATCACACGGGCACCTGCAGCCGCGAATACACGTGCAATGCCCTCGCCGATGCCTTGTCCGGCCCCAGTCACCAGCGCCACCCTGCCCTTCAGATCTCCGATCATGCAACTGCTCCTGAAACCTGCAACCCGTGTGAACGCCTGTGCTGGACCAGCACCGGAGGCAGGATGCACAGCCAGCTCACGATGAACAGGCCGATGGCAATCCAGTTCACCGGTGCGTAGTGCCCTTCTCCGATGACGCTCGCCGCGAGCGCGGGACCGGTGGCCAGACCCACCATCTGCATCGCCACGGCATTGACCACCACCCGGCCGCGCCGGTCGAAGCTGGCCATGGAACCGAGCAGGAATGGATGCGTCATGTTCCAGAAGAAATTGTAGACACACACCCAGAAGGAAAACGCCAGAAAATCGAATCGGCCGATGAGGAACAACAGGCTCGCCGCTCCACCCAGTATGCCCACGGTAAGCGGACGCCAGCGACCAAAGCGCGAACCCACCGCGGCTGCCAGCATGGCACCGCCCACTCCCGCCACCTGCGAGAAAGTCAGGCCACTGGCAACCTGCTGCTCGGGCAACCCGCCGGCCACGCCGATCAGGAACAGGTATGCCCACATCACACCCTGCGCCACGAAATACAGAAGCATGGCCAGCAGCGCCGAGCCCTGCAGCACCCGCGGCAGATTCACCGCATCTGCCTCCACTTGTGCTGCAGTCTCGCCATCCACGGGAAGAGCCTTCAGCATCGGCAGGGCACACAACGGGAACAGGCCCAGAAATACCAGCACGCCTGTCATGCCGTTCCATGCGAACATCGCGGGCATCAGATAAAGACCCACTGCACCGTACAGCAGCACCCACATGATGAGGTAGCCAAAATTCCGGTCGGGCTTGTCGGTGAGTCCGGTCATCGTGAAGCCCAGCGAGATGATGCTGCCTGCACCGGCGCCGCACAGGAAACGGAGCACCAGGAAGGCCACATGCTCACGCACGAACACGCTGCACAGATTGGTGGCGGACATGACCAGCAGGGACACGGCGCACACGGTGCGCCAGTTGAATCGGTGCGAGAAGAATGTCATCAGCAACGTGGTGGCGGTGATGCCCCAGACTTCGATGGACGCTGCGTAGCCCGCCTGCCTCGCATCGAAACCCATGGACTGCACCAGCCCCTGCACGAAGCCTGGCTGTATGATGAACACCTCCGCCCCGATGACACTGATCAGGATGGCGGCCGTCAATCGCCAGGGATGGCTACCGGGACCGGCCGGCGCTGTGGCATCTTTACTCAAGAGTGCATCCTGCCCTTCGCTTCTAAGGTCCCCAGCTGTACCTGAAACCCACGCCATAGGTCCGAGGTGCCCCGTAGACGGACTGGTTGGATCCGGTGAACCCGGACAGGTCGAGGTTGTAGACACGGTAATACTTGTCGGCGAGATTGCGGACAAAAGCCGAGAAGTCCCACTTGCCATCACCCGTGGTGTACGAAAGCCGTGCATTGGTCACCGCATAGGCCGGTTCCCGGTCGACCTCGGCGTTGATCAGCTCCAGGTATTGCACGGAATTCCACTTGGAGTCCGCAGAAATGGAAGCCGTGCCGCCAGCCAGCGGCCAGTCATACCGGGCTACGGCGTTGAAACTCCATCGCGGCGCCTGCGGCATCTGCGCGGTGATGAAATTTCCTGCAGGCGTTGGTACCTGATCAACTTCGGTTTCCAGATGTGACACGCCCAGCTGCAGGTTCAGGCCCTTGACAGGAACGATGGCAAATTCAAGTTCGCCGCCCTTGACCTTGGCATTCACGTTCTCCACCACCTGCGTGGCCACATTGAGAAAGAATCCCTGATAGTTCCTGTAATCGTAGTAGAACGTGGCAGCATTGATGCGAGCCGCGCCATCCAGAAAAGTGGTCTTGGTGCCCAACTCGTAGCTCGTGAGGTTTTCCGCCTTGTAGGGCAGCGTGTACGGATCGACGAAACCGGAGGTCGGCGCAGACCAGCCACCCCCCTTGGCACCGCGGTTGATGCTGGCATACAGCAGGGCATCCTTCACGGGCTTGAAGTCCACTTCCAGCTTGCCGGTGCCGATGTTGTATTTCTTGTGCGCGTCCGGGTAATCCGGTGAGACGTAATGCAGGTTCTGCGGGCAAGTCTCGCAGTAATAGGTGTAATCGAACTTCTTGTCGTCATTGGTGTAGCGCGCGCCGGCGATCACCGTCCAGCGCGGTGCAAAATCGTATTCCACCTGCGCGAAGACCGACGGCGAGGACGTCTTGCCGATGAAATGCGCACTGCCCAGGCCGATCGGCAATATCACGGAAGTCGTGCCGGTGTCCTCACTCCTGTAGTTCAGGTAGTAAAGGCCACCCACCCAGCGAAACCGGTCCATGGAGCCATTGAGCCGCAGCTCCTCGGAAAACTGATGGAAGTGATACCACACGTCATAGTTGAAGATCGGCTGGGGGGACATGTCCGAGTCCTCCCCGTAGCGCTTCTGCACACGCAGGTAGTCGGTGACCGAGGTCAGCGTCGTGTCCCCGGCCAGCTTCCAGATGGCGTGAACGGTTGCGCCTCCCACCGTGCGGTTGAAGATGCCGCGCCGGTCCTCCTCCTGCACGAACGGGTCGGTGTTGGTCTTGATGAAACCGAAATAATCCTCGCCACCTGGCGTGAACACACCGCGACCCGTCGCGTCCGGACGTGAAGCACCCCACGAATAGTTCCCCGCCGTCTCGTTGTCATTGACGATACCGTGGAGCTTGAAGGTGTATTGGGCGGTATCAGAGGGCTTGTACAACACCTGAAGGCGGGCGGAGTACTGCTTCTGATCGTTGATCCGGTGCCCGATCAGGTTGTCGATGTAGCCCTCGTGATAGGCCGTGGCGAACGCGAACCGGGCTGCCACCGTGTCGCTGAACGGGTGATTCACCGCGCCTTCCGTGTTGATTGCGCGAAAATTGCCCACCGACAGATCCAGATACCCGCTATCGTTGAAGGTGGGCTGCCGGCTGATGTAGTGAATGAGCCCGCCGGTGGCATTGCGTCCGAACAGGGTCCCCTGGGGCCCGCGCAGCACCTCCACCCGGTCGATGTCGTACATGCTGCCGGCCAGAGCACCGGTGGAGGCGATGTAGGCATCATCGGAATACACCGCAACCGGTGCCTCCTGATGATCGCTGAAATCGTTCTGAGACACGCCGCGCAGGTTGTAGATGGTGACCGTCGCGCCAAACTGGTTGAACTGCATGCCAGGCACCTGCCCGGCCACGCTGACCGGATCGGTCATCCCCAGCGACTGCAGGGTGGAACTGTCCATCGCCGTCAGTGAGGTGCCCACATCCTGAAGATTCTGTTCGCGCTTCTGCGCCGTGACGACGATTTCGGGGAGCTTGTCTTCGACGGCCTGAGCCAGAACCGGACTCACCGCCCCCAGCAAAACGATTCCGGCGAACACCGCCGCAATCCTGTTCATGAAGTTGCGCATCCGAGTCTCCCCTTGTCCAGTATTATTCATTGTCCCGAGGCAGCAGGCATCCTGGCCGCTTCCTTGAAACTGCCCTTGATGAAGAAATCACCCTTGCACATCCACTTTCCGTCGATCTTCGCCCACAGGAACAGGATGGCAAACGTGAACGGCTTGTCCTTGTCTGGCATCACGTGGAAATCAGCCCAGTCCCAGCCTGCATTGCCGTCCACGAATGTGTGGACGGATTCTATCCTGACGCGATTGTCCCTGACCACTTGCTGATACAGGGGGCGGATTGCATCGCGTCCGATGAACACCCCCTCCCCTTCGCCCACCGAGATCACGTCCGGGGTATAGAATTTCGTGACGATGGTTTCGGCGTCGTGGGCCGCAAAGGCCTTTTCCTTCAGATCGTACTGGGCGCGGATCGCCTGCTTGAAAGCACGCAGTGCCGCACTGTCCGGTGTGGCTGCCGCACGCGCGGCGGTCTCGGTCGCCGGCGCTGCAGATGCAGCCGTCGCTGCCAGTGGCAGGCATGCGAGCATCACGGTTGCAACCATCCCGATCCGTTTCAGGTTCACAAGACCTCCAGAAGTTGCCTGGCTGCACGATCGCCCTCTTCGGCCGCCGTTTCCCACATCTGTGCACCGCTCAATTCGGAATGACCAAACGTGAGACGCCCGAAACGGCGCCGCAGCACGTCCTTGCCCGCCGGCTTGCCATCCCTGCCGAAGAAGAACCCGGGCGGATCCACCACGTAGGCATGTCCCCAGCGATTGGTGATGAGGCCGGCAATGTCGCGCTCGGCATCGAAGCCGGCATCCCCGAACATGCGGGTGAACTGGTCGCGAACCGCTTTGTCGATCTGCGCGTACGACATGGCGAACAACTGCATCCGGGCCGCCGTGCATTGCTGGGGGAACGGCAGACCGGGCAGTGGGAAGGGAATGTACTGCGTGAGCACCACGGGCTTCGCAGGATCCAGCGGCTGCGTGACCTGACCGGGTATCTCCAGATTGCGGCGCAGGCTGGTCCACCAGCCAAAGCCTTCGAACCAGCGCACCGATGCCACGCCCAGCTTCTCCAGGAATTTCCAGTTGCGCACGGCCACATTGACGGTGAGCATGGGTGCATGGTGAAAGCCATTCATGGCGTCACGGACATCCGGCGAGATGTCGCGACAGACATGACGGTTGGCATGCTGCTGGCCGCAGCAGACCACCCCTCGTGTACGCACCTTGAAGAGCTTCCCCTCCTTCTCGTAGATGACCGTTGCATTGCGTGCGGATTCAACGAACCCTTCATGCTGGATCGCGACCACCGTGGATGCCAGACGCATTCGCACGGGTTCACCCTTGCGGTCCAGCTGATCCCAGCGAATCGCGCCATTGAGGATCTGTGCAAGACTGGCATCGCCGGCAATGGCCGCCGGCATGAACTTCTTCAAAAAGCACCGTGCCGTGCCGGCATGGCCTCCTGGAAAGCTGGCCAGATACATCGTATCGGTGGGATCCGCTCCGCCGTTCTGATAACGGTAGTAGCCATTCACGCCTGGCTGCAGGAAGTTGTAGGCCGAGTACGCAGACACCACATCGGCACCCAGCCCGCAGCCCATGGCGGCCATGACCGGATTGAGATAGCGGGTGACCTCGGGCAGCACCGCATCATCCAGCCCTACCACGTCCTTGAGGAAATGCAGATAGGTCATGCTGTCCAGCCAACGCTCCCAATCATCTCGTCGCGGCGGATTACGGTACAGCTCCAGGGCCATCAACGCGTTTCGGGCGACTTGCGATATCGGCGCATGCCTGAAACCGTCCCGCCAGGCGTTCTTCACCCATCCGTGACCTTCGTAGAAATAGCCGACATCGGCCCGTTCCCAGGCCACGTGCATGGGTGACCAGGCATCCTCGGGGACCAGGAGCGGCCCTGAAAGACCGGTTGGCTTCTGGAACACGAACTCGTCCGGCCAGCCCAGATCCCTCGCGAAATGGGTCCAGAAGCCGGCCATTCTGGCCTTGTCGAAAGGAACCACGATGCCTGTGGCACCCTGGGGCGCGGTCAGATGGCAGCCGTCGACCATGAACTCATTCTGCTTGGCCTCGCCGCCAAACACCGGATGCTGGTCGAACAGAAGCACCGTTCCATCGGGACGCTCCCGGCGCAGGGCCCATGCGGCCGACAGTCCGGCCGTCCCCGTGCCCACGATCACGGCATCGGGGTGCTCGCCGGTGTCGATGGCGGCACGAAGCATCGCATCCCATTGCTGATTGCGGATGCCGCCGTGCGCGGCATTGACCACTTCGTGGGTATTGCCGTTGGATCTCGCGTAATCTCCGATGCCTCCGGGGCCTGTCCAGTCGGGACCCAGGCCGGTCATCTTCGAGGCGACCGTCTGCGCTTGCGCCTCGCGCACGACCAGCGGTGAGGCCATGCCCAACAGCGCCGCGCCGCTGCCGAGGAGCGATCCACCGACGAAATCGCGTCGAGTACAGGATTCCATGCGATCCTCGGCTTCAAGTCAGGTGACTTGAGCGGACTATAGTGGCGGCGCAGGAGCATCGTCAAGGCGCCAGAATCCCGCTAACATCTGCCTCGCAAGCAAGGAGCCCGGCATGCGATTCCAGTTCACTTCCACCCGCCGCAGCGGACGCGAAGACTCGGCCAAGGCGCGGCAGATCCTGAAGGCGGCGCGCCGCCTGCTGATCCGCAAGGGGTTCGCGGACTTCAGCGCGCGCGGAGTGGCCAAGGAAGCGAAGGTCAGCCTCGGCGCACTGCAATACTGCTTCCCCACCCTGCACGCATTGCTCGCATCCACGCTGGAATACGTGGTGAACCAGTACGAGGCTGAGTACGAGCAACTCCAGCGCCAGATCGGTGGATCCGCCGAAGCCCGCCTGTATGCGCTGCTCGACTACCTGGTTGCAGACAACTGGAAGCCCGAGACACGCAATATATTCCTGGGCATCTGGGCGCTGAGCGTGCACAGCCGGTTCGCACGTCGCATGATGCACGAGATGTACGGCTTCCAGATCGGCCGTGTCAGCGACTTCATCACCGCGGCCTGCCCGCGCATGAGTCCCCGACAAAGCCGGGACCTGGCCTCTCAACTGGTGGCCATGACGGAGGGATTCAGCCTGTTTTCCGAAAAGCCCACGCCAGGATCTTTGTCCATGTCCGACATGCAGCGGCTGACCCGGGAGCTCGCCCGGCGGCATATCGAGGCAGTCTGATCCCTTGCCCAAGGGTCGACACACGCGCCCGCCCGCAACGGGAGCGGCCCCTGCCACGACATGATCCAACCCATTCCATGTCGCCCATCCCGTCCCGTACCGTCGCAGCCCACGAATTCGTCGATCTGCTATAGAATCCCGTGCGGTCTCCAACCAGTTTGTCCCGAGCTCAGGAGAATATCAAAATGGCAAATGGCTCGACTCCCGCCGGCAATCCGGCTCCGCTTGGTCTGGCTGGCTTCGGCCTCACCACGGTAATTCTCAGCGTGATCAACGCAGGACTTCTCAAGAGCGATACCCCCGCCTCCATGGTCGCGGTCGTGGTTCCGTTGGCCTTTGCCTACGGCGGGGTCGCGCAGCTCATCGCAGGCGTGCTGGAGTTCAGGCTCGGCAACACCTTTGGTGGCGTTGCGTTCACTTCTTACGGGTTGTTCTGGTGGTGGTGGGCACTCCTGAACTGGACCGTGGGCGCCGGCTGGATTCATGCACCCGACGCGGCCACCGTGGGCGTCACGCTGTTCCTGTGGGGACTGTTCACCTTCGGGCTCTGGATTGCGACCTTCCGGTCCAACAGGCTGGTCTGGTCGATCTTCCTGTTTCTGTGGATCACCTTCTTCCTGCTGGCCGGTGCCGACCTGGGGATGGGAGCCGGCTGGAAATCCGCAGGTGGCTACCTTGGCATCCTGACCGGCGGGATCGCCCTGTTCACTTCCTTTGCGGAAGTGGTCAATGCCACCTGGAAGCGGGAAGTGATCCCCCTGGGAGCGCCGGTGTTGAAGGAATAGGCCCGAGACGTTGGATATTTCAGATCAAATGTTCAGCGTAATATATTGTAATAAAACAACATATACACTGGAATTGGCGCCCCGGGCAGGAATCGAACCTGCGACCTAACGCTTAGGAGGCATTCGCTCTATCCACTGAGCTACCGGGGCGCCGCGTCAACTCGAGGTCCAGCCAAGGCGCGATTCCGGCGCGGCATGCACTGCAGATTCGCCTGCTCGCGCATGCGGGCTGTCGACGGGCGCAATTATACGCATTGGCCCAATCGCTGCATCACTCGGGATCCGATGAGCACGGTCCGGTAGGTGATCCTCACGATTGCCATCGCCCACGCAGCAATGAATGATCCGCAATATGGAGGCCATGACCATGCAGGCACGAAACCCGGACCCGGACCAGCGCTACCACTCGCTTTCCATCAGCCTGCACTGGCTGACCTTCCTGCTGCTGATTGCCGTGTACGCACTGATCGAACTTCGAGGCATCTATCCCAAGGGAAGCGATGCTCGCGAGGCCATGAAGGCATGGCATTTCATGTCCGGGTTGATCGTCTTCGCCCTTGTCTTCCTGCGACTGGCCCTGCGATTTGCATTCAAGCCGCCACCGGTCGTACCGCCGCTGCCGGCCTGGCAGAATCTGCTGGCTGCAGGGATGCATCTTGCCCTGTATGCGTTCCTGATCGTCATGCCGGTGCTGGGCTGGCTGACCCTGAGCGCACAGGACAAGCCAGTTCCGTTCTTCGGGCTGGAATTGCCGGCGCTGGTCACCCCGAACAAGGACCTCGGCGAACAGTTCGAGGAGATCCACGAGACCATCGGCACCATTGGCTACTATCTGATCGGCCTGCACGTGCTGGCCGCGCTGTTCCATCATTACTTCATGAAGGACAACACGCTTCGTCGCATGATGCCCGCACGCGGCCGGGGCCCGACCTCAGCCGGATCCTGATCAGATACGGATACGCAGCCAGCAAGCGGGCCCGCAAGACCCGCTGGGCAAACGCCATGGAAACCAGGAGTGGGTTGGTGGAGAAGAGGAGGATCGAACTCCCGACCTTCGCATTGCGAACGCGACGCTCTCCCAGCTGAGCTACTTCCCCGACCGGCCCGAATCTTACACGACCCGCCGCGCCTTGCCGAGAGCCGATTCACCAGGGCCCCGAACTGCCCTTCCACCTCAATACGTCAGGCGCAGCACATTGGCGTGCCCCAGGCGGGGGACTTCGACGATGTACATCGTGCCGAATTCGTCGTCGGCGATCTCGGGCACCGGCCCTTCGCCGGAAAAATCCTTCACCAGGTCCGGCACTGTATCGCTGTGTCCGACGATCAGCACGCGTCCGCCGGCATGCTCGCGCATGACCCGATGCACCAGCGCCCGCAGATCGTCCTGCTGTTCCTGCGTCAGCGGCAGATGCAGCCGCGCTGCAAGCGGCGCCGCCGTTTCGTGACTGCGTCTCGTGGGCGAGACATAGATGGCATCGAGCCGGCCCAGCGCTGCGCCATTGCCGAACATCCGCCCCAGCAGTTCGGCACGCGCCTGCCCCGCCGCGCTCAAGTGCGGATCGCTTCCTTCATCGGTCATTTTTTCGGCATGACGCACCAGGACCACCACCGTGGAACCGGCGGTGACCCAGACCCATCCGGCAACCGCCAGGGCAACCGCCGCAATCACGGCTCCCATCCCGGCGATCCAGACCGGCGTCAACAAGGTCCGGCGCCGCAGCGTGCCATACTCTTTCTTCATGACGGGCATGATACCAACGATCCGCACCCTTCCGCGCCCGCCCGGCATCGTCATCCTTGCGGCCGGGCGGTCACGCCGTTTCGGCCGCCCCAAGGCTCAGGCGCGCCTGCACGGCAGGACCCTGTGGCAACACCTGCAGGCGTTGCTGCGACCCTTTTCCCGGCAATGCATCTTCGTGGTCACGGCGCCGCGTTCTCCACTGCGGTCCGCAGCGCTGGCCAATGGCTGGCGCTGCATCACCAATCCTGACTGCGACCAGGGGTTGTCTACGTCGGTAGTCCGTGGCGTGCGCGCGGGCCGGTTCCAGCCGGCACTGCTGATCCTGCCGCTGGATCTGCCCTTGCTGAGCACTGGCGATCTGCTTCGGTTTCTTGATCGTTGGCGCCTGGCCCGACGCGATGTCGTGGCACGTCGCCTGGAAGGTGGGCCCGCAATTCCCCTCATCCTGCCGCGCCGGTTGTATGGCCTTGCCCTTCAATTGCACGGAGATGCTGGTCTGCGGTCGCTGCTCTCCGCCAGGACCGGCGGGCAGATTCATCTCCTCGACCTGCCCCGGGCTGCGCTCGATGTCGACTCCCCTGCCGACCTGAAGCACCTGAGGCGGCAGCACCGCTTCCGGACCCGGAACCGGTAATGCAGGATCGATTTATCTCAGTGGCACGTTGTAGCTGAGCATCAGGCCGCCCCTGTCCCCCGGCGAGACGGACCACTGACCGGCAGACGACGACGACCCACGGCGGTTCAGGACGAACCGCGCGGTGGCAATGCCGATGGCTGCGCCGGCAATCGTGTCGGAAAGCCAGTGGACATTGTCCTTCATGCGCACGTAGGCCGTGGCGCCTGCCATTCCGTAACCGATGAACCGGCGGATCCAGCGATAGTCATCACTCCCGGACTCGGCAAACACCGTGCCGATGGCAAAAGCCGCGCTCGAATGCAGAGATGGAAAGGAACTGCCGCTGTTGCGCCAGTCGTTGGCATTCGTAGTCTCATTCGGACGCTTGCGTCCTGCCGCAAACTTCAATACCTCGGTACTGACGGCCGAAAATCCGGCGGCCTCCAGCATGCTGAATGTCTCGCCGGCACCGCGCTCATCGTCGATCCACCATGCATAGGCAAACGTGCCCGCAACGATGGCCGCAGCCGGCACGGCATCCCGCAGGCTGTGCGGATCCTTGCCATCCATGACCGCCCGGCTCCCTGTGGCGAAATGCCTGCGCACCGTGCCATCGAAGGAATGCGAGATGCCGACCAGCGCCGCCGCACTGCCGGCCAGCAGCCAGTCGCGCGAGTCCCAGTGCAGGGGTCCGGTGAAGTAGGCCTTGGTATCGCCCCATACGGTGGACGAATCCGGGACCTGCGCCTGAGCCGGTTCGGCGAGCAGAGGGCCTGCAACCAGCAGGAGTGCGATCAAATGGATGGAATTGCGCATCGAAGTTCCGTAACGTGAGTACCCACATCGGCGCGATTTGCCCGCGCTCGAGACCTGAGACGGTTGGACATGGAAAAGCTCAAGAATCAATCGTTCCTTTCACGGCTGCGTTTCGCAGGTGCCGGCATCATCTGCGCTCTTGCGACCGAGCGCAGCATGCGCGTTCACCTGGTCGCACTGATCCTTGCGATCGCTGCCCTGCTCTACCTGCAGGCGGAACCCTTGTGGTGGGCGCTGCTGGCGCTTTCCGGCGCGGCTGTCATCGCCTCGGAGCTCGTCAATACCGCACTGGAAAACCTGGTGGATCACCTGCATCCGGAGCTTCATCCGAGAATCCGCGTAGTCAAGGATTGCGCGGCAGGCGCGGTGCTGATCGCGGCTCTGGGGGCGCTGGGTGTGGCGGCTGCATTCCTGGCGCACTTGCTGCATCGCTAGCCTGTATCTGCGAAGCCGGTGTCATCTTCGCAGGGTGATGGCGAGATAGACCACGTACAGCACGGCATTCAGGAGCAGGGCCCAGACAGCAAGGCCCCGGGGCCGCATGTTGAGGCGCACCCAGATCGCCGCGCCCAGGGTCACGAGCACGCTGCTCAGCACCTCGATGCGTGGCTCCCACGGCGTGAGCAGGATTCCGATCGCAGGCAGCAATGTACCCTGGAAGACCATGGCGCCGGTGATGTTGCCCATGGCCATGGTGTCCTTGCCACGCCGCACCCACAGGATGCTGTTCACCTTCTCCGGCAACTCGGTCGCGATGGGGATGATCAGGAGCGACAGCAGCAGCGCAGAGACGTGAAGTTCATGGGCCACACCCTGCACGCCGTCGATGAAACCCCGGGCGCCGTACACCAGCAGCGCCAGTGAGACCGCCAACTGCAACAGGATGGTGCCGGAGTTCACCGGCAAGCCGATGCGCGTTGCGAACATCCTGTTCTCGGCCACGGTACCGTGGCCGGAGGCCACCAGCCCCTGCGAGGCCCGCATGGTCTGCACGATGTACAGCAGATACGTGACGACCAGCACCATGCTGAGCAGGTAACGCACGCCGCGCTGCTCCTGCGGGACGTACATGGCGGCGGCCGCCAGCAGGAACGCGAAGATGAAAAAATGCAGATCCCGGCCCAGGCCGCCGGGTTCGGGGCGGATGCGGCCCGCCAGTCCGCGCTGCCTGAGCACGGCCAGCGCCATCAATCCGGTGGACAGGGTCGAAAGCATCAAGGGTGCTCCGAGGATGGAGCCGACGCCGATCTCCTCGTTGAGCGCCGCGTCTTTCGACCCTGCAACGATGGCCAGCACCGGTACCAGAGTCTCCGGCAACGCCGTGCCCACGGCAGCAAACAGTGAGCCGGTGACACCCTCGGAAATGGACAGCCGCTGGCCCAGATGTTCCAGAGCGTTCGTGAACCCTTCCGCGGCCACCAGGATCACCAGCAGCATGGCCAGCAATTCCAGCAGATAGCCGTTCATGGCCCGCCCGAGCGCCGCCAGATCAGGCGGCTGACGCGTTCTTCTTGCCGCGCTCCGCAATCACGGCGTCCGCAATCTGCTTGGGCACCGGGTCGTAGTGCGAGAATTCCATGGTGTAGGAGGCCCGTCCGCTGGTCATGCCCCGCAGATGCCCGATGTAGCCGAACATCTCCGACAGCGGGACATTCGCCACCACCGCGATGTTGGTGCCGCGTTCGAGCTGATCCTGGATCATGCCACGACGACGGTTGATGTCGCCGATGACATCGCCGAGGTAATCACCCGGTGTCACCGTCTCCACCTTCATCACCGGCTCGAGCAGGACGGGGTTGGCCTTGCGCACCGCTTCGCGGAAACAGGCCTTGGCCGCGATCTCGAATGTCAGGGCGTTCGAGTCCACGTCATGGTAGGAACCGTCGGTCAGCGTCGCACGGAAATCCACAGTGGGGTAACCGGCCAGCACACCGTCTTCCTTCTGTACCTTCAGGCCCTTCTCCACCGACGGCACGTATTCCCTGGGCACCGAGCCACCCACTGTCTTGTCCACGAACTCGAAGCCGGCGCTGCGATCCAGCGGCTCGAAATCGATCCACACTTCCGCGAACTGCCCGGCTCCACCCGTCTGCTTCTTGTGGATGTACTGGTGCGACACCTTGCGGGTGATGGTCTCGCGGTAGGCCACCTGCGGCTCACCCATGGTGCCTTCGACACCGAACTCGGTGCGCATGCGGTCCAGCGTGACTTCCAGGTGCAGCTCACCCATGCCCCGCAGAATGGTCTGGCCGGTTTCCCGGTCGGTCTCCAGGTGCAGCGAGGGATCGGCACGCACCATCTTGCCCAGCGCGTTGCCGAACTTCTCCTGATCGGCCTTGGTCTTCGGCGCCACCGAGACGCTGATGACCGGATCGGGAAAGCGCATGCGCTCCAGCACCACGGGGTTCGCCGAATCGCACAGCGTGTCACCGGTATCCGTCTCCGCCAGCGAGACCAGTGCGATGATGTCCCCGGCCCGCGCCTCCTCGATCGGGTTGGCTTCCTTGGCGAACATCTCGACCATGCGGCCGATCTTCTCTCGCTTGCCGCGAGTACTGTTCTGCACGGATGCGCCCTTGGTCAGCACCCCGGAATACACGCGCACGAAAGTGAGTGCGCCATAGGCATCGTTGATCACCTTGAAGGCCAGTGCCGCGAACGGTTCATCGTCCGAGCACTTGCGCTCACCGGTGGGATTGCCGTCGGCGTCCACGGTCTTGATCGCGGCGACGTCGGTGGGTGCCGGGAGGATATCCACGACTGCATCCAGCACCTGCTGCACGCCCTTGTTCTTGTAGGAAGAACCGCACAGGACCGGCGTGAACGCGGAGTGCGTGGTGCCCTTGCGAAGGCACTTTCGAAGGACTTCCGGCGAAGGGACCGTACCGTCATTGAGGTAGGCTTCCATCGCCGCATCGTCCTGCTCCAGGCAGGTATCGACGAGCTCGGTCCGGTACTTCTGCACATCAGCCAGAATGGCGCGATCCGACGGGACGGTGATGTGGAGCCTGTCGGCCAGATCCGGCGTCACATCCAGCACCTGCCACACGGAATCCTTGTCATCGGACTCCCATACGAGGGCCTTCATCTCGACCAGGTCGATCATGCCCTTGAAATTGTCTTCCGAACCGATCGGCAGCTGGATGGGCAGCGGACGCGCACCCAGGCGCTTCCTGATCATGTCCACGCAGCGCAGGAAGTTTGCGCCGCTCCGGTCCATCTTGTTGACGTAGCAGATGCGCGGTACGCCGTAGTTGTCGGCCAGGCGCCAGTTGGTCTCCGACTGGGGCTCGACGCCCGCCACACCGTCGAACACGACCACGGCCCCGTCCAGCACGCGCAAGCTGCGGTTCACCTCGATGGTGAAATCCACGTGCCCCGGCGTGTCGATCAGGTTGATTTTCTTGTCGCGCCAGAAGGCCGACACCGCGGCACTCTGGATGGTGATGCCACGCTTCTGTTCCTGTTCCAGGTAGTCCGTGGTGGTGGAGGTCTTCAGATCCTTGGTGTCATGGACGTTGATGATGGTGTGCTTGCGCCCCGTGTAATACAGGATGCGCTCCGTGGTGGTCGTCTTGCCGGCGTCCACGTGGGCGATGATGCCGATATTGCGGATATCGGAAAGGGGCGTTGTACGAGGCATAGTCTTCGGGTCCCGTTGCTACAAGGTTGCTGACAAAACAAAACAGGTTGACCGGCCGTCGCCGGACAACGGCAAAATCCCTTCCCTGCACGATCGCTTTTTTCGATTGCGCGCATGCGTGAAAACGCAAAGGGGGATGGGCCGCCGGGCGCAGATTCTGACAGGCATTGCGGCGCATGTCGAAGTTTCCAGCACCATCGGCCCTGCAGCACAGTCGGCATCGATCTTCAACCAGCGGCAAATCCTGGCAACCCGGCATCGCCTCTATTATTAATTTACATTATATATCTTTCGTAATCAATTGTTTATCAAATCTTTAATATCTGTCGAACTGCCTGCATCCCGGCGAACATTGCGCCCACCGCACCGATCACGGAGGCCAGGGCATACAGGGTCGCGATCAGGCTCTGTCCTCGCGCGTGGAGCAGACCCACCTCCAGCGAGAAGGTGGAGAACGTGGTGAAGCCTCCCAGGATTCCCGTCACCAGGAACAGCCGAAGGTGCGGCGGCAAATGGGAGCGCAGCGCAAACCACTCGGTGACGATGCCGATCAGGAGAGATCCCAGGACATTGACCAGGAAGGTGCCCAGCGGGTAGCGGGTCCCTGCGTGGTGGGCCGCGAACATGTTGACGCCATGGCGTGCCGCCGCGCCCAGGCCGCCCCCGAGAAATACGATGATGAAACCCTGCATGAACACACCCTCCGGTTGATCCTGACATCAACGAGGGTGCGTCCCACGAGCCAGAAGAACACTCCTACGGCACGCTGGCGATGCGCCCTCGCGGTAGGAGCTATCAGCCCTTTCGGGCGGTTGTCGGGAAGCTCCATTCCCATCGGTTCGACCCGTAGTGTACCGGGAAGCGGCGGGACTCGCGAGGCCTGCCACCATGAGCCGGGCCACAGCCCTCGCCCGGTCTCCAGTCGCTGCGCAATCCATCACAGATGCCCTTCACAATCCACGGCGGCATGACTGCGCTCAGCCCGGCATTCCTCGGCGTACTTGCTTCCGCTGCCTCCCACTCATTGATTGGCCTGGATCGAAAGGAAGGTCGACTGCGCTCTCTGCCCGGAATCGGTCAGGGTAAGCATGATCAGCAGGAAGGAAAACAGCCCCTTCGAGTCCAGATCCCGGTTCTCGATCCAGTACCAGCGGTCGTTGTAGTGTACGTTCACGAATGCATCCGCTGGCTTTGACGGACCACTGAGGATGTTGACCAGCGGCGGCAGAACGTCCTGACCATCGGGCGAATCCGGCAGATGCGGATAGGCCCTCCTCTCGCGTTCGTGTTCGGGCGGAACCTGCACGAAGGTGGCCAGTTCATAGAGCAACTGGAACCCCGAGCGCGTGTGCAGGGCAATGACGTCATCGCGCCCCGGCGGAACCACACCGTACATGATGGAAAATTCCCTCTTCTCCGGATTCAGGCCCAGAAGACGCTTGAGTTGCTCCAGCTCGGCCTGGATCTGCGGAGAAACATTCCGGGTGGCAAAGTACATGACAAGGCCTTCGTCCTTCCGTTCCTTGTCGACGCTGATCCGCAGGCTCATCGCCCCGGAGGACTGAATCCGCTTGAGCGACCTGACCACCTTCGCAAATCCGGGGTCGGCCGAGCGGATTTGCGCTCCGCCCCGGCTGTTTGTCAGACCGTTCACCGTCTGCACCGCCGCACTGAACAACTGGTCCGCCGGCCAACCGGATTCGATCAGTTCGAACAGCCGGATCGGGGGGATCGGGGTCATCAGCGTCTGGATGAACTGCGATCCCGTCAGAGGCACATAGGTGATCGTGGGCCGGTCGGTGTACTGTCCCTGCGCTCCGAAGTTCAGGAAATTCCGCAGCGAGCTGGTCGGTCTGTCCAGGTTCGGATAGACCGTCGTTCCTGCCTGAACACTGCTCACCAGGGAGTAGCTGCTGACGATCTGGCCCACGTCGACGAAGATGGGGGTATCCGCATACCTCATCTTCACGATATTCAGCAGGATCTGCTGCTTCCAGGAATTCGACACTGCCTGGGTGAAGTCGAGACGGTCCCGGTCCAGGGTTGCGGCTCCGAAGCTCACGCAGCCGGCCAGACCGACAGATACCAGCAATACAATCCACAACCGAAGCTTCTCGGGCATTCGATGAATCGCGAAACCCTTCTCCCCGCTCACCCGATCTCCCGGCATCCCATGATCCCCGCTGAATCAAGCCGGACTATACCCGCAAATTGCGCCATTCGCGGATCTGCACGCCACGGCCTCGCGACCCTGAAGAGAGTACAGACCGGCAATAGAGCGCAATGATCGGATCAATCGAAACAATCAATTTTCAAGACAGGGGCCGGTGAGGTACCCTCCTCTGGCTTGCCGCGCCTGCGGCAGCGCTGTATTCCCTGCAAGCCAACATGAGGTGTGTCATGGCCGCTCTGAAAGGTTCCAAAACCGAAAAAAGTCTGAAAGACGCGTTCGCCGGCGAATCGATGGCGAACCGCCGCTATCTCTACTTCGCCCAGAAGGCGGATGTGGAAGGCTTCAACGATGTATCCACCGTGTTCCGTTCAACCGCCGAAGGCGAAACCGGCCACGCGCACGGACATCTCGAGTACCTGGAGGCCTGCGGCGATCCGGCCACGGGCCTGCCGTTCGGAGATACCAAGGGCAATCTGAAATCGGCGATTGCCGGCGAAACCCACGAGTACTCCGACATGTATCCTGGCATGGCCAAGATTGCACGCGAGGAAGGCTTCGGTGAGATCGCCGACTGGTTCGAGACCCTGGCAAAGGCCGAGCGCTCACACGCAAACCGCTTCACCAGGGCGCTGAACGAACTCGGCTGATTCGAACGCATCCTGCCGGCCCGCAAGGGCCGGCGCACGGATGTCAGGAATGATGCGTGATCAGTACGCAGTGTGCTGCGTACAATCTTCCCGGATCCCGGCAGATACTGCCGGGATGACAGGTGGCTGTTTTCCTGCTTGAGGCCAGTCCCATGAGCACTACGCAACCCACCCCTCCCCGCGAGGGCAGTCTCGATGCGCCTACCCGCCATCCGCTGGACTGGAAGAACCCGCAGTTCTACGACCCAGCGGCGCTCGAGGCAGAAATGGAGCGCGTCTTCGACATCTGCCACGGCTGCCGGCGCTGCGTCAGCCTGTGTCAGGCCTTTCCCGTGCTGTTCGATCTGGTCGACGAATCCTCGACCATGGAAGTCGATGGAGTGGCGAAATCCGATTACCCGAAGGTGGTCGAGCAGTGCTACCTGTGTGACCTGTGCTACCAGACCAAGTGTCCTTATGTGCCCCCGCACGAATGGAACGTGGACTTTCCCCACCTGATGCTCCGCGCCAAGGCGGCGGCACATCAGCGCGGCGAAACCAGGACGAGTGCAAAAATTCTTTCAGCCACCACGGCGGTCGGCAAGCTGTCCACGATCCCGGTGGTGGCGGAGGTGGTGAACACGGTCAACCGCAGCACTGTCGGGCGCAAACTCCTGGAAAAAGCGCTGGGCGTGCACCCGGATGCCCGTGTACCGACCTACACCTCGCGCACCGCAAGAAGGCGCCTGAAACATCTCGACGGACGCGGCGAGGTGCAGCCTGCCGGCCGGACGCGCGGCAAGGTGGCGGTCTTTGCAACCTGCTACTGCAACTTCTCCCAGCCCGAACCGGTGGAGGATCTTGCCGCGGTATTTCGCCACAACGGCATCGTCGTGAAACTGATCGAACGCGAAGTGTGCTGCGGCATGCCCAAGCTCGAACTCGGCGACCTCGCATCCGTCGAGAGCTACAGGAAGCAGAACATCCCGGTGCTGGCGGCCGCGATCCGCGACGGCTGGGACATCACCGCCACCATCCCCTCCTGCGTGCTGATGTTCAAGCAGGAATTGCCGCTGATGTTTCCCGGGGACGAGGACGTGACACTGGTCAAGCGCCACATCTTCGACCCCTTCGAATACCTGTGGCAGCGCCACCAGGCCGGCCTTCTGAAGACTGATTTCCCGAATCCGCTCGGCAGGATCGCCTATCACGCGCCCTGCCATCAGCGCGTGCAGAACATTGGACCGAAGACCCGTGACGTGCTGGCGCTGATCCCGGATACGGAAATCCAGATGATCGAACGGTGCTCGGGGCACGATGGCACTTATGGGGTGAAGGCGCGCACCTATGCGCTGTCCCGCAAGATCGCAAAGCCCGTGGAGAGCCGCGTCGAACAGATCTCTCCGGCGCATTTCGCCAGCGACTGCCCGATGGCCGCGAGCCATATCGCGCACGGACTCGGTGACAAGCCCCATGCCGAAAGTCCGATCGGGCTGCTGAAACTCGCCTACGGAATCTGAACATGCAGAAACTCAATCCAGCCGACCTGTACACGCTGGAGGCCTATGCGCGCGAGCGTCCCGCCTTCCGCGCACGTGTCCTGAAACACAAGCAAGTGCGCAGCATACCCCTGGGCGCACACATGACCCTGCTCTTCGAGGACCGCCTGACCATCCAGTACCAGGTGCAGGAAATGCTGCGAATCGAGCGCATCTTCGAAAGCGCGGGCATCCAGGACGAACTCGACGCATACAATCCGCTGATTCCGGACGGCGCCAATCTCAAGGCGACGCTCCTGATCGAATATCCGGATCCCGACCTGCGCGCGAAGAAGCTGATCGAACTGCATGATATCGAGCATGGCATCACGATGCAGGTCGGCAGCATGGCGCCGATCACCGCCATCGCCGACGAAGACATGGAGCGAAGCAACGAGGAGAAGACCTCGGCGGTGCATTTCCTGCGATTCGAGCTGACCCCAGCAGGCGTCGCCGCGTTCAAGCGTGGCGACCCAGTCAGGCTCCGCGTCGAACATCCCGCCTACCGGAGCGAGATCACCCTGGAGTCCTCCGCCCAGACCGCCCTGGCCTGCGACCTGGATTGATGCCGCCGGAGCTTATTTTGGCCTGATGACCTCGCTCAGGTAATCCTTCGTACCTTCGATCCGTACCAGATGCGGATACTGAAGCCCGTCGTGATAATCGACAGGGACTGTCCTGAAGTCATCCTGGTACCTGACCAGAAGGTCGATGGGCGCCTTGCTTGACTTGGCGGCTGTGATCGCGTGCTTCAGGACTTCGGGACTGTAGGCGCGGCCATTCACGGCAACCAGGGTGCCGCCCGTGCTGATGCCCGCCCTGAATGCCGGTCCGTTCCAGCGCACATCGTTGATCCCGCCTTCCCGGGTGAGCGCAAGGCCGATTGAATACACGAAATTGGTGATGAACCGCGGTGATTCGGGCCTGCTGTCAGACAGCTTCTCCAGGGCACTCGGCTCGTCGGTGTAGACGAGCTTCCAGCCGGATGCCTCCAGCCCCTCGAGAAACGGCGGTTCGAGCGCATCGACGAAGCGATGCAGGAAACTTGCCCAGTCGTATTTGGCGACTCCGTTCAGGGCGCTCACCACATCATCGAAGGTATACGTGCGCGGGACGAGACTCCCATCGTCCACCCCGAAGAACTCTCTGGCAAAGCCATCCAGCGATTGTCTGCCGCCGCTCGCTGCGCGGATCTTCGCATCGACGGCCATCCAGATCATCTGGCCACCCGAGTAGTATTCCTCGCTCATCTGCCAGCTCCGGTACGGCAACGCTCCGCGGCGCGCCGCCGTCGGATCGTTGGTGGTGTCTTCCAGTGTGCGCCACGCGAATCCGGGCCGATTGCGATCGTAACTGGCGGCGACCGACGCGAGTGCATCGCGGAATTGCCCAGGTGACCAGAGACCGGACCGTGCCGTCAGCACGAAGCCCCAGTACTCCGTCTGTCCCTCATAAACCCACAGGAGCGAGTCTCCCATCGGCACGTTGAAGTTGGGCGTCCACAGATCAGCCGGGCGGCGGAACTTGCCATTCCAGGAATGGGTGAACTCATGGGCCAGCAACGCCCTGTCAGGCGCGCTGTCCTCCCACTTCGTCAGATAATCTCGATCGGCCCCGACCTCGGTGGACTGCTGGTGCTCGATCCCGTTGCGGCTCAGCTGATCGGACAGCGAAAAGAGGAAGTGATAATGCGCATAATGGCGTGAGCCGAAGAGCTTGAGGGCCTGGGTCACGAGGTTGCGGTGCGCCTGCAGTTCCCCAGCTGTGATTTCCAGGCATTCGGGCGCGTCCGCGAACATGTCCAGAGTCACCGGATGCTTCGCTCCCGGATCCAGATCCACGCTTCTCATGTTGCGGCCGGCATAGATGGGCGAATCGATCAGCGTATCGTAGGAGACCGGCTTGAAGGTCACCGTATCGCCCGCACGTGCAGCCTCCTCGAGTGCTGTACCAAATTTCCAGCCGGCAGGGAACGTGACGCGCGGCTGTACGATGATCTGCCGCGCATGGTGACCCGCCGGGTACAGCGACACGGTGTTCCATTTCAGATCCAGCAGCTTGTCGGTCATCTGGATGGCCGAACCTTTTCCACGGCCCGACAGGAACTGGAAGTTCACCTCGATTTCGGACGACCCTTGCGGCACACGCACCCGGAAGGCATAGACATCGTACTCATCCCGCTTCCACGCCAGTAGCGTGCCACCCGCACTGATCCGCAGACCCGCCAGCAATTCGATGGGGCCACTGGGCTTGTGATTTCCCGGGATCCACTGAGGGAAAAGCAGGGTCAGCTCACCCGGCTGCACCGGGATGGTTTCGTGCACGCGGAATATGCCCTGGCCGGTATCACTCGCATCCACATGGACCAGCAGCATGCCGGGGTAAGGGACATCACGCGGCTCCGGAGCACTGCCCCTCGCGCGATCCGTTACTCCCGCACAGGCAATGACGGGCGCCAGCAGAATGCCGGCCAGGAGCGCGAAACGGGCTGTGAGCCCGGAACCTGCAGAAGGCTGCGTGAAGGGCATGCAATTGCTTCCGTCTAAGTGGATGTCAATCCGGATTGGAGAACCGTGCTGTCAGAACTGGCCCGGCGGTGCCCGGCCTGGAGTCCGCCACCTGGCCAAAGGTGGGCCTGGGCAGGACACTGCGCGGATTCAGGGCCACGTCACCTTCGCGAACCTCGAAATGCACATGCGGGCCCGTGGAACGCCCGGTATTGCCGAGCAGCGACACCACCATGCCTTGGGTCACCTGCTCGCCCTGCTTGACCTTCAGCTCGCTGTTATGCGCATACAGCGAGCTCATGTTCCGGTCGTGGCGCAGGATCACGACGTTGCCGTAGCCCCGCAAACCGTCACCGGCATAGATCACCTCACCGTTGGCGATCGCATGCACCGGTTCACCCACATCCGCCGCGATATCGATACCCTTGTGATTGTCGCGGGGCCGGCGGCCAAACTCGGAACTGAAGATGCCGGCATCCACGGGCCAGATCAGGCTTCCCGCATACTTTTCCGGCACGGAACCGGTGGGCATTGGCGCCGACCGCGCGGGCCGCGCCGGCCTCCCGCCAGCGGCCGGGGGTACATGCCCGTCAGGGCTGCCGATCAGGCCGGACTTGCGCAACACGCCCAGGACGGCGTCCTCACTATGTTCACCTGCATCATGAAATGTCACCAGCAAGTCCTTCTCCGCCAAGTATTTTTTCATGCGCTTGTACGCCTTGCCTGCCACGGCGGCAGACACATCGACCGCCTTGCCCGTCGCCACAGTGGACACGTCGACTGCCTTGGCCGTAGCGGCGCGTGTCTTCTGGTACCAAGTCTCATCGCCGAATTTCCGGTCCACCGTGGCACAGGCCACCATCAGCACTGCGGTGCCCGATATCATCAGGATGGTCGAAATGCTGCAGAATGTAACATGGTGGAAAACACCAAGCCAAAGCCGGGCTCCTCCGAACGCCGCGTAAATCCGCTGGCGCTGATCGCGGTGGCCGGCATTTTCATGGGCTGGTTCGTGCTCGACACACTGGTCATACAGATCGGTCCGGTGCGCCACACCCTGCGTTTCTTCGAGATGCTTGCCGCCATCCTCGATCCCGCACATGTCCTCATGGGGCTGGACTCGGGACACACAGGCAGTTCCATCGTGTTCGGGCTGGTTTGCGCAACCCTGCTGTTGGCCTGCCTCGCCCGCTCACTGCCGTCGCAGCGCCTGGGCCCGATGGTGCTGTCCGCACCGCTCGCCTTGATGTTGTTCAGTGCGGTACTGCTTTACGCGCGCATGCCAGGCGACCTGTTCGCCAATCCTGGAAGCAGTACTCCCCTCGTCTCCGACCTGGTGCGGCTCGCGAACGATGTATTCAATCGTGGCGCGGCCGCCATTACCCGCGTGAGTGCCGGTGCCGGGCTGTGGCTCGCGGCATTGTCCAGCGTCGTGCTGGCCTGGCTGGGTTTCCGGGAGTCGCGACGGTAAGGTCTGTCGGACAATGCCTGTCGCACGACTGCCGTGACACGAGCATGCGCTCGTGCTGTATTCGGATCACTGCAATGCCGCAGTCTGTGGCAACTGCGGTTCGCCGCTGCGCTCGCCTTCAATCCATGCTTGGCGTAGTGCCTCGACCTGCGAGGCGCACTCCGGCTCGCGGCGGATGAGGTCACGGATCAATTCGCTGTCGTGGGTGAAGCGACCAGCCGCGACCTGTGCCGTGATCCACGCGCCCATTTTATTTGGCGGAGAGGGTGGGATTGCTCGCAGCCGGGGACGGCTGCTCGTCCTTCGCTTCGCTGCGGACCGCCGTCGCTGGCGCTCCGGCGTCCAAAATCGCTCCGCAATTTTGTCGAACCCAGTGGGTTCGTCCACACACCGCACCCCGCCAAATAAAATGGGCCTGAAAGACAGGCCCATTTTATTTGGCGGAGAGGGTGGGATTCGAACCCACGATCAGATTGCTCTGATGCCGGTTTTCAAGACCGGTGCGTTCAACCGCTCCGCCACCTCTCCGGCGTGGACATTATCGCATGGCACGGCAGCGCCAGTGCGCGACTCAGGCAGGGCGCAGGTCCTTCACGCCGCCCATGTACGGTACGAGGACTTCCGGCACCGCAACGCTCCCATCGGTCTGCTGGCAATTCTCGAGGATGGCTACCAGCGCCCGGCCGATGGCAACACCGGAGCCATTCAGGGTGTGCACCGGTTCGGGCTTGCCGGTCTGCGGGTTGCGCCATCGGGCCTGCATGCGCCGCGCCTGGAACGCTTCGCAGTTGCTGCATGAGGAGATCTCGCGGTAGCGGTTCTGGCTGGGCAACCAGACTTCGAGGTCATAGGTCTTCGCGCTGCCAAAGCCGACATCGCCGGCACACAGGGCCATGACCCGATACGGCAACTCCAGCGCCTTGAGCACGGCCTCCGCGTGGCTCGTGAGATCTTCCAGCGCTGCATAGGAATCCTGTGGCCGGACGATGTGCACCAGTTCAACCTTCTCGAACTGATGCTGGCGGATCATGCCGCGCGTGTCCTTGCCATGCGCCCCCGCCTCGGAACGAAAGCACGGCGTATGCGCGGTGAACTTCAACGGCAGATCCTCGGGTGCCAGGATCCGGTCGCGCACGAGGTTGGTCACCGGCACTTCGGCGGTGGGAATCAGGAACAGATGTTGCTCGCCTTCGATGGCGAACAGGTCCTGCTTGAACTTCGGGAGCTGCCCTGTGCCCGTGAGCGTGGTCTCGTTCACGAGATATGGCACATACATCTCGCGATAGCCGTGCTCGCGCGTGTGCAGGTCGAGCATGAACTGGATCAGCGCGCGATGGAGCCTCGCAAGGACTCCGCCCATGACCACGAAACGCGCGCCGGAGATCCGGCTGGCGCTTTCAAAGTCCAGCCCCAGTCGTTCGCCCACTGAAACATGGTCCAGCGGCGCAAAATCGAACCGGCGCGGCTCGCCCCAGCGACGCAGTTCGACATTGGCCGATTCATCACGCCCCTCCGGCACCGACTCGTGCAGCAGATTGGGCAGGCCCAGCTGCAACGCGTTGAGCTCGGCCTGCAATTCCACCAGGGCCTTCTCCGCCTGCACCAGTTCCGAGCCCAGAGACTCGCCCTGCGCCAGGAGTTGCGATACATCCTCGCCGCGGCCCTTGGCGGCACCCACCGATTTTGCCGTTGCATTGCGCAGGGCACGAAGGCGATCGGCTTCCACTTGCAGACTCTTGCGACGTTCCTCGATCTGCCGGACAGCTTCGACATCCAGACTGAATCCGCGCCGCGCGAGATTGGCAGCTGTACTGGGCAGGTCGGCGCGCAGGGCTTTGGCATCGAGCACGGAAAAGGCCTCGGAAAGGTGGATATTGAGGCGCGCATGCTCCCAAACGTCACGCGGCAATGCAAACCTGGATCGCGTGGCCAGCCTCCAATATCGACCCGGATTCAGTCCGCCTTGCCCGCCCGCACCTCACGGTCCCGGGCCCGACGCTGCTCGAGCGCTTCGCCGATCCGGATCTCCAGTCCACGGGGAACCGGATGGTAATACCGCCTTTCGGCCAGCCCTTCGGGAAAATAGCGTTCACCGGCCGCATGCGCATCCGGTTCATCGTGGGCGTAGCGATAGTCCTTCCCGTAGCCGAGTTCCTTCATCAGGCGGGTGGGCGCATTGCGAAGATGCAGCGGCACCTCGAGGGACCCGGAAGCGCGCGCATCCGCCATGGCTGCATTGAACGCGCCGTACACGGCATTGCTCTTGGCTGCCACGGCCATGAACACCACGGCCTGTGCGATGGCCAGCTCCCCTTCCGGGCTGCCCAGCCTCTCGTACACCTGGCAGGCTTCGAGGGCCAGCGTGAGTGCCCGCGGATCGGCATTACCGATGTCCTCGCTCGCCATGCGCAATACCCGGCGTGCCACATACAGTGGATCGCAGCCGCCGGCCAGCATCCGGCACAGCCAGTAAAGCGCCGCATCCGGATCGTTGCCGCGCACCGACTTGTGCAACGCCGAGATCTGGTCGTAGAACTGCTCGCCGCCCTTGTCGAAGCGCAGGTAGGTACTGCCAATGACACCTCGCATGGACTCCAGCGAAAGCCGCCCATCAGCCGCGGCGAAATCAGCAGCCGTCTCCAGCAGATTCAACAGACGCCTGGCATCACCATCCGCCGCGCCTATCAGCAGCTCGCGGGCGTCCTCGTCCAGGCGCAGGTGCGCACCGCCCAGGCCCCGTTCCTCGTCGGCGAGCGCACGATCGATCAGTCGTGAAAGGTCGCCGGACTCCAGGCGCTTGAGCACATACACCCGCGCGCGGGACAGCAGGGCATTGTTGACCTCGAACGAGGGGTTCTCTGTAGTCGCACCGATGAACACCAGCGTGCCGTCCTCGACATAGGGCAGGAAGGTATCCTGCTGGGACTTGTTGAATCGATGGACCTCGTCCAGGAACAGCACCGTGCCTTTGGATGAGCACTCCGCCTGTGCCTGCTCCACCACGGCGCGGATGTCCTTCACACCGGAATTCACCGCCGACAGGGTGAGAAACCGCGCATTCACACCCTGTGCGAACAGCCGAGCCAGCGTGGTCTTGCCCGTCCCCGGCGGACCCCACAGGATCATGGAATGCGGCCGGCCGGACTCGATGGCCCGGCGCAACGGGCCCGCCTCACCCACGAGGTGTACCTGTCCCGCGACTTCGGCGATGGTGGTGGGTCGCAGCCTGTCAGCCAGCGGTCGGTAACCGGCCCTTGCGTTCATGCACGCGGATCAGCGCCAGGCAGAAACCGCTCGACCACGTGCGGCCATTCCTTCAACCCTGCCCAGGCAATCAACAGGGCCGCTCCCACACCCACTGTATCGGCGAAAGCGTCCCGCGCATCCATGGCCCGGGTGGTGGTAAAAGCACCCTGCGCGAGCTCGATCAGGATTCCCAGTGCGACGAAGGCCAGCGCCAGCCTTGGCCAGCGCGCAGGGCGGTACAATCCACAGAACCACAGCGTCATCCCGAAGAAGGCCAGCGCATGCTCGGCCTTGTCCCACAGGAGTTCCGCCACCGGCTCGATGACCGGCGCCGGAAGCAGACAACTCACCACGACGAAGGCAATCAGGGTCCAGCCCAGACCGAGCCATAGCCGCGGGAATTTCAGATCGCTTCTCACGGTGGACCAGCCCCGGCGCCGATCACGTCGGCTCCTGGAGGAGGCGTGAACGTGAACAGATCAGCAGGCAGCGGGCGGTTTCGCACGGCATGACTGAAATCGAGTTCGGTCAGCTGATTGAGCTTGTCTGCAAGCTGCATGCGCCGCAGTTCACCATGCGCAAAGCCGATGCGGGCCGCGAGGAAATCGCTGTTCTTGCGGCGCGGCCGCAGCTCGAACCAGTTCAATCCGTCACGGTCGGGCAGCGCCGTGATGTTGAATTCCCGGCTGACCGGCTCACCCGAGGACAGCAGCACGGCCGGCGTACTGGCAAGGGTCGCGTCCATGTCGCGCACATTCACCTGCGCAAGATCCTTGTCGTAGAACCACAGCTTCCGGCCATCCGCCAGGATGAGCTGTTCATTCGGGGTCTTGTAATCCCAGCGGAACTTGCCGGGTTTGCTCAGGTACAGATGACCCGATGCCACGCGCGGTGCGGAACCCGCCTCGCCGGTCACCGTCTGCTCGAAGTCTGCCGACCAGGTCGTCAACCGCGCAAAGTACTTGTCCACCACATCCGCAGGCGAAGCTGCACGGGCCACGGACAGCAGGAACAGGCCAGCGGTCAGACTCCCCAGGGCGAGTCGCACGGGTCTTCGGTGCGCCATCAATCCTGTACCGGTGCGGGCGCCAGGATTTCCCGGCTGCCATTGGGTTGCAGTGGACCCACGAGGCCCGCGGCTTCCATGGTCTCGACCAGGCGCGCGGCGCGGTTGTAGCCGATCTTCAATCGGCGCTGCACACCGGAAATCGATGCCCTGCGCGTCTCGACCACGATGCGCACAGCCTCGTCATACAGCGGATCCTGCTCGCCATCGGATTCGCCGCCCTCCCCGCCATCCTCGCCCTCATCGGACGGAAAGCCGGGAATCGGTGACGCCGGACCCGTGATGATCTCCTCGATGTAGGTCGGTGCAGCGCCCTTCTTCAGGCCTGCAACCACCCGATGCACTTCCTGGTCCGACACGAATGCGCCATGAACACGGTTCGGTACCGCCGAGCCCGGCGAGATGAACAGCATGTCGCCATGCCCCAGGAGCGACTCCGCGCCGCTCTGGTCGAGGATGGTCCTGGAGTCCACCTTGGCCGAGACCTGGAATGCGATGCGTGAGGGAATGTTCGCCTTGATCAGGCCGGTGATCACATCCACCGACGGCCGCTGGGTCGCCAGGATCAGATGGATCCCGGAAGCGCGCGCTTTCTGCGCCAGGCGCGCGATCAGCTCCTCCACCTTTTTCCCGACGATCATCATCAGGTCGGCGAGTTCGTCTATGAACACCACCACGAAAGGCAGGGTGGTCAGGTCGGGAATGTCCTCCACCACGACACCCGGCACGCCCTGCTGGAATTTCTGCATCTGGACGGGATCCTTGATCGGCTTTCCCGCCTCGATGGCTTCCTTCACCTTCCGGTTGAAGCCGCCGATGTTGCGCACGCCCAGCAGGGACATGAGCTGGTAGCGCCGCTCCATTTCGGCCACGCACCAGCGCAATGCGTTGGCGGCATGCTTCATGTCCGTGACGACCGGCGCCAGCAGGTGCGGGATGCCCTCGTAGACCGACAGCTCCAGCATCTTCGGGTCGATCATGATGATGCGCACGTGCTCAGGTGTTGCCTTGTAGACCAGGCTCAGCACCATGGCATTGATGCCTACCGATTTTCCCGAGCCCGTCGTTCCGGCGATGAGCAGGTGCGGCATCCGGGCCAGATCCGCCACCACCGGCACACCACCGATATCCTTGCCGAGTGCCAGCGCCAGGGGCGAAGCCACATCGTCATAGGGCCTGGACTTGATGATCTCGCCCAGCGTGACCATCTCGCGCTTCTCGTTGGGGATCTCCAGACCCACGACGGATTTTCCGGGTATCACTTCCACCACGCGCACGCTGATGGCGGACAGCTCGCGCGCCAGGTCCTTGGACAGGTTGCTGATCTGGCTCACCTTCACACCCGGAGCCGGACGCAGTTCGAACCGCGTGACCACGGGGCCCGGCTGCACGGCGACCACTTCGACTTCGACGCCGAAATTCCGGAGCTTGAGCTCCACCAGCCGCGACATGGCCTCCAGTGCCTCCTCGGAGTACGTGACCTCCCGCGGGCCGGGCTCGTCGAGCAGGGACAGCGCCGGCAATTCGCTGGATTTCGGTGCATCGAACAGCGGGACCTGCCGCTCCCGCTCCACCCGCTCGCTGCGGACCGGTACAGGTGCCGGCGGCTCGATGCGCGGAGGCGCACGCACGGCGGCCTTTTTCTGTTCCGCACGCACCTGCCCCTGGCGCTCCTGCTTGCGCAACTGCCCGGCCGACAATTCACGACGCTGGGCCCGCTTCTCCTGCAGCCACTCGACGGCATTGAGTGCATGGGCGCCCAGCGCATCCATGATCTGGAACCATGACACGCCCAGGAACAGCGCTACGCCCGCCAGCCACAGCCCCAGCAGCAACAGCGTCGCGCCCAGGAAGGAAAGCCCCTGGGCCACGCCGGCACCGGTGATCTCCCCGACGACACCACCTGCACTGTTGGGAAATGTACTTCCATCCCAATGCAGGGTGGCAAGACCACAGCTGGTCAGCAGCGTGAGGATGAATCCGCCGACCCGAAGCGCCACGTTCCATCGTGATCGCGCATCCGGCAGACTGACATCCTTGTGGACGAACCAGCCCGCGTAGCCCAGCATGAGGGGAAACAGGAATGCCGGACGGCCGAACAGGAAGAAAAAGAAGCCGGCCAGCCAGGCGCCAATCGGTCCGATCCAGTTGCGCATGGCACCATGCTCGCCGGTATCGGCAAAGCCGGGGTCCCGTCCATGATATGACATCAGGGCAAGCAGCAGGATCAGTGCCAGCGCCCCCAGCACCCACAATGTCCCCTCGCGCAGGCTGCGCGCGACTGTGCCTGAGATCCGCGCCTTCGGGCGGGTCTTCTTGCTGTCCTGGGAATCCATCAAGCAGATACCTTTCGCGCACCTGCGGATTTACTTACCATGAGTGCGCCACCGCTTGGTTGCAAAGGAAAAATTATACATGACCGAAGTCCGTCACAGCCGACTCATCATCCTGGGATCCGGGCCGGCCGGTTACAGTGCTGCCGTATACGCCGCGCGCGCCAATCGCAAGCCCCTGCTCATTACAGGCCTGGAACAGGGAGGCCAGCTGATGACCACGACGGATGTGGACAACTGGCCCGGTGATGTCGAAGGGCTGCAGGGCCCCGCCCTGATGGAGCGCATGCGCCAGCATGCCGAAAGGTTCAATACCAATATCGTGAACGATCAGATCAATCGTGCTGATCTGAATCAACGCCCGTTCCTGCTGGACGGGGACACGGGCAGCTACTCCTGTGACGCCCTGATCATAGCCACCGGGGCTTCCGCCCGGTACCTGGGACTGCCCTCGGAGGAACAGTTCCGCGGCAAGGGGGTCTCGGCCTGCGCCACCTGCGATGGTTTTTTCTACCGGGGCAAGCCGGTGGCTGTCGTCGGCGGAGGCAACACGGCGGTCGAGGAGGCCCTGTACCTGGGCAACATCGCTTCCCATGTCACGCTCATCCACCGCCGCGACACGCTGCGGGCCGAGAAGATCCTGCAGGACAGGCTGTTCTCGCTCGCGCGCGCCGGAAAAGTGACCCTCTGCTGGAATCACACCGTCCAGGAGATCCTGGGCGATGATGCGGGCGTCACGGGCGTGAGGATTCGGGACTCCGCTGGTCAATCGAAGGATCTGGCCGTCCACGGAGTGTTCATTGCCGTCGGCCATCAGCCGAACACCCGGCTGTTTACGGGCCAGCTTGCGATGCAGGGAGGCTACATTCAGGTCCGCAGCGGCACCGCAGGCAATGCAACCGCAACCAGCATTGACGGTGTGTTCGCCGCAGGCGATGTGGCGGATCATGTCTATCGGCAGGCGGTGACCTCGGCGGGCACCGGTTGCATGGCGGCCCTGGATGCCGACAAGTACCTTGAGCGTCACGACACCGAGCCTCACCGCGCAGCATCTTGAAAGCATCGCGCAGGTGGATGCCGCGCAGTGGAATGCCGTGGCTGGCAATGCGCAGCCTTTCGTGCGTCATGAATTCCTGCTGGCGCTGGAGGAATCCGGCTGTGCTTCCCCCCGGCAGGGCTGGACTCCCAGCCATCTTCTACTTCGGGAAAATGGCACGGCCGTCGCAGCGCTGCCCCTGTATGTGAAGACGCATTCCCGGGGTGAATTCGTGTTCGACTTCTCCTGGGCCAACGCCTATCACCATCGCGGCCTTCAGTACTACCCCAAGCTCGTGACTGCCGTGCCCTTCACACCGGTCACCGGGCCCCGGCTGCTCATCGCGGATGATTCGCGCCGCAGTCAATTGACCTCGGCCCTGATCCGCTCGGCGCTGGATCTGGTGAAGGCGCTGGGGCTTTCAACCTGGCACGTGCTGTTTGCCACGCCGGCCGAACTTGGGGCACTCGGGCAGGCCGGCCTCGTGCTGCGCAACGACTGCCAGTTCCATTGGCGCAACCGCGGCTACTCCAGTTTCGAAGAGTTCCTCGGTACATTCACCGCGGAAAAACGCAAGAAGGTCCGGCGCGAACGCCGGCGCGTCGCCGAGGCAGGCATCCGTTTCGAGACGATGTGGGCAGATGCCATCGATGCGGTGTCCTGGCAGACCATCTACGGCTTTTACGCCGACACCTTCCATCGACACGGGCATGAACCCTACCTGAACCTCGACTGCCTGATGCGGATTGCGCGCTGCATGCCTCGGAACATGCTCGTGACGCTGGCGCGCATGGGCGGCGACCTCGTGGCAGCGGCGATTTTTTTCCGGGATGACCAGGCGCTGTACGGACGATACTGGGGCGCAGCCGGTCAATATCACAGCCTGCATTTCGAGACCTGCTACTATCAGGGCATCGAATACTGCATCCGGCATGGGCTCGAGCGCTTCGAGCCTGGCACCCAGGGCGAGCACAAGGTACCGCGTGGTTTCGCACCCAGTCTGACCGGGTCGGCACACTTCATCGCTCATCGGGGATTTTCCGCCGCCATTTCGGAATTCGCAGCACAGGAAGCGCGTGCCGTCGAAGACTACGTGCAGGGTGTGAACGAACACCTCCCCTATCGCCACGATGCAACATTGCCCGGCGGCGCCCTGGCGCTGCCCGAATGACGAGCGGATGCGGCGCCTGACCTGGCTGAGCGGAAACGACCCCCCGGATGCATTTCCGGATGTGGCCCTTGCTCTCGAGGAACCGGCCGGACTCCTGGCAGCTGGCGGCGACCTGTCCCTGCCACGACTGCTGGAGGCCTACCGGCGGGGCATCTTTCCCTGGTACTCGCAACAACAGCCTGTACTGTGGTGGTCGCCGGACCCCCGCATGGTGCTGTTCCCTTCGGAGTTCCGCTGCTCACGGAGCCTGGCCCGCACTGTCCGCAGGAATGTGTTCCGGATCGAACTCGACCGGAATTTCCCGTCCGTGATCCGTGCATGTGCCGAACCACGTGCGACCCAGGCGGGCACCTGGCTCAACCCTGCGATGATCAGTGCCTATGAGCGCCTGCATCTTGCGGGGTTCGCTCATTCGGTGGAAGCCTGGCATGGAGACCAGCTGGCCGGCGGACTCTATGGCATCCACATGGGTGGTGTCTTCTTTGGCGAATCGATGTTCAGCCGACAGCCAGACGCGTCCAAAGTCGCACTGGCACAACTGGTGGGGCAATGCGCTGCACGCGGAATACAGATCATCGACTGCCAGATTGCCAGTGCGCACCTGCACAGCCTCGGTGCCCGTGAAATCAGACGCAGTGAGTTCCAGCAACTGCTGCAACGCTGGGTGAAAATGACGCCCGGGGCATGGACTCAAATTGCATAAAGCACTGCGTTTATGCACAATGCCGCCAGTTGCGCAGGAACCACAAGACAGCATGTCGAAAGAAGAGGCAATCCAGTTCGAGGGTGAGGTCATCGAGACCCTGCCCAATACCACCTTCCGGGTCAAATTGAAGACCGGGCATGTCGTCACCGCGCACATTTCGGGAAAGATGCGCAAGAACTACATCCGGATCCTCACGGGCGATCAGGTTACGGTGGAAATGACGCCGTACGACCTGAGCAAGGGACGCATCATCTATCGCGGCCGGTAGGCACCGGTCCTCTCACTGTTGTGAGGCGGGTGAAAGCAATGGTGGCATGTCGACCGGCGCGTGCGTGACGAGTTCCAGTTTTTCTCCGTCACTGCTCACGCTGACTTCGACCTGACCCCCGTTGACCAGTTTGCCGAAGAGCAACTCCTCGGCCAGCGGGCGCTTGATATGCTCCTGGATGATGCGCGCCATGGGACGGGCGCCCATCTTCGGATCGTAGCCGCGACGCGCGATCCAGGCGCGGGCGCTCTCGTCCACATTCAGCGAAACCCGCTTCTGCTCCAGCTGTGCCTCGGCTTCGACCAGCAGCTTGTCCACGACGCGCTCGATGGTGGCAGGATCCAGCGGTGCAAACTGGATGATGGCATCGAGCCGGTTACGGAACTCGGGTGAGAACAGCCGGCGGATGGCCTCCATCCCGTCGCTGCTGTTGTCGGCCGGCAGGAAACCCACACTGGGCCGGTTCAGTTCGCGCGCACCTTCGTTGGTGGTCATGACCAGGATCACGTGGCGGAAATCCGCTTTCCGGCCATTGTTGTCGGTCAGCGTGCCATGGTCCATGACCTGCAGCAGCAGATTGAACACGTCCTGATGCGCCTTTTCGATCTCATCGAGCAACAGGACGCAATGGGGGTGCTTGGAGATGGCCTCGGTCAGTAGCCCACCCTGATCGAACCCCACATAGCCCGGCGGAGCGCCGATCAGCCGGGAGACCGTATGCCGCTCCATGTACTCGGACATGTCGAAACGCACGAACTCCACGCCCATGGCGATGGCCAGCTGCCGGGTCACCTCGGTCTTGCCCACACCGGTGGGCCCCGCGAACAGGAATGAGCCCACCGGCTTGCGCTGGTCTCCCAGACCCGAACGCGACATCTTGATCGAAGCCGCCAGGGCCTCGATGGCCCGATCCTGGCCGAAGATGGTCAGCTTCAGGTTGCGCTCCAGATTCCTGAGCACGTCACGGTCGGAGGTGGAGACCGTCTTGGGCGGTATGCGCGCGATGCGCGCCACCACGTTTTCGATGTGAGCAACGGTCACCGCAGGCTCGCGCTGGCCAGGCGGCTTCAGACGCAGATTGGCACCAGCTTCGTCGACCACGTCGATCGCCTTGTCCGGCATGTGCCGGTCGTTGATGTGCCGGGCCGCAAGCTCGGCCGCTGCGCGCAGGGCCTCGTCCTCATAGCGTATGCCGTGATGCTCCTCGAATCGGGATTTCAGCCCCCGCAGGATCTCGACCGTATCGCTGATCGAGGGTTCGACCACGTCGATCTTCTGGAAACGCCGCGCCAGCGCATGGTCCTTCTCGAAGATACCGCGGTACTCGCTGTAGGTGGTGGACCCGATGCAGCGCAGCTCGCCATTGGCAAGCGCAGGTTTGATCAGGTTGGACGCGTCCATGACTCCACCCGAAGCGGCGCCTGCGCCGATCACGGTGTGAATCTCGTCGATGAACATGATCGCACCGGGAAGTTTCTTCAGCTCCGAAAGCACGGCCTTCAGGCGTTTCTCGAAGTCGCCACGGTATTTGGTCCCTGCAACCAGTGAGCCCATGTCCAGCGCAAACAACGTGGCATCGGCCAGAACATCCGGCACCTCGCCCTGCACGATCATGCGTGCCAGACCCTCGGCGATCGCCGTCTTGCCGACGCCGGCCTCACCGACATACAGCGGGTTGTTCTTGCGCCTGCGACACAGGATCTCGATGGTGCGCTCGACCTCGAGCTTGCGTCCGATGAGCGGGTCGATCTTGCCCTGACGGGCTGATTCATTGAGATTGGTGGCATAGCGCTCGAGCGCCGACCCGCCGCCCTCTCCGTCCCGTTCCGCCTCCGGCGGTGAGGCGCCCTCTTCACGTTCGGATCTTTCTTCACCACTCGCCTTGGACAGGCCGTGCGCGATGTAGTTGACCACATCCAGCCGCGAAAGATCCTGCATGCTCAGCAGGTACGCGGCATGCGACTGCTTCTCGCTGAAAATCGCCACCAGCACATTGGCGACCGTCACTTCCTTCTTGCCGCTGGACTGGACATGAAAAACCGCACGTTGCAGCACCCGCTGAAAGCCCAGCGTGGGTTGTACGTCACGATCCTCCCCCGCCGGCAGCCGGGGTGTGGTCTGCTCGATGAACTGCTTGAGTTCGACCTTGAGCTTGGCAGTGTCGCCTCCGCAAGCCTTGAGGATTTCGCGCACCCGGGGCGTTTCAGCGATGGCGAGCAGCAGGTGCTCCACGGTCATGAACTCGTGTCGCGCGTCGCGGGCGCTCTGGAAGGCATCGTTCAGGCAATATTCCAGTTCTTGACTCAGCACGTTCAGGCCTCTTCCAGGGTCGCCATCAGGGGATGCTGGTGCTGGCGGGCAAATTCCAGCACGTGAGCCACCTTGGTTTCGGCGATTTCATAAGTGAACACTCCGCAGACTCCCCTGCCCTTCATGTGAACCTCGAGCATGACCCGGGTGGCATTGGTACGGTCCATGGAGAAAAACCGCTGCAGGATGTCCACCACGAATTCCATGGGCGTGTAGTCATCGTTGATCAGCAGAACCTGATACAGGGGCGGGCGCTTCAGGCGGGGCGTCGACTCCTCGACTACCAGCCCGGTGCCCTCATGACCGCGCTTGGTTTCGCTCATGCATCCCTTTTATAGGGCGCCACCTGCAACTTTACAAGAACCAGACCCGCAACCTGGCACCCGCCCTCGACTGTCGCCAATTGGTGTCACTCCACTTTAACAAGCAAAAACAAATGCTTGAGTGATCGAGGGTCAAACCCGTATCATGCCGGGGCGACCATTTCCCCGACGTGGGCAAATGCCGACAAGCTTTCGTTCCCCGCTGCCATCAAGCACGATGTACAAGCATGCCTGAATCCGGGTTCCAATCGGTGATCACAAGAGCCTGGGCGCAGGGCCCATGGCTCGTCTCCCTGGTACTGGCAGCACTCATTGCAGTGGAACTTGCACGGATCGTATTGGGCTTTCTCGGCGGAACTCCTCTGCAGGAGATTTCGGGCACATCCGGGCAGCAGCGCAAGCCAGCTGGCGCGCTGCCGGCACTCGACCTGACACCCATCCTCTCGGGACACCTGTTTGGCATCGCGGCCGCCGGGGACAGCCCGGCAAATCCGGGCGATGCACCGGCTTCAACCTCCAACCTGGTCCTGGCCGGTACCATCGCCACCCAGGATCCCCGGCATGGCATAGCCATCATCAGCGATGGCGGCCCCTCCAGGGTGTACTCGGTGGGTGATGCAGTGGGCGGCGGTGCCCGGTTGCACTCGGTGTACATGGATCGCGTCCTGCTCGACCGGGGAGGCACCCTCGAAAGCCTGACACTGCCCCGCACCCTGGATGGCCACACCGTGGCAGCACCCAAGGCCACGGGCGTATTCGGACCCAACTCCCGCGTCACGACCGTGGCCGAGAACCTGCGACGCCGAGTGCAGCAGGAGCCCGGCTTTCTCAATGAAATCATGCGCACCGTACCGTCCTACGACAATCGCGCCGGCAAGTTGCGGGGGTTTCGCGCCTATCCAGGCCGGAACAGGATCATCTTTTCCAAACTGGGCTTGAAGCCCGGAGACCTGGTCACGGCCATCAACGGGACTCCGCTGGATGATCCGCAACACAGCCAGGAAGTGCTCAATACCATCCAGAACTCGGATCATGCGACCGTGACCATCGATCGTGCGGGACAGCGGCAGGACATCACCCTGAACCTGGTGAGCGTGGCGCAACAGGCAAGCCAGGAGCTGAATCTCGAGGGCAGCTCCGATTCGACCGGAAATGCATCCGCCGGGCAGTCACCCCCTCCCGCGCCGACACCGGCGCCGGGCAACGAGGACACCAACACCGATTAGCCGCGGACAGCCCCGGCAACGCCAAACCATGAGCCATTGCATGCACAAGACGACTCATCCCCGATTTTTCCATTCGCGCATACCCGCGGCCTTGGCCGTGTGCGCGATGCTCGCGCTGAACTTCCTCACCCCTTCCGTACTGGCGCAGGAACAGGCCACGATCACGCCGAACTACAAGGATGCGGATCTGGGGCAGATCATCCAGGCGGTGAGCGAGGTCACGGGCAGGAATTTCATCATCGACCCGAGAGTCAACGCGAAGGTGACCATGCTGTCATCGACGCCGATGTCCCCGCAGGCTTTCTACCAGGCCTTTCTATCGGTACTCCAGGTCTATGGCTATGTCGCGGTACCCACGGGGAACGTCATCAAGATCGTCCCGAGCACCGATGCCCGGCAGATGCCCTCATCCGATCTGCCCAGCCACCTGAGCGCCACGTCCGATGAACTCGTGACCCAGATCATCACCGTGAAGAATGTGAATGCCGCCCAGCTGGTGCCCTTGCTGCGACCCCTGATCCCACAGTATGGACACCTGGCGGCGTATCCGGGCGGCAACATGCTGATCATCTCGGACCGCGCGAACAACGTGAATCGCATCATGCGGATCATCCGGCGCATGGACGAAGCGGGCGATGATCCCGTAGATGTCGTGATGCTGCAGAACGCCACCGCCAATGAACTGGTGCGCATCGTCAACCAGCTGTATCAGGCGCAAGGAGCCGAAGGTGGCGGCGCAGCCGTCAAGATGGTGGCCGACGAACGGACCAACAGCATCCTGATCAGCGGGGAGAAGGCCCAGCGTCTGCGCCTGAAGGCCCTGATCGTCAATCTGGACACGCCTCTGGAATCGGGCGGCGATACCCAGGTGCGCTACCTGCGCTATGCCGATGCGGAGAAGATTGCCGAGAAGCTCAAGGGTCAGGCCACCGCCACGGCCAAGGCACAGGCCGGTGGAACCAGTGCGGCGGCAGGTGCGTCGAACCTGGATTCCAGCGCCACCATCTGGGCTGATCCTGCCACCAACGCACTGATCATCACGGCTCCGCCGAAGATCATGAAGTCCCTGATGTCGGTCGTCGACAAACTCGACATCCGCCGGTTGCAGGTCGAAGTCGAGGCCATCATCGTCGAGGTGGATGCCAACAAGGCCTCGAACCTCGGTGTCCAGTGGGCGGTATATGGTCAGGGGAACAATGCGATTCCGGGTGCCGTATCCAACCTGCCCAGCAGCGGCAGCGCAAGCATCGTCGATCTGATCGGCGCGGCAGCCAGCGGCTCCGCCACGGCGATCAGCAGCGGCGCACTGGGCATCGGCGCGACCCTGGCCGTGGGTCGTTACAACAAGGGCAGTGGCGTCAATTTCGCCGCCATCCTGCAGGCGCTTCGCACCGACGGCTCGAGCAACATCATCTCCACGCCCTCGATCCTGACCATGGACAACCAGGAGGCCGAGGTCAAGGTCACCACGGATGTACCGCTGATCACCGGTTCGTACGCCAGCACCACCGGCGGGGCCACCAACAGCGTCAATCCCTTCCAGACCATCCAGCGCCAGGAACTGGGCACGATCCTCAAGGTGACCCCACAGATCAACCAGGGCGACACGGTCATGCTCAAGATCGAGCAGGAGGACTCGGCCCCCGGGGTCAAGCTGCCGAACTCTGCCGACATCTCCACCAACAAGCGCTCCATCAAGACCACCGTACTCATCGAGGACGGCGGCATCGTGGTGCTGGGCGGGCTGATTTCGGACACCGTGACCGAAGCCCAGGCCCGGGTGCCCTTCCTGGGCCGCATACCGCTGCTCGGAGAACTGTTCAAGACCCGGAGCGGTTCCCGTCAGAAGAAGAATCTGATGGTGTTCATCCGCCCGAAGATCCTGCGTGACGGGACCGAGACCGCCATCGCGACGGGCGCGAAATACAACTATATCCGTGGCCAGCAACATGATCAGGGCAGCGGCATCACCCTGCTCCCGGGCGAACGTCAGCCAGTACTGCCCCAGCTGCCGCCGCCGCCTGCAAACCTCCCACCGCCTGCAGGGCCCGTGGCCACGCCACCGGGCAATCCGCCGCCGGGCGCTGTACCGGATGCGGCCGCACCCGCGAAACCCGGCACCGGGCCCACAGGAGCTCCGGCTGCGGGGCCAAAGGACTTCGAGCCGAGCAAGCAGCCGTGAACGCCGCGCTGGAGGACCCGGGAGAACGAAAGCTCTCCTTTCCCTTTGCCAAACGCCATGGAGTACTGGTGCGTGGCACCGGCGATGGCCAGGCCGATGTGGTCTGCCGGATCGGCACGGATCCCCAAAGCCTCGCCGAGGTCCGTCGGTTCACGGGTCTGCCGCTGAAAATCACGCGTGTACAGCCCGAAGAGTTCGACGAGATGCTGAGGCAGGCCTATGAGGCCGGCTCTGGCATGGCCATGCAGATGCTGGAGGGGCTGGACGACAACACCGATCTGGCTCACCTCGCCGAGGGCATTCCGGAGACTTCCGACCTGCTGGAGAGCGATGACGAGGCGCCGATCATCCGTCTCATCAATGCGCTGCTCACGCAGGCCGTCAAGGAAAACGCCTCGGATATCCACATCGAGCCGTACGAGAACCGGCTGGTGATCCGTTTCCGGGTCGACGGCGTGCTGCGGGAGGTATTGCAGACCAAGCGGGCCGTATCGCCACTGGTGGTGTCGCGCATCAAGGTCATGTCGAAGCTGGACATTGCCGAACGCCGCCTGCCCCAGGACGGCCGCATATCCTTGCGCATCGCGGGTCGCGCCGTGGATGTGCGCGTCTCCACCCTGCCCTCGGGACATGGCGAGCGCGTGGTACTTCGTCTGCTCGACAAGCAGGCGGGGCGCCTCGACCTGGGAGCACTGGGCATGGACCCGCGCACCCGGGACACCATGGACGAACTCATCCACAAGCCTCACGGCATCATCCTGGTCACGGGCCCCACCGGTTCGGGCAAGACCACCACGCTGTATGCGGCCCTGGAACGCATCAACGACAATACCCGCAACATCATGACGGTCGAGGATCCGATCGAGTATTACATCGATGGCATCGGCCAGACGCAGGTCAACACCAAGGTCGAGATGACTTTTGCCCGGGGGCTGCGTGCCATCCTGCGCCAGGACCCCGACGTGGTGATGGTCGGTGAGATCCGCGACCTGGAGACCGCCCAGATCGCCGTACAGGCCAGCCTGACCGGGCATCTGGTGCTGTCCACCCTGCACACGAACACGGCCGTGGGAGCGGTGACCCGCCTGCGCGACATGGGCATCGAACCCTTCCTGCTGTCCTCGAGCCTCATCGGCGTGCTGGCCCAACGCCTGGTCCGGGTGCTCAACCCGGATACCAAGCAGGCCTTCACTGCGGGTGAATATGAACGCCGGCTCCTGAACCTGGGCGCCACCGAGCCGCCGGTGACCTTGTACCGTCCAAGTTCCGAACCGGGCAGCGGATACCGCGGCCGGTCGGGGATCTACGAGCTGATCGCCGTGGATGATCACATGCGCACCATGATCCACGACGGCTCATCCGAACAGGAACTGGAGCGCTACGCACGCACCGCGAGCCCCAGCATCCGTGATGACGGCCGCACCAGGGTGCTGGAGGGTGAGACCACGCTCGAGGAACTGTTGCGCGTAACCCGCGAGGATTAGCATCCGCTCATGGGTGCATTCGAATACACCGCACTGGATGCCGGCGGCCATGAACGCAAGGGGCTGATCGAGGGCGACACACCCAAGCACGTCAGGCAGCTTCTGCGTGAGCGGCAGCTCCTGCCCGTGGATGTGCGCGAGGTAGCCGAGAAGGAAAGTGCCCGGGGCCGCTCCCGGGTACCGTTCAGGCGGGGCGTGTCCGCACTGGATCTGGCCATGGTCACGCGACAGCTCGCCACTCTCCTGCGTTCCGGATTGCCGCTCGAGGAAACCCTGCAGGCGGTGGCTGAACAGACCGAAAAGCCGCGGATCAAGAGCATCATCCTCGGCGTGCGTGGAAAAGTCGTGGAGGGTCATCCGCTGGCCGATGGGCTGAAGGATTTTCCACGTGCATTCCCGGAAATCTATCGCGCCACCATCGCGGCGGGCGAGCAATCCGGCCGCCTGGACGACGTGCTTGAAAGACTGGCCGACTACACCGAATCACGAGCCGGGCTCAAGCAGCAGGTTGCCAATGCACTGGTGTATCCGATCGTGCTGGTGGTCCTGTCCGTGGCCATCGTGTCATTCCTGCTCGCCTACGTGGTACCGCAGGTCGTGGCCGTATTCGAGGCCGGCAAGCAGGAACTGCCCCTGGCAACCCGCATCCTGATCGGCAGCAGCGCTGTCCTTCGCCACTACTGGTTCTACGGGCTGGCCCTGATCGCTGCGGGTGTGTGGCTGTTCCTGCGATGGCTGAAAGCGCCTGCGGCGCGGATGAAATTCGACTCGCTGATGTTGCGTGTGCCGCTGGTGGGCAAGGTGATCCGCGGGCTGAACACCGCCCGATTTGCCCGCACCCTGAGCATCCTGACGGCCAGCGCCGTACCGGTTCTCGATGCCCTGCGCATTTCCGCGGACGTCGTGACCAACCAGCCCATGAAGCAGGCCGTCGCTGATGCGGCGCTCAGGGTGCGCGAGGGCGCGGCGATCGGCCGATCGCTGGCGGCACGCCGGCTTTTCCCCCCGATGATGATCCATCTGATCTCCAGCGGAGAGAGCAGCGGCGAACTGGAGAGCATGCTGGAACGGGCTGCATCCAACCAGGAGCGCGAAATGGATGGGCTGCTCGCAACCGTGACCAATCTGCTCGGCCCGATGATGATCGTGTTCATGGGCGCCCTGGTGATGTTCATGGTCATCGCCCTGTTGCTGCCGATCTTCCAGCTCAACGACCTCGTGCGTTGATCACACGCACAAAGCGTGACGAATGCCTATTGCGTTCGCGCCGGCCTATCGTTTATAACGCGGCGCTATAAACAACCGCAGCGTGGCAATTGTGGCTGACTCATGAGCGAGAAGTCCGACGCAGACGAATTCGACGAGGATGACGACGATGAATCCGCCGTCCAGGAGGATGTTGCGGATCTGGATCATCTGATCCGGGATGTCGAAAAGCAGCGTCGGCGCGCGGCAAAGGGTCAGGAACCTCACTGGCGACGCCTGGAACGCGTCATGGAGGAAAAGCGCACAGCAGAGTTGCTCAGCGACTTTGAGGACTACGATATAGGCAATGACGGGTCCGAAGAGACCGTCGAGAAGCAGCCCGCACGCAAGGGCTCACGCGCTCACTGAGTTCCGCGGGTCGGCGGCGAGGTTCCGGCGGGCATGCCGCCGGCCACGCTGGAGATCAGGCAGACTCGATCTGACGACCCCGCCGCACCACACCGACCACGACACCTTCGATGATCATGGGCTGGGCCTTCAGGTCCACCCGGATGGGTTCGAATTCCGCGTTCTCGGGCATCAGCCAGACGATGGGGCCCTCCTGACGGTAACGCTTTACCGTCACTTCATTCTCGAGCCTTGCAACCACGATTTGCCGGTTCCGGACTTCCGCCGTTCGATGCACAGCAACCAGATCGCCATCGAGGATGCCTGCATCGCGCATGCTCATGCCCTGCACCTTCAGCAGGTAATGCGGCCGTGGCTGGAACAGGGAAGGATCGATCTGGTAGCGGGATTCGATGTGCTCTTCTGCAAGGATCGGCCGGCCGGCGGCGACACGGCCGATCAGCGGCAGGCCGAGCTGTTCCCGCAGCGTGTCCTTGAGCTGGATGCCCCGCGAAGCGCCCGGGATCAGATCGATGACGCCCTTGCGCTGCAGGGCACGCAGATGCTCTTCCGCCGCATTGGGCGAACGGAACCCCAGGGTACGCGCTATTTCCGCCCGGGTTGGCGGCATGCCGCTGTCATGGATCGAATCCTGGATCAGCCGCAGTATCTGGGTCTGCCGTGGGGTCAGGTCGGACATCTCGGTACCTGTACGAAAAGCCAGTAGCTGGCATTATATACAGATGGCCGCAGGGCGCAAGCGGACGCGATGTCTCGTGTGACATCGCATCCGCCGGCTTGCCGGTGTCAGTGGCGGTAAGTGAAGGTCAGGCCGAAGGTCCGCGGCCGGAAGGTCTGAGCCCGCTGCAGCCGGCTGGCACCCGTGCCCGGGTCGATGGAGTAATTGTAGTTCGTCAGCATCCTCGCGTCGGTCAGGTTGTCGACAAAGGCGGCGACCTGCCATTCGCCCAGCGTGACGCCTCCACGCAAGGTGAAGAAGTTCGTGTCGGAGAGCACGAAGTTGGCCGAATCGTATTGCAGCGTGTCCGGGTCCTGGGATGCGCCCGGCCACCTCGCCCGCCCCTGGTACTGGTAGTCCAGGCGCAGGAAAGCGTCACGCTCGACCAGGCGGAAGCGGTATTCGGCCCCCACCGAGGCGGTGACAGGAGAGGCAGGCTGGCCACTTTGCCCCATGATCGCATCACCCTTCGCGACCACCGGAGCCACGACCGACGACAGCCGGGAATCCTGCGTGTAGCGGGCATCGGTGTATCCGGCAGCGATCTCCAGCGTGATTGCGTCGGTCAGCGACACATCCGCCTGCACGTCCACGCCCTTGGCCTCAGCCTTGCCCAGGTTGCTGATCCAGCTGATCTGGCAGATTGGCGGAATCACGGTCTGCTGGATGTTGTTCCACTTGATGTAGTAGACGCTGCTCGCCAGCCGGACCCGGTTGGCGATGTTGTTCTTGGCGCCCAGTTCGAAACTCTGCACCGTATCGGAATTGAATGTTGCCGGCGAACTGGAGATATGGAAGTTGGCAAAATCCTCCGCGCAGGCTGCCTGGGGTACGGGGTTGTTGGCTCCACCCGGGCGAAAGCCCTTGGAATAGGTGAAGTAGAACATGTTGCGCGGATCCATCTGGTAGGCCAGGGACACCTTGGGTGTGAACGCATTCTCGCTCGCGCTGGTCGACACGGTCTGCGGTGAAAGGAACAGCTGGGGACCCGCCGTGTAGCTGTCGTTGGTGAATTTGGAGCGCGAGAAACGCGCGCCGACGGTTGCCTTGAAGGCATCCGTGATGTTGTAGGTCGCCTCGCCGTAAGCCGCGATCTGCTCATCCTTGGCATGGGTTTCCAGGATGTAGTCATCGCCATTGGCCAGCAGCGGGACCGGTACCCAGTCCGTATTGCAGGTCACCCCGTCAGGCGCATAGCTCGGGCAGTAGGCAAAAAAGTCCCCGACCGAGGATCCCGCCAGCTGCTGGAAGAAAGCCTCGTCGTGCACTCCGGAGATCTGCTCGACATAGGTCTGCTTGGCGGTGCTGAAGAACAGTCCCGCCGTCCAGACCAGGCGGGCATCGGGGTCATTCGATTGCAGCCGGAACTCCTGCACGAAGTTTTTCTGGTCGTTGCGCACCGACGCCGGCGCGCGGTAATCGGTCAGACCAGGCGGCAGGTGCAGCCCGCTCCCATCGAGCAAAGGGAGCGGCGCCACCGTCGGGTCCAGCATGGTCTGGAAGAAGCCCAGGTTGTACAGGGTACCGTCGTATCCGGTCACGTTGTGCCGGTCATAGTACGAGGTATTCGAGATGAAACGGACAGGGCCGAAGTCTGCCTCGATCTTCAGCGCAGGCAACACGAACCGGTCAATGGGATCGGCCACGGGTGACGGATCGGCATTCCGGTAGGAGTGACTCCCCGGATCGGAAAGAATCGGCCAGTAATCAGGCCCCGCATTGCGCTTGAGGTTCTGGTAATACACGCTGGGCGTGATGGTCAGCGCATCGGTGGGCGCCCAGATCGCCGCAAGCCGGACCATGGCCGTCCGGGTGTGGTTCGCATTGTGCTCGAGGGTCGACAGGGTGGTCGGATCGAGGTGGTCGATCCAGCCTCCGTCCCGCCTGTACCAGACCGTGGCACGCACTCCGAGTTTTCCATCGACCAGCGGCGCACCCCCCGCGACACCCACTTCATAGCTCGGCGCCCCGCCCTGCGTGTAGGAGATCTCGCTGCGGCTGTAAATGCTGGATTTCGTCAGGCTGGGCTGGGTCGTGATGTAGCGGACCGTGCCGCCTTCGGAACCCGCACCGAACAAGGTGCCCTGTGGCCCACGCAAGACTTCGACCCGCTCCACATCAAAGGTCTTTGGCAGCGCATCATCCGGGTTGAATGCCAGTGCACGCATCTGGATGGGCGTGTCGTCGATGTAGATACCCGTGGTGCCTGCACCGGCGGTCGAGGTAATGCCCCGGATCGAGATGTTGTTGGTGCCGGTGTTGTCGATGTTCACGCCAGGGGTAAACCTGGCCACATCCTGGAAATCCTTGATGCCACGGATATCGATGCTTTCCTGGGTGAACGCGCTGACGCTGATCGGAACCTTGCTCAGCGATTCCTCGCGACGGGTTGCGGTGACCACCACTTCCTGAAGAACGCCAGCCGCCGGCTCATCAGCCGCCAGGGCGGACGTGGACCAGATCCCGCCGACGCCCAGCGATACCAGCGCGAAAAACGTGCCGTGTTTGTGGCAGTTGCGATACATCCGTGCAGCAGCACTCATGCTGTTCATGAAAATCTCCTCAAGCACCCATGTTCCCCATGATTATCTTGTCTTGCGCGGTGGCCCGCGCAGTTACGTTAGACTGGCCGCACCAGAAAGGCAAATCCTGTGTCGTTCGCACAACAGGCACGCATTTTCAGGATCATTCGCGCACAACTGTCGGACAAAGACTGATTGCAGCGTCGCTGCACTCGGGTATCATCCCATGTCGCCAACGACCGACAGATACGCGCATTCGTGTTGCAATTCCGTCGCAGTTTTGGCTTTATGTACAGTCGTGCTGCGACGCGGACAACGCCCCTTGTCGGCAAGGATACGGTCTCCGCGGAGCATTACGTTTTAGGTCTTCAATAATCTGCAACAACCCCAGGGGTATTCTATGAAACTTGCTTCCACTCTTAAGATTACGGCGGCCGCAGCTTGCTTCGTCGCACTGGCCGGATGCCAGGATCTGAAGCCCATCCAGCAGCAGATCGACGATCTTAAGTCCCAGGTCAGCAAACTGACGGGCGACACGTCGAAGGCTTCCAGTGACGCTGCCGCTGCCAACAGCGCTGCCGCTTCCGCTTCGCAGGCTGCCGCCGGCGCTCAGAGCACCGCCAACCAGGCTCTGTCACTCGCGCAGTCCCATCAGTCGGCAATCGATGCCATCAACGAGAAGATCGACCGCGTCTTCAAGAAGTCCGTATCCAAGTAAGACTGCGTTCGAGCCAGAAGGCTTGACTTGATACGCCGCGCACCTGCGCGGCGTTTTTTTTACTGCCGGTCCGCGCGCTGGCGGGAACGTGACGGCGCCGCGGGTTCCACCCACCGGTCGACGGATATGCGCACCGCCTCGCCGCGCTGTTCGCTGAACACCTTCTCCGCCGCATCCCAGTCGATGATCACGTGTCGTTCCGAGGTTGCTGCCACGACGGACTTGGTGACAGCGGTCAGGTCCTCGACGTCCTTCGGGTCGGTGCCCTCGAGCGGCTGATGGACTTCAAGATACAGGGCACCGTCCGGCCCCCATCCCGTCTTGATCCGTTGATTGATCACACGGACCTGGGTGCCGACCGGAATCTGGCGGAACAGGTTTTCGATGTCCTCGGGGTAGAGGCGGATGCAGCCATTGGTGATCTGCAAACCCACACTGACCGGCCTGTTGGTGCCGTGGATCAGATAGGCGCCGCTCGGGATGCCGAGACGCAGCGCATATTCTCCCAGGGGGTTGTCCGGTCCCGGCGGTATGAAGGGTGGAAGGGCATCGCCCTCCTTCAGATGCCGGTCGCGGATGGACTTGGGCGGATACCAGGTGGGCTTTTTCTGCTTGGCCACGATGCGCGTCAGACCAAGAGGCATGGTTCGGCCCACCTGACCCACACTGACCGGATAGGTCTCCACGAGCGGCCGGCCTGCGGCATCCTTGCGGAAGTAATACAGGCGCCCGTCCCCCAGATTCACCACGACGCCGGTGCGAGGCACATTGGGGAGAAGGTGCTGTGTGGGCAGCACGATTCGCGTGCCTTCTCCAGGCAGCCAGATATCGACCCCGGGGTTGGCAGCTGCGATCTCGTCAAACCCCAGATGGTGAAGCCGCGCGATATCCGGCAGCGTATCCTCATGATGGGACGTGGTCATTCCCGGCTCGCCGATCAGGTCCTGGCCGGGCGCCAGTTCGAAGACTTCGGCATCCGCGCTGACTGCCACGCAAGCGAGCAGGATGCCGGTCAGGCAGGCGCGGATGAGCATGCTCCGGGCCTACAGGCGCAACAGCGCCGAACCCCAGGTGAAGCCTCCTCCAAAAGCCTCCAGGAGCAGCAGCTGCCCGGGCTTGATGCGCCCGTCCCGGATTCCCGTATCCAGCGCCAGAGGTACGGAAGCCGCAGAGGTATTGCCGTGCTCTGCGATGGTCAGGATGACCTTCTCCATCGGCAGCCCGAGCCGTTTCGCAGTGGCCTCGATGATGCGCAGGTTGGCCTGGTGCGGCACCAGCCAGTCCAGCTGGGCAGCCTCCAGGCCATTGGCCGCCAGGGTCTCCTGCGCAATCTTGCCCAGATTGCTCACTGCAAGCCTGTAGACCTCGCTCCCCTTCATGTGGATGAACGCCTGATTGCGCCGCACCCGCTCGAACCCGGTGGAGATCCCGTCGGGATAGTTCAGCAGGTCCTTGTAGTGGCCGTCGGCATGCAGATGAGTGGAAATGATGCCCTGCCGGTCAGAAGGCACCAGGATGACGGCCCCGGCACCATCTCCGAACAACACGCAAGTCGACCGATCGGTCCAGTCGACCATGCGCGTGAGCGTCTCCGCGCCGATGACCAGCGCGCATCGGGCATCCCCAAGCCGGACGAACTTGTCAGCCACTCCCAGCGCGTAAACGAACCCGCTGCAGGCAGCTTCAAGGCTGAATGCCGGGCAGTTGCGGATCCCCAGACGCTCCTGCACCAGTGCACCGACATTGGGGAAAATGAAATCAGGAGTGGTCGTGCCGACACAGATCAGGTCGATGTCACCCGGTTGCACTCCCGCAGCTTCCATGGCGCGACGCGCGGCTGGCACCGCCAGATCCGTGGTGGTCTCCCCCGGTACCGCGACATGGCGGCGCTCGATCCCCGAGCGCGTGCGAATCCACTCGTCGCTGGTATCGACCATCTTTTCCAGGTCCGCATTGGTCAGGACCTTGTCGGGCACATGACTGCCGGTTCCCGCTATGCGCGAATAGACGGTCATGACGAAGGCCCGAGCTGGGCAGCGATCCGGGAAGGAACACCCTGACGCGCCTCCAGCACGGCCACCTCGATGGCGCGACCGAATGCAAGGCGGTCGGCTCCGCCATGACTCTTGATCACGATTCCATTGAGCCCGATCATGCTGGCGCCATTGTAGCGCCGGGAGTCGAGGCGCGTCTTCAACGCATTCAGGGCCGGTGTTGCAGCGACCGCGCCCAGCCTGCGAAACGCACTGCGCGTGAACTCCTCGCGCACCATCGCGCCGATCATGCGCGCCAGCCCTTCCATGGTCTTCAATGCCACGTTTCCCGTGAATCCGTCGGTCACGACCACATCCACCTTGTCCGAGAAGATGTCGTGGCCTTCGACGAATCCGACGTAATTGAGCGGCAGCGCTGAAATGAGCTCGTGGGCCGACTGCACGGATTCATGGCCCTTGATGTCCTCCTCGCCGATGTTCAGCAGGCCGACGCGGGGGCGCTTGTGGCTGTCGAGATCTGCCGCCACGACAGCACCCATCAGCGCGAACTGCGCGAGCTGTTCAGGCGTGCAGGAGGCATTGGCCCCAAGATCCAGCATGAACGTATGGCCCCCGTGAGAGGGAATCTTCGAAATGATGGCCGGTCGTTCAACGCCCGCAAGGGTCTTGAGCACGAAGTGGGCGGTGGCCATCAGCGCACCGGTATTGCCGGCGCTGACACAGGCGTTGGCCTTGCCGCTCTTCACCAGATCGATGGCGCGGCGCATCGAGGAATCTTTTTTCTTCCTCAGCGCATCCCGCGGGTGGTCGGACATTTCCACCACATCGGTTGCGTGGAGGAAGGTGAGATTGTCCGGCTGAGCGCCGTTCAGATGACGGCGGATTTCCTGGTCACGTCCGACCAGGACAATGTGGATGTCGGGAAACCCGCGTGCCGCATCCACCGCGGCTGGCACGCAGACAGCCGGGCCATGATCTCCGCTCATGGCGTCCACTGCAATTTGCAGGGCTGCAGACACTGCCATTTACCCGGGTAGGGCATCTGCCGGCATTGCGGCAGATGACGGACCTACTCGTCGTCGCCCGCTGCGTCGTTCCTGGTTTCCAGAACCTTGCGGCCACGGTAATAGCCATCACGCGAAATGCGGTGACGCAGATGCGTTTCCCCACTCTTGGGTTCCACGGAAAGGGCCGGCTTTTCGAGCGCCGAGTGCGAGCGATGCATGCCACGCCGGGAAGGAGTCTTTCGGCTTTTTTGAACTGCCATGGTATTCCTGTATGCAATGAGGTCCGCAAGAACAGCCCCGCCCCTGCTTGCGCGCGAGCCTTGATCGTGCGGGCGGCGTATCATATTGACCCACCGCCCAAGTGTCAAAGTCGGACCGAGTGCAAGTCGTTGTTTTTGAAACCCGAGTCACAACTGATCCTGGCCTCGACCTCGACCTACCGGCGATCCCTCATGGAACGCCTGCGCCTGGAATTCCGGGTGCTGGCACCCCAGGTGGATGAACGGCCGCGCCGTTCGGAGAAGCCATCTGCGCTGGTGCAGCGGCTGGCCAGGGCCAAGGCTGCCGCCGTCGCCCGCATCGAGCCGGATTGCTGGGTGATTGGTTCGGACCAGCTCGCTGCCTGCGGGCGACAGGTGCTTGGCAAGCCGCTGACCCGCGACAGGTGCATCGAGCAGCTGCGCAAGTGCTCGGGTCGCCAGGTCCGGTTCCTGACGGCCGTGACACTGGTGAGAGCCGCATCCGGGCAGCGCTTCGATGCCGTGGACACCACCCGGGTGAAGTTCCGCCGCCTCGACCTTCCATGCATCGAGCGCTATGTGGACCGTGAGCAACCGCTGGACTGCGCAGGCGGATTCAAGAGCGAGGGCCTCGGCATCAGCCTGTTCGAATGCATCGACTCCAGCGACCCCACGGCGTTGATCGGGCTGCCGCTGATTGCCTTGTCGCGACTGCTGCGCCGTGCAGGCTTTGCAGTTCCCTGACTGCCTCATCCTTCCCCGGCCAGAGTCGCGATCATTGCCGACAAGTCGGCCGGGAGCGGCGCACTGGCATGAAACGGAGCGCCCGAATCCGGCCAGTCAAAAGCAATCGATCGGGCATGCAGGAAAATGCGCTTCAGGCCCAGCGAGCGCATCTGCCGGTTCAACGTCCGATCGCCGTATTTGTCGTCACCCAGCACCGGATGCCCGACATGCGCCGCATGCACACGGATCTGATGGGTCCGCCCGGTGAGGATATCCACTTCCATCAGAGTGGCGCGCCTGCCGAAGAACTGCAGGGGCTTGAACACGCTGACCGACGCCTTCCCGTCACCGCTGACGCGCACGTGCCGTTCGCCATGACGGCGCTCATCGGTCGACAGGGCTGCATCGACCCGCTTTGTACCGAACGGCCAGCGGCCCGCAACCAGCGCAAGATAGGATTTGCCGACCTTGCCCTCGCGGATCAGATGGTGCAGCACAGTCAGTCCGGACCGGCTTCGCGCGACGATCAGGCATCCACTGGTATCGCGATCGAGCCGGTGCACCAGTTCCAGTGACTCGCGCGGCCTTGAAGCGCGCAAGGCTTCAATGACGCCAAAGCTCATGCCACTGCCCCCGTGCACGGCAACGCCCGAGGGCTTGTCGATCACGAGGATCCTGTCATCGGAATGAATCACCGATCCTTCGACCAGTTCGATCAGCGAGCGGGACGGCTGGGCAGGTTGCGGATCGCCACCCAGGCGCACGGGCGGCAGCCGCAGTTGGTCGCCTTCCACAAGACGATAATCGGCATCCACGCGCTTCCGGTTGACGCGCACTTCACCCTTGCGCAGGAGGCGATAGACATGGCTGCGCGGCACGCTGCGGAAATGACGCAGCAGAAAGTTGTCGATGCGCTGACCGGCATGCTCCGCCGGGACCGTTTGCGTTCTGACCCGTGCGACAGGTTCCTTGCCCTGATTCATGCAGGCACCCGTCCCCACCGAACGGGATCCGGTGCGGCCACTCTTAACGTGTTGATTATATTGACCCTGAATACCAGTGATGCTAGCATTGCCCAGCCGTGTCAAGTGCGGTCCCGCTCACGCGGGGCCCGACCGACGATACCGGTTTTCCGTGGTGCTCGCGTGTCAAACCTGCGCAAGCGCTGCATATTAGTTGGATCTGGGTTTCCAGACCATCGCTCGGGCCGATGAGAGCGGTGCCCCGTCCCGAAAAACGCGGGACGTGGATGACACCGCGCAAGCGGTTGCTTGAAGAAAAAGCCGAACAGGCGTGCTGAACATGCTTTTGCAATTCCTGATCCCCTCCATGCCGATCACCTTCGTGGTGCTCGCCATGGCGGGCATGTTCCCTGCCATTCTCGCAACCGCCGCAGTTCTGCCTCTCTCCTCGGTCCCACAACATCCAGTTGGGACTCATGAAAAGAATGCTCGTCAATGCAACTCAGGAAGAAGAGTTGCGCGTTGCCTTGGTCGACGGACAGAAACTCTACGACCTTTCGATCGAAATCTCTTCCAGGGAACAGAAGAAGGCCAACATATATAAAGGCCGGATCACCCGGGTCGAACCCAGCCTCGAAGCTGCCTTTGTCGATTATGGCGCGCAGCGCCACGGTTTTCTGCCGCTGAAGGAAATCTCGAAGGAATACTTCCGCACCCAGGTGCCCGCCAGTGGCAAGCCGGGGATGCGTGACCTGATCCAGGAAGGCCAGGAGCTCATCGTCCAGGTGGAAAAGGAGGAGCGCGGCAACAAGGGAGCCGCCCTCACGACTTTCATAAGCCTGGCCGGCCGGTTCCTGGTGCTGATGCCGAACAACCCGCGTGCAGGAGGCGTCTCACGCCGCATCGAAGGCGAAGACCGCGATCAGATGCGCGAGGCCATGAGTGAACTGCAGATTCCGGACGGCATGGGCGCCATCGTGCGAACGGCCGGTGTGGGACGCACGGCGGAGGAACTGCAATGGGACTTCGACAACCTGCATAACGCCTGGGATTCAATCCTCAAGGCCAGCGAGGGACGCGCTGCTCCATACCTGATCTTCCAGGAAAGCGACGCCATCACCCGCGGTCTGCGCGATTATTTCTCCGACGATGTCGGCGAATGCCTGATCGACCAGCCGGAAGCCTTCCAGAAGGCGCAGGAATACATGCAGCGGTTCATGCCGCCGGATGCCCAGCGCAAGCTCAAGCTCTACCAGGACCCGGTCCCGCTGTTCACCCGCTATCAGATCGAAAGCCAGATCGAATCGGCCTACTCGCACAAGGTGAACCTGCCCTCGGGCGGAAGTCTGGTCATTGACCACACGGAAGCTCTTGTTTCGATCGACATCAATTCGGCGCGCAGTACCCGCGGTGGCGACATCGAAGCAACCGCACTGAACACCAACCTGGAGGCCGCCGACGAAGTCGCGCGTCAGCTGCGCCTGCGGGACCTCGGCGGGCTCATCGTCATCGACTTCATCGACATGGAGTCCACCCGGAATCAGCGCGCCGTCGAAGACCGCCTGCGCGAAGCGGTGCGCATGGACCGTGCCCGGATCCAGCTGGGACGGCTCTCCCGTTTCGGCCTGATGGAACTGTCCAGACAACGGCTGCGGCCCGCGCTGAGCGAGACCACCCACATCAACTGCCCGCGCTGCAACGGCATGGGTACGATCCGCAGTGTCGAGTCCATGGCCCTGGCCATCCTGCGTCTGATCGGCGAGGAAACACGCAAGGAGCGAACCGGCCGGGTCATTGCACAGTTGCCTGTCGACGTGTCGACCTATCTCATGAACGAGAAGCGTGAAGCGCTCAAGCAGATAGAAGATCGCGACCAGGTGCCGGTTGTCCTCGTTCCCAACCAGTACATGCAGACCCCGGCGTATGCATTGAAGCGCATCCGCCAGGACGAGAAGGACCTTCCCGAGAACAATGAGGCCAGCTATGTGATCCCCGAGACTCCCACGCTCGATGATACCGACGTGGGCAGCCGGGACAAGAAGCCAGTCACCGAGGCTCCCCTGGTGCCCAGCATCCTTCCCTCCGCCACCCCCATGCCGTCACCCGCTGAAGCGCCCGCGCCCGCCGCCACAGCTTCCGCGGCCGTGCCAGCACCAACCGTAGGCATTTTCGTGCGGCTCTGGCGGTTTTTCTTCGGGACCGGGGTACCGGTGCAGGCACCGCAGCCCGATCGCGAATCGCGCCGTGACCGGCCGCATTCCCGCGGTGAGGGGCGCCCGGATCGGTTCCGGGGTGATCGCGATCGGTCACAACCGCGCGACCGTGACCGCGGCCGTGACCGCGGCCGTGATCACGAGCGCCCGAGGGACATGCCTCGCGAATCATCATCAGATCGGAGCCGCGACGGCCGCCGGGACGGGACCCGTGACGCAAATCGGGATACCCGGCGTGACGAGGGCCGGCGCGAGCAGCGGCCCCGTGACCAGCGCGGTGGCAGCGAACGTGGTGGGCAGGCGCCCGGAATCCCGGGATCAGCCAGCCACGCGCGGCCTGAAGCGGCCACACGTCAGGAAGCTACCCCAGGCGATGGCACGACGCGGACGCCGGAGGATCGGGGCGAGCGAGGAGAACGTGGCGGCCGGGGACGCCGCCGCCGGGGCCGGGGTCGGGGCCGGAGTGAAGCGGGCAGCGAGGGTGCGACCACCACGACTCCCGCATCGGCAGATGCTCCTCAATCGGTGCGTGGAACCGATGAACCCGGCCCGCGCGAACTCCCCTTTGGCGAGGCACCTGCACCAGCAGCCGCTCCGGTGAACACACCTGCACCTGATGCCGGCCGGCCAGTGGTGCGGACCGAGCAACAGCCCGCTGGACGGCCCCAGGGCGAGGCGCCGCGTCCGGAACCCGCAGCGCCTGCCAGGTACGTCGTCTGGTCGTCTTCGCCTGACTCGCCTGCCAGCCCACCGCGGGACGATCGCTGAACATGGACATTTGTGGGCCGGGCCAGTTGTGCCCGGCCCACGCGATCTTCACTGCCGGCTCATCGCCGCCAGTCTTGCCCGCAGCAGCGCGCTGACGGTCAGCAAGGAAAACAGCAGGCCACGCAGCGCGCCGACACCAAATGCCGAGTAGATGAAGGACCAGGACTTGCCGTAGCGCTCGGTCATCCAGGTGAGCTTCACCGATATCGCACAGAACAGGACTGCCGCGCCCACGTAGCCCAGCATCCATCGGTGCCGTGCACCGGGATCCAGCGCGCGCGGATCCTGCAGCGTGCCGGCAGATGAACCACGCATGTCCCGCCACAACAGATGGATGACCAGCGCCAGACCAAGGACCGAACTCAACTGCTGGATGATCTCGAAGGCGGGAACCGTGGAGCCGACGAAATCCACGGGATTTCCCAACACAGGGAACATGCGTTCGCCCCGCGTCCCCGGGTGCGTGAAGGCATCCCATGCGAGATGCGTGACTGCCCCGACGAGGATTCCCGCGGCAGCGATAAGCCACTGAAGGGGGCTCCCGATCGGATCAGGGCGCGCGAGCTCCCTGCTGCGGCGATGCGCCTCGTCCGGCAGCACCTCCCAGGCTGCCGGCTTGACCACATACTCGAAGACCCAGTAGCTGGCCAGCCCCACGGGCAGACAGAACCCGAACAGGCCGGCGATGCTGTGCGACTGCACCCTGGAGACCTCCCAGGGAAGCAGGAACGCAAAGTCCGGCACCATGCTGCCAATGACGACGGCAGACAACGCGCGCCACCGGTTCAATGGCCGGGAGAACGGCAGTACTGCGGCCACATGGGATATCGTGAAAGGCACTGGTTCGCGCTACCTGCTGCCCGAGGCGCGGGAGATCAGTCCGCCACATGCAGCAAAACACAGATCCAGGACGATCTCGAAATCCCGCCCGCTTCCGTAGTACGGATCCGGAACCTCGAGGCATCCCGGTTGCGGCGCATGCTCCATGATCAGGCCCAGCCGCGCCGTAGCCGCAGTGGGCTGGAGCTTTCGCAAGGTGACGAGGTTGTGCTGGTCCATGGCGAGGATGAGATCGAAGGCGCGAAAATCCCCGTCGTTCACCTGCCTCGCGCGCAGGTCAGCCAGATCTACGCCCCTGCGAAGGGCCGCATCCTGGCTGCGCGGATCCGGAGCGGCACCGACATGGTAGTCTGCCGTTCCTGCCGAATCGAATTGCCATGCATCACTGACACCCGCTGCCAGCGCCAGATGTCGTGCAACCCCCTCGGCAGTCGGACTTCGGCAGATGTTCCCCAGACAGACGAACAGTACGCGCATCGGGCAATTCTAGCAGCCATCATGACACTGACCCGATTCACGCGCGGCTGGCTCCGCTCATGCCGGGGTGCAGCGCTTGTCTGCGGATCAGCGCTCGCCGGCACGCTGGCTCAGGATGTCCAGGCGGCAAGCCCCCGCCAGAGCATTGCCGACTTTTCCTTCGCAAGCCAGATCGGTTCAGGCGTCTACTCCGCCGAGGGCCGCACCATCCAGATCTATCGCCTGCCTCTGGGCTGGAACATCCGGGATCCGGGTGTCGACCACTGGGGCATCCGCCTGTTGATGCCGGTCACCCTGGGTTTCTACGATTACCGGGTCGAGGATGTGCTTCAGGCCCCGCTCCCGCACAGCCTTGATACGGCAAGCTTCGTGCCCGGCGTGGAGCTTTCGCATCTGGCCCCTCGTGACTGGACCCTGAGCCTGCGCGGCCAGGTCGGCATCGCCAAGGAACGCACGAGCACCGCCGATGCGCTGACCTGGGCCCTGGGGAGCAGCGCTGGGCGCTCGATTGATCAGGGCCCCTGGCGATTGCATTTCCAGACGGCCCTCATCTACGCCGAGACCCATTTCAGGGACATCGGCAAGGATGCCATGCTGCGACTGTCCACAGGCCTTGAAGCCCGCTCTGGGCTTCACTTTGCCATCCGTGGCCATGCACTGGATGTCGGGCCATATCTTCTCAATGAGTGGTACCTGCAGCGGCCAGCGCCCCCACTGGCCCCTGATGCCGGCCGGGTTGCAGCGGTTCAATGGGAGGCCGGAGTCACCTTCGGCAGCATGGAACCACTGTACCTGTGGAAAATACCCATTCCCCGGCTCGGGATCGGATTCCGGTTCGGTGATTCACTGGCAGCCCTCAGACTGGTGTTTGGCTCACCCTTCTGACCATCGCCTTATAATCATGCCCATGAAAATCGTCGACATCCAGGGGACCGGCGGGCCGGAGGTGCTGAGGCTGGCGGAACGTGCCGTACCGACACCGGGCAGCGGTGAAGTGCTGATCAAGGTATCCGCGGCCGGACTGAATCGTGCCGATCTGCTTCAGCGTCAGGGCAAGTACCCTGCGCCGGCAGGCGCACCCGCGCATCCGGGTCTGGAGGTTTCCGGCATCGTCGAGCAGTTGGGAGCCGGAGTCACCGAATTCCATGAAGGTGACCTGGTATGCGCCTTGCTGCAGGGAGGTGGCTACGCCGAATACGTCTGCGCTCCGGAAGCGCAGGTGCTGCCGTTGCCGGTGGGTGTGGACCTGATAGAGGGAGCCGCGCTCCCGGAGGCCTGCTTCACGGTGTGGAGCAATGTCTTCATGTTCGGACGGCTGGGTGCGGGAGAGACGCTGCTGGTGCATGGCGGAACCAGCGGGATCGGCGTCACGGCCATCCAGCTTGCGCGGGCGCGGGGCGCCCGTGTTCTGGCCACGGCCGGAAGCGATGAAAAATGCCGGTTTTGCGAGTCCCTGGGTGCCACGCCAATCAACTACCGGACCCAGGACTTCGTGGCTGCCGTGCGCGATCTGACCCGCGTGGGCGTACAGGTGATCCTGGACATGATCGCCGGCGAATACACTGCACGGAACATCGATGCCCTGGCCGAGGATGGACGGCTTGTCGTGATCGCAACGCAAGGAGGTGCGACCTCGACCATCAACCTGCTCAAGGTCATGCAGAAGCGCGCCACGATCACCGGTTCGACCCTGCGGCCGAGGTCAACGCAGTTCAAGGCCGAGGTCAAGCGTGAACTGCTGCAGTACGTGTGGCCTTCGATCTCGGGCGGAACATTCCGCATCGTCGTCGACCGGACGTTTTCCATGTCGGAAGCCCAGGCCGCCCACCGGCGCATGGAAAGCGGCGAACACATCGGCAAGATCCTGCTCACCATGAGCACCTGAGAAATCGCCGGGCCGGCCTGATCGTCAGCCCCCTGCGCCCCCGGCTTCCAGGACTGCGCGCACGCGCGCAAGGTCCTGAATCGTATCCACCCCGGCAGGAAATCCCGCCGTGAGAGGCAGCAGATGGATGCGCATGCCATGCTCCAGGGCACGCAACTGTTCGAGCTTTTCGATGCTTTCGAGCGAACTGGGCTCCCATGCCGTGAACCGGCGCAAGGAACCGGATCGCCAGGCATACAGGCCGATGTGCCGCCAGCCCCCCGCAAACCCCGGCTCCGCCTGCCCATCGCGTGGCCAGGGTATGGGTGCGCGGGAGAAATACAGGGCATGCCCGGAAAGGTCTCCCACGACCTTGACGCAATTGGGATCCCGCCATTGGGCTTCCGATTCGACATGCGTCACCGGAGTGGCGATGTCGCAATCCGCGCGTTCCTGCAGGGTGTGAGCCAGCGCGGCGATGACCCCGGGAGGAACCAGCGGCTCATCGCCCTGCACGTTGACGATGACATGATCGTCCGTGAACCCGCGCCGGTTCACGATCTCCGCGAGACGGTCGGTGCCGGATGCATGCGTCGAGGCAGTCAGCTCCACTTTCGCCCCGAAGGTCCGGCATGCGATTTCGACGCGTACGTCATCGGTTGCGATGATGACCTCACCGGCACCGCTGGCACATGCACGCTCCCAGACCCACTGGATCATGGGCCTGCCGCACAGATCCAGCAACGGCTTGCCAGGCAATCGCGTGGAATCGTGACGTGCCGGAATGATGACGTCGAACGGCACCGGGCCGATGTCCATCAGACTGTCACCGCTGCAACAGCGGATCATCCGCTGTCAGCGACCTGGCCTCCTCCGGCAGCATGACCGGAATGTCATCCCTGATCGGGTAAGCCAGACGCTCGGCACGGCACAGGAGCTCGCTCTGCCCCTGCGACTGCACCAGTTGCAGCGGGCCCTTGCACAAAGGGCATACCAGAAGATCAAGCAGGTGTCTGTCCAAATTCCTCTCCTCCTCTCAGGCGGACCGTGGCTGCCCGGGAAGCACGCGTTCGATCACGCTCATGAGCGACGCCTCATCGGCGGATCCGAACCGCGCCGATACCGGTACATAGTAGTGTCGCGCATCGACGATTTCGCTGCACTTCACGGCATCCTTCTCGGTCATCAGCACAGGCAGATCATCATCGAATGAAATCATCGCCCGCGTGAATACGACATGATCATCCAGCGCCCGGCCGGACACCTGCACACCATGGGTGCGCAACATGTTGAAGAAGCGATCCGGGTTGCCGATGCCGGCCACCGCATGCACCCGGCTGCCCGCAAAGCCCGACAGTGGCCTCGGCTGCCCGTCCAGCAGTCCCACGGCCTGCTCGGCATCCAGCGTCATCGCCAGCGCACCCGCCAGGTGTCCGCGCCCACCGTTCACGACCACTGCATCGACCGACTCCAGCCGTGATCTGGGTTCACGCAACGGGCCGGCCGGAAGCATCCAGCCATTGCCCAGGCCCCGGTCACCATCGACCACCGCAATTTCGATGTCGCGAACCAGACGATAATGCTGCAAGCCGTCATCACTGATGATGACATTGCAGCCTGCATCGATGAGCCGCTGCGCTGCGGCCGGGCGGTCACGGCCGACCGCCACCGGCCGCCCGGTGCGCCTGGCAAGCAGCACGGCTTCATCTCCAAAGCGTTTGGGGTCGGCATCACCGCCTTCTCCGATGAGATACGGACTCCGCTGCGAACCGCCGTGTCCACGGATCACGATACCGGGCATCCAGCCCCGCCGGTGCAACTGCTGCGTCAGCCAGCACACCAGCGGAGTCTTGCCCGTGCCACCGACACTCAGGTTGCCCACCACGATCACCGGGCGTGACAGGCGCTTGCGCGGCAGGCAGCCCCACCGATACAGGCCACGGCGCAGAACCGTGACCCCCGCGAACAGGAGCGATGCCGGTATCGCCCACCAGGGCGCCCCACGACCATACCAGATCCGGTTGATCCAGGCCTGCGTCGACCCCCGCTCCGGCCCGCCTCTCATGCCCTGAAATGCATCCCGTGCAACGCCGCGTACACCCCACCACGCGACAGCAGCTCACCATGGGTACCAGCCTCGGCGATACGCCCCTGCTCCAGCACGATGATGCAGTCAGCATTTTCCACCGTGGACAGCCGGTGCGCGATCACCAGGGTCGTCCGCCCGCGCATCAGCACCGCCAGTTCCTGCTGGACACGCCGCTCGGATTCATTGTCCAGCGCGGCCGTGGCCTCGTCCAGGATGAGGATTGGCGCGTCCTTGAGCAGGGCGCGTGCAATCGAGATGCGCTGTCGCTGCCCCCCGGACAGGTTCTGGCCGCGATCGTTGAGGACCGTGTCCAGTCCCTGGGGCAGATCATTGGCGAACTCCAGGACATTGGCCGCGCGCGCCGCCGCCTCGACTTCCTGGGTGCTGCGCCTGGCGTCGTTGAACAGAATGTTGTTGCGGATGGTGTCCTGGAACAGGACCACCTCCTGGCTGACCATGCTGATCTGCTCGCGCAGGGCATGCAATCCATATCTGCGGATGTCGACTCCGTCGAGCAGGATCTCGCCGGAAACCACGTCGTAGAAACGGGGAACCAGGCTGACCAGCGTGGACTTGCCGCTGCCCGATGACCCGACGATGGCCACGGTCTGGCCGGCCGTCACCTTGAAGCTGACGTGACTGAGCACCGGCCCCTTGCCCGTGTCGTACTCGAAGCACACATCACGAAACTCCAGATCACCGCGCGCGCGCACCAACGGTTGATCTCCACCACTGTCCTCGATCGGCTGGTCGAGCAGTTCGAACACGCTCTGGCCGGCAGCAATGCCCTGCTGCAGAGGACCGCTGACGTTGACCAGGCGACGGAGCGGTGAGGTGATGAGCATCAGCGCGGTCAGGAAGCCGAAGAACCTGTCCACCTGCAGGGCGTGTGCAAAGACCTGGCTGATCGATACGTACAGCACGCTGGCCAGACCCATCGAGGCGATCAGCTGCACCACCGGGTTGCTGATCGACTGCGCGCGGACCAGCTTCATGTTCTGGAAGCGATTGCGCTCGTTGACTTCCTCGAACCGCGCGGATTGGTGTTCTTCCGCATTGAACATCTTGATCAGCCGATGCGCGTCGATCGACTCCTTGGCGACGCGCGTCACTTCGCCCATGGAGCTCTGGATGCGTGCACTGTAGCGCCGGAACAGGCGATTGGCGGTCTGCATCAGCCAGGCGATCGCCGGAGCCGCGAGCAGGCTGAACGCCGCCAGCTTCCAGTTCATCACGAAAATCGTCACCAGCAGACCCAGAATGGTCAGGCTGTCCCGGATCATGGAAATTGCGGCATTGGTGGCTGCAGCGGCCACCAGCTCGATGTTGTAGGTCAGCTTGGACAGCAGGTGCCCCGACTGCTGCACATCCAGACACGCGCTGGGCAGCCGCAGGTAATGCGAAAACACTTCCTGACGGAGCTTCTTGACCACCTGTCGACCCACCCAGCCGGGATAATAGTTGGCCACGTAGTCTCCGATCCCCCGGATGGTGAACAGGATCACCACGCCGGTCGGAATCATCCACAGGATCTGCGGATTCTGCTTGACGAAGGCTCCCTTGAGAAATGACTGCACCAGCCAGGCCAGTGATGATTCGGTGCCGGCGAACAGCAGCATGCCCACCACGCCGATCGCGAATTGCGGCACGTAAGGCCGGGCATAGCCCAGCAGGCGCCGATAGATGGCCCAGGAATCATCGCCCGTGCCGGCAGGCCGCTCGCCGGGCATCCCATTCAAGGGCTTGCTTCCGGCTGGATGGTGGCGATGTTCATCTGCGTGAAACCCAGGCGGCCGGCCACGTCCATGGCCGTGACCACGGCCTGATGCGTGGCGCGCGCATCGGCCCGGATGGTCAACGGGCCCCTCGCGCTGCCCGCTTCCTTGAGCAGGGCCGCACGCAGAGTCTGCGCGGCATTGTTGACCAGGGTCCTGTCATTGACGCGATACGACCCTTCTGCAGTCACGGTGATGGTCAGGGCCACCGGCGGGGATGCGGGCAAGGGAGCCTCATTGGCCTGCGGAAGACGCACGATCATGCGGCCTTCCTGCTGGAAGGTGCTCGAAACCATGAAAAATATCAGCAGCACCAGCAGCACGTCGATCATGTTGATCAGGTTGATCTCCGGATCGTCACGGGTCCGGTGCCGCAGGTTCATGTCGTGCTCCTGCGCTGCGCTTCCTGTTCGTCAAGCGCATCGACCAGTTTCATGGCCTCCTTCTCCATCTGCACCACCAGCCGCTCCACCTTGCCCCGCAGGAAACGGTAGGCAATCAGGGACGGGATGGCCACAGTAAGGCCTGCGGCGGTACAGATCAGTGCCTCACCGATGCCGCCCGACAGGACCCGCGGATCACCGATGCCGTGCTGGGTAATGGCAGTGAATGCGTGGATGATGCCGGTGACCGTTCCCAGAAGACCGAGGAGAGGAGTGACGGCGGCGATGGTGCCCAGGGTGTTCAGGAACCGCTCCAGTTCAGCCACGATGTGCCGCCCGCTGTCCTCCAGGCGTTCCATCAGGATGGCGCGGGACCGGTGCCTGTTCCGCAACCCGATAGCCAGCAGCTTGCCCAGCGGGGAATTGCGTTCGATGGCCTCGACCAGCTTTTCATTGAGCTGGTCCGCCTCCACCCACTTCCAGACCTTGTCGGCCAGATCAGCGGGGATGACGCGATTTCCCTGCAGCGTCCACAGACGTTCCAGGATGATGGCCACCGAGGCGACCGAGCACAAGATGATCGGCCACATGAAGCCGCCGCCCGCCCGGATGATCTCCCACATTGAACCCTCGTCGCGAAATTGCCCACTGGAAGAAAGGCGGCATGATACTAGACCCGCCCTCACAAGTATCCGTGCTCAGTCGACGGTCCAGTAATGCCGGTGGCGGATACGCTCGCCCGGTGGCAGATCCAGCAGCCCGGCAGGCGCGACGGTGAGCGTCATGGCGCCTTCCTGCGACACTTGACGCACCTGTGCGCCGGCGCCGGCCCAACGGGCCAGGACCTCGGGTCGCGGATAGTCGAATCGGTTCAGATGTGCCGCTGCCACCAGCGCCCAGCGAGGCTGCACAGCGGCAATGAACTGCGCAGTCGATGCGCGATGCGATCCGTGCGCGGGCACCAGTGCAATCGTGACCGGATGAAGCACCTGACGCGACAGCAGGATCAGTTCGCCAGCCGCATCCAGATCCGCGAACAGCAGCACCGAGACGCCCGACCCACTGACCCCCATGCCACAGGCACTCGAAGCCTCGCCGGGAGACCCGAGCGGTACGGACAGCGCATCCACGCGCAGTCCGTCGCGATCGAAGCGCTGGCCAGTGTCGCAGGGCGCCTGGGCATCGCCGCCGGCAATGACCTGCGTGACCGGCAATTCACGGAAGACCGCGTCGATGCCGGCGGCATGGGCGCCCTCAGCCCGACTGACCACCAGCAGATCGATGCGCTCCCGGCCACGTGATCGCAGGAACGGCAGCAGCACCGTGGCTCCGACGTCCGGAGCCAGCGCGCTGCCTGCACCGGCGAAATACACCAGTACGGATTCCCGGGTCAGTACGGTTGCCAGCGTGGCATCACCGGCATCGAGCAACGTGAACTCGAAGCCGCCTGGTGCCGGAGCAGGCGCCCGCCAGGCCAGTGCGCCGAACATCGAGATCATGCCTATCAGCCGCCACGGCAAGGACGCCAGCGTGACCAGCAACGCGCCCGCGACGGAGCACAGTGCCATCGGCAACGGCAATGTGGGTGCGAAATGCTGCGCCATGGGCCAGGCGGCCACTCCCGACAGCCAGGGCCAGAGCGCATCCAGACCGCTTGCGATGCGCTCGATCATCCATCGGGACAACTCCGGGAGCACTCCAGCCAGCACGGCCGCCGCGATGATGGCCGGAACCAGCAGCAAACCGGTGACCGGCACCGCTACCAGGTTTACGACCGGCGAGACCAGCGAGGCCTGTCCGAAAAAATACAGTGTTGGTGGCAACAGCAGGCAGGACACACCGATCTGCGCTCTGAGGCCCGACAGCACGGAACTGGCAGGCCATGTTCCCTCTCCGGATGCCAGAAGGAATGCCACGGTGCCAAAGGACAGCCAGAACCCGGCCTGGATGGATGCAGCCGGATCGAGGATCAGGACGGCGATCAATGCCAGCGCCAGCGTACGGCTGGAAGACACCTGCCGGACCCGCAGCCGTGCAGCGCCTGCCACAGCGATCATCAGCGCCGTTCGCTGGCTGGGCACGGAAAACCCGGCGAGCAGCGCATAGCCGCCTGCCCCCAGCGCGGCAGCCAGCGCACACAAGGCATGGCTCCCTCGCGAAGAGCCTGCCGGCCGCAGCCATTTCCATGCACGTCGCGTCACTGCAGCGGCAAACAATCCGAACATCCCGACGTGCGCGCCGGAAATCGCCATGAGATGTGTGATGCCCGTCGCCCGGAACAGGCCCCACTGTTCCTGCGAGATCCGCGCGGTATCACCCACCGCAAGACCGGTGATGACACCGGCGGAAGCACTGCCTGAGGCAGACCCCGCCAGTTTCACGGACACCCGCTCGCGCAGGCGCAGGATGCCAGCGCGAAAGCCCGAAGCATCCGCGAGTGGTTGCGCGCTGAAGCGGTCCGTGACACTTGCCAGCGCGCCAATGCCCTCCTGGAGCCAGCGGGACTCGGCATCGAATGCGCCGGGATTGCGCACACCCCGGGCACGCTTCAACCGCAGCGGCAACCGCCAGCGCTGCGCCGTGTGCAATCCTCTCGGAGCCGACCTCCAGTCCACCCGTACCCTGCGCAGGGACAGGGGAACGTCCATCCTCTCCACGCGGGCGGAGAATGCAGCGTCTGACCCGCGCCACTCCACCAGAGAGTCGATCACGATCAGCGCATCCACCTGCAGAGGTTCCCTGTGTGAGGGCAGGACCTGTTCCAGGTCGACACCTGCCCTTGCCATCGCGTACGTCACTCCCGCGACGAGGAACAGCAGCCAGCGAAATGGCGCCCGCCACAGGACAGGCCCCAGAAGCAGCGGGGCAAACACCAGCCAGGGCGCATGGTCCGGCAGCCATGGTGCGAACTGAATCGCAGTTATTCCAGCGAGGAAGGCAAGCGCGTCCCTGCGCATGTGTGAGCCCTGTTCGAACACGGCATAATGCCGCTACATCCCCAACCTGCGACAGGCATGCGCCGCTGGCTCAAGACCCGACTTCCGCAACGGCAGACGCTGGAACAGCGCTGGTTCCTGCGCCCGTTTGCTCACGCGCTGCTCGACCCGGCCTGCTGGCATTTCAACCGGCATGGCGTACCCAAGTCTTTTGCAGTGGGTCTTTTCATCGCCTTCCTGCCGCCGATGCCATTCCTGCACACGGCGCTGGTACTGATCCTGGGCCTGTCACTGCGGCTCAACCTGCCGATCCTGTATGCGACCGTATTCCTCAGCAACCCTTTTACCTGGGTGCCGCAACTGCTGGCCTCACTATGGGTCGGCGCCAGGCTCATGGGGCTCGATCTGGCACCCATGATCCCGCAATTCCGCCATGCGGGACCCGCGGCGCAGCTGCACGCCATCAAGGGTCCCCTGCTGCTGGGTGCCACTGTGCTGGGGGTCGCGGCCGGACTGCTGGGTTACACCCTGACCCAGTGTGCATGGCGTGCCCGCGTGGCGTATCTTCTGCGCCGCCGCCGTGCGCGGGCAAGCGCCAAATCAGGCACCTTCCACTAGAATTCCATCGCGCAGGGTCAGCACCCGGTCCAGCCGTCCGGCCAGCCGCTCGTCATGGGTCACGATCACAAGGCTTGTGCCCAGTTCGCGGTTCAGCTCCAGCATCAGCTCGAAAACCTGCGCGGCATTGGCGCCGTCCAGATTCCCCGTGGGTTCATCGGCGAGGATCAATGCCGGCCGCGTGACCAGCGCCCTCGCGACGGCTGCCCGTTGTCGCTCGCCACCTGACAGCTGCGCGGGCCGGTGTGACAGGCGCTGACCCAGGCCCACCCGCTCCAGCAGTGCACGCGCCTGATCGCCCGCCTTGCGCGCTTCCATCCGGCGAACCAGCAGCGGCATGGCCACGTTCTCGAGAGCGGAAAATTCCGGCAGCAGATGATGGAACTGATAGACGAAACCCACGGCGCGGTTGCGCAACCGGCCACGAGCCGCATCACCGAGCGCCTCCATCCGCTCCCCGGCTATGCGCACCGTTCCTCGGGTCGGCAGATCCAGCCCGCCCAGAACCTGCAACAACGTGGTCTTGCCCGATCCGGAGGCGCCAACGATGGCGATCCGCTCCCCGCGGTGAACCTGGATCGTTGCCCCACGCAGAACAGTCAGCAGAGTCTGTCCCTGCTCGAACTGCTTGACCAGGCCCTCGCCGGCCAGCACCTCCGTATCGCCCTGATCGCTCATCTGCCGTGGTGTTTCGGATCCTGTCATCATGTTCCCGGAATCAGTCGTTGCGAAGCGATTGCGCCGGTGGAAGCCGCGCGGCGGCCCAGGCCGGGTACAACGTGGATGCCCAGGCGAGCACCAATGCCACTGCGCAGATGCGCCCGAGATCGGACAGGTGCACGTGGGCCGGCAGATCACTCATGAAATAGACCTTGGCGTCCAGGAACTTCACCCCGAGCACGGACTCCAGACCATGCACCAGCCCCTGCAGGTTCACCGCGATCAGTACGCCGAGCACCACACCTGCCAGGATTCCCGACAGGCCGATGAGGGTGCCCTGCACCACGAAGACCGACAAAATGCTCCCCGGCGTCGCCCCGATGGTTCGCAGGATCGCAATGTCGCGGCGCTTGTCCTTCACCGCCATTACCATGGTGGAGACGATGTTGAAGGCCGCGACCGCCACCACCAGGGACAGGATCACGAACAGGATACGCTTGGTGATCTCGATCGATCGGAAAAAATTGGCATGCCTGCGGGTCCAGTCCTCGATGTAGTACCCGCCTCCGAGGGATTCCGCCAGGGCACGAACCACCCGCGGAGCCGCATAGGGATCGACGACCTTGAGGCGGATGCCGGTGATTTCATCGCCCATCTGCAGCACCCTGGCCGCATCCTGCATTGCCAGCAGCGCGATACGATGGTCGTACTCGTACATGCCCACCGAGATGATGCCCGCGACTGTGAAGCTGCGCATGCGCGGCAGCACGCCCACCGGCGTGACATTGCCACGTGCCACCACCAGCACGACGCGATCACCCACGTGCACGCCCAGATCCGCAGCCAGCCCCTGACCCAGGATGATCCGGTAGCGACCCGCCAGCAGATCGTCGAGCGATCCGCTCTGCAAGTGCCGGGCAAGATCCGCCACGGCCTTTTCCCGCGCCGGCAGGATGCCACGCAACTGCACACCGGCGGAGTGCTCTCCCGCCACCAGCATGCCCTGCTCTTCGATGTACGGTGCAGCCGCAGCCACACCTGCAAAGCCCTCTGCGCGCTCGAGTTTGGGTCGCCAGTCCGCGATGCTTCCCTGCAGGCCTGACACCGTGGCGTGCGCGGTCAGGCTCAGGATCCGGCTTCGCAACTCTTCCTCGAACCCGTTCATCACCGACAGCACGACGATGAGCACGCTCACCCCCACCGCAAGTCCCGCCATGGCAATGCCGGCGATCAGGGACGGAAACCCACGTGCGCCGGCCACGCCTCGCCCCTTGCGCGAGGTCGACCTCAGATAGCGGACTCCGATGAAGGCCTCGTACCAACCCCGCATCATTCGTACCGCAGAGCCTCGGCCGGCAGGGTGCGCGCCGCGCGCCAGGACGGATAGAGTGTGGCGATGAATGTCAGCACCAGGGCGCACAGGGCAATCAGCATGACATCGTGTGCATGCACTTCGCTGGGAATGCCTGCAATGGAGTAGACGTCGGGGTCCATGATGTGGAAGCCGAAGGTCGCCTCGAGAGCTGGCACGATCACATCCACGTTCAACGCAACGCCGACCCCCAGGATCACGCCCAGCAGGGTGCCGATCCATCCGATCAGAACCCCCTGCGTCATGAAGATCGCCTGCACACCGCGCGGAGTCAGGCCCAGCGTACGCAGGATGGCGATGTCAGTGCGCTTGTCAGTGACCACCATGATCAGGGTGGCCACGATGTTGAATGCCGCGACGGCAACGATCAGCAGCAGGATGAGGCTCATCATGCCCTTCTCGATGCGAATGGCGCGAAAGTACGCTGCATTGTCCGTGGTCCAGTCGCGAACACCCGTGATGTTGCCGGCTCGCCGGGCCGCCAAGGCAGCGAGCCGTGGTGCGGCCATCACATCATCGAAGGTCAGATGCATGCCGGCCGGTCCGCTGGTCCTTGCCAGGGCCTGGGCGTCCTGCAGGTTGATCAATGCCAGAACGCTGTCATGTTCCTGCAGACCCACTTCGAAAATGCCCACGACTTCGAAATCCTGCAGGCGCGGCACGATATCAACGCCGTTGCTGCCGCGGGCCGGCACCATGACGGTTACCGGATCCCCGACACCCACACCCAGCTGATAGGCCAGCATCTGCCCCAGCACCATGCGGTTCATCCCGGGCACCAGATCGGAAAGCCTGCCCTCACGCATCGAGGCATTGATATTCGACAGGCTCTCCTCGGTCTGCGGATCAACGCCACGCACCACCGCGCCGCTCATTTCCGGCGGATGGCTCAGCATGGCGTCGATGTCGAGATAGGGTGCGGCACCTCGCAGGTGAGGCATGCCCTCGAGCCTGGCCAGCACCGCGCGCCAGTCAGCCGCTGCATCACGCGACAGTTCGAGGGTCGCGTGGGCCGAGAGGCTCAGCAGCCGGACCCGCAGTTCCGACTCGAAACCGTTCATCACCGACAGGATGATGATAAGCGCCGCGACGCCGACCGCCACACCCAGAAACGACACCCAGGTGATGAAAGACACGAAAAAGCTGTACTCGCGGGTCCATGAATAGCGCAGTCCGACGTACAGTGGCACCGGTTGAAACATCTGCACCGCATTATAGTCAAGCCCGCTTTCGTTAACTGCGTCATTTCCAGCGCGGGCAGCCCCGATGTAATATTGCGTCAACGCGGGAGTCCGCGCAGGAGGCCGTACCATGCTGCACCCCCATAGAATGCTGGCTGCATCGCTGTGTGCGTTTGCTCTTTGCGGCGTTTCGCAGGCCGAGACCATTGCCGTCGGCAACAGCATCACCATCACGCAGTCCCAGGTACCCAGCCCCACACGTGGCATGACCATGAAGCAGGTGGAAGCGAAATTCGGTGCTCCGGCCAGCAAGACCGAGCCGGTTGGCAAGCCACCGATCACCCGCTGGGACTATCCCGCGTTCCAGGTCTACTTCGAGTACGACCACGTCATCCACAGCGTAAGTCTGGCTGGCTGAAGCGCATCTGCGGCGCACCGCCTTCCGAGCGGGTAAGATGGCGGCCATTCGCCGCGTGCAGGTTTGCACAGGCGTGATCGACCCGCACCTGACAGACCCTTGCCGAATTTCCTGATCCAACCGCCACTGCCCCAGCCCGGATGCCCGACCGTTCATTGGGGCAGGCTGTACGGAGCCGCATCTGCCCTGGCGGTGGCCGAGGCCGCGCGTGAACGGACGACCACGTTCCTGCTGGTCGCACCGACTGCCCGTGTCGCCGAGCAGATGCGCGACGAACTGGCTTTCTTTTCCGCTGGCCAGTTCGAGGCAGGGATGTTCCAGGATCTGGAAACCCTGCCGTACGACAGCTTCACTGCGCATCCGGACATCACCTCCTCGCGCCTGTCGGTCCTTGCCAGCCTGCCCCATGCGCGGCGAGGTGTCTGGACCGTCTCGATCGATACGCTGCTGCAACGGCTGGCGCCTCGTTCCTACATCGAGGCCCATTCGCTGTCGCTTGCAGTCGGAACAGGCCTTGACCTCGCCGCGCTCCGTGCGCGCCTCACCGCAGCCGGGTATGCACATGTCACCCAGGTGGTGGCGCACGGCGAGTTTGCCGTGCGTGGCTCGATCATCGACGTGTTTCCGATGGGTTCCGAGCAACCCTTGCGTATCGACCTGCTCGATCGTGAAATCGAGAGCATCCGCCAGTTCGACCCGGACACCCAGCGTTCCGGGGAAAGACTGGAACAGATCCGCCTGCTCCCGGCGCGCGAAACTCCCCTGGACGACGCATCGGTTCAGCAGTTCAGGCGCCGTTACCGCGCACGCTTCGATGGTGACCTGTCCGATCACGCGCTGTACCGGGAAGTCAGTCGCGGGCTGGCTCCAGGAGGCATCGACTACTTCCTTCCGTTGTTCTTCGAGCGCACCTCGAGCCTGTTCGACTATCTGCCGCCGGACAGCATCCTCATCGATCACGAGGACGCGCTGGCAGGCGCGGGCGCCGCATTCCAGGCCATCGAACAGCGCCATGCCCAGCTGGCGCATGACCGCCTGCGCCCGCTGCTCGATCCGGGTGAGGTGTTCCTGCGCCCGGAGGAACTTGCACAGGGTGCTTCCGGCCTGCCGCGCATCGCGCTTCGCAGTCCTGCCTGGCCGCCGGAAATATCAGGGACCGTCCACAATTTTCCGAGCGGGGCGCCCGCCGAGGTGCGAATCGACACCCGGGCCGACGCGCCTGCGGCCGACCTGGTTGGCCACCTGCGTGCAAGCCCCGGGCGCGTCCTGCTGGCCGCGGGATCAGCGGGCCGGCGCGAACTTCTCCTGGATCTGTTGCGCCCCCATGAAGTCGTGCCTGCGATTCACGCCAGCTTCGAAGAGTTTCTCGCGGCGGGTACCCGGCTTGGCATCTGTGTCTCACCCAGCGTCTCGGGCCTGAGGCTCGAAGCGCCCCCGCTGGAGATCCTGACCGAGACCCAGCTGTTCGGCGAGCGTGCCCGCCAGGAGCGTCGCCGCAGGAGATCCGAGCGGGATCCGGCGCGGATCCTGCGGGAACTGACCGATCTTTCCATCGGCGCACCAGTGGTTCATGAGAGCTACGGTGTGGGCCGCTATGGCGGGCTCATCACCATGGATGTTGCCGGGCACACCGGTGAGTTCCTGATGCTCATCTACGCCGACGATGACAGGTTGTACGTGCCAGTGCAGTCGCTTCATCTGGTATCACGCTATACCGGCGCCTCGCCCGATTCGGCGCCCCTGCACAAACTTGGCGGCGAGCAATGGGCAAGGGCCCGACGCAAGGCGGCGCAGCAGATCCGCGACGTGGCAGCGGAACTTCTCGACCTCTACGCGCGAAGGGCTGCGCGCGAAGGCACGAGCATGCAAGCGCGCGATGCCGATTACCGCGCCTTCCAGCAGGCGTTTCCATTCGAGGAGACAGCCGACCAGGCCAGCGCCATCGACGCCGTGATCGCCGATCTCGAGTCCGGAAAGCCCATGGATCGCGTGGTTTGCGGCGATGTCGGATTTGGCAAGACCGAAGTGGCCATGCGTGCGGCATTCGTGGCCGTGCAGGCCGGCAAGCAGGTGGCCGTACTGGTACCGACGACCCTGCTTGCCCAGCAGCACTTCACCACCTTCAGTGACCGTTTCGCCGACTGGCCGGTCCGGATCGAGTCGCTGTCCAGATTCCGCAGCCCCAGGGAAGCACGCGCCATCATTGAAGGCATCGCATCCGGGTCCATCGACATCGTGGTCGCCACGCAGAAGCTGCTGGCAGCAGGGGTGAATTTCAGGGATCTCGGGCTCATCATCATCGATGAAGAGCATCGGTTCGGGGTCCGTGACAAGGAAAGACTCAAGGCGCTTCGTGCACAGGTCGACGTTCTGACCCTGACGGCAACGCCGATTCCCCGCACCCTGAACATGGCCATGGGGGGGCTTCGCGACCTGTCCCTGATCACCACACCGCCGGCGGAACGCCTGGCAGTCAAGACTTTCGTCACCCAATGGGACGACAACACCATCCGCGAGGCGGGCTTGCGCGAGATCCGCCGCGGCGGGCAGATCTATTTCGTCCACAACAGCATCGAGACCATCGGGAAGACTGCCCACGTCCTGCAATCGCTCCTGCCGGAGGCTGGTGTACGCATCGGGCACGGACAGATGCGCGAGCGCGAGCTCGAGCAGCTGATGCTTGATTTCTACCATCGGCGATTCAATCTGCTGGTCTGCACGACCATCATCGAAAGCGGCATCGACGTACCCACGGCGAACACGATCATCATCGACCGCGCAGACCGCTTCGGGCTGGCGCAGCTCCACCAGCTGCGCGGCCGCGTGGGACGCTCGCACCACCGGGCCTACGCTTACCTGCTCACACCCCCGCGAGCTGCCATGACGCCCGATGCCGTCAAGCGCCTGGAGGCACTCGAGTCCCTGGAGGAACTGGGTGCAGGCTTCACCCTGGCCACTCACGACCTCGAGATCCGTGGCGCCGGGGAATTGCTGGGCGAGGAACAGAGCGGGCAGATCCAGGAACTCGGATTCAGCCTGTACATGGATCTGCTGGAGCGCGCGGTGAGTGCCTTGAAGGCAGGCCGTGTACCTGACCTCGAAGCTCCGCTGAATGCCGGACCCGAGATCGAGCTGCCGGTTCCGGCGTTGATACCTGAAGACTACGTGTCGGACATCCATCTGCGCCTGGTCCTGTACAAGCGCATCGCGGGCGTGGAGTCGGACTCAGAGATCGAAGAGCTGAGCGTGGAACTGGTCGATCGCTTCGGCCCGCTGCCGCCGGCGACCCAGACGCTGTTTCGTGCCGCCCGGATCCGGCTTGCCGCTGCCAGGCTGGGCATCCGCAAGATCAACATGGGAGCCTCCAGCGGCTATCTGCTGTTCGATTCGCAGCATCAGGTGGATCCGCGCAAGGTGCTGAAACTGGTACAGTCGAAGCCCCGTGAATACCGGCTGGACGGCCCTGACAAGCTGCGCTTCGCGCATGAGGCGCGCAGCGAGGGTGCCGTGTTCGCGAAGCTGCGCCAGTTGCTGGAGTTGCTCGGGCCCTGAACGCCCGGGTCGTCGTGCGGGATCTGGCCCGGACCGCCGCGACCGCAGCTCAGGCCACCCGGTTGCGACCTGCCTTCCTGGCCTTCTGCAGCTGCTGCCGCGCGGCTTCAATGAGCCCGGCTGGACCGTCCTGGGGCGATGGTACCAGCGTGGCGACGCCCACGCTGATGGTGACATAGCGCAACACCACGGATCGTGGATGGTGGATGTGCATGTCGCGTACGCGTTCCACCATGGTATTGGCCAGGCGCAACGCATGCTCCTCGTCGATGCCAGGGGCGAATGCAAGCAGACTGCCGCCTTCTACCCGGGCGGTCACATCGCTGGCCCGGCGCAGGCATCCTGACACGCAGTGCGCGACGCGTCGAATGGCCGAATCCCCCGCCGCGCGGCCAAAGGTCGTGTTGTAGGCTCCGAGCGCATCGATATCCACGGCAAACAGCGCGATCCGCCGCTTTTCGCGCTGCGCGATGGCCCAGTCCCGCTTGAGCAGTTCCTCGAGGTAACCTTCCGTATACAGGCCCGTCAGGCGGTCGTCCCGGATGGCCACCGCCGTCGGTTGCTGCGCCCCGCTGAGCGAATCCCGCGCAGCCCGGGGATCGAATTTCAGCCGCTCCCCGGCATCCCGGTGGAATCCGGCAAAATGGGTGATGAAACTTTCCGCGTCCCGCACAGGTATCACACTCATCTCGTTCCAGAACAGGCTCCCGTCCTTGCGATAGTTTCGAAGCAGGACCCGGGTGCCCTCGCCTCGCTCGAGCGACTCCCTCAGACGGTGGCGCGCATCCTGTTCGCGATCCTCACCCTGAAGGAAACGCAGGTTGCGGCCGACCAGATCAGCCAGCGGATATCCGCACAGGTTGCAGAATTCCGGATTGGCATAGACCAGCGGAAGTGCCGGATCGGTGGCATCCACCAGTACCATGCCGATGGGTGCCGAATCGGCCGTGCGCCTGAAAAGCTCGTCGGGCGTACCGCTCATGCTCTGCCCTCGGTCAGGCTGAAATCCGGCGTAGCGCGCAGTCGCTCCACCCGGGCGACCGCCTCTCGCCATTGCTCGCTGCCCGACAGGTCGCTGATCGCGCCGGGCCGGGCCCTCATGCGGACCACGCGGGCACTCGAAGCCGGCTCAGCCGTGATTTCCGGTGACGCCGCCAGGACTTCATGCACGGCCTCACGATCATTGCAGATCAGCATCACATCGCATCCGGCTGACATGGCCTGCCTCACCCGCTGCGACATCGGGCCGCCGACGGCTACGCCGGCCATGCTCAGATCGTCCGTAAACACACAGCCGTGAAACTTCAGGTCGCTGCGCAGCACACCGGATATCCAGCGATGAGACAGGCTGGCAGGCCATGTGTCCACGGCCGGGTACACCACATGCGCCGCCATGACGCCGGCGAGCTGGTTGTCGATGAGTACCCGATAAGGGTGCAGATCATTCTCAAGGTCGGAAAATTCCCGGCGATCCATGGCCACTGCAAGGTGTGTATCGGCGACCACGGCACCGTGCCCGGGAAAATGCTTGGCTACGGCATGCATCCCGGCCTCACGCATGCCGGCATGAAACGCTGCCGACAGGGCGCACACTGCATCGGTACCGGCATGCAGGGCGCGATCGCCGATGACTTCGCTGACACCGTAGTCCAGGTCCACACAGGGCGCGAAGCTGAAATCCACTCCCACCGATCGCACTTCCGTGGCCATCAGCCATCCGACCTGGTGCGCCAGGCGCAGTGCTTCACGATGATCCCTGTCCCAGCACCTGCCCAGCGCCCGCGCCGGCGGCAACGTCGTGAAGCCTTCCCGGAATCGCTGGACCCGCCCGCCTTCCTGATCCACCGCCGTCAGCAGGGGCGGGGAACGAAGTTCGTGGATGGCGCTCACCAGTGCGCGCATCTGTCGCACATCGCGGAAGTTCCGGCTGAACAGCACCACGCCGCCGATCAGCCCGTGCCTCAGGACCTCGCGATCCTCGCTGCTGAGCTCGGTGCCTGCCAGATCGATCATCAGGGGTCCAAGGCTCATGATCGCCTCTCGAACACTGCGATTGATTCGACGTGTGATGTGTGCGGGAACATGTCCATAACCCCGGCCGCGGCAAGCTCGTATCCCTGATCCTGGACCAGGATCCGGGTATCACGCGCCAATGTGCCCGGATGACAGGAAATATACACGACCCTGTCGGCGCCCCAACGCGACATGCGTTCCACAACTGCCTGCGCACCGGTGCGCGGCGGGTCCAGAAGCACACGGTCATGGCGTTCCGTCGACCACGGACCGAAGCTGTCCGGCCGGGAAAGATCCTGGGCAACGAAACGGGCATTGAAGATGCCATTGGCTTCGGCATTGTGCCGGGCACGGGTAATGAGACCTGCGTCACCTTCCACGCCCGTCAGCGTCCGGCTGCGGCGCGCAAGCGGAAGGGAGAAATTGCCCAGCCCGCAGAACAGGTCCAGAACCGCGTGACCCGCCGCCGGCTGCAGCAGTTCCAGCGCCAGCTCCACCATGCGGGAGTTGATGTCCGCGTTGACCTGGACAAAGTCCGTGGGCTGGAACCGGATGTTCTCGCCCAGCAGGCGATATTCAAGTGGCATGACGGGGTCGAGCGGACGGACGGTATCCGGTCCGCCCGTCTGGAGATGGACCTGCACCCCCTGCCGCAATGCGAACGCCCGCAGGCGGGCGAGATCCCGCTCGCCAGGCTCGGCCATCACGCGGAACACCAGCGCAATGCACGCATCGGCAACCGCCACCTCCACCTGAGGCACCTGTTCGCGCATGTCCATTCCGCCGACCAATGCGGCCAGGTCCGCAGGCAATGTGCGCAATGCCGGCACCAGCACCTCGCACGTGGACAGGTCGGCCAGGTACGGGGAGAGCCGTTCACGGAAGCCCGCCAGCACGCGCTGTTTGCGGTGGACGTACTTCACTCCAAGGCGAGCACGCCTCCGGTAGCCCCACACCGGACCCTGGAGCGGCGGAAGCACCTTCAGCGGAACCGCACCACCGGTCCGGTGCAGCACATCGAGGAGCTGGCGCTGCTTGGCCAGCAACTGCGATTGCGGGTCCATGTGCTGCAGCGAGCAGCCCCCGCAGAGTCCGAAGTGCGCACAGCGCGGCTCGACCCGGTCAGGCGAGGCTTCCAGGATCTTGCCGATCCGCGCCTCGTCGAAATGCGCACGCCGCTTGACGAGCCGGTACTGCACGCGCTCGCCGGGCAGCGCCCCTTCGATGAACATGACCTTGCCTGCGGCGCGCGCAATGCCGCGTCCGTCCTGGGCCAGATCCTCGATCAGGGCAACGGGAGCCGGGTCTACCGCGGTCGCCACGCTGCCTCGAACTCGATCAGGTGGGGAGCGGACGATGCGCGCAGCAGATCGCGCAGGCGCTGCTCCTCCGCCTGATGTCCTGCAGGCCCCAGGTGGCCCCGGACGAGCTCGAATCGCAGGTAAATGAGGTAGGTGTTGAGCACATCGGTCTCGCAGTACCCCCGGATCTCGCGCAGCCTTCCCTGCTGATGGGCATCCCAGACATCGGCTCCCTGCATGCCGATCTTGCCAGGGAACCCCAGCAGTGTGGCCGCTGCATCCAGACGTACCCGGCCGCGCAGCTGGAAGCCGGACAGGATGTCCATGAGGTCCATGTGCCGCCAGTGATACCGGTTGAGGTAGTTGTTGTACCGGAAGCTGGTGTCCTGATCCCCGGTTTCCCAATAACGGGGAGCACTCACACCATGCAGCAGGCTCCGGTACTGCAGCACGGGCAGATCGAATCCCGAGCCGTTCCAGGACACCAGATCCGGCGTGAACCGGTCCAGGCCGTCGTAGAAGCGTTCGATCAGCTCCTTCTCGCTCGAAGCCTCCTCGCCAAGACTCCAGACCCGCAGGGAATCCCCGCGGCGAAGCACCACCGAAATGGCGACGACGCGATGCTGCTCGAAGGACAGGAACTCACTGCCGGTTTCCTGCAGCCTTCGCGTGAACATGATCTGTGCGACCTGGCTGTCGGACAGGTCGTGCAGGCCGTACAGCCTGCGCCCCAGGTCCGTATCGGGGATGGTCTCGATGTCGAACACCAGCACCTGCATGCTCAAGTCACCTTCATCAGCACGGCCACCGCCACTACCAGGCCTGCCTCATCGCTCAGGGTGACGTGGCCGTCCCCGATGCCCAGTGCCCGACGCACACCCTCGCCGCGCGGCGAGTAAACCACCTCGGGCCGGCCCCAGGCGTTCTGAACGACGCCTACATCCCGTATCCAGACCCCGTGTGCAAAGCCGGTGCCCATCGCCTTGACGATGGCCTCCTTGGCCGCAAACCGCATGGCAAGGAATCGTACGGGGCGGGAGGTGAGCACCAGCTGTGCCTTCTCCTCCGGCATCAGCAGGTGCCGTACGAAGCGCTCGCCAAACCGCCCGTAGGTCTGTTCGACCCGCTGCAGCTGCAGGATATCCGTTCCAATCCCGAAGATCATGGGCCCAACGGTCAGTCCAGCCGCCGGGCTGCGAGCATCAGCTGCTTCATCTGCCTCACCGCGGCTGGCAGTCCGTCGAACAGCGCGCGGGCGATGATGGAAAAACCGATATTGAGCTCTACGATCTGCGGGATGGCGGCCACTGGTCCGACGTTGTGATAGTCCAGTCCGTGCCCCGCATTGACGATCAGCCCCAGCGCGTGGCCATGTCTTGCGGCCTCGCGGATGCGCTCCAGTTCACGGGCACGCTCTGCACCCTGTGAATCGGCATAGGCCCCGGTATGCAGTTCGATGGCGCCTGCACCCGCACGGATGCTGGCCTCGACCTGCCGGACATCCGGATCGATGAACAGGGACACACGGATTCCCGCCGACTTCAGCCGCGCGCAGGCATCGGCCAGCTTCGCCGGCTGCCCCGCCACGTCCAGCCCGCCTTCGGTGGTCACTTCGGCGCGCTTCTCGGACACCAGGCAACAGTCCGCAGGACGCAGATCCGAGGCGATGCCGATCATCTCCTCGGTCACGGCCATCTCCAGATTCATGTGGGTCTTCAGCGCCTCGCGAATCACCCGTACGTCGCGATCCTGGATGTGTCGCCGGTCTTCGCGCAGATGCAGCGTGATGCTGTCCGCGCCCGACTGTTCGGCCTGCAATGCGGCCAGCAGCGGATCCGGGGTGCTGCCGCGCCGCGCCTGGCGCACCGTGGCCACATGGTCGATATTCACTCCGAGTGCAATCCCGGAGTACCTGGATGTCTTCACCGCTTCAGTTCCTGGCATGCAACGCCTTCATGACGGTACGCGAGCCAAGGGTGCGGCCGTCCAGGCACATTTCGATGGCGGCCCGCAGGATCCGCTTGGCATCCCGCAATGTGCGTTCATTTTCGAACGATTCACCGGCCAGTTCAATGAGCGACGTGCCGGGCACTGCATCGGCGAGGGCGGAGTCGCATCGAATCACGGGACGCTGGGGTCGGGCATGGTAGAAGCCCCCTGGCACCACCCTCTCGCCCTGGTCCGTGACGGAAAAATCGGTTCCGTAGCCCAGATCCTCCAGAAGCCGCTTTTCGAACCGGCGCAGAGCCGGTTCGGGGCTGTCCTGCTTTGCCAGTGCATGCAAAGCGTCGGCATAGGCATCGTATACGCCAGGGTGAGGGTCCATGCGTCCCGTGAGCCGAAGCAGCAATTCATTCAGATAAAACCCGCTCATCAGTCTTGCGGCAGGAAGCTGCACGAAATCGCCCGCCAGCTCCACCGCCGAGAGATTTCCGGACTCCGATCGTCCCGCCCATGAGATCAGCAGTGGCTGAAACGGGCGCAGCGCCGCACGCAAGGTCGACCTGGGCGCGCGGGCGCCGCGCGCGAACAGCGACAGTCGGCCATGTTCACGCGTAAATACCTCGATGATGCGGCTGGTGTCGCGATAGGCATGCTGGTGCAGCACATATCCTGGGGCCAGCAGGTGCCGTTCCATGTCCCTCATAGCATTTGATATCCAAACTGGCGCAGTGCACTCTCGCTGTCAGCCCAGTTCTCCTTGACCTTCACCCACAATCCCAGATGCACCGGGCGCTGCCACAGATCCGCCAGTTCGATGCGTGCCAGCCGCCCGATCTCCTTGAGCCGCTCGCCCCCCTTGCCGATGACGATGGCCTTCTGGCCCTGCCGCTCGACCCAGATGACGGCATCGATCCTGATTTTCCCGTCCTGTTCGCCAAACTGTTCGATCTGCACATTGACGCCGTAGGGCAGTTCCTCGCGCAGACCCAGGGTCAGCTTCTCCCGTATCACCTCGGCGGCATGAAAGGGTTCGTCACGATCGGTGACCGCATCGGTCGGGAACAGCGGGGGCGATACCGGCAGGCGCCCGGCGATGAGATCTGAAAGACGCTCCAGGTTCTCGGCACGCAGGGCCGACACGGGCACGATCCCGGATGCCGTGACCCGTTGCGTCAGTTCCTCCACGAAGGGCAGCAGGGCGCTGCGTGGTTTTACCCGATCGATCTTGTTGATGACCACGAACAGCGGCTGCTTGAGCCCGCGGATCCGCTCCCAGACCCACCCATCTTCCTCCGTGAATTTTCCCGCTTCGATCACGAACAGGATCAGGTCGGCATCCTGGGACGAGGACAGCGCCACCCTGTTCATGTACTGGTTCATCACCCGTCGGCTCGATTCGTGCAGTCCCGGGGTGTCGACCAGGACCAGCTGGGCATGCTCGCGATTGACCAGCCCGAGGATACGATGACGGGTGGTCTGGGGCTTGGGTGCGACGATGCTGACCTTGCGACCGACCAGCGCGTTGACCAGCGTGGATTTGCCGACATTCGGGCGCCCCACGATCGCCACCAGCCCGGACCGGAACGGCACCTGGCTCATGTGCGCATTTTTCCAGGCAGCAACGCCAGCATCCTGTCTGCCGCACACTGCTCCGCACGGCGCCGGCTCGACCCCTGACCACGGGTCGCCAGTTGCAGTGCGCTCACCTCGCATTGGACCTCGAACATCTGGGCGTGTGCATCTCCGTCCACGGAAATCAGATTATACGCGGGCAGAGCCAGGGCATTGGCCTGCAGCCGCTCCTGGAGCCGGGTCTTGGCATCCTTGAGCTCCCCCGCGGAAGACAGTTCACCCAGTTGCGGTTCGACCAGTCGGCATACGGCCTGCGCAGCAGGTTCGAATCCTCCCTCGACCATGATGGCGCCAATCAGTGCCTCGAGCGCATCGGCGAGGATGGAAGCGCGACGGAAGCCTCCGGACTTGAGTTCCCCGGGGCCCAGGCGCAGGTGATCTCCAAGGCCAATGCCGCCGGCGATTCCTGCCAGGGTCTCCCCGCTCACGAGCCTGGCGCGCAGGCGTGACAGGGTGCCTTCATCGGCGGCCGGATAGCGATCGAACAGGAGCCTCGCCACCGCACAGTTGAGCACCGCGTCGCCGAGGAACTCCAGGCGCTCATTGTGCGCAGCACCGGCACTGCGATGGGTCAGTGAGGCTGCGCACAGCGCCGGATCCCGGAACTCGTAGCCCAGATTCTGCCGCACCCAGGCACGAGCGGCATCCGCACCGCTGGCAGTGGTCACTCGATCGGCACGGTCTTGTCGAAGGTCGCCGTCAGCGTGATATTGCCAAGGAACGGCACTGCCTGGCTGTAGTTTGCGTGCATGACCACCCCGTCGCCTTCCCTGGTGATCTCGACTTCCTTGGGTGTGATCCCGGTGATGTCCTCGATGGTCCAGTGTCTGTCCAGGGCTGTGCGTATCCGGCCCGGATCCGGCGTATCGCCCTTGAACTCCACCGCCACCTGCTCCAGGGTCCGCGTCAGCTTCATGTAGTTCAGGTAGACCGGAACGAGCTGGATGCCTGCATAGGCGAGGATGCCCACCAGCGCCAGGATCATCAGCAGACCGATGAACGTCATGCCGTGTTGTCGATGTCGCATGTCGAATACTCCCAGGTAATGCCTGTTCCTATTGGATCCCATTTCCGATGCGGCGCCATTGAGGTCCGTCACGGGTATCGAGATTCAGCCAGATCCGCACCGCCTTGCCCACCAGATTCGCCGCCGGCACGAATCCGGGCGCCAGGGGCCCATCGAACCGGCTGTCCTCGCTGTTGTTGCGATTGTCGCCCATGAAGAAGTAATGACCGGGCGGCACGGTCCATTCGCCCGTGCGGATCGGCTTGTGCGCAAACATGATCAGATGGCGGTGATTTCCCAGTTGCTCGTGGGCCATCGGGGCCTCGATATACTCGGGCATGTCCTGTTTTGGCCCCTGGTAGATGCCGTCGGGCTGCTGCGCCACGGGCGCTCCATTGATGAAGATCTGGTTGTTGTCGTCCACACGGACCACATCGCCTGGCAGGCCGACCAGCCGCTTGATGTAGTTGATGCGGGGATTCGGTGGCAGCCGGAACACGATGACATCGCCGCGCTGGGGCTCACCCGTCGGTACCAGCAAGGTGTTGAGCACCGGCAGGCGCAGGCCGTAGGAGAATTTGCTGACAAAAATGAAGTCGCCGTCGAACAGGGTCGGCATCATCGAGTCGGAGGGAATCCGGAAAGGCTCGAATACGAATGACCGGATGACCAGGACCAGCATGATCACCGGAAAGAACGAGCGCGAATATTCCACGCCGACGGGTTCGCGGATCCGTTCAGCCGGCGTACCCGCCGCTGCAGCGCGCGCCAGGCGCCGGCGTGCAAACACCAGCCGGTCGATGCCCCAGATGGCTCCGGAGATCGCACCGATGGTGACCAGCATGGCGCTGAAGTCCACCGCTTCGTACTTGAACAGCCTCCACAGCATGCCTGCCGCCAGCGCCACCAGCGCGTATCCGGCGAAACGGGCGTACAGGGGTTCCTGCTCTGCACTGGCCCCGGGATCCCGCTGCGGACGGAGGAACCAGCCGTCGACAAGGATGACCAGCAGACAGGCAACGGCTGCAAGAAGAAGGACCAGGAACTGACCGTCAGGGCTATTCAAGGCTGGAATTCTCCACTCGTTCAAAAAGTATACTTATGAGCCGGACTTTTTTCCCACCCGCAGCACTGCCAGGAAGGCTTCCTGCGGGATCTCGACCTGCCCCACCTGTTTCATGCGCTTCTTGCCGGCCTTCTGCTTTTCGAGAAGTTTGCGTTTGCGCGTGACGTCGCCACCATAGCACTTGGCAAGCACGTTCTTGCGCAGCGCCTTCACCGAGGCGCGCGCGATGATGTGACTGCCGATCGCAGCCTGAACCGCCACTTCGAACATCTGCCGCGGAATCAGCTCCTGCATCTTGTCGACCAGATCCCGGCCGCGCGAATAGGCGTTGTCACGATGCACGATCAGGGACAGCGCATCGACACGGTCGCCGTTGATCAGCACATCGAGCCTGACGAGGGGCGCGGTCTGGAAATGACTGAAGTCATAATCGAAGGAGGCGTAACCACGGCTGCAGGACTTGAGCCGGTCGAAGAAATCCAGCACCACTTCGGCCAGTGGCAGTTCGTACTGGAGCGATACCTGGCTGCCCAGGTAGAGCATCTTCTTCTGCACGCCACGCTTTTCGCTGCACAGGGTGAGGACCGCACCCACGTAATCCGGTGGAACCAGGATGTTCGCGATGATGATCGGCTCGCGCAGTTCGGCGATGCGGTCCGGCGGCGGGAGCTTCGCGGGATTGTCCACGCTGACGACACTTCCATCGGTCAGCTGGACCTCGTAGATCACCGTGGGCGCACTGGTGATCAGGTCCAGGCCGTATTCACGCTCCAGCCGCTCCTGCACGATGTCCATATGCAGAAGCCCCAGAAATCCGCAACGGAAGCCGAAACCCAGGGCCGAGGAGACCTCCGGTTCGAAATGCAGGGCGGAGTCGTTGAGCTTCAGTTTCTGCAGAGCCTCGCGAAAGGCTTCGTAGTCATCGGTGCTGACCGGAAAGACCCCGGCAAAGACCCGCGGCTTGATCTGCTTGAATCCTGCCAGCGGTACCGTGGCTGGATTGCCCTCCAGCGTGATGGTATCCCCGACCGGGGCGCCGTCGATTTCCTTGATGCCCGCGATGACGAACCCCACCTCGCCGGTGTCCAGCCGATCACGAGGCACCGGCTTGGGGGTAAAGCAGCCGAGCCGGTCGACGACGTGACTGCGGCCCGTCGACATGACACGGATCTTCGCTCCCGTCCGGAGCGACCCGTTCATGACGCGCACGAGGGAGACCACACCCACGTAATTGTCGAACCACGAGTCGATGATCAGCGCCTGGAGAGACGCATCCGGATTTCCCCCAGGTGGCGGGATGCGGCGGATGAGCTGCTCCAGCAGTTCGGGAATGCCCTCGCCGGTCTTGGCGCTCACCCGCGCGGCATCCTGCGCGGGAATGCCGATGATCTCCTCTATTTCGTGGATCACCCGGGCTGGATCCGCCGAAGGCAGATCGATCTTGTTGATGACCGGCAGGACTTCCAGGCCCTGTTCTATGGCCGTGTAGCAATTGGCCACGCTCTGCGCCTCGACGCCCTGTGCGGCGTCGACCACCAGCAGCGCGCCTTCACAGGCGGCCAGAGACCGGGACACCTCGTAGGAGAAATCCACGTGTCCCGGCGTATCGATGAAGTTCAGCTGATAGGACTGTCCATCCGGGGCCCTGTACTCGAGCGTGACGCTCTGCGCCTTGATGGTGATTCCCCTTTCGCGCTCCAGATCCATGGAGTCGAGCACCTGCGCCTGCATCTCGCGCGCGTCCAGGCCGCCGCAATACTGGATGAACCGGTCGGCCAGCGTGGATTTGCCATGATCCACATGGGCGATGATGGAGAAATTGCGGATGTTCTTCATGCGGCCGCGGAAGCAAAACCGCGGATTATACCGGTCAGCGGCCGGCAGCGAGGGCTTTGCGAAGCTCGGCCGGGTCGAGCCGGCCGTGGCAGACCAGCTCACCGTCCATCAGCAACACGGGCACTTTCAGTCCATAGCGCCTGCGCGCCTCCGGGTCGGCGTCCACATCGGCGAGTTCCAGCGAACACCCGCCGATCTCGGGCATCGCCTGGAGCGCATGCAGCATCTCCTCGCACAGGGGGCACTCGGAGCGCGTGTACAGCAGCAGATCGGGCCGGAACGGGCGTGTCAACGCGGCGAACCGTTCGCCGTCATCGAATGAGCAATGAACTCCACGGTCTGGGCAGGGACTTCACCCACCGCAGTGACCTGATGCCCCTGCACCACGGTGGAAAACGCATATCCCGCCCCCACCCGGGAAAGGGACTGCGCGGGCGCGGCAGCGGCATGGCCAGGTTCACCCGGCGATTTCCCGGGCCCCGGCTCCACGAACACCGATACGGTCGCGAGTCCATCGGAGTAGACCAGATGGGCCGCAGGCGCATGGCTGTCTCCCAGCGTCTGTGCCCTGGAAACCGTCAGCCGAAAGCCAGGCGGCAACTGGCTGGCGCGAAACGCGGCCAGCGATACCGGGCTCTCTGCCGCGACCCCCTGCCTCACCCAGCGCATGCCTTCGGTACGGACGGAAGGCTGGACCGCATTTTCGGGGATGGATTCGGGCATATCCAGGCTGGCGAAAATGATCTGCTCGACCACCTGCCCGCGCGCATCACACAATTGCGTCTTGAGCGGCATCGCGGTCTGTTCGTCGAGCCACAACCGGTAACCAAACCGGAATTGATCCTTCGGACTGACACTGATCACCCGCGTGACCCGCCCCATGACCCGCCCGGCCGGCAGCGCTTCGATCCGGTAAAAGGCCCCGACATCGGCGTTGAATTGGGGCAGCGAGCCAAGAAAGGGATTCTTCTCGCGACGCGGTTCGACCAGCACGGTCTTCTGATCGGGCAGGTAACAGGTCAGCTCATCGTTGGTGCGCACGAATTCACGTCCGGATCCGTCCAGAGAGGACAGCCGTTCGGTCACCCGCCCTCCGTGGACCCGATGCACGATCCGCAGGGTTTCGACCTGCCCCTGGCTCAGATGAAAGAACGTACCTTCATAATTGCGGGTCGACAGCGCCTCGTTCATGCGTGCAAGCCAGGCGCCAGGCTCATCGGAACTTCCGGCTGCCTGTACAGCCGTCCCCAGCGCCAGTGCGCAGACCGCCACACCGGACACACGTCGAAGCAGCACGCTGCAATTCATGGGTTGTCGGCGCCTGTGGCAGGCGGTCGGCCATTGTCACCCGGCTCCGGAAGCGCGTTCTGCTCCGGTTGATCGGCCATCAGCCCGGACAGGACGTTGCGCTGGCCGAGCAAGGAGGAATACTTGCTGTGTGCCAGCACGTAGCCGGTCAGTCGCGTCGGCGGCAGGACCGCGAGGTGCTCACCGGAAACCACTGGCACGGTGTAGGACAATGCCTCATGCGCTCCACCTGCCCTCGAGGCAGGCACGGAGGCCAGCAGCGGCATCGGTGCCGGACCGGATGGATGCGGAGCCGCCATCGGCACCCGGGCAGCTGTCAACGGCGCCAGCGGCACGCTCGAGTGCCTCTCCACCGAAACCACTGCAACGACGGCCACACTGGCCGCCACCGCCGCACCGACCACTGGGCGCCACCACCGGCGAACCCGCGCCACGCCCATGCCATGAGGCATCGCCTGGGGCTCACCGTCAATCCGGCGGTTGACGACTGAAACCAGGCTGCGCGAGCGAAGCGTGCAGCCCGGCTGGCGCAGGACATCACCCGCGAAGGCGAAACGTCCGAATACCGCACGGAGTTCCTCGTCACGCGACAACCGCTTCAGCAGCAACTCGGTCTCCGAGTCCGGCAGTTCACCGTCCAGAAATGCAGAAATCTGTTCTCGAATCTGTTCGCTCATGCGTCCTCAGGCCGGCCAAGGCCACCTTCGAAAATGGGCCGAAGTTTCCTGTCAATGGCCTCGCGTGCGCGGAAGATCCGCGAACGTACGGTGCCAACCGGGCAGTCCATGGTCTGTGCAATTTCCTCGTAACTCAATCCGTCGAGCTCTCGCAGCACGATTGCGGTGCGAAGATCCTCTGGAAGATGATCGATGGCCTGGTTGACCGTATCGCGGATCTCGTCGGTCAGCAAAAGTCCTTCGGGAGTTTCCGATTCGGCAAGCCGCGCATGCAGGTCGTATTTTTCCGGATCCTGCAGATCGAGGTCGTAATCCATGGGACGGCGCCTGCTGGCTACCAGGGCATTCTTGGCCGTATTGATGGCAATGCGGTACAGCCACGTATAAAAAGCACTGTCGCCACGGAACGAGCCCAGCGCCCGGTAGGCCTTGACGAACGCTTCCTGGGCAATGTCCTCGGCTTCATGGGCATCGTGAACGTAACGCATGATCAGTTTCAGCACCTTGTGCTGGTATCGCATCACCAGCAAATCGAACGCGCCGCGCTCGCCCCGCTGGACCCTTTCCACCAGTCGGAGGTCGGTCTCCTCAACTGCCACGGACGACCCCAAACCAGTCAATACAGCCTCCAGCCTGTCCGCGTAGACTCCATGAATCCGAAAAAGTTCGGATGCGTGCACGCACCGGATGCACCGGAATAACGCGGCACATCACGGTTTGTGCAATCCGCGCATGCCGGCACCGTCGAGCGTGAAGCGCATCCGCAGGCGCCGCGCAGCGGCAGGGTCACTTACCATATGCGGCAATACCAGTATCCAGGGGCGATCCAGGCGGCTGAAGACACCACGTCGAAATACCAGCAACAGCGCCAGGCCGGCCCGCCGTGATCGCGGATGCAACCGTGCCTCGGCGCATCGACCGTCAGCGCGACGCAGCAGCCAGCGGTCACCTTCCTGCCAGGCAAGACTGGCGAGCGCCCGGCCTCGTCCGAACATGAGGGCCCCCAAGGCATGTGTACCGACCAGAGCGAGGACCGCGAGGCAGAATCCGGTCACCAGCAGTGGCATTCCGGAGCCGGCCAGGGTCGCAGCAGCCGCCCCGAGAGCCGCAATGCCGACGCCTTCCTGCAGCCGGGAGGGCAGGAGATCCAGACGGATCGCAGCCACCGGGGTGTCAGCGTTGCTCGGCAAGTCCCCGCCCCAGGCTCGCGATGTACCGGATCAGCGCTGCCTGTGCGGGATCGGCCGGCAGCGCACGACCCAATACATAGGCGTACAGCAGGGGATCCTGCATCTCCAGCAGTTCGCGAAAGGTACCTTGCTCCCCGGGTGACGCCCTGCCGTAGTCGTGCTCACGATAATGATCCAGCAGCCGGTCGAGCTCCTTCATTCCGCGCCTGCACCGCCATCGCAACCAACCCATCTGTGGGTCGGGCGCGTCAGGATCCATCAGATCTCCCGCTCGAGAAGCATCTGCTTGATTGCACCGATTGCCCTGGCCGGATTGAGGCCCTTCGGACAGGCCTCGGTGCAGTTCATGATCGTGTGGCAGCGATACAGCCGGAAGGGATCCTCGAGAAAGTCCAGCCGCTCGCCGGTGGCCTCGTCGCGGCTGTCTACGAGCCAGCGGTAGGCCGCCAGCAACACGGCCGGCCCCAGGTAGCGGTCACTGTTCCACCAGTAACTCGGACAACTGGTGGAACAGCATGCGCACAGGATGCAGGCCGAAGGCCGGTCGACCCGTTCCTGTTCCTCCTTGGTCTGCAGCCGCTCCCGATCGGGCGGAGGTGGCGTGCTGGCCTGAAGCCACGGCTTGATCGACGCGTACTGGGCGTAAAAATGACTCAGGTCCGGGATCAGATCCTTGACCACCGGCATGTGCGGCAGCGGATAGATGCGCACATCGCCCTTCATCGAATTGCAGGCCGTGGTGCAGGCCAGGGTATTGCCCCCATCGATGTTCATGGCGCAGGAACCACAGATGCCCTCACGGCAGGAGCGGCGGAAAGTCAGCGTCGAATCGATCTCGTTCTTGATCTTGATCAACGCATCGAGCACCATCGGGCCGCACTCGTCCATGTCCAGCGTATAGCTGTCGATGCGCGGATTGTCTCCGGTGTCAGGATCGTACCGATAGATCCGGAAAGTGCGTACATTCTTCGCGCCGGCCGGCGCGGTGATCACCTTGCCGTTCCGGTTGATGCGCGAATTGGCGGGCAGGAAAATCTCGGCCATCTTGAGGTCACTCCAGCAAGTCGTCAGTACGTGCGTGCCTTGGGCGGGAAGCTCTGCACGTCACTGGTCAGGGTATCCAGATGTACCGCGCGGTAGTCGATGCGCGAACGCCCGCCCGCATCGACCCAGCACAGTGTGTGCTTGAGCCAGTTCGCATCATCACGCTCGGGAAAGTCCTCGCGCGCCTGTGCACCCCGGCTTTCCTTGCGGTTCTCGGCCGAATGCAGGGTCGCTACTGCCTGTCCAAGCAGGTTGTCAAGCTCGAAGGTCTCGATCAGGTCGGTGTTCCACACCATCGAGCGGTCTGTCACTTTCACATCGGCGAAAGAGTCGAAAACCGCGGCCAGCCTGACCTTGCCCTGGTTGAGTGTTTCACCGGTGCGGAAAACGGCCGCGTCGGCCTGCATGGTGCGTTGCATGTCGATGCGCACTTCGGCTGTCGTCCGGCTGCCGTTTGCGTGCCTCAGCCGGTCCAGGCGGGCAATGGCCTGCTCCGCCACGCCTGGCCTGAATGGACGATGCGCCGTGCCGGCCTTGATCACCGCCGCACAGTGGCGCGCCGCGGCCCGGCCGAACACCACGAGATCGAGCAGTGAATTCGAGCCGAGCCGGTTGGCTCCGTGAACGGAGACGCAGGCTGCCTCTCCCACTGCCATCAATCCGGGTACCACTGTCTCCCGGCCGGTCGCGTCGAGCGTGATCGCCTCGCCATGTACGTTGCAGGGGATGCCGCCCATGTTGTAGTGCACCGTGGGGAGCACCGGAATGGGTTCCCGGTTCACATCCACGCCGGCAAAGATGCGCGCCGTCTCGGCGATGCCGGGCAGGCGCTCGTGGATGACCTCGGGCCCCAGGTGTTCAAGGTGCAGGTGGATGTGGTCCTTGAGCTTGCCCACACCGCGCCCTTCCCGGATCTCGATGGTCATTGAACGGCTGACGACATCCCGTGACGCCAGGTCCTTGGCATTGGGCGCATAACGCTCCATGAAGCGCTCACCCGCCGCATTGGTCAGATAGCCGCCCTCGCCCCGTGAACCCTCCGTGATCAGGCAGCCTGCACCATAGATTCCGGTGGGATGGAACTGCACGAACTCCATGTCCTGGAGCGGCAGGCCCGCACGCAGCACCATGCCACCGCCGTCGCCGGTACACGTGTGCGCCGAGGTGCAGGAGAACCACGCACGGCCGTATCCGCCGGTGGCCAGGATGATGCGGTGGCCACGAAACCGGTGCAGGGAGCCATCGGACATGTCCAGCGCGAGGACGCCGCGGCATTCACCGTCCTCCATCAGCAGGTCGAGCGCGAAATACTCGACGAAGAAAGTGGCATCGTGCTTGAGGGATTGCTGGTACAGCGTGTGCAGCATGGCATGGCCGGTGCGATCCGCAGCGGCGCAGGTGCGCTGGGCCGTACCCTTGCCGTAGTGCGTGGTCATGCCGCCGAACGGTCGCTGATAGATGTGGCCGGTTTCGGTGCGGGAAAACGGCACACCGTAGTGTTCCAGTTCGATCACCGCCGCCGGCGCTTCCTTGCACATGAACTCGATGGCATCCTGGTCACCCAGCCAGTCCGAACCCTTGACGGTGTCGTACATGTGCCAGCGCCAGTCGTCCTCGCCCATGTTGCCCAGTGCCGCCGATATTCCGCCCTGCGCGGCAACCGTGTGGCTGCGGGTCGGGAATACCTTGGTGATGCAGGCCGTCGACAAGCCTGCTTCGGCCAGCCCGAAGGTCGCACGCAGACCTGCACCGCCCGCACCCACCACGATGACATCGTAGGTATGGTCGGTAATCGTGTAGTCACTCATGGAAAACTGCTTCCGAACGCGATGCGCAAGAGGGCGAAGATGCCGGCGACCGCCGCGAGCGCATGCCCGAGGCGCGACAGTGTCAGCCCCATGAGCTTGGCGAGCGGATCATGGACGTAGTCTTCAATGACCACGCTGACACCCAGGTGTGAATGCTGTGCGCCGACCAGCACCAGCAGGATCGCCAGCACGGTATTCACCGGCCTGCCGAAAAACCCGATGACCGCGGCATGATCCAGACTCCCCAGTGCCGCCATCGACAGCACCAGCCACAGGGTCAGCGGGAGCAGGGCCACGGCACCGGCCCGCTGTGACCACCAGTGGGAAACCCCTTCATGCGCGGAACCGCGACCCAGCGCCCGCCCCAACGGGGAACGCAGGCTCATGCCAGCACCCATGCCGCGAATCCCGCTGCCATCAGCACCGCGACAACCACGACCACACGTCCCGTACGGCGGGCGGTCAGCTTGTCAAAACCCTTGCCGACATCCCAGAACAGGTGTCGCACGCCGTTGAGCAGGTGAAAGAAAAGACTGAAGCCCAGGCCGGCCAGCAGCACCACACCGACTGGCCCGTGCAGAAGCCCCTCCACCCATCCATAGGCCTCACGCCCGGTCGCTGCAGCGATCAACCAGATACAGAGCAGCACGAAGGCCGCGGTCAATACCAGGCCGGTCAGACGATGAAGAATCGACAGGGAGTTGCTGATCTGCCAGCGATAGATCGACAGGTGAGGCGAGAGTGGCCGTGAAAGGTTTGCCATGCTTGATCCGGGATTGATTGAGCCTTCAAAAATCTATGCAGCGACCACGCAGTTCCCAGTCTCCGAAGCGCGTCGGCTCCGGCCCCTGCGGGCCACCCAGTTCCCGCGGACGCTGCGCCGGCATCACCGGCTGTGCTCCTTTCGGTGCGGTCTCCAGAGAGACAGTGTCATCCGGCAATCGGGCCTCGTCCATGGATGAATTTTGCCAGAAAACGCCCCCTCACCACCAGCGCTGCCCGCCTCGCGACCGATCCCGATCGGCAGCATGCCGAGGGTTGACAAGGGGCTGGCCACGGCCTTTGATGTCCGCATGCACAGATCCATCGGACTGCTCGATCATCTCGCAGTACTGGAAATCGGCGGAACCGATGCCGCCACGTTCCTGCAGGGCCAGCTGACCAATGACGTGCGCAGACTGTCGGCCGGCGATTGCATCCTGTGCGCGGCATGCACGCCTCAGGGCCGCGTGCATGCGCTCATCAGGGCGTTCCGGTCCGGCGACCACATCCTTGCGCTGATGCCGCGCGAACTCATCGGGCCAACGCGGGATGCGCTGCGCCGCTACGTCCTGCGCGCCAGGGTCACACTCGAAGACCGAAGCACCGAGTGGTTCGTCGCAGGTTGTCTTGACGCGAAGGAATTGCTGCAGGCCGGGTTCACGCCACCACCGGCAGGAAAGGCAAACGACCAGCGCGGCATCACCCTGGCGACCGTCCCGGGCGATCCGGCGCGCGTGTGGCTGGTCGGCGGGAAGAGGCAGATTCCGGAATTGCTGTCCGGTGCGTCGGAGGAACCGGCGTTCGGGCAGCGCTGGAAGCTCGCCGATATCCGGGCCGGCCTGCCCCAGATCTATCAGGCCACCTGCGACCTGTTCGTGCCGCAGATGCTGAACCTTGACCTGCTGGATGGCATCAGCTTCGAAAAGGGTTGCTATACCGGTCAGGAGATCGTCGCACGCACCCAGCATCTCGGCCGTATCAAGCGCCGCCTGTTCCTCATCGATCTGCCAGCCGCGGATCACCACGTGGGCGACTCCCTGGACCTGGATGATGGCCGGAGCGGAAGGCTGGTCGAATGTGCGTCGGTCGACGGGCAGCACCTGGGACTGGCGGTGTTCAGTCTGGAGAGCGGCGGCGGCGGCGAGCGGCATCCCGGCTGCCTTCCGGCCAGTGCCGCACGACCTGTCGCAGACTCCTGACACGACTGGAGTCGCCCTACAGGTCGACCAGATCCACCTCCGCGGCATCGATCGGCCGCCCCAGAAAACGCGAACCGACCTGCGCGAAACGTGCCGCCCCGTCCGTCGCCAGCCAGTTCACGCGCCCCTCCTTCGGCGCGGAACGGTCGCTTCCGAGCGCTGCCGCAACCTCCGTCGCGGTCGTGTGGGCCGAGTCCACCAGGCTCACCCCGGCCGGAATCACCGAACCTATGACCTCGCGCAACAGCGGGAAATGGGTGCAGCCCAGCACCAGGACATCTGGTGGGTCCGCTGCCGCGAACAGCGGATCCAGGTATCGACGCGCCACCGCCTGCGCAATGCTCCCTTCCGTCCATCCCTCCTCCGCCAATGCGACGAACAGCGGGCAGGCCAGGGTGCGCACCTGCACATCCGGCGCGAGCATGCGGATCTGACGGTCGTAGGCTCCGCCCTGCACCGTCGACAGGGTGGCAATGACTGCAATGCGCCGATTGCAGGATGCGCGCACCGCCGCGGCCGCACCGGGTTCGATCACCCCGAAGATCGCAAGCTCCGGGTGTTCTGCGCGCAATGCCGGCAACGCTGCGGCCGACGCCGTATTGCAGGCCACCACCAGCGCCCGCACACCCCGCTGCACCAGCACGCGCGCGCATTGCAGTGAATACCGTTCCACCGTGGCGCGGCTCTTGCTGCCATAGGGAAGCCTCGCCGTATCACCCAGATAGATGAAGTCCTGCGCGGGAAGCAGCGTGCGCAGCGCCTTGAGCACCGTCAGTCCCCCAACCCCCGAGTCGAACACGCCGATCGGTCCGGCGCCACCAGCCAGCGAGGCCACGGCCGCGGTCAGGTTTCCGGCCGCATGTGCGGAAACAGCAGCACGTCGCGGATCGAAGCCGCATCCGTGAAGAACATCACCATGCGGTCGATGCCGACACCCAGCCCACCAGCGGGCGGCATGCCATATTCCAGGGCTCGCACATAGTCGGCATCGTAGTACATGGCCTCCTCATCCCCGGCATTCTTGAGCGCCGCCTGTTCCCTGAAGCGCTGCGCCTGGTCCTCGGCGTCGTTGAGTTCGGAAAAGCCGTTGGCGTATTCGCGCCCGCCGATGAAGAGCTCGAACCGGTCGGTGATGAACGGATCGGAATCGTTGCACCGGGCCAGCGGAGAAACTTCGGCCGGGTAGGCATGCGCGAATGTGGGCTGCTGCAGATGCTGCTCGCCGTTGTGTTCGAAGATCCCGATCTGCAGTCTGCCGGCACCGTCTTCCGGCCTGAACGGAATGCCCATCGCGGAACACACTGTCCGCAGGTAATCCACTTCACGGAGCCGGCGCGCATCGATCTGCGGATTGTGGCGCAGGATGATCTGCTCGATGCTCAGGCGCTGGAATGCAGGGCCCAGATCGTAGTCCACGCCCTGATAGCTCACCACCCTTCCGCGCAGCCCCTCGCCGGAGCCTTCCGGCCGCTCATCACCCAGCAGGTCCGCGACGCTGCGGAACATGTCCTCCACCAGCCGCATGATGTCGTCGCAGTCAGCATAGGCCTGATACAGCTCCAGCATGGTGAATTCCGGATTGTGCTGGGTCGAAAGACCCTCATTGCGGAAATTCCGGTTGATCTCGTATACCCGTTCGAAACCACCGACGGTGAGCCGCTTCAGGTACAGCTCCGGCGCGATCCGCAGGTACATGTCCATGTCCAGCGAATTGTGGTGGGTCCTGAATGGACGTGCCGCCGCCCCACCGGGGATGGCCTGCAGCATCGGCGTTTCGACTTCGAGGAAATCCAGCCTGTCCAGGAAGCTGCGCAGGTGACGCACGATGAGCGAACGCGTACGGAACACGCGCCGGCTGTCCTCGTTCATGATGAGGTCGACGTACCGCTGGCGATAACGAAGCTCGGTATCGGAAATGCCATGCCATTTGTCTGGCAGCGGGCGGAGCGATTTGGTGAGCAGACGCAAGGTGTCGACCTTGACGCTGAGCTCGCCGGTCCGGGTCCGGAACAGGACCCCTTGCGCACCCACGATATCGCCCAGGTCCCATCCCCTGAAGTCCTCGTAGACTTCACCCAGTGCATCCAGTTGCAGGAACAGCTGGATCTCTCCGCTCCCGTCCTCCAGGCGCACGAAACTCGCCTTGCCCATGATCCGCCGGGCACGTATCCGGCCGGCGACCGCGACGTGCACGGCCTGTGCCTCGATCGCGGCAGCTTCCTGACCGTCGTACCGGCGCTGAAGGTCTCCGGCCAGCGCATTGCGGCGGAAATCGTTGGGAAAAGGGTTACCCCGCGCGCGCATGCGCGCAAGCTTCGCGCGTCGCTCGGCGATCAGATGGTTTTCATCCTGCTGTGTCATAGACCCTGCTTCAGGCTCGCCTGCATGAACGGATCCAGTCCGCCGTCCAGCACCGCTGTGGTATTGCCGATCTCGACGCCCGTGCGCAGATCCTTGATGCGCGACTGGTCGAGCACATAGGAACGGATCTGGTTGCCCCAGCTCACATCCGACTTGGAATCCTCGAGCACCTTGGCCGCCGCATTGCGCTTGTTGAACTCCAGTTCATACAGCTTGGCCTTGAGCATCTTCATGGCGGTGGCGCGGTTCTTGTGCTGGCTGCGCTCGCTCTGGCAGGCGACCACGATGCCGCTGGGTGCATGGGTCAGGCGGACCGCGGATTCGGTCTTGTTGACGTGCTGCCCGCCCGCGCCGCTGGATCGATACACATCCATCTTGATGTCGGCCGGGTTGATCTCGATGTTGATGTCATCATCCACCTCCGGCGAGACGAACACCGAGGCAAACGAGGTGTGCCGCCGGTTGCCGGAATCGAACGGCGACTTGCGCACCAGCCGGTGCACACCGGTCTCGGTGCGCAGCCAGCCGTAGGCATGATCACCCTGGATCATCAGGCTGGTGCTCTTGATGCCAGCCACCTCACCATCGCTCTGGTCGATGATCTCGGTCCTGAAACCATGCGCATCGGCCCACTTCAGGTACATGCGCATGAGCATCTGCGCCCAGTCCTGTGCCTCGGTACCGCCGGCACCGGCCTGGATGTCGAGGAAGGCATTGTGCGAGTCCATCTCGCCGGGGAACATGCGCGAGAATTCCATCGCTTCCACTTCGCGCGCGAGCAGCTCAACATCCTGGCCGATCTCATCCGCCGCCTTCGAGTCGGCCTCTGCCTCGGCCAGCTCCAGAAGCCCCGCGCTGTCTGCAAAGCCCCGCGTCAGCCGGTCCAGGCCACCCACCGCGGCCTCGAGCCGGGCACGTTCCCTTCCCAGGTCCTGCGCGCGCGAGGGATCCTCCCAGACATTGGGCTGCTCCAGCTCGCGCTCGACCTCCTGCAATCGCTCGCGCTTTCGATCGTATTCAAAGAAACCTCCGAAGTGCCTGGGTGCGATCCTCGAGGTCCTTGATTTGACGCTTGATCTGGCTGATTTCCATGTGAAAGATGGTAGCACAGCCTCATGCCGGCATCAGGCAGCTGGAGTTGATCTGCAGCCGCTCGGTACCCGCGTAGTCGTTGACTTCGAGCCGGTACAACAGGCGCACACGCGTACCCGCCCGCACGCGCGGGTCATCGAATTCGCTGCCGAGGTAACCGAAGTGGATGGCATCCATCGTGGCTCCGCCCGTCACCGCACGCAGACGCATTTTCAGGTGCCGCTCGCCCACCAGGCGCGTTTCCAGCAGGTCGAACTCGCCGTCGAACTGAGGTTCGGCAAAACCCTGGCCCCAGGGACCCCCGTCGCGCAATGCGCGCGCCGTCTCCAGGCTGATCTCCGTGGGGGCAAGTTCCCCGTCCGAATGACGCATTGCTCCCAGTGCCTCACCCCCTGCGGCCTGGCGCACGGCCTGATCGAAGGCTGCGGCAAATGCCTCGAGATTGCCGGATGCCAGTGAAACACCGGCGGCCATCGCATGCCCCCCGAACTTGTCCAGCAATCCCGGATGCGCCGTTGCCACGACATCGAGGACATCACGGATATGCACGCCCTCGACGGAGCGCGCAGAGCCACGCAACGTCCCGGCCTGCTCTGGTGCAAGTGCAATCACCGGCCGATGGAGCCGGTCCTTCAGGCGGCCGGCCACCAGGCCCACGACACCGGGATGCCACCCCGGATCGAACAGGCACAGACCCGCGGCCCGCGGCTTGCCATCGGAGCCCGACAGGAACGATGTGGCAATGCGCACCGCCTCTTCCTGCATCCGGGCTTCGATATCGCGCCGTCGGGCATTGAGCTCCGACAACTGCTCCGCGAGCCGCGCAGCATCGCCGGGGGATTCGGCCAGGAGGCAATCGATCCCCAGGCGCATGTCCGTCAGCCGGCCGGCGGCATTCAGGCGTGGCGCCACCGAAAATCCCAGATCGGCCGCAGTGGTCGCCGACTGGCGCCGGCCAGCCACCTCGATCAATGCCCGGATGCCCGGCACGCAGCGGCCAGCCCGAATCCGGATCAGACCCTGGTGGACCAGCACCCGGTTGTTGCGATCCAGCGGCACCAGATCCGCCACCGTCCCCAGCGCGACCAGATCCAGCCACTGCGCCGGATTGGATGAACCGGGCAGGAGCCGGCTCAGCGCGGCGATCACATAGAAAGCAACCCCCACACCCGCGAGGCACCGGCTGGCGAATCCGGAAGCAGGCAGGTTCGGATTGACGATCACGGAAGCGGCCGGCAATTCACGCCCTGGCAGGTGATGATCGGTCACCAGCACATCCATGCCGGACTTTCGGGCCAGCGCGACGCCCTCGATGCTGGCCACACCGTTGTCCACCGTGACGATCAGCGTGGGCCGCCGTTCAATGGCTGCCTCCACGATGCGCGGCGTGAGCCCATAACCGAACCGGAAACGATCGGGGACCACAAAATCCACGTGGGCGAACCCGCAGGCCCGCAGCGCTCGGACCATCAGCGCCGTGCTCGTTGCGCCGTCTGCGTCGAAATCCCCCACGATCAGCACCCTGCCCTTCGCCCGGTGCGCGAACAGAAGCTCGGCTGCAGCCTGTACGCAGTCCAGCGACCCCACCGGCACGAGCCGATCCAGGTCCAGTTTCAGCTCATCGATCGAGCCGATGCCGCGCGCCCGATAGATGCGCACGAGGACCGGATGCAGGTCTGGGCAATCAAGAGAGGCGCGTGACTCGCGCCGCCGGATTTCAATCGTCATGCCAGAAATATTCCCACCAGGGTCGATCACGACGCGCCAGCCAGCGTCGCGGAAGCCGGTACAGCGTGTAACGCAATCGCCCGGCGCTCAGGCAGACCGCCGCTCCGGAGCGCAGCATCCGGCGCAGCGGAGATTCCAGCGCTGCGACCTGCACCGCGAAGTCGCCGGCCTCACCGCCTGCCACGAACACGCGCGAGTCGGGGGCCGGACCCGGCGCGCAAGGCCACAGGCCAAATACCTCATCGCCTCCGGTCAGTTCGAACGGTCTGGGCGGAAGCCGCGGCATCACCCCACCGCCACCCCAGGGCCAAAGCATGGTGATGGGCAGCTGTTGCGCAGCCACGCGCTCACGATTGACCGGATGATCGAACAGCCACAACTGGACTTCGCTCGACCATGCCAGCAACCGGGCCGCGCCCGCGCCACGCGGCCATGCATCGCGCAGGTCCTGCCCCACCTGCATGGCCGGGTCCACACCGGGCGCTTCCAGGACATCCTCCGACCACAGCAACAGTTCACCCCGAGACCCTGCAATCAGCTGGAAGCGGCCCTTGCCACCCAGGTGTCTGGCGTGATCCTCGGCCAGAAGGCGGGCCTGGGCAGGATCCAGATGCAGCAACCCATCAGCCGGCAAGCGGACGCTGCTCATCGTTGCCGTCGTGTGCAGGGGTGAAATCAGGAGCACGAATCCTCGATCCGGCGCAGCCCCGGCCGCGAGGCTCCGGTGGAGGATGGACGCACTGGCCAGTCGGGATCGATCCGGTGGGACCAGAAACGCCTGCGCATCGACACGCCAATCCTCGAGGCGCTGCGGTGCCGACGCAATCGCCAGCAGACGCTCCAGGAAGGCATTGCGCTCCCATCGACCCGCGTCCACCGCCAGCCGAACATACAATCCCGCCAACTTGATTCCACCCATGTCGCCGGCAATCCCGGCAATGAAGTATCGTGTGAGCCATGCGCTTCGCTGCCGACTCACATCCTGAAGGCTATCTCATCCGCAGCTACGGGAGTGGATCGTTGCGCATCGGGCAGAGCGTCCATGAAAGCGCAATCATCCTCAGCGCCACTACCCTCCTGCCCATACCCCGGATCCAACGCGCCTGCGAATTGACCATGGACGAGCTCGACGCGATGCTGGCAACCGGCCCCCAAGTGGTGCTGATCGGATCACCGCACGCGGACGACTGGCCAGGCCCGCAATGGCGGGCCGCGATGCTTCAAAGGAACGTGGGCGTCGAGGTCATGAATACCGGCGCCGCGTGTCGAACCTACAACGTATTGATGTCCGAGCGTCGCCTCGTGACTGCGGTACTCATCCCCTGAGGATCCGCCGACCGTGCGGCGAATGGCTGCCCGAAAAAAAACAGGGTGTGAAAGAGCAGCGTGGGCATCGGAAGCGGCTTGGTAACTGCTTCAGAAGTCTTTGTCTTGTTCTTGTTTTTCTTGTTCTTGTTTTTCTTGTTCGTCTAATCCCGACGCCTGGCTGATTTCTTTCTACACCCTGCAATTGGACTCGATCTTCCAACCCTACAGGAGATTCATGTCTGCTAACGACGACAGTTAAGCACATTCGGCGCAAAACCGGCAAGCCAGACGCAAGATTTGCAAAATCAAATATTTAACAATGTGTTACAGCATGAATATATTGTTTTACATTGATGAAGGAACGCGGCTGCTGGCCTCAGATCTGCTGCCTGTGCCTGTCAGCGCTGCAATCCGGACAACATCGGTACGAAACTCACGGCACCCAGGACCTCCTGGGCCATGCGTTGCTCCCGGCGTGTATACCGGATCAACTGCTGGCGACCCTCCGGACCCACCGGGGCGATCAGCCTTCCTCCGATGGCCAGTTGCTCGAACAGTCTGGGTGGCACCTCCTGCGGTGCCGCCGTGAGCAGGATGCCGTCGAAAGGAGCCCGCGCAGGCCAGCCGACACTGCCATCGTCATGCCGGAAGCTCACGTTGCGGATATTCAGTTCGCGCACGGTCCGGCGTGCCCGGGCCAGCAACGCGACGATGCGTTCGATGGTGTACACATGCCCGACCAGTGGCGCGATCACGGCTGTCTGATAGCCGCAGCCCGTGCCTATCTCCAGCAGGCGCTCGATGGGCCCGCCGGCAAGTACCGCCTCGGACATGCGCGCCACGATCTGAGGCTGCGAAATGGTCTGCCCGAACCCAATGGGCAATGCCGTGTCCTCGTAAGCACGGCTGGCCAGTGCTTCATCCACGAACAGGTGCCGCGGCACCTGTCGGATCCGGTCCAGCACCTTGAGATTGGTGATGCCCTGCTCCTGCAGACGCTGCACGAGCCGCTCGCGGGTGCGCGCAGAGGTCATGCCGATTCCGGACAGGCGCGGATCGCTCATGGATCGTTGACCTTGTCGAACCAGCTCTCGAGATCGGCGATCGCTGCGTGGCGTGTCATGTCGATGTGCAGGGGTGTCACCGAGACATGACCGCAGGCGATGGCATGGAAATCGGTGCCCGGCCCGGCATCCTGTCCGGTACCCGCAGGCCCGATCCAGTGCACGTTCCGGCCATGAGGGTCCTTGGCGCGCACGATGGGCTTGCTGCGATGGCGCATCCCCAGGCGCGTGACCCTGACCCCCTTGAGATCTCCATCCGGGAGATCGGGCACATTCACGTTGAGGATGGTGGCCGGTGGCAGCGGATGGAGCTGGAGCCGTCTGATCAGGGCAGAAGCCACCCGCGCCGCACTCGCATAGTTCTGGGGTGAGCCCTGCTCCACCACCAGTGATACGGCGATCGCAGGCAGACCCAGGAAGCGCCCCTCGACCGCAGCCGCCACGGTACCTGAGTACAGCACATCGTCTCCCAGGTTGGCTCCATGATTGACGCCGGACACCACGATATCGTGCTCGAATTCGAACAACCCGGAGATCGCCAGATGCACGCAGTCGGTGGGCGTGCCATTGACGAAATAGCAATCCGTGTCGAAGCGCGACGTGCGCAGCGGTACATCCAGGGTCAGTGAGTTGCTCGCCCCGCTCCGGTTGCGGTCCGGGGCGACGATGCTGACCGACCCGAGCGGCCGGACCTCGGAAGCGAGAGCGGCGAGGCCATCGGCGCGATAGCCGTCGTCATTGGAAAGGAGGATCTTCACTCTGTCGGTCGCGTTTCGTTTGCGCCACACTATACTGCATCGATGCAATGGCCGGAACTGATCCACCCCGCGATTCGCCCATGAAGGAGCGCATTCCTGGTCGCCGACTGCCGGAAGAGGACGAGCAGGCATTGCGCCGTGCAATGCAGGATGTGAAGCCACTGAAAAGCGACTCGGTGCATCGGCCAGGTCCGCGGCGCCCGAGGCGAAGACGAGCCCCTGAAGAGGCTCTCCGTACGGTTGCGCCTCTGCCATTCGACAAGGATGTACAGCCTGGAGAATCCCTGCATTTCTGCCGCGGTGGCGTGCAGGAGGGGTTGATGCGCAGGCTGCGACGCGGATTGATCGTGCAGCAGGCCGGAATCGATCTTCACGGCATGACCATCCAGCAGGCCTGGGACAGCCTCGACGATTTCATTGCCGAAAGCCGCGCACGGGGGCTGCGCTGCGTCCGCGTGGTCCACGGCAAGGGCTACCGTTCGGGCGCACGTGGACCCGTGCTCAAGAGTGCCGTGAATTCATGGCTGCGGCACAATCATGATGTCATCGCCTTCGTCTCGGCTCGCAGCATCGATGGCGGCACAGGCGCGGTGTACGTGCTGCTGCGGGCCTGATGCGCTGGCACTCCGGCTGAGCATCCCGTCCGGACCTACTCGCCCGGGTCCTGATCCGCGAAGGCGGACCCATCGGGCACCTCAAGCTCGCAGATCTCCCGCAGGACGGCCGTGGCGAACTGCCCCCGTGCGAGGCGGAACGACAGGGTCAACCAGCTTCCCGCACAGTGCGCCTGCAGATCGTGGACTGCCATGCGCAGGGCGCGCCGCTCCTGCACCAGCCCCTGGGACTCGAGCAGTTGCGCGAGTGCACCGGATTCCCGGGCGACCTGCCGATCCCGCCGGCCCGCCTCTGCCTGCGATGCAGGTTCACCCCGGCCCCACAGGGGACCGCTTGGATGGACATCGAACCGATGTATCCGCTCGCGCAGGTCCGGATCCGCGAAATCGCCTGCGAAATGACTGTTGCTGCCCTCGAGGACGAATTCCTCCCCCTCCTCGGCCCTCCGCCAGCTGCCCGCCACGACCCGCTCCGCCAGCACCGCGTTGAAAATGCAGGCGCGCGCCGCGGACAGCGCAAATTCGCGCGGACCGCGCCCTGCCGGCCGCACACCCCGTTCAGCCCACTCGAATGCGTTCAACAGGTTGCTCCCGCCATGCCCGAAACGCTGCGGACCGAAATATCCGGGCACGCCGAGCGAGCGTATCTGCTCCAGCCGCTCCTGCAAGCCTTCGACCGGCCAGTCCCCGGCATGCAACCGGATCTGGAAGCAATTGCCATGCAGTGCGCCACGCCTGAGCTTTCGGCGATTGGCACGCACCGAGAGCACACGGAATTCGGGCGTGCATACCTGCCGCCAGTACACGGCATCGTGCGCAGCCGCCGGAACGCTGAACCACTGGCACGTCAGTGCATGTCGGTCCTTCATGCCGGCGAAGCCCACCTCCAGCGGCGGCACGCCGGCAAGACGAGCCAGCGCCTGTGCCACCCATCGGGTGTTGGCGCTGCGTTTTTCCACCTGCAACAGCCAGTGCGGACCCTCGTCGGATGGCTCGAACGACAGCAGTTCCGAAACCTTGAAGTCCTCAGGACTCAGGCGCGCCTGCGCGCGCACCAGCGGCATGCCGTGGGCGCGGGGTGGATCGAGCGCAACCTGCAGGGCACGGGCCCGGAACGGGTTCACCCCGGACTCTCAAGGGTCCAGCGCATCCAGCAGCACCACGGCCATGGCGGCCAGACCCTCTTCACGCCCTATGAACCCCAGACGCTCGGTGGTGGTGGCCTTGACGTTGATGCATGCCGCATCGGCGCCCAGGTCGGATGCCAGGTTGAGCACCATGGCCGGCACATGCGCAGCCAGGCGCGGCGCCTGCGCCGTCACCGTGACATCCGCGTTGACCAGGCGCAGTCGCGCCTTCTGCATCAGCGCTGCCACATGACGCAGGAACAGGCGGCTGTCCGCCCCTCGCCAGCGCGCCTCCGTGTCAGGGAAATGCCGTCCGATGTCGCCCTGCCCGAGTGCTCCCAGCAATGCATCGCACAGGGCATGGATGATGACATCGCCGTCCGAATGGGCATCGATCCCACGTGAGTGCCCGATGCGCACTCCACCCAGCATCACGTGATCGCCCGCGGTGAATGCGTGCACGTCGATCCCCTGGCCTATCCTCATCGCACCACCTCCACTCAAGCGCAGGAAACGCTCGGCCACGCGCATGTCCTGCTCGCGCGTCACCTTGATGTTGCCGGGCCCACCCTCCACCAGCCGCGGACTGAATCCTGCCATCTCCATGGCCTGCGCCTCGTCCGTCACCACGAGGTTTTCCGCCCTTGCCCGAGACAAGGCGGCGGTGAGATCGCCATGGCGGAATGCCTGGGGTGTCAATGCCCGCCACATGCCGTCGCGATCGACCGTCCTGAGGCCACCCCGGTCGTCGCTGGACTTCAGCGTATCGGCCACCGGAAGTGCCAGCAACGCGCCTTGCGAGTCAGGCAGTGCGTCCAGAAGGCGCGCCAGATCACCGGCGTCCAGGCAGGGCCGCGCGGCGTCATGCACCAGAACCCAGTCACGGGGGGACGCCCGGCCATTCAGGGCCGCAAGTCCGTTCAGCACCGAGACCTGGCGATCCGGGCCGCCGGTGCAGACCCTGATTTCCGGCGCGTCGGGGAACTCCCGGGCCAGGCGTGCGGCGATCACCGGCCAGTGCGCATCGTCTCCGGCAATGGCCACGACGATGCCGGCGATGCGCGGTTCGTTGATCAATGGCCGAAGGGCATGTTCGATCACGCTACGGCCCGCGAGGGATGCGTATTGCTTGCGCTGCGCCGGGATGTCGGCTGCGCCGAATCGCTCTCCCCGTCCCGCGGCGGGCACGACGGCCCAGCATCGCTCGGCAGATCGCGTCGCCGTCATTGCGAGCGCGCGGTCAGGGCTCCAGCCGGTGCGGTCGGCGCGGGGGTTGAAGGGCTCACGACCTGGAAAAACGTCTCGCCGTTGCCGATCATTCCCAACTCGCTCCGGGCACGTTCCTCCAGCGCGCTCATGCCCTGCTTCAGGTCATTGACCTCGGCCGACAGCTGTCGGTTGCGCTCTGCCTGAGCCTGGTTTTCCCCCTCCTGAAGCTGCAGGGCCTGCTGCAACCGCCGGACCTCGCGAACACCCTGGTCGGACACCCAGAGCCGGTATTGCAGGAGCGCCAGGAAGACAGCCAGAGCGATTACGAAAACTCTCATGACGACATGAGCTTAGCATGATCACTTAAGGAAATGGAACCGATAATGCGCGTATCCCGGCATAGCTCGCCCGGGATCCGAGCTGGCCTTCGATTCGCAGCAACTGATTGTATTTTGCGATCCGGTCCGAACGGGACATCGAGCCCGTCTTGATCTGCGTGGCCTGGGTCCCCACTGCAATGTCGGCAATCGTGGAATCCTCGGTCTCGCCCGAGCGGTGAGACACGATGGCTGCATAACGCGCCCGTACCGCCATGTCGATCGCCGCCAATGTCTCGGTGAGCGTGCCGATCTGGTTGGGCTTGATGAGGATGGCGTTCGCAATGTGCCGCGCGATGCCTTCACCGAGGATGCGCGTATTGGTGACGAACAGGTCATCGCCGACCAGTTGCACCTTTGCACCGAGCTTTCGCGTCAGGACGGACCAGCCCTCCCAGTCACCTTCGCTCATGCCATCCTCGATGGTGATGATGGGATATCTGGCAACCAGTCCGGCGAGATATTCAGCGAACCCCGCGGAATCGAACTGCCGTTTCTCCGATGCAAGTTCGTACACGCCATCCTTGAAGAATTCGGTGCTGGCTACGTCCAGGCCCAGGTGGATGTCCTTGCCGGGCCGGTAACCGGCGCGCTCGATGGCCTGGAGGATCGTGCCAAGGGCAGCTTCATTGGAAGGAAGATCGGGTGCGAATCCGCCCTCGTCCCCCACCGCAGTATTCAGATTCCGCTCGTGCAGCACCTTCCTGAGTGCATGGAAGACTTCCGCACCATAGCGGATCGCTTCGCCCAGCGTGGGAGCCCCGGTGGGCAGGATCATGAACTCCTGGATGTCGACGCTGTTGTCGGCATGCGCGCCTCCGTTGATGATGTTCATCATGGGCACCGGCATCACGAAGTCCTGTGCCCCGGAGAGGTACCTGTACAGTGGCAGCTTCTGATCTGCTGCGGCGGCCCTTGCATTGGCCAGCGAGACAGCGAGAATCGCGTTGGCACCCAGGCGTGATTTGTCCTGCGTGCCATCGGCGGCGATGAGCCGGTTGTCCAGGCCCGCCTGGTCCCGCGCGTCCGAGCCCTTGAGCAGGCGTGCGATCTCGCCGTTGACGTGCGCCACCGCCTTGCGCACGCCCTTGCCGCCATAGCGGCGGGGATCGCCATCGCGGATCTCCACGGCTTCACGTGACCCGGTGGACGCGCCGGATGGAACCGCAGCACGCCCGACGGCGCCCGACTCGAGCACGATATCCGCCTCGACAGTGGGGTTGCCGCGCGAATCGATGATTTCGCGGCCACGGATTTCGACGATTCTTGTCATGTCGCTGCTTCCTCGAATGGTGTCTGCTTGACGCTGCGGTCGATCTGCACCAGCGTCGCCAGGAGCGAGCGCATGCGTGCGAGCGGCCAGGCATTGGGTCCGTCGGACAACGCCCTGTCCGGATCGGGATGGGTTTCCATGAACAGCCCGGCGACGCCTGCGGCCACCGCTGCACGCGCCAACACCGGAATGAATTCACGCTGGCCCCCGGATGCATGGCCGCGTCCACCCGGGAGCTGTACGGAATGCGTGGCGTCGAACACCACCGGGCAGCCGGTGCCACGCATCACTGCCAGCGAGCGCATGTCGACGACCAGATTGTTGTATCCGAAGGAAAAGCCCCGCTCGCAGACCAGGACCTGACCGTTGCCGGTCGAACGCGCCTTGTCGACCACGTTCTGCATCTCCCAGGGCGACAGGAACTGCCCTTTCTTGATGTTCACCGGCTTTCCACAGGCGGCGACACCCACGATGAAGTTGGTCTGGCGGCACAGGAAGGCCGGCGTCTGCAGGACATCGACCACGCTGGCGACCTCGCCGAGCGGCGTATCCTCGTGGACATCCGTGAGCACCGGCACGCCGATCCGTTCACGAACACCCTGGAGGGACTTCAGCCCCGACTCGATTCCGGGACCACGGAAGCTCCCCGCCGAGGAGCGGTTGGCCTTGTCGAAGGAGGCCTTGAAGATGAAGGGGACACCGAGCTCGGTGGTGATTTCCCTGAGCCGTCCTGCGACCTCCTGGACCAGCGTATCGCTTTCGATGACGCAGGGTCCGGCGATGAGGAACATCGGCCGGTCGATTCCGGCCTCGAATCCGGCCAGCTTCATGCCGTGGCGCACCCCGGCTGAAGCGACGCCCGGAACGCACGTGCGGCACGGATGAACCCCGTGAACAGCGGATGCCCACCGCGCGGCGTGGACGTGAACTCGGGATGGAACTGGCTGGCGAGGAACCAGGGATGGGAAGGCAGTTCGATGAACTCCACCAGCCTGTCGGCCGAGAAGCCGGAAAAGCACAAACCGGCCGCGCTCATCTCCTCCAGATAATGGTTGTTGAACTCATACCGGTGCCGGTGCCGCTCGAAGATGGAATCCTTGCCATAGGCCGCTCGCACCTGCGACCCGGGCGTGAGGTGGATCTCCTGGGCCCCCAGCCGCATGGTGGCGCCCATGTCGGATTGTTCGCTGCGTACCTGCTGGCCACGGGCCAGATCCTGCCACTCGGTGATCAGTCCGATGACCGGGTGATGGGTCGCACGGTCGAACTCCGTGCTGTTGGCATCCTTCAGCAGCATGACGTTTCGCGCAAACTCGATGATGGCCAGCTGCATGCCGAGGCAGATGCCGAGGAATGGAATCCGGTTCTCGCGCGCGAACCGCACCGCCTGGATCTTGCCCTCGATGCCGCGGTCACCGAAACCACCGGGAACCAGGATGGCGTCCATGCCTTCCAGCACACCGGTTCCGGACCGCTCGAGTTCCTGCGACTCGATGTAGTGCACGTTCACACGCGTCCGGGTCTTGATGCCACCATGCATCAGCGCCTCGTTGAGCGAGATGTAGGAGTCGCGGATCTGCACGTACTTGCCCACCATGGCGATGTCCACGGTCGCTTCGGGGTTCTGCCGCGCCGCCACCACCCCGCGCCAGTCGGACAGGTCGGCCGGCGGTGCCGACAGCCCGAGCTTGTCCACCACGATGTCATCCAGGTGCTGCTCGCGCAGCAGCAACGGAATCCTGTAGATGTCGTCCGCATCCACGGCCGAGATCACCGCGCGCTGTTCCACGTTGGTGAACAGCGCGATCTTGTGCCGCTGCTCATCCGGGAGCGGCGTTGCGCAACGGCACAGCAGGATGTCAGGCTGGATTCCGATGCTGCGCAACTCCTTCACCGAATGCTGGGTCGGCTTGGTCTTGATCTCCCCGCCCACCACGACCGGCACCAGGGTCAGGTGCAGGTACAGGCAGCGGTTCCGGCCCAGTTCCACGCCCAGCTGCCGGATCGCTTCGATGAACGGCAGGGACTCGATGTCACCGACCGTGCCGCCGATTTCCACCATGCACACATCCGCCTCACCGGCACCCAGGCGGATGCTGTGCTTGATCTCGTCGGTGATGTGCGGAATCACCTGGACCGTAGCACCGAGATAGTCGCCGCGCCGTTCCTTGGCGATCACCCGTTCATAGATGCGCCCGGTGGTGAAGTTGCTGTGGCGCCCGGTGGTGATGTGAACGAAACGCTCGTAGTGACCCAGATCAAGATCCGTCTCGGTACCATCGGCGGTGACGAACACTTCGCCGTGCTGAAACGGGCTCATGGTGCCCGGATCGACGTTGATGTAGGGATCCAGCTTCACCATGCTGACCTTCAGCCCCCTGGACTGCAGGATCGCGCCGAGAGAGGCCGAGGCAATGCCTTTGCCCAGCGAAGACACCACACCGCCGGTTACGAAAACGAATCGAGTCATGTTGGACACCGCCGCAAATTGAAACAGGCCTGGCGGCATTCGCCACGCAGGTTTCACCAAAAGGTTACGGGAGATTTCCCTTTTCGACGGGAGTCCAGACTAGCAGATCGGGGGCGAGGCGACAAATGCCACACCCACGGGTCAGAACAGCGATGGACCCTGCTGCCACCGGATGGCAAGTCCCGCGCCGCCGGGTTCCACGCACCAGTCTTCGGCGCGCCAGCGATGGCCGACTGCAATGAGTCTGCCCTGCGCTGACACCAGTGGCACGCAGTCGCGAAGCCAGGGCAGGATTCCCGCCTCCTGAAAAAGGCTCCGTACGAGGCGCGCATGGCCGCCGCAGGTGATCCGAAGATCCCCGGCATCCGCGCGGGACCGGATGTGCAGCGGATGCGGCAGTCGGCGCATGTCCAGCCCGCCCTGATGAGGAACCATCTGCAATTGCCCCAGGCCCTCACCCAGTTCGAGGCACGAATCGCGCCAGTACCAGTCGTGACTGCCCAGGCTGGGCAACGTCGAGGGCGTCAGGTGCACCCGGTCCCGATGACGCCGAAGCACCCATGTTCCCCAGGCGATGGCTGGCGCTGCGTCGGCCCGCGCCTGGTGCATCTGGCGCAGGGCCTCGTGGAGCCTCGCCCGCGGCGGCATCCGGGCGCCTCGCGACACGATGAAGGCACGCAGGACATCACGCTGGCGCGGCCCGGTGAGCCGCCGCAGTGCCGGAAGACTCAAGGCGTCTCCGTCACGGATACACTGCAGGTCCCGTGCGATCCCGGCCTGCCGCCCGGCGTGCGCCTCGGCCAGGTGCGCTGCGGCCCGGCCCAGCACCTCGGCCGCTGCAGGCCAGCGACTCGCCAGCAGCGGCCACACAGTCTGCCGCAGATAGGCGCGATCAAAACGCGGATCCCGGTTCATGGCATCCTCCAGGGCTTCGACTTCCTGGCCCATGACGAAGGCGCGCAACGACTGGCGCGCAACAGCCAGGAGCGGCCTGAGATGCCAACCGTTTCCGAACTCGCGGCGTGAAGGCATCGCCGCGAGCCCCGCAAGACCGGCGCCCCGCAAGGCCTGAAGAAGGAACGTCTCCGCCTGATCCTCGCTGTTGTGCGCGGTCAGCAGGCATTCATCTGCTCCGAGATCAGCCCCCAGGGCAGCGTAGCGTGCTTCGCGCGCCCATTCCTCCACGGATTTTCCCGGCGCCGGTGCCCCGTCCAATGCCAGGACGCTCAGGGGCAGACGCAGGCGCGCGCAGATGAGTTCGCACGCTTCCCGGAACCTGCCGGCCGATGCCTGCAAGCCGTGGTCGACATGCACGGCACGCAGGGGAAGACCCCACCCCGAATCACGCAGCATGACCGCAGCGACGGTGAGCGCCATCGAGTCGGCGCCACCGCTGAGGGCAAGCACGTAGCCGCGAGCTGCCTGGGGCGTCAGTTCCTCGAGCCTCTGGCGCAGCTCATCCGCGGAAAACACCGAAGGATCTCAGGCGCCTGCTGCGGGCATCCAGCAAGGTCGAAACGGACTGATGACAAAGTTCGGCCAGGTGATGCACGAGACTGGCCTTCAGTGCCTCGGCCATGGCCTGGGGATCGCGATGCGCCCCGCCCAAAGGCTCCTTGATCACCTCGTCGACCAGGTCGAGTCTGCGCAGGCGTTCGGCAGTCAGCCCCATGGCGTCGGCGGCCGCCTCCTTCTTGTCCGCGCTTTTCCAGAGGATGCTGGCGCAGCCCTCCGGTGAAATGACGGAGTACACCGAGAACTGGAGCATCAGGAGCCGGTCGCACACGCCGATCGCCAGTGCGCCGCCCGATCCGCCTTCGCCGATGACCACCGACAGGATGGGCGCTGCAAGATTGGTCATCTCGAACAGGTTGCGTGCGATGGCCTCGCTCTGGCCGCGTTCCTCCGACCCGATGCCGGGATAGGCTCCTGGCGTGTCGATGAGCGTGATGATGGGCATGCGAAACCGTTCTGCCATCTTCATGATGCGCAAAGCCTTGCGATAGCCTTCGGGCTTGGGCATGCCGTAATTGCGACGCACGCGTTCCTTGGTGTCGCGCCCCTTCTGATGACCGATGATCATCACCGGCATGTCGGCCAGACGCGCCATCCCGGCCACGATGGCCAGATCATCGCCGTACATCCGGTCGCCGTGCAGTTCATGCCAGTCGCTGAAGATCATCGACACGTAATCCAGGGCGTACGGGCGCTGTGGATGCCTTGCAAGCTGGGTGATCTGCCAGGGTGAGAGGTTCTGGAAGATGCTGGTGGTCAGGGCCCGGCTCCGGGCTTCGAGCTTGCTGACTTCGTCGGTCAGGGGGACACCCGAATCCGAACCCAGGAACTTCAATTCCTCTATCTTTGCCTCCAGCTCCGCAATGGGTTGCTCGAATTCCAGAAAATTCATTGCCATGAAGAGGTTTCCTCGGTGCGCACTTCATTTCGTGCCGCGTAAGTCAGATGCCAGCCGCTGCGCCCGACCTCTGCGGTCAGCTTGTCGAGAAACTCCCGGCTGGGGCGCAGTTTCCAGGCCTCACCCAGATTGAGCCGCCCCGAGTAGCCTTCCCGGTTCAACACCACGCCGACACTGCAGGTGCCGCGCACGTAAGGCTTGAGCAGGGCCTCGAAGTGTGCCATTCCCGCCGGCGTGTCGAACTGCTGCGGCCAGCGAATCCACAGGCGGCGGGCAAAACGCTCGCGCGCGCGGTCGATGTCCACCAGCGTCTTGCCCTGCAACCGCCAGCTCTCGGTGAAATCGTCGAACCGCAGTGTACCTTCCACGATCAACACGGCATCCTTGACGATGATGTCCCGGTGCTGCTGGAACACCTCGTCGTACAGAAGCACCTCGATGCGGCCGGTCCGGTCGTCGAGCACCAGTGTGGTGCGGTTCGGGCGACGCCGGATGTCGAGCACCAGCCCCGCGAGGGTCGCGGACTTGCCTCCCCAACTGCGCCCGCCCTCTGCCGGGGCCACCGGTCGCGGCCCGCCCGCATCGGCCAGCCGGGCAGTGGCAAGGAATTTCAGATCCGCCTCATAGGCACAGATCGGATGACCCGACAGGTACAGCCCCAGTGTCTCGCGCTCACCCGCCAGGCGGACTGCCTCGGGCAGATCCGGCAGGATGCCTTCCGTATTCTCCGGATTCTCCTGCCCGCTTCCACCGCCCATGCCGAAAAAATCCACCTGCCCGGTGCTTGCTGCACGGTAGTTCTGTTCGCCCATCTGCATGGCGCGATCCACCTGCGCCATCAGGGTTGCGCGGTTCGGACCCAGGCCGTCAAGGCACCCGGAGCGGATCATCGCTTCCAGCACCCGGCGGTTCACGCGGGCAAGATCGATGCGCCGGCACAGTTCGCCCAGTGTGCGGAATGGACCGCGGGCATCACGTTCACTGGTCAATGCTTCCACCGCGGCCGCGCCGACACCCTTGATGGCACCCATGCCGTAGCGGATGGCCCTGGGTCCTTCGACCTGAAAGGCATGGACACTGACGTTGACGTCGGGCGGCAGCACCTCGAGTTTCATCGAATGGCATTCCTCGATCAGCACCACCACCTTGTCGGTCTTGTCCATGTCGGAAGACAGACAGGCCGCCATGAAGGCTGCCGGATAGTGTGCCTTGAGCCAGGCCGTCTGGTAGGACAGCAGCGCATACGCTGCCGAATGCGACTTGTTGAATCCGTAACCGGCGAATTTTTCCATGAGATCGAAGATCAATGTGGCGGTGGCCTGTACCACACCTCGCGCCACCGCTCCGGCGACGAACACACTGCGCTGCTTGGCCATTTCCTCGGGCTTCTTCTTGCCCATGGCACGCCTCAGCAGATCTGCACCGCCGAGCGTGTACCCGGCCAGGATCTGCGCGATCTGCATCACCTGCTCCTGGTACAGGATCACGCCATAAGTGGCTTCCAGCACCGGCCTCAAGTCCGGGTGCAGGTAATCGATGACGGCACCGCTCCGGTCGTGCTTGCGCTCGATGAAGTCATCCACCATGCCCGACTGGAGAGGTCCGGGCCGGAACAGCGCCACCAGCGCCACGATGTCGCCGAAGCGGTCAGGCTGCAGGCGGCGGATCAGATCCTTCATGCCGCGTGATTCGAGCTGGAACACGGCGGTGGTCTGGCAGGACCTGAGCAGCTGATAGGTCGCCTGATCATCCATGGGCAGGTCATTCATCACCAGCAGCGGCTCTCCGGCCGCGGCACGCGCCCGGTTGATGTCACGCACGGCCCGGTCGATGATGGTCAGGGTACGCAGTCCTAGGAAGTCGAACTTCACCAGGCCCGCTGCCTCCACGTCATCCTTGTCGAACTGGGTGACCGCAGAACCTGCGCCATCTTCGCAATACAGCGGCGTGAAATCGGTCAGCACCGAAGGCGCGATCACCACGCCGCCCGCGTGAGTGCCGGCATTTCGCGCCAGCCCCTCGAGCGAGCGCGCCAGGTCGATCAGTTCCCTGACGTCGGCATCGCTTTCGTAAAGGCTCCTGAGCTCATCCTCCTGCTCCAGTGCCTTGTCCAGCGTCATGCCGATTTCGAACGGGATGAGCTTGGCGATCCTGTCCACGTAGCCGTAAGGATGCCCGAGCACCCGCCCCACGTCCCGCACCACGGCCTTGGCGGCCAGCGTGCCGTAAGTGATGATCTGCGAGACCCGTTCGCGCCCGTAGCGGTCGGCCACGTAATCGATCACCCGGTCCCGTCCCTCCATGCAGAAATCCACATCGAAATCCGGCATGGAAACACGCTCGGGATTCAGGAAGCGCTCGAACAGCAGGTCGTGTTCAATGGGATCCAGATCGGTAATGCCCAGCACCCAGGCCACCAGCGACCCGGCGCCTGACCCGCGCCCGGGCCCGACCGGCACGTCATGGGCGCGTGCCCAGCGGATGAAATCGGCCACGATGAGAAAGTAGCCCGCAAATCCCATGCTGCAGATCACATCGAGTTCCAGCGCCAGGCGCTTGTCGTAGGCGCTCCGTTCCTGCGCGCCCGCCGCACCGGCTGACTGCCGGGCGGCGACCTCACGCATTCGTGCGTCGAGACCGGTGCGTGATTCGCTGCGCAGATGATCCTCGGTGCTCACCCCCCCGGGAACCGGATACGCCGGGAGCCTGGGTTCGCCCAGCCGGATCTCGAGAGAACAGCGCCGGGCAATTTCCACGCTGTTGGCCAGCAGTTCCGGATGATCCGCGAACAGATCCGACATTTCGGCCGGGGACTTGAGGTACTGCTCTTCGGTGAACCGGCGACGCCGGCCCGGATCGGCCAGGAGCGAGCCTTCGCGGATGCACACCCGGGCCTCATGCGCCTCGAAATCCTCACGGGCGAGGAAACGCACATCGTTGCCGGCGACGGCGGGTACACCTGTCCTGCACGACAGATCGATCAGCGCGTCCGTGAGGACCTGTTCGTCCGCCCGGCCCACGCGCTGGACCTCGAGGTAGAAGCGGTTGCCACACCAGTCGCGCCACTGCTGCAGGCAGCGCATCGCCTCCTCTTCGCGGGCGCGCACCAGCGCCTGCCCCACATCCGATTCCGGGCCGCCCAGCACGATGATGCCGGCCAGCGAATCGCGGTCGAACCAGGTGCGATCCATCAGAGGCACACCCAGGCGCTGACCCTCGAGATACGACCGCGATACCAGGCGGGTCAGCCCGTGGTAGCCCTTGAGGTTCTGGCAGAGCATGACCACACGACCGGGTTGAGACCGCTCACCCGGCTCGCGAACCAGGGCATCCACACCGATGATGGGCTTGACCCCGGCATGCAATGCCTCCTTGTAGAACTTGATCATGCCGAACAGGTTGCACTGATCGGTGAGGGCAACTGCCGGCATGCGTGCCTGGGCCACCGCGCCCATCAACTCCGGGATGCGCACGATGCCATCCACGAGCGAATACTCCGTGTGCAGATGCAGATGAACGAATCCGCTCATGCGCGCGATTGTAACGACATCGCCTCCCGCACCGGCGCGAATGATCGGCGATGCAGGGGACAGGGTCCGTAAGCGCGCAAAGCCTGTCGATGGGCCGGCGTGGGATATCCCTTGTGTTTTGCGAAATCATATGAAGGATACACTGTATGTATTTGTTCCATAAATGTATCTCTCGTTGTCTTTGCCAGGATCGAGGCGGCTCCGATGCACCGTTCGCGGGCATCCCCCCGGATGATGGCTCTGGCGCGGACCACACCCAGGTCGCCGATGGCAGGCAGTCGATTGCCATCCACCAGCATCTCCCCCGCGCGCACCGGCATGGCCAGCCATGCCCGGCGCATGGCCAGGAACGTGGCCTCCAGAATATTCAGCGTGTCGATCTCGGCCGGCTCGGCCCAGCCCACGCCAAAGGCCACGCATCGCGCCCGGATGACGCGAGCCAGTCGTTGGCGCTCGGAGACATCCAGAACCTTGCTGTCGTCGATCCCGCGAATGCCATGATGCGCGGGCAGGATCACGGCCGCCGCCACCACGGGACCTGCCAGCGGCCCGCGGCCCGCCTCATCGATGCCGGCAATCACGGCGTTTCGCCCTCATGCTTCGCCCGCAACAGATCCATGATGGCCTGGGCTGCACGCAGACTCGCATCACGGCGCAACTGCCGATGGATGTCCAGAAACGTCTCCTCCAGCCTGATCCGTCGCGGCCCGTCATCGAGCCAGGACAGCAGTTCCCCGGCGATCCGGTCAGGATCGATGTCCGAGCCGAAATATTCGCCGACGACCTGCCGCCCTGCCAGCAGATTGGGCTGGGCAAAGAATGGTGACTTGATCAGATGCAGATGCCGGATCATCCACTCGGTCAGCGCACCGAGGCGATAGATGACGACCATGGGGCGTTTGCACAGCGCGGCTTCGAGTGTTGCCGTACCGGAGGCCACCAGCGCCGCATTGCAGGCGATGAGCGCGGGCTGCGCTGCGCCCTCGGCCACCTGAATGTCGATGTCAGGCGCCAGCCTGCCCCAAAGGCTATCGAACAATGCGCGGGCATCCACGCCTGCCATCGGTGCAATGAACCGGATTTCCGGCCGGACCGCCCGGATGCTTCGTGCCACGGCCGCCATGTCGGCCGTCAGGCGCGAAATCTCGCCTCTCCGGCTCCCCGGCAACAGGGCGACCAGCTGGGCATCCACATCGATTCCCAGACCGCGTCTTGCAGCGGCCCGATCCGGCGCGAGCGGGATGGCGTCCGCCATCGGATGCCCGACGAACTCCGCACGCATGCCGCACTCATCGTAAAAGCGCTTCTCGAAGGGCAGCAGGCACAACACGAGGTCGACGGCCTCGTGCATGCGCCTGACCCTGCCCTGGCGCCAGGCCCAGACCTGGGGGCTGACGTATTGCACCGTAGTGAGCCCGGCCCGATGCAGCCGACGCGCCAGGCTCAGGTTGAACTCCTTGGCGTCCACGCCCACGAACACATCCGGTCGGGCGGCAACCAGTCGGCGCACGGCATCGGCGCGGATGGCAAACAACCGCCGCAGGTGGGGCAGCACCTCGGCAAGTCCCAGTACGGACAACTCCTCGCTCCGGTACCAGGCCTCGCATCCGGCAGCCTCCATCTTCGGTCCGGCAATGCCATAGCAGCGCAGGACCGGCGCTTCGCGCCGCAAGGCCTCGATCAGGCGGGCACCGAGCGCATCGCCGGACGCCTCGCCGGCCACCAGGCCCACACTCAGCGCTCCGGCATTCTGCGACACGGACACGGGCCTGGGTCAGCGCACGATGCTGCGCGAGCCTGTCTTGAGAAAATCGACGAAACCCGCGAGCTCCGGCTTGCCCTGCGCCAGCGCCTCGATTTCGCTCAGTGCCTCGCCCAGCTTGAGTCCCTTCCTGTACAGCAGGCGATAGGCCTGCTTGATGTGCCGGATCTGGACATCGGTGAATCCACGGCGCTTCAGCCCTTCCGCATTGATGCTGTGGGGTTCGGCCGGCTGTCCCACCGCCATGACATAGGGAGGTACATCCCGGGTCACGGCTGTATTGTTCGCGATGAAGGCATGCGCGCCGATGCGGGAGAACTGATGTGCCGCCGACAACCCTCCCATGATGACCCAGTCGCCCAGGTGCACATGGCCTCCCAGGGTCGCGCAATTGGCCATGACGATGTTGTCGCCCAGCACGCAGTCATGGGCGACATGGGTATAGGCCATGAACAGGTTGCCGCTGCCGATGGTGGTCTCACCCCGGTCCAGCGCCGTGCCGCGGTTGATGGTGCAGAATTCGCGGAAAACATTGCGGTCGCCGATGGACAGGCGCGTGACCTCGCCCTTGTGCTTCTTGTCCTGCGGCTCTTCGCCGATGGAGGCAAACTGGAAGATGCGGTTGCCGCAGCCGATGCGGGTGGGGCCGTTGATCACGACATGCGGCCCGATCCATGTGCCCGCACCGACGGTGACATCCGGGCCGATGATGCTGAACGGTCCCACCTGCACATCTGCGGCAAGTTGCGCACTCGCCGAGACGACGGCGCGCGGGTCGATCATCGAGCGTCCCCCCGGCTTTCCGGGGTGACCATCAACTCGGCTGAAGCCACTTCGCTCCCATCCACCTCCGCCAGTGCATCGAACTTCCAGATGTTCTTGATCGAGCGCACCAGTTTCACGTTCAGGATCAGCTGATCGCCCGGTTCCACCGGTTTCCTGAAACGCGCCTTGTCGATGCCGACGAAATAGAAGCGGTCGTCGGCCTTCGGAATCACGCCCTCGGTCTCGAACGTCAGGATGCCGGCTGCCTGTGCCATCGCCTCGATGATCAGCACGCCGGGCATGACCGGGCGCGAGGGGAAATGTCCCGGAAAGAAGGGCTCGTTGACCGTGATGTTCTTCAATGCCCGGATGCGTTCGCCATGGACCAGTTCAAGCACGCGGTCGATCAGCAGGAACGGATAGCGGTGCGGGAGCCGGCGAATGACCTCGCGGATATCCAGCAGAGGTGTGTTGGGGGTCCCGTTGGTCTCACTCATCCTCATCCCTCGCATGTGTCTGCTTTGTCTTTCGCACCGGTTCCAGCTGCCGGATTCGCGCCACCAGCCGGCGCCAGCGTCGGCTGGGTTCGGCCGGAATCCCGCTGGAATACATCCCGGGCCCGGGGAGCGATGCGCTGACCGTGGACATGCCGGTGATGACCACGTCATCGCCGATGCGGATGTGTCCTGCCATGCCGATCATGCCGCCCAGGATGCAGCGATCGCCGATCACCGTGCTGCCCGAAATGCCCGTGCAGGCCGCCATCACTGTGTGTTCGCCGATCTTCACGTTGTGGCCGATCTGGATCTGGTTGTCCAGCTTCGCACCGTTGCCGATCACCGTGTCACCGATGGCGCCGCGATCGATGGTGGTGTTGCAGCCGATATCCACGTCATCGCCCAGCATGACGCCGCCGATCTGCGGCACCTTCACCCAGGAGGGCCTGTCGGGCGCGAAGCCGAAACCATCGCCGCCGATGACGGCACCCGGATGCACGATGCACCGCTGGCCGATGCGCACATTGCTGCAGATGGTCACGCGCGCGACCAGGCGTGAATGGGCGCCGATGGAGCTGCCCCTCCGGACGATGCAACCCGGACCGATCTGGACACCAGGTCCCAGCTGCACCTCACCCTCGATCACGCAAAGAGGCCCGACGGATGCGCCTGGTCCCATCTGCACGCCAGCACCCATGACGGCGGTCGGATGCACGCCCGGATCGCCCGGCTCTTGCGGATGCAGCACCGCCGCGATGCGCGCATAGCTTGCGTACGGATTGGCATGCACCAGCGCCGCAGTCGAGGCCGGCACCGCAGCAGCGTCCGCGGGCGCCACCACCACCGCGCTCGCGCGGGTGGATGCAAGAAACCGGCGGAACCGGGAATTCGCGAGAAAGCTCAGGGAGCCCGCCCCCGCCTGCTCCAGACTTGCAACCTGCGAGACCCTGACCTGCGGATCGCCGATCAGCTCAAGCCCGAACCGCACGGCCAGTTCGCCCAGCGCGATGCCCGAAGCGGGCCGGTCCGCCTCGTTCGATGCTGCGGTCAGACCGTTCACCGCCGCACGAGCGCCTACTTCGGCGCCGAGGCCGGTTTGGCAGCGGGCTTGGCCGGTGCAGCACTGGCCGCCGGTAGCGCCGCCGGCTTGGTGGCCAGCTGCGCGAGCACCTGCTGCGTCATGTCGAGCTGGTTCTTCGCATAGAAGACGCCTTCACCGATGACCAGATCATAACCCTGCGCCGCGGAATAGGTCTGGATCTCCTGGACCAGGAACTTCTGCACCTTGCCGAGTTCCTCGTTGCGCCGGGCCGAGGCATCGTCCTGGAACTCACCGGCCTTGCGGGAGAACTCGCGCTGTCCGTCACGCAGTGACTTCTCGGCCCGGGTCCGGTCGGCCTCGGACATCACGGCACCCTCCTTCTGGAGCTTCTCGTCCTTGGCCTTCAGGTCGTTCTGCATGGTGAGGAGCTCCCGCCTGCGCGGCGCGAACTCGTTTTCAAGATTCTGCATGATGGTCTTGGTCTGCGGGGCCTCTTCGAGCAACCGCTGGAAATTCACCACCCCGATCTTGGTTTCTGCCGCAGCCACCTGGGCCAGGAACAGGCCACCGCACGCCACAGCCAACAGCAAGGAATTACGCTTGAGAATCGACATCATGTTGGTAACCGAACCCTCGTTATAGGGCAGCTAGAAGGCCTGCCCGATGGAAAACTGGAAACGCTCCTGCTCGTCCGGGAAGTTGACCAGACTTCCCCTGCCGGCATTCAAGGGCACACCGTAGGAGAAACGGAACAACCCCAGCGGGGCAAGCCACTGCACCGCGATACCGGTAGAGCGCTTCAATTTATCATATCCGAAGTGGTAGTTGACTGGCGTTACGCCATCTATCCCCTTGAACGCAACGGAATTTCCGGTCTGGAACACGTTCCCGACATCGAAAAACCAGCTGACGCGCGCGGCACTGCGCCATTTGTCAGGCATGGGGAAGATCACTTCCGCCCGGTTCACGATCATCAGGTTTCCGCCATAGGGATTCCCCATGTTGTCCTTTGGCCCCAGGCGGCTCTCCCGGTAACCGCGGATGGTATCCGGCCCGCCACCGAAGAAGTTCAGGTACGGGGGCAATGCCGTCGTCCTGCCCATCGGAGCCCCGTAGGAGTACTGCAGGTTGATCACGCCGGTCCAGCGGCCCCACAGCGGTATGTACTTGGCGAATTCCCAGTTGGTCACGAAATAGCGCACGTCGCTGAACGGCAGCGCAACCCGCACCGAAATCCCGTTGTGCATGCCGCGGTCGGCAAACAGGGCGCGGTTGCGCGAATCATAGGACCACCCGGCCGTGAATTCGAAGGACTTGAACTTCGTGCCGAATACGGTGTACGGGGTGTCGAGCGAATCGATCTGGCCATCGCCGTTGGTATCCCCAATCAGCCGGCCGTAAGGATTGCCGTTGTTGCGCACCCAGTTGATGGCCTGCTGCGCACTGCCACCCTGGGCAGTGACCAGCTCGGACTGGTTCGCTGCAAAACCCCACTGCACGCCCTGATACTCGGTTATCGGGTACCCGTATTGCAGCGCCGCCGTGATCTGCTTGGTCGAGAATCGCGATGAGGCTGACACGTACTGGGTGATGTCGCGATAGGACAGCGAAGTGGTGCGCGCCACGCCATCGATCGTGGTGTACGGATCGGTGTGCGAAAAGCTGTAATTCTTGCTGTACCGGCCGCTGTTCAGTTCCACCGCGATCCGCTCGCCCCGGCCGAGGAAATTGCTGTGCACGAAGTTGCCGGAGAGCGTGAAGGACTGCGCCTCGGAGTAGCCGATGCCGCCGCCGAACTGGCCCGGCAGGCCGTCCTTGACGTCGAAATCCACGTCGACCATGTCGGCGCTGCCCGGCACGGGTTTGGTTTCGTATTCGATCTTCTCCACGAACGGCAGACGCTGCTGAATGCGCTCCTTGGAACGCTCGACCGCGCGATTGGACATCCAGGTGCCCTCGAGCTGGCGCATTTCGCGCCGCAGTGTCTCGTCGTTGATCGCGGTGGTGTTGTTGAAATTGATGTGCCGTACGTAAACGCGACTGCCCGGTTCGATGAAGAAGGTGAGCGACACGGTTTTCTTGTCGTTGTCGGGCGTGGGCACCGGATCGATCTTGGCGAAGGCATAGCCATTTTCGCCCAGCCGGTAGCTGATCAGCTCCTGCGTGCTGGTCACCGCCTTGCGCGAAAAGATGTCCCCCGGTTTGACCAGCACCAGCTTCCTGAGCTGCTCCTCGGGCACGACCATGGTGCCGGCGAGCTTGACCTCCGAGACCTTGAACACGTCGCCTTCGTTGATGTTCACCGTGATGAACATGTCCTGCTTGTCCGGAGCGATGGTCACCTGGGTGGAATCGATCTGGAAGTTGGCGTAGCCACGATCCATGTAGTACGAGCGGAGCTTTTCCAGGTCCCCCTGCAAGGACTCGCGCGAGTAGCGGTCATCCTGCTTGTACCAGGACAGCCAGTTCGGGGTCTTGAGCTCGAAGCCGGACAGAATCGCCTTTTCCTTGAACTTCGTGTCCCCGACGATGTTGATCTGGCGGATGCGGGCGCGCTTGCCTTCCTTGATGTCCACCAGGATGCTGACCTTGTTGCCCGGCTGTTCGGTCACCTTGGTGTCTACGCGCACTGCATACTTGCCGCGGCTGAAATACTGGTCGGTCAGGTACTGCTTGACCTCCTCCAGCACCGAACGGTCGAAGGTTTTCCCCTGGGCAAGGCCGACGTTGCGAAGACTTTTCTGCAGGTCCTCGGTCTTGATGTCCTTGTTGCCCTTGAGTTCGAAGCTGGCAATCGAAGGCCGCTCGATCACCACCACCAGCAGCGTGTTGCCCTCGCGCCGCAGCTCCACGTCCCGGAAGAACCCGGTGGCATACAGTGCCCGCAGCGCTTCCCCGATGCGCTGGGCATCGAGCCTGTCGCCGATGTTCACCGGCAGGTAATTGAACACGGTGCCTTCGGAGATGCGCTGCAGACCCTCGACACGGATGTCACCCACCGTGAAGGGTTCAATGCCGGGCTGCGCGGGCTCAGGCGCCGGCGCGGATGCAGATGCAGGTGCGGACCCAGACGCAGACGCAGGTGCGGGCCCAGGCGCAGGCACCGCTGCCGGCTCCGGGGACTGCGCTCCCGCAAGGCCCGCCATCGCATGGCCCAGGGCGATGGCCGCCAGGCCGGTAAACTTCTTTAGCATGCAATCCCGTCAGTTCAGATGTCTGGAAATGTCGTTATAAAAAGCCAGACTCATCAGCACGACGAGCAAGGCGATCCCGATCTGCTGGCCCACCATCTGGGCGCGCTCGGACAGCGGCGTTCCCTTCACCGCCTCCACGAGTTGATAGACCACCTGGCCCCCGTCGAGCAACGGGACCGGCAGCAGGTTCAGCACCCCGAGGCTGACACTGATGATCGCCAGGAACCCGAGGAACGGGCCAGCGCCCAGCTGCGCACTCACACCGGCAAACTCCGCGATGCTCAAGGGGCCGGTGATGTTCTTCGCCGACACCTGGCCGGTGAGGATACGGCCCATCATCTGCATCGTGAACACCGACATCTCCCAGGTCTTGCCCACACCCTCGAGCAGTCCCTGGATCGGCCCCGCCCGACGCTGCTGCACGAGCCCGGCAGGCATTTCCCGCATGCTTTCGCGCAGCGAGATGCCCAGCCGCCCTATGCGCTGACCCTGGTCGACCACCTGCGGAACACTGGAGCCGATCTGCAGGCGCTGCCCCGCACGCTGCACATCGAGCAGCACGCGGCTTCCACCAGCGGCTTCTATGAGATTGCGGAATTCCGACGCATTGGCCACCGCCTGCCCATTGACCGCGACGATCCGGTCCCCGGACCTGAGTCCGGCCTGGGCCGCTGCGCTGTCTGCGGGCACATCCTGGACCGTGACCACGGCATTCCAGCTCGCCAGATCGAACCCGAGGCCCGGCAGCAACCTGCCCGGTTCGGTGAGCTCGCGCGTACCCTCGAGCGGCTTCAGCCACAAGGTCCGTTCACCCGGACCCCGACGGATCTGGAGCTCCAGGACCGTATCACTCACGACATGCTTGAACAGGGCGATCTGCAGGCTCTCGATATCCGCAACGGGTGTGTCACCGACTTTCACTATCTCATCGCCGCGCTGCAGACCGGCACTCGCGGCCGGACTGTCGAGCCGCACCTGCCCCACCACCGGCTTGATGATCTGGGTGCCCATCATGGCCAGCACCGCGTACAGGAGGGATGCGAAGATCAGATTCATGGCCGGACCCGCCAGCAGCACGGCGATACGATGGAGGATCGGGCGGTGGGTAAACGAGCGCGGAAGCTCGTGAGCGGCCACTTCGCCCTCACGCTCATCCAGAAGCTTCACGTATCCACCCAGGGGAATGGCGGATATGCAGTACTCCGTCCGGTCCTTGTCGCGACCGGTCCGGGTCAGCAGTGGCTTGCCGAATCCGATCGAGAACCTCACCACCTTGAAGCCAAGCCGTTTGGCAACCCAGTAGTGGCCGAATTCATGCACGGCCACCAGCACGCCAATGGCCAGCAGGAACGAGGCAACAAGAATCAGCATGTTCATGAAAAAGCTCCGCGTACCGGCTCGATGATGGCTCCCGCCAGACGCCGGGCCCGCTCATCAGCATCCAGCACATCCCCGATCGTCCGCACCGGGTGCGGCGTGAGCTGCTGCAACACCCTGTCAATGACCGTCGTGATCCCGGTAAAGTTCAAGCGACGGTCCAGAAACGCCTGTACCGCCACTTCGTTGGCCGCATTCAACAACGCGGGAGCCGTACCCCCCGCCCTGGCCGCGGCCCGCGCCAGCTGAAGCCCCGGAAAGCGCTCGTTGTCCGGAGGTTCGAAATCCAGCTGACGGATGACATCCAGCCGCAGGGATTGTACACCGGAACCGATTCGCTCCGGCCAGGCCAATGCCTGCGCAATGGGAGTTCGCATGTCCGGAGCACCCATCTGGGCCAGGATGGAGCCGTCGGCATACTCCACCAGCGAGTGCACGATGCTCTGCGGGTGCACCAGCACCTCGACGCGTGATTCAGGAACGCCGAACAGCCAGCTGGCCTCGATGATTTCGAGCCCCTTGTTCATCAGCGTGGCCGAGTCCACGGAGATCTTGGGCCCCATGCTCCATTTCGGATGTGCGATCGCCTGTGCCGGGGTCACCGATTCCAGTTCCGGTGCCGGTGTCAATCGGAACGGCCCGCCGGAAGCCGTCAGGATCAGCCGGGTCAGCCCTCCTGGCGCAGTGCCCGGCCTGAAGGAGGAAGGCATGCACTGGAACATGGCGTTATGTTCGCTGTCGATGGGGATGATCTGCGCGCCGAACTGTCGTACCTGCTGCATCAGAAGCGGTCCCGTCATCACCAGTGCTTCCTTGTTCGCGAGCAGCACCCGCTTGCCCGCCTGTACAGCCGACAGGGTCGATGCAAGGCCCGCAGCGCCCACGATGGCAGCCATCACGATATCCACATCCGCGTGCGCCGCCGCAGCAGCCAGCGCCTGCGCACCGCCATGGACGGGAATATGAAGTCCCAGATCCGCCAGTGCCGCGCGCGCCTGCTGTGCAGCGCCTTCGTCCAGCAGCACCAGAAACTGCGGGTGATGGATCCGCGCGAGCTCGACCAGCTTCTGCCAGCGTCGGTGTGCGCTGAGGGTCACGATGCGATAGCGGGCCGGATGCCGCGCCAGTACATCGAGGGTACTGCAGCCAATACTGCCCGTGGCGCCCAGCACGGCAACGCCTGGCCGCTCATCAGGTTGCCGATGGCGGTCGCGGATGGCAGCCGGTTCGGAACTTGCCGTCATGATCAGTGCATGCCTTCGTAGATCGACAGGGCCAGGGCGAACAGGGGTGCGGCAGCCGTGACACTGTCGATGCGATCCAGCACGCCGCCGTGACCCGGCAGCAGTCCGCCGCTGTCCTTCAGGCCTGCGATACGTTTGAAAAAGCTCTCGGTGAGGTCGCCGACGATGGACAGACCCGCCAGGGCGATGGCGAAACAGATGGCAGGTCCGATCGGCACATCGAAAATCCAGGCGCCAGCCGATCCGGTCACCATGGCCAGCAGCACCCCGCCAATCACGCCTTCCCATGTCTTGGCAGGACTGATGCGTGGCGCAAGCTTCAACCGGCCAAAGGCCCGGCCGGCAAAATAGGCGCCAATATCCGCCGAAAAGACCCAGGCCAGCAGCCACAGCACCATCCAGGGGCCGCGCAGCGCGCCTTGCGTGGCATGGACATCGGCGATCGCCACGAAGCAGGGAACGAGCGTCAACACGCCACAGAGCAGCACCAGCCAGGGCCGGCTGAACCCGGGCGCCAGGCTCAGCCACAGCAATGCCAGTGCCCACCAGAGGCAGGCCAGCAGATACAGATCCGTCCGGAGCTGCGGATGTGCACCCTCCCGCCATGCCAGCCACAACAGGATCCCGATGCAGGCCGCATAGGTTGCACGTGCCCAGACAGCGCGCAGGCCTCCGAAAGCCGCCCATTCCCATGCCCCCAGCACCACCACCAGTCCCCAGATCAGGATGGCCACGTTGGGTGGCAGCGCGAACAGCACGCCCAGCAGACAGGCTGCGAGCACGAGCGCGGTGATGACGCGCTGCCTAAGCATCGCCCGCCCGGATCTGGGCCGAGGTCATGCCGAACCGGCGCTCGCGCGCCGCGAACTGATCGAATGCGGCCTGCAGATGTTCCACGGTGAAGGCAGGCCACAACACGTCGCAAAAAAACAGCTCGCTGTAGGCCAGGTTCCATAACAGGAAATTGCTGATCCGCTGCTCCCCTCCCGTGCGGATCAGGAGATCCGGATCGGGTGTGCCGGCCAGCGCCAGTTGAGCCGCAAACCGGCCTTCATCAAGCTCTGCCGGATCGAACCGGCCGGCCGCCGCCTCGAGCGCCAGATGGCGGGCCGCACGAACGATGTCCCAGCGCCCACCGTAGGAAATGGCCACCTGCAGGGTGAGACCCGAATTGCCCGCCGTGAGCCGTTCGGCGGACGCCATGCGCCCGGCAAGCTTCACGGCAAGTGTCTCGCGGGCGCCGATGAAGCGAAGCCGGACCTGATTGCGGTGCAGATCCGCAACCTCCCGGTCCAGGGCATCCAGGAACAGCCCCATGATGGTACCCACCTCTTCGCGGGGCCGCTGCCAGTTCTCGCTGCTGAAGGCGAACAGCGTGAGAAACGCCACGCCACGCCGGCTGCACTCCTCGACCATGTTGCGCACCACCTTCATGGCAGCGCGATGGCCTGCCGGGCGAGGCAGCCCCCGGGCGCGCGCCCAGCGCCCGTTGCCGTCCATGATGATCGCGACATGCCGCGGAACGCGCGGCCCCGGCTGGCTCACGTCACTCCGTCCTAGACGTGCATGATCTCTTTTTCCTTCTCCGCCATGGCCTGATCGATGTCGGCCACGTGCTTGTCGGTGAGCTTCTGGACATCCTCCTGCGCACGCCGGTCATCATCCTGGGCGATGAGCTTTTCCTTGAGCATCTCCTTGAGTTCGGAGAGTACCTCTCGCCGCACACCGCGAACCGCCACCCGGGCGCTCTCGGCCTCGGCGCGCACCACCTTGGTGATGTCACGGCGCCGTTCCTCGGTCATGGCCGGCATGCTGATGCGGATGATCTGGCCCGCGGTATTCGGGTTCAGGCCAAGATCCGATTTCATGATCGCCTTTTCGATCGGCTGCACCATGGTCCTTTCCCAGGGAGAGATGGTCAGGGTGCGAGCATCCTCCGCGGCAATGTTCGCGACCTGGTTCAGGGGCGTCTCGGTACCGTAATAGTCCACCTTGATGTGCTCGATCAGGCTGGTGTGGGCCCGGCCGGTGCGCAGCTTCTTCAGCTGGTCCCTGAATGCCGAGACGCATTTCTGCATGCGCAGGGTGGCATCCTTCTTCAGATCATCGAGCATGGACCGTCCTCCGCAAACCTTGGGTTACACCGACACCACAGTACCGACATCCTCGCCCCGCACGATGCGGATCAGGTCGCCGGCATTGAACATGTTGAACACCTGCAGCGGCAGGTTGTTCTCCCGACACATGACGATGGCGGTGGCATCCATCACGTTGAGCCGGTCCGCCAGGACCTTGTCGAAAGTCAGCCGCGCATAGCGTGTGGCATTGCTGTTCCTGGCCGGGTCGGCATCGTAGATGCCATTCACCTTGGTCGCCTTGATCAGGATATCAGCATTGATTTCAATGGCGCGGAGCGATGCGGCCGTATCGGTGGTGAAAAACGGATTGCCCGTGCCGGCCCCGAAGATGACCAGCCGCCCCTTCTCCAGGTGGCGTACTGCGCGGCGGCGGATGTAGTCCTCGCACACCTCGTTGATGCGCAATGCCGACATCACCCGCGCATGTGCCCCCAGGCCCTCGACCGCATCCTGCAGGGCCAGCGCATTGATCACCGTGGCCAGCATCCCCATGTGGTCGCCCGTGACCCGGTCCATCCCGGCACGCGCCAGGCCCGCTCCACGAAAGATGTTGCCACCCCCCAGCACCACCGCAACCTGCACACCCAGGTTCATGACATCCAGCATTTCGCCGGCGATGCGCTTCAGGATCACCGGATCGATGCCGTAGTCCTCACTCCCCAGCAGCGCTTCCCCGGAGAGTTTGACCAGAATTCGCCGGTACGCCGGCGTGCCATTGGTTTGCGTCATGCCGCTCGATCCTCACCCCTCATGGGGTCATCCGCACACTGCCGATTATATGAAGAACCCCGCATGGGGCGGGGTTCTTCAACGCAGGGACCGGGCAATCGGTGAGGGGCCCGGGTTCAGCCCCCGGACCCCGATCCCTTGACCTGCGCCATGACCTCGCCGACGAAGTCATCCTGCTTCCGGTCGATGCCGGCGCCGACTTCGAACCGCACGAATCGCACGGCTCGTGCGCCCGACCGCTTCAGCAGCGCCTCGACGCTCGTGTCGGGATCCTTCACGAATGGCTGACCCGTCAGGGTGATCTCGGCCAGGAATTTCCGCAACCGCCCCTCCACCATCCTGGCAATGATCTCCGGCGGCTTCTTTTCGTTCTTCGCCTGCTCGCCGAGGACTTCACGCTCCTTGGCCAGCACTTCGGCCGGTACCGCAGCCGCATCCAGCCAGGCGGGATTGATCGCCGCCACGTGCATGGCAAGATCCTTCGCCAGCACATCATCCCCGCCCTCGATCGCCACCAGCGCGCCGATCCTCGTGCCATGCAGGTAGGCGCCCAGCGGTCCGGCGGAACTCATGCGCTCGAAGCGGCGCACGCTGATGTTCTCCCCGATCCGGGCCACCAGTTCGCGGCGGCGTTGCTCAAGGGTACCGTTGCCGGCTGGATCCTTCTGTTCCATGAGGGACTCGAGTGAGGTGCCCTGCGAGGCCAGCGCCGCCCTGCCCACATCCCGGGCGAACGCCTGGAAGTCATCACCCCGGGCGACAAAGTCGGTCTCGCAGTTCACCTCGACCAGCACGGCCTGCTGGCCGCTTCGTTCGATGACCAGCGTGCCCTCGGCTGCGATCCGCGCTGCCTTCTTGTCTGCCTTGGCGAGACCGTTCCTGCGCATGAGTTCGGCAGCGGCATCCAGATCGCCCCGGGTTTCCACCAGCGCCCTCTTGCATTCCATCATGCCGGCACCGGTGCGCTCGCGCAGCTGCCTGACGGCTTCAGCCGTGATCGTCATGGATCTTCCCTCCTGGCTCAGCGCGGACCGTTCCGGCGAGCCACGGGGCGTCGCCGTGGCGCGCTGGCCGGTGTGGCCCGTGTTCCCTCACCTTCCAGGTTTGGCGCCAGGTCATCGGATTCCAGGTCGTCATCGGATGGCGCAACCGAAGGCTGCGGAGCCGCAGCCCGGCCACGCGATGCGGGACGCCGGCCACGAGCCGGTGCCGGGGTGGCACGCCGGCGGGATGCCGCGCGCTTTTTCGGGTTGCCTTCCTCGTCGAGTTCGACGAACTCGTCCTCGCTCACCGGTACTTCGGGGAGCGAAGCCTTGCCTTCCAGAATGGCATCACACATGCCGCCCGCATACAGCCCGATGGCGCGCATCGCATCGTCGTTGCCCGGGATGATGTAGTCGATGCCGTCCGGCGAACAGTTCGTATCGACGACCGCCACCACCGGTATGCCGAGTTTCCGCGCCTCGTGAATCGCGATCTCCTCGTGGCCGACGTCGATGACGAACAACGCATCGGGAAGCGTATTCATGTTGCGGATGCCACCCAGGCTCCTCAGCAACTTGTCCATCTCGCGGCGCAACACCTGCGCCTCCTTCTTGCCACGGCGGTCGAGCGCCCCGCTCTGCGCCATCTCATCCAGGTCATTGAGCCGTTTGATCGACTGCCGGATGGTCTTGAAATTGGTGAGCATGCCGCCCAGCCAGCGCTGGTTGACATAGGGCATGCCACAACGGGCCGCCTCCCTCTGGACCGACTCCCGCGCAGAACGCTTGGTGCCCACGAACAGCACCCGTCCGCCCTCCGCGGCAATCCCCTTGATATAGGCCGCGGCCTCCGCATACAGTGGCTGCGTCCTTTCCAGATTGATGATGTGGATCTTGTTGCGCTCACCGAATATGAACGGTGCCATCTTCGGGTTCCAGAAGCGGGTCTGATGTCCGAAATGAACACCCGCCTCCAGCATCTGTCGCATCGACACGCTGGTCATGAACTTCTCCTTTGCTGGGTTGTGCCTCCGCACATCCCGGACGGAAACCTGCGCAAGGCTTGCCACACCTGTGGCCAGACTTGCGAAAGCACCCAACCGCCCGTGACGATGTGCGTGTGGGGTTGTGAAAAATAGCCGCGGTTTATACCATGAAGTGCATCGATTCGCCAAATCCGGCAGGACGTCCGAATACCCCATGACTGTCACCATCAAGAACCCCGAAGAGCAGGACAAGATGCGCATTGCCGGGCATCTGGCGGCGCAGGTACTGGACATGATCGAGCTCCATGTGCAGCCCGGAGTGAGCACGGAGGAACTGGACCGGCTTTGCCATGACTTCATCGTGGGTCCACTCGCTTCGATCCCGGCGAATGTCAACTATCGGGGATTCCCGAAGAGCATCTGCACCTCGATCAACCATGTGGTCTGTCATGGCATCCCCGGTGACAAGAAGATCAAGGCGGGGGATATCCTCAACATCGACGTGACGGTCATCCGCGACGGGTTCCATGGCGACACCAGCCGGATGTACTGCGTGGGCGCGCCATCCGTGGCGGCCCGACGTCTGGTCAGTGTCTGCCACGAGGCCATGTGGCGCGGCATCCGCACCGTGAGACCGGGAGCCCGCCTGGGGGATATCGGCCATGCCATACAGTCATACACCGAGGAGAACGGTTTTTCGGTGGTGCGCGAGTACTGCGGACACGGTATCGGCCGCGTGTACCACGAAGACCCGCAGGTCCTGCACTATGGCCGCCCGGGCACCGGTATCGAGCTCCTGCCGGGCATGACCTTCACCATCGAACCCATGATCAATGCGGGCAGGCGCGAGGTGCGTCTGCTGGACGACGGCTGGACGGTGGTCACCCGGGATCACTCCCTGTCGGCCCAGTGGGAGCACACGGTGCTGGTCACCGCCACCGGCCACGAGATCCTCACGCTGGGTGAACAGGCACGCAAGGCTGCTGCGGTCGCCTCATGATCGCGGCGGACAATCAGGAAGCGACATCCGTCTGGACCTACATCGACACCGCCTCGCGCAGGCTGGCGCCGGGCGGCTGCTCAGCGGCTGACTTCCGGGAAGTGCTGCACACCGGCACCAGCCTGATCAGACAGCGGTTCGATGAAGATGCGCCCATCGAGGATCTGATCCATGACCGGGCACATCTGGTGGATGTGCTGCTGCGCGCCGCCTGGCACCGACACTCCGACCGGCATTCGGCGGATCTGGCGCTGATCGCGGTGGGCGGGTACGGGCGTGGCGAGCTGCATCCGTGCTCCGATATCGACATCATGGTGCTGCTGCCCAAGAGCGAGGCCTCCGACTGGCAACCGTCCATCGAGAAGTTCCTCGCCTTCCTGTGGGACATCGGGCTGGAGGTCGGCCACTCGGTGCGTTCCATCGACGATTGCCAGCGCGAGTCCCTGGCGGACATCAGCGTGGCCACCACGCTGTTCGAGGCGCGCCTGCTCGAAGGTCCCGAGATCCTGTTCGCCGGCATGCGCCGCGCGCTGGCGCCGGACCGATTATGGTCCTCCGACGCCTTCTTCGCGGCCAAGGTCAGGGAACAGACCGAGCGCCACCACCGTTACCACGACACGGCGTACAACCTGGAGCCCAACGTCAAGGCAAGTCCGGGCGGCCTGCGCGACATCCAGACCATCGGCTGGGTGGCGAAGCGGCATTTCGGCACCGGGACGCTCGATGAGCTCGTGGCGCACGGGTTCCTGACACGCGAGGAGCTGCGCAAGCTCAAGGCCGGCCAGTCATTCCTGTGGAAGGTGCGTTTCGGCCTTCACAGCCTGACCGGGCGGCGTGAGGACCGCCTCCTGTTCGATCACCAGATCCGGCTCGCGAAGCTGTTCGGCTACGAGGACGCCAGTTTCACCCTGGCCGTCGAACAGTTGATGCAGAAGTACTACCGCACCGTGATGGATGTGAGTCTGCTGAACGAAATGCTCCTGCAGCTGTTCAGCGAGGCCATCCTGAACGAGCGCGGCCCCACCGAACCGGTCAACGCCCGGTTCCAGATCCGCAACGACTACCTCGAGACCGCGTACCCGGACCTGTTCGCACGCAACCCTTCGGCACTCCTGGAACTGTTCGTCCTGCTGCAGCAGCACCCCCGCCTGCGCGGCGTGAGCGCCGGGACCATTCGCCTGATCGGCTCTCACGTCCATCTCATCGACGAGGAGTTCCGCCAGAATCCCCGCCACCACCGGCTGTTCATGGAGATCCTCAGTGCGCCTGTCGGGGTGACGCACGAACTGCGCCGCATGAACCTTTACGGCGTGCTCGGACGATACATTCCCGCGTTCGGCCGCATCGTGGGGCGGATGCAGTACGACCTGTTCCATGCCTACACGGTCGATGCGCATACGCTGTTCGTGGTGAGCAACCTGAGGCGCCTCGCCATTCCGCGCTACAACCACGAACTGCCCGCCCTGAGCCAGATCATGCAGGCACTCCCGCGACAGGAAATCGCGTATCTCGCGGCACTGTTCCATGACATCGCAAAGGGCCGGGGCGGGGATCACTCGGAGCTGGGGGCGGTGGACGCGGAAGCCTTCTGCCTGGAGCAGGGTCTGGGACGCTACGAGGCGCGGCTGGTGGCCTGGCTGGTGCGTCACCATCTGGTGCTGTCGATCACCGCCCAGAAGAAGGACATCAGCGATCCGGACATCATCCACGAGTTCGCAAAGCTGGTCGGCGATCAGACCCATCTGGACTATCTGTACGTGCTCACGGTGTCCGATGTGCGCGGCACCAATCCCAGACTCTGGAACAACTGGAAGGCCAAGCTGTTCGAGGAATTCTACGAGCGCACCAAGCGCGCATTGCGCCGCGGCCTGGAAGCACCGCTGGATGAGGACGAACTGATCCGGGAAACCCGGGAAGCGGCGCGGGCGATGCTCGAGGGAATCGGACCGGCGCGCATCGATGAAGTCTGGTCGCACTGGTCTGAGGGCTATTTCCTGCGCTTCACTGCCGAGGAGATTGCCTGGCACACCCGCCTGCTCGCACCACGGCCGCCGACAGACCCTTCGCCGCTCGTGGCTGTCCGTCAACTGGCGGATCAGCGGGGCACCGCGGTGCTGACCTTCACCGAGCAACGGCAACGATCCTTCGCCCGTACCACTGCGGTGCTGGATCAACTGGGCCTGAACGTGGTGGATGCACGGATCGTCGTGACCCGGGATGGCTTCAGCCTCGAGACCTATGTGGTCCTGGAGGAATCCGGAGCGCTGATCGCGGATCCCGCGCGCATCCGGGAAATCGAGCGCGGCCTGTGGAACACCCTGCAGCAACCGGAAAACCAGCCATTGACCGTGACGCGCCGGGCCGCACGGCAGGTGCGGATGTTCACCACGCCCACCCAGGTGAACTTCAGCCTCGATACACGCAACAACCGCACCATCGTCGAGCTGGTGGCCGCCGATCGCCCCGGGCTGCTGTCCGAGGTCGGCAAGGTGTTCACCGCTGAAAAGGTAGACATCCACGGCGCCAAGATCATGACCGTGGGTGAGCGGGCCGAGGACGTTTTCTACGTCAGCGACAGCGCTGGCCAGCCACTGGGCGATGAGGCCAGCAAGTCCCTGAATGACTCACTGGTCCATGCGCTGGACCGGCGCAACCCGGGCCCCGCGTGAATCCGCGCCTCAACGCCCTCCGGCCTTATCCATTTGAACGCCTCAACCACCTGAAGGCGGGCGTGATCCCGCCGGCCGACCTGCCACATATCTCACTGTCCATCGGTGAGCCCAGGCATCCGGCACCCGATCTGGTCCTGGATGCCCTGCGCAGCAACCTGGGCCTGCTGAGCAGCTATCCCACCACCGCGGGACTGCCGGAGTTTCGACGCGCGGCGGCCGGCTGGTTGCAGCGGCGCTACCGGCTCCCGCCCGCAAGCGTGGACCCCGATGCCATGGTCCTGCCGGTCAACGGCACACGTGAAGCGCTGTTCTCGTTCACGCAGGCGATGATCGATCCCGGCTGCGATCCGCTGGTGCTGATCCCGAACCCGTTCTATCAGATCTATGAGGGTGCGGCCCTGCTGGCCGGCGCCGGCGTCCACTACCTGCCCACGCCCGCCACCTCGCATTTCCTGCCGGATCTGGATCGGGTTCCACCCGCCCTCTGGAATCGCTGCAGGATCCTGTTCCTGTGCAGCCCGGCCAATCCCACCGGTGCAGTCATGCCTCCCGCTTTGCTGAAGCACGCCCTCGAGCTCGCCCACCGGCACGACTTCCTGATCGCCAGTGACGAATGCTACGCCGACATCCATTTCGATGAGGATTCACCTCCCCAGGGGCTGCTGCAGGCAGCCATGGCCGCCGGCCATCGCCGGTTCGAGCGCTGCATGGTATTCCACAGCCTGTCCAAACGCTCCAGCGTTCCGGGGCTGCGATCGGGCTTCGTGGCCGGAGATCCGCAACTCATCTCCGCGTTTCTGGCCTATCGCACCTATCATGGCTGCGCAATGCCGCTGCATGTCCAGCGTGCCAGCATTGCGGCCTGGGAGGACGATGCACACGCTCGGGCCAACCGCGCCCTGTACCGGCAGAAGTTCGACGCCGTCCTTCCCATACTCGCACCGGTGCTGGACGTGCAGCGCCCGGATGCGGCGTTCTATCTCTGGCCCGATGTCCGGGGCGATGACCAGGCATTCGTGCGTGAGCTGTTCCGTACCCGCAACGTCACGGCCCTGCCGGGGTCGTTCCTGGCGCGTGAGGCCGATGGAATCAACCCCGGAGCCGGCCGCGTGCGCCTTTCGCTGGTCGCATCGGTCGGGGAATGTGTGCAGGCCGCCGAGCGGATCCGTGATTTCGTTCTGGGACGATGAACCCGAGGTACCAACCCATGGCCGACCGCATCCAGCACACCATCGAGCAGGCCTGGGAACAGCGCGCCACTTTCCAGCCGCAGCATGCACCGGTTGCAGTACGGGAGGCCGTGGAGTTCGCGATTGCGGGTCTCGATGCCGGCCGGCTCCGGGTGGCGGAGAAGACTGCGGCGGGCTGGACAGTGCATGAATGGCTGAAAAAGGCGGTGCTGCTGTCCTTCCGCCTCCAGGACAATGCGCCCGTTGGCGCCGGCGCACTGAACTTCTACGACAAGGTGCCGCTGAAATACACCGGCTGGGATGCAGAGCGATTCGCCGCGGGCGGCGTGCGCGTGGTCCCGCCCGCCACGGTGCGCCGCGGCGCGTACATCGCACCCAATGCCGTGCTCATGCCCAGCTACGTGAACATCGGCGCCTACGTGGACAGCGGCACCATGGTGGACACCTGGGCCACCGTGGGATCCTGCGCACAGATCGGCCGCAATGTGCATCTGTCGGGTGGTGTCGGCATCGGCGGCGTGCTGGAACCGCTCCAGGCCAGCCCTACCATCATCGAGGATGACTGCTTCATCGGCGCGCGCTCGGAAATCGTGGAGGGAGTGATCGTCGAGGCCGGTTCGGTGATTTCCATGGGGGTGTTCATCGGGCAGAGCACCCGCATCTACGACCGGGAGCAGGACCGGATCCTGTACGGCCGTGTGCCGGCGGGCTCGGTGGTGGTGCCCGGATCGCTCCCGGCTTCCAATGGCAGGTACTCGCTGTCCTGCGCGGTCATCGTCAAACGGGTGGATGCGCAGACGCGGGCCAAGACCTCCATCAACGAGCTGCTGCGCAACACCGACTGAAGCATGCGCCTCATGCTGCGGCGTGCGCTCAGCCGAAGCGACCGGTGATGTAATCCTCGGTCAGCCGGTGCAACGGATTGGTGAAGATCCGGTCGGTCGGCCCGACTTCGATCAGCTCGCCCATGTGGAAATAAGCCGTGCGCTGGGACACACGGGCGGCCTGCTGCATGTTGTGGGTCACGATCACGATGGCGTAGTTGCCGCGCAGTTCGTCGATCAGGTCCTCGATCCGCGCCGTGGCGATCGGATCCAGCGCCGAGCAGGGCTCGTCCATGAGGATGACTTCCGGATTGATCGCGATGGTGCGCGCGATGCACAGGCGCTGTTGCTGGCCGCCTGACAGTCCGGTGCCGGGCTGAGTCAGGCGGTCCTTGACCTCCTCCCACAGGCCGGCGCGCTGCAGGCTGGTCCGCACCAGCTCGTCCAGTTCCACGCGATCGGCCGCAAGGCCATGGATGCGCGGTCCATAAGCCACGTTCTCGAAGATGGACTTGGGGAATGGATTGGGTTTCTGGAAGACGATGCCGACCCGCGCCCGCAGCTGCACCACGTCCTGTCTGCGGTCGCAGATATCCCGGCCGTCCAGCGTGATCTGCCCGCTGACGCGACACCCTTCGATGGTGTCGTTCATGCGGTTCAGGCAACGCAGGAAAGTGGACTTGCCGCAACCCGAAGGACCTATCATGGCAACCACCTCGTTGCGTGCGATGTCCAGACTCACGTCCTTGATGGCATGCTTGTCACCGTAGTGCACATTGACTGCGCGCGCACTCATGATCGGATCCTCGACGGTCACGCACCCGGCGGTCCTGCGGGTGATCGCGGCCGCATCACCGGCTCGCTGGGGCTGCTGCAACGCCATGGCTTCTCCAGGTATATCGGTCATCACGGGCTCCGGCTACCAGCGCCGTTCGAAGCGCTGGCGCAGCAGGACCGCCGCTGCGTTCATGACCAGCAGGAACGCCAGCAGAACCATGATGGCACCCGAGGTACGTTCGACGAAGGCGCGCTCGGGACTGCCGGCCCACAGGTAGATCTGCACCGGCAGGACCGTTGCCGGATCGGTGAGGGTTTCCGGCACGTTCACGACGAAGGCAACCATGCCGATCATCAGCAGCGGCGCCGTCTCGCCCAGGGCACGGGCCATCCCGATGATCGCGCCGGTGAGCATGCCGGGCATCGCCAGCGGCAGCACGTGGTGGGTGATCACCTGTACCGGTGATGCGCCCATGCCCATCGCCGCTTCGCGGATCGAGGCAGGAACCGCCTTGATGGCGGCCCGACTGGTGATGATGATGATCGGCAGGGTCATCAGCGTGAGGACCAACCCACCCACCAGCGGCGAGGAGCGCGGCAACCCGAAAATATTGATGAATATGGCAAGCCCCAGCAGGCCGAACACGATCGAGGGCACTGCCGCCAGATTGTTGATGTTCACCTCGATCAGGTCGGTCCAGCGGTTGCGCCGGGCAAATTCCTCCAGATGGATGGCCGCGGCCACACCGATGGGAAAGGACAGGAGCAGCGTGATCGCCAGGGTCAGGAAGGATCCTGCCATGGCACCCCGGATGCCGGCCTGTTCCGGCTCACGCGAATCACCATGGGTGAAAAATGTCCGATTGAGGCGCAGTTCCAGCAGGCCCCTGGCCTTCAGCGCATCGATCCAGTCCAGCTGCTGATCGGACAGCGGACGGCTTTTCCCGCTTTCCGCACGCGTGATGCGCCCCTTCATCGCCATGTCCGTGGTATCACGTGCCAGCACCCAGACGGATTCCGTCCGTCCCACCAGATCCGGATCCTCACTCACCCGCTTCTGGAGCGCATAACCTGCATCATCCGACAGCAGCGCGCCGAGCTGCCGTCGGTCCGCGCGCCCCGTGACATCCGGAAACAGGGCCTGCAATGCCTTGCGGGCCACGGCCTGATAGTCCCCCTGCATCAGCGATCGGGCCGTGCGATTGCCATCCGGATCGACCAATCCGGGATCATAGGTGACCTGGAGACGGATGCAGGACTGGCGCAATGCCGTCCAGCCCCTGCTGAAGATGCTGGCGAACAGCACCACGACGATCAGGATGCCCGTGAACACCGCCAGCCGGCCATACCAGCGGAAGCGCATCTCGGCGCGGCGCCTGCGCCGGATGGATTGCCCCACCAGCGCCTGCGTCTGCTGCGCCGTGCGTGCGGTTGCACGTACCTGCTCCGACTCAGTCATATCGTTCCCGGTACCTGCGCACCACCCGCAGTGCCACGATGTTGAGGATCAGCGTCGCCACGAACAGCACCAGACCCAACGCAAAGGCGGCCAGGGTCCTGGGGCTGTCGAACTCCTGATCTCCAACCAGCAGGCTCACGATCTGTACGGTCACGGTCGTCACGGATTCGAAGGGGTTGGCCGTGAGATGGGCCGCCAGGCCCGCCGCCATGACCACGATCATCGTCTCGCCGATGGCGCGCGAGATCGCCAGCAGCACCCCCCCCACGATGCCGGGCAGCGCCGCCGGAAGAACCACGCGCCGGATGGTCTCCGACCGGGTTGCGCCCAGGCCGTAGGACCCGTCCCGCAGCGCCTGGGGCACTGCGCGGAGCATGTCATCGGCCAGCGAAGAAACGAACGGGATGATCATCACGCCCATCACGAGCCCGGCCGCCAGCGCACTCTCCGAGGCTATGTTCAAACCCAGGGAGTCACCGAACTGCCGCAATGCCGGCCCGACGGTCAGGGCAGCAAAGAAGCCGTACACGACCGTGGGGATCCCGGCCAGCAGCTCCAGCACCGGCTTGGTCAGGGCACGGAACCGCCGGTCTGCATACTCGGCGAGATAGATCGCCGAAAACAGCCCGACTGGCACCGCCACGGTCATGGCGATTGCCGAGATCATCAACGTGCCCGCGAACAACGGCACCGCACCGAAAGCGCCCGAAGCTCCAACCTGATCGGCGCGCATGGCCAACTGCGGGCTCCAGTGGGTACCGAACAGAAAGCCGAGCACCGGCACCTGGCTGAAAAACCGCAGCGACTCGTACAGCACCGACAGCACGATGCCGATGGTGGTGAATACCGCCAGCGTGGAGCACGACATCAGCAGGCCCCGGATGACCCACTCCACCTGGTTGCGCGCCGGCAGATCGATCGAAATGCGCTTGCGGATCAGCAGCAGGCCACCCGCGCCCACCAGCAAGGCAAGCACCAACATTCCCATGCGGGAAGTGGATCGAAGTTGCCGCAAGTGCTGCGCTGCCGCCGCAACTTCGGGCCGATGCGACGCCCCGGCTCCGCCGTCCACGCTGTTGCGCACTTCATTCATGAACAGGCTGCGCTCATGCTCCGGGATGCCTGCATACTGCGCCGGCAGGCCGGCCATCACGGTGCGCGAGATCAGTGTGTCCTGACAGACTCCCCAGATCGCGATCACGGCCAGGGCGGGCAGCGCGCACCACAGGGCAGCAAGCCCGCCGTAGTAGCCTGGAAGCGAGTGAAGCCGGCGGAGCCCGCGCGAACCGCCCGCCACGCTCACGGCCCGACGCCTGCCGACGCGGTAGGCAACCGCAACGAGCACGAACAGCGCCAGCAGGAGAAGCGGTGTCGTCATCGGATTCAAACGGATCCTGGGGTGCTGTACGCGCCGGGCGTCATGATGGCTGATGCAGTTCGAAACGGCAAAGCGGGGCCGGCTTCGGCGTGCTCACCTGCGGCTCAGTTCTGATAGGGATGATACCGCAGGGACACCATCCCCACGCTCATGTGCGTGTCCGGCCGCTGGCCATTCTGTCCCGGCAGTGCTTGCAGACGGGTATACGAGCCCTGCACCCCCACCTGCAGGTAGCCCAGCGAGCCGCGATAGACCTTCCACCAGACACCGATCGTACCCTGGGTCGCCTTGCCATTGTTGGGCGCACAAGCACCGCCCTCGAAGGCGCAACCACTCAGGTCGATGGCCGGGCTGCCGTAACCCACGTATCCCTCGGGCGCGCCGGCACCATCCAGAACGGCGCTGTACGTGGCATCCACCTGCTCGCCCCCGACGTATGCATACAGGTCGAGCGCCGGATGCGGATGGGCCATCAGGCCTGCAAGCCAGGTACTGCCCCTGATCGGCCTCACACCGCCTTGCGCATCGTAGGTTGCATCCGGGAGCTGCACCGAGCCGTAGCGCCCCAGACCCTTGCCGACCATGGCACTGGCCTGGAACTCCAGCGTCCTGGCCAACAGGGGCAGCAGCACACTGGCACCTCCTGAAACAGCGGACCTCGAGTCATTGTGTCCCGGCATCGCACCACTGCCGAGGGTGCGGACCCTGAACCAGCGATTCACACCGAACAGCTCGTAGTGTCCCCACCCCGGATCGAACGCGAGCTTCACCACCACGTCGGGCGCAGAATCCAGGGAATAGGAGTTGGCATTGTTGAACTGCCCGGACCCGGTGATCGTGCCGATGACACCCGGCGGAGCCTTGCCGCCGAACAGGGTCTGCGGACTCTCCAGCGACAGCCCGGCCGACACTGCATCGCTGAATTTCTCCGTAAAGCGGATCTGCGCATTGCGGGTCCAGTTGAAGCCGGGCACGTACTGCGCATCGATGGTCATCGGCACCAGTTCGTTGCGCGCGACGATGCCCTTGCGGCCCTGGGTGACCAGACTCCAGCTCTGCCCGGCAAGAATGGCGAAGCCCGACTGGTCGTTGGCATACTGCGCATAGATGTTGCGGATGCGAAGGTTGTAGCTGTTGCTCTGCCTGGAATTCGCGGTCTGCGCGCCGCCGAGGAAGTCCATTTCGTAATAGGCTTCCGCATGCCGGCCATCATCGGATGGTCCCGAGATCAGCAATGACAGACGGCTTTGCCGGGCGCTGGCGCGAAATTCACTGAGGTTTCCTGCAGGCGAACTGGCATAGGGAATGCCACTGAAACTCGATCCCACGTCGGTCACTTCGTCGCGACTGCGGTACAGGCCGGCGAGCTCGATGAAGCCCCCGAACCGGATATTCAATGGACCGGCCTGGATCCCCTCGTACGTGCCTGATTGCCTGGCAGCTGCAGGCGCTGGGTTGGTAGCGGGAGTCGCCGCCGACTGCGTGACCTGGTTTTCCAGCCGCTCGATCTTTTCCTGCAACCCCCGGATCTGGCGTTTCATCTCGTTCATGTCAGCAGGAGCTGGATCGCCAAAGGCCTGGGTGGAGGACAGGGTAGCGGAAACCGCCAGTGCGATGCAGGGCAGCACCCATGACGCACGACCCGGGAATCGTTTGAGCAACATTTCAGGACCTCATGTGATCGGCAAGTACGCTGATGCACCGCGCATGTGGCCGCAGCCAGCAGGGCCCGCGACGATGCGTACCTTAGAGATCCAACGTGACAGTCCTGTGACAGCGGCCGCGAGGCGTCGCATCCCACGGGGATCGGACGGCTTGCCCGGCCCGGCTAGCGCTCCGCCGGCAGCTCCACGGAGAATGAGCTCCCGACACCGACCTCGCTTCGCACCATGAGGGTCCCGCCATGGGCCTGGCAGATCGAGCGCGCGATGGAAAGGCCGAGGCCCGAACCGGTAATGCCCCGGCCGGTGGATATCCGGTAGAAGCGGCGGAAAATATCATCGAGCTGGTCGGCAGGTATGCCGACACCGGTATCTTTCACGGTCAGGCGGGCGCGTGCCGCGTGAACTGCGAGCGCGACGCGCACATGACCGCCTTCCGGCGTGTACTTGATCGCGTTGTCGATCAGGTTCACCAGCACCTGCTTCAGACGCCCGCGATCTCCGGACACGAAGACCGCATGGCCCTGCGGATCGTGCAGGCGGACGTTCTTTTCTTCCGCCAGCAACGAAAGCTGGGCCAGCGTCTCCTGCGCCAGCTCCAGCAGGTTCACGCGGGCATGTTCGTGCTTGCCCCAGACACTGTCCATGCGCGAAAGCGTGAGCAGGTTTTCCGCCATCTCGCCCAGCCGCACCGCCTCATCCAGGCAGCTGGCAAGGGATGCCCGTACTTCGCTCGACAGCCCGGGTTCCCTGGCGATGAATTCCAGCTCACCGCGGATGATCGACAGCGGCGTTCGCAGCTCATGCGCCGCGTCGGCGGAAAAGCGGCTGGCATGCTGATAGGCACTGTCCAGGCGGTCCAGCATGCGATTGAGTGCCTGGCCCAGGACCTCGAGCCGGTTGCCGGCACCTGAGAGCGGCAGCCGATTGTGCGGATCATTGAAGGTAATTGCCTCGGCCGCCCGGATCATCACACCCAGCGGTGCCCAGGCCTGCCGGATCAGGATGTAGCCACCCACTCCCGCCGCCAGCAACATCACCGGCAGGCCGACCAGCAGGGCCGATATGAGGTTCCCGCGTATGGCTTCAGCCAGCCGCCCCGACTGGCCGGACTCGATCAGGATGGCGCGCCCATCGTCGGCGCGAAAGACCTTGGTGAGCAGGTCCAGTGACTTGACATGCCGCATGCCGGTCGCTGCACGCGGCAACGGGACATCGCGGGGATCGAACGATTCGTCTGCAGGTGCCGCAGACTGATAGAGGACAGAGCCGTTGACGCTGATGCGGATGAACCGGTTCTCGCCACCCGGGCTGAAGCGGCGGTCCAGCAACTCTCTCAGCTGAGCCGGATCATCCAGGATCGCTCCACCGATGGCCCAGACCTCATCGGCGCGGGCACCCAGATCCCGGCGCACGATCTCGTCCTCGAAATATCCGAACGCCTGGATGGTCAGCGCCGAAAACAGGCCGCCCAGCACCAGCAGCAGCAGGCCATGGAAGAACAGCAACCGCAGTTCGACCGAGCGCCACTTCATTCCTCCTCGCAGGCCTCCAGCCTGTAACCCACGCCGCGGACCGTCCTGATCAGCTTCAGCGCATGGCCTTCGTCGATCTTGAGGCGCAGATTCCGGACGTAAACATCGACGATGTTCGTGAGACCCTCGAAGGACTGGTCCCAGACCTTCTCGATGATCATGGAACGGGAAAGCGTGCGCCCGGCATGCAGCGAAAGGTACTCGAGCAGCGCATAGGCCGTCGGACTGAGCTCGATGCGCTTTCCGCCCCGACGCACCTGGCGCGTGATCCTGTTCAGTTCCAGATCCGCAATCCTCAGCACGCTCTCCTGGATCACGGGTCCGCGGCGCAGCAGCGCCTGCACCCGCAACACCAGTTCCGCGACCGAAAACGGTTTGGTGAGGTAGTCGTCGGCGCCCGCCTGGAAACTCTCGGTCTTGGTCTCGATGTCGCCGCGCGCGGTGAGCACCAGAACCGGCACGCTGCGGTCGCGCTCGCGGATCCGCCGCAGAAGCGATACGCCCGAGCCGTCCGGCAACTGCAGGTCCAGGATGACAAGATCGTAATGTACCGATCTGAGGAAACCTTCCGCCAACCTGACGGTGGCGACGCCATCGACCGCGAATCCTTCGCTGCGCAGGCCGCGCTCCACGATGTTCAGGAGCTTCGACTCGTCTTCAACGACCAGCAGTCGCATGCTTTTGCGCCCAAACCGCCGTCGCCGCACCGTTCATGATCATGAGCGGATTTTCATGTGGCGCTTGAGACTCTCTCATGATGCGCAAGATATAACAGCGCCCATGCGAACATCAAAGGGCCTTGCGAATTACCTCACCACCAGTGCAGCCGTGACGCTGATCGCCGCCTGCGCCTCCACCCAGCCGCGCAACGTTCAGGGACACGGTCCTGGCAATGCGCAACTCATCGAGCTGACCTGCCACGACGTGCTGGGGCTGTGGCCTGGAGAGGTTCATTTCGATGCGTGCAGGTCGGGGCTCGCCGAGTCTGCGAAGAATCTGCCGGCCGCAACGCACCCACCGCAGGTCGTTGCCGAACCGGCCGCCGGTTACCGCTCGTATTTCGACATGTCCCCGGCGCTGCGGCATGAACGTGTCCGCATGGCGTGCGATCGCCTGGGCATGGATCCTGCCAGCGCCATCGAGGGCCGCTGCGTGGCGCGCCTGGAATCCCGGTTCTTCAATTCCGATCATCCCCTGGACTGACCGGCGCGTTTCCAGGGCGACAGAGGCATCGCGGCTTCCCATGCTGGCCATCATCAGACTGGCGCTCCGGCGTCCCTACACGTTCATCGTGGCCGCCGCGCTGGTGGTGATGTTCGGAGTCGCGGCCGCATTGCGCACGGCCACCGACATCTTCCCCGACATCGGCATTCCGGTGATTGCAGTCGTCTGGACCTACCGCGGCCTGTCGCCCGACGACATGGCCGGGCGGGTGATCTACTACTACGAACGGCAGCTGTCCACCGCGGTCAATGACATCGACCACATCGAGAGCCAGTCACTGCCGGGCATCGGCATCGTCAAGATCTACTTTCACGAAGGCGTGGACATCCGGACTGCGACGGCGCAGGTCACCTCCATGTCGCAGACCGTGCTCAAGCAGCTCCCGCCCGGCATCACGCCGCCCCTGATCCTGAACTACAACGCTGCCACCGTACCCATCATCCAGCTGGCCCTGTCCAGCGCATCCCTCGGTGAGCAGCGGATCTTCGACCTCGCGCAGAATTTCATCCGGCCCGCGCTCGCGGTGGTGAGAGGGTCCGCCGTACCCTCCCCCTATGGCGGGCGTGAGCGGCAGATCCAGATCGACATCGACCCGCAGCGCCTGCAGCTGTACAAGCTGTCGGCCAATGACGTGGAAAGCGCGCTGGCGAACCAGACCCAGATCATTCCGGCCGGGACCGTGAAGATCGGCCGCTTCGAATACAACGTCAAGCTCAACAACGCCCCCGAAGCCATCGATGAACTGAACGACCTGCCGGTCAGGATCGTCGATGGCACGCCCATTCGCATGCGCGATGTCGCCTACGTTCACGATGGCTCGCCGCCACAGCGCAACCTGGTCCGCGTCAATGGCCGGCGTGCAGTACTGATGAGTGTGTTGAAGAGTGGCTCGGCGTCCACGCTGGCCATCGTGGATGGTGTGCGCTCAATCCTGCCCCGGCTCGCGCAGACCCTGCCCTCCTCCCTGAAGATCCAGCCGCTCGCCGATCAGTCCATCTTCGTGCGTGCGTCGGTAGCCGGTGTCATCCGCGAGGGCGTGATCGCCGCCGCCCTCACCAGCCTGATGATCCTGCTGTTCCTCGGCAGCTGGCGCTCCACCGTGATCATTGCCATCTCCATACCGCTGGCGGTGCTGGGCTCGGTTGCGATGCTGCACGTGACAGGTCAGACCCTGAACATCATGACCCTGGGAGGCCTGGCGCTGGCCGTGGGCATCCTGGTCGATGATGCCACCGTCACCGTGGAAAACATCAACTGGCACCTGGAGCGCGGCAAACCCATCCGCGAGGCCATCCTCGACGGCGCTGAACAGATCGTCATCCCCGCTCTGGTTTCCCTGCTGTGCATCTGCATTTCATTCGTGCCCATGTTCTTCCTGCCCGGCATCTCCGGATATCTGTTCGCACCGATGGCGGCTGCCGTGGTGTTCGCGATGATCGCGTCCTTCTGCCTGTCGCGCACACTGGTGCCGACCATCGCCAGTTACCTGCTGGTGGCGCACGGTCCGCATGCGAAGCCGGATGGTCTGATGCCCGACGGAACAGCCTCCCGGCCGATGCTGCCGGTACGCCTGCAACGGGCGTTCGCGGCCCGCTTCGGGCAGGTCCATCGCACCTATGCACAGATCCTCGAACTTGCGATCGAGAAGCGTCGGCTGTTCATTCCCGGCTTCTTCATCGTGGTGGCCGCCTCATTCGTCCTCGTACCGTTCCTGGGGATGGATTTCTTTCCCAGCGTCGATGCCGGCGAGATCAGCCTGCATGTACGCGCACCGATCGGCACCCGGATCGAGGAAACCGCAGCGCTGTTCGACCGGATCGAGGCACAGATCCGGCGCACCATTGCGCGCGATGATCTGGTCTCGATCGTCGACAACATCGGGTTGCCGGTGAGCGGCACCAACCGGGCCTACTCGAACACCGGGGGCGTCGGTCCCGAGGACGGTGACATCCTCATCACCCTGACCCGGGATCACCGCCCCGTGGCGGGCTACGTCAAGGATCTGCGTACGCTGCTGCCAAAGGCGTTCCCGGGTTCGGTCTTCTCGTTCCTGCCAGCCGACATCGTCAGCCAGATCCTGAATTTCGGCTCCCCCGCGCCGATCGATGTCCAGGTCTCGGGGCCGGACCGCGCCGGCGATGAAGCCTATGCCAGGAAGCTCATGCGCCAGATCAGCCGCATCCCGGGCGCAGTCGATGTCCGCCTGCAGCAGTCCTCCCGGTATCCGCAATTCGACATCGACATCGACAGGACCCACGCCGGGGAACTCGGCGTCACCGAACGGGACGTCACCAACAGCCTGGTCGCGAACCTGACCGGGAGCTTCCAGGTCGCACCGACCTTCTGGCTCAACCCGCGCAATGGAGTGTCCTACCCGGTGGTGGTGCAGACGCCGCAATACCATCTGGAGACGCTTTCCGACCTGTCCAACATCCCGATCACCGGACAGCGGCAGAACAGCATGCAGATCCTCGGCGGCCTGGGCACGATCAGCCGCAGCCGCGGCGATGCCGTGGTGTCGCACTACGCCATCCAGCCCGTCTACGACATCTACGCAACCACCCAGGGCCGGGATCTTGGCGCGGTCAGCGCCGGCATCCGCGCCGTGATGGCGAAAGCCGCAAAGGACATTCCTCCCGGTTCGAGCGTCGCCCTCCGGGGGCAGGCCGACACCATGGACGAGGCGTTCTCGGGACTGTTGCAGGGGCTGGCCGTGGCCATCGTGCTGATCTACCTGCTCATCGTGATCAACTTCCATTCATGGCTCGATCCGTTCGTGATCGTCATGGCCTTGCCGGCCGCACTGGCCGGGATCGCCTGGATGCTGTTCGGCACCCAGACCACGCTGAGCGTTCCGGCCCTCACCGGCGCCATCATGTGCATGGGCGTCGCCACCGCGAACAGCATCCTGGTGGTCAGCTTCGCGCGCGAGCAGATCGCGGCCGGCCAGAGCCCCGTGGCGGCCGCCCTGTCAGCGGGCGTGACGCGCTTCCGCCCGGTGATCATGACTGCATTGGCGATGATCATCGGCATGGCCCCGATGGCCCTGGGCCTTGGCGAGGGCGGAGAGCAGAACGCACCTCTGGGACGCGCGGTGATCGGCGGCCTGCTGTTTGCGACGCTGGCCACACTGCTGCTGGTACCCGCCATGTTCAGCGCCGTGCATACCTGGCATGCCCGGCGGACCGGTGCGCGTACCGCTCATCCGAAACCATCCCGACTGATCCACGACCCGACGTGACCTCCATGAACGATCCAATCCCTGCCTCGCATGAACAACCCGGCCGGATCCACAGCACGCAGGATCGCAGGAAATTGCACCGCGGCCTCAGACGGGGCGGGCTGCTGTCCGCGATGATCCTTGCCGTGATCGTGCTTGCCGGCAGCGCAGTCCGGTTCGCCAGAAGCCGGGAAGTGAAGACCTGGACCCTGGACAGCCAGATACCCACGGTCAGCGTGCTCACGCCCTCACCTGTCGATACGGCGCCTTCCCTCGTGCTGCCCGGCACACTGCGCTCCTACTACGACGCGCAGATGTATTCGCGCGTCCCCGGATATGTGAAAGGCTGGTATCACGACATCGGCTCGCATGTGCGCAAGGGCGAGTTGCTGGCCGAAATCGATACGCCCGAACTCGACCAGCAACTGGCGCAGGCACAGGCCAGGCTCGATCTGGCGCGTTCCGCCCGGACCCTGTCGCAGATCACCGCACAGCGCTGGAATGCGCTGCTGCCGCTGGATGCGGTCTCGCAGCAGGCAGCCCAGGAACGTACCGAAGATGTCGCCGCGAAAACCAGCCAGATGAAGGCCGCCCAGGCCGACCTGGACCGGCTCAAGGCCCTCAAGCAGTTCAGTCGGCTGGTAGCTCCGTTCGATGGCATCGTCACGGCACGCAGTGTCGATGTCGGAGCACTGGTCAGCGGCTCGGTTGCAAACGGCGCGCCGCTGTTCACGGTCTCGGAGGTCGGGCGGCTCCGATTGTATGTCCAGGTGCCACAGGCCTATTCCTCCCGGATCGGACCCGGCATCCACTGCACGCTCGCCGTGCCGGAGCATCCAGACCGGAAATTCGCAGCCACCCTCGCCTCGACTTCGGACGCCATCAATGCACAGTCCGGCACCCTGCTGGTGGAACTGGAGGTCGACAACCGCAATGGGGCCCTGAAGGCCGGCGACTACGCCCAGGTGACCCTGAACCTTGCGCGCAGCGACCATGCGCTGAGCATCCCCGCCAGCGCGTTGATCTTCCGCGCGCAGGGCTTGCAGGTGGCCACCCTGACTGCGCAGAACCACATCGCCCTGAAGCCCGTGCAGATCCAGCGTGATCTGGGTGCCCGGGTCGAGCTGGCTTCGGGCCTCACGGCCGGCGAGCGGATCGTGAATGATCCGCCCGATTCCATCCTCGAGGGTGACCCCGTGCGCGTGGCGGACGCCGGGACCATCCATGGGAGTTGATGCACGCACGGGATTGCTGGGCGCCCTGCTCTGGCTGACCGGCTGCTCGCTGGCTCCGCATTACGAGCCCCCCGCGATGCCCTCGCCAGCCGGGTTCAAGGAGGCAGGCGCATGGTCCCGGGCCACGCCCGCGGATGAACTGCCGCAGGGCAACTGGTGGCAGGTGTATTCGGAACCCGTCCTGGATGATCTGGAGCAGAAGCTGGGATCGCAGAACACGTCCCTGGCGGCGGCATTGGCTCGATACGACCAGTCACGCGCCTACCTGGACGAAGTGCGCGCGGAGCTGCTGCCCACCCTCACCGGCAACGCCCATGCAACCCGCAATCGCCAGTCCGACGAAAGGCCGCTTCGCGGCTCGAACCAGCCGGATGTCTATGATGACCGGAGCGTCGGCGCCGGTGTCGACTATGAATTCGACCTGTGGGGCCGTATCCGCAACACCGTGGCGGCAGGGCGATACCTGTCCCAGGCGCGCGCGGCAGACCTGGCGGCGATCCGCCTCAGCCTGCAATCGCGCCTCGCCTGCGCCTATTTCGAACTGCGGGGATTCGACACGCAGACCCTGCTGCTGACCGACACGATCCAGGTGTACGCCCGCTCGCTCCAGATCACCGACGCGCGGCATTCGCAGGGCATCGCCTCGGGACTGGACGTGGAACAGGCCCGGACCCAGCTCGAGAATGCGAAGAGTCAGCTCGACGATGTGCAGGTGGCACGCAAGCTGGTCGAACATGCCATCGCCGTGCTGGTGGGCGAGCCCGCATCCACATTCACGCTGAAGGAGCAGGCCCGGCCGCTCAAGGTGCCGAACGTACCTGTCGGCATTGCCTCGACCCTGCTGCAGCGCCGCCCCGACATCGCAGCGGCCGAGCGCAGGGTGGCTGCGGCCAACGCACGCATCGGTATCGCACGTGCCGCCTTCTTCCCGGACATCTCCCTGGGTGCGCTGGCGGGCTTCCAGAACACCGGAACGCCGGACCTGATCGCATCACCCAATGCGTTCTGGTCCATCGGGCCGCAGGCCGTCCTGGATATGTTCGATGCGGGACGCCGGCGCGCCGGGGTCGCCCTGGCCAGGGCCAGGTACCGTGAAACCGTGGCCGACTATCGAACCCGCGTGCTCAATGCGTTTGCCGACGTGGAGGACAATCTGGCACTGCTGAACGGCCTCGCGTCCGAATCGGATGCAAAGGCAAGGGCTGTCACCGCGAGCCAGCGCGCGCAGGATCTGGCATCGGCCCTCTACCAGATGGGAGCTTCCGGGTACCTGGAGGTTGCCACTGCGCAGACCGCCGCGCTGCAGACCCGGCTCACGGCCGAAGCCGTCCAGGTCCGGCGACTCGTCGCCAGCGTGCGCCTGATCGAGGCGATCGGCGGCGGCTGGGAGCGGCGCGCCATCTGATCGGCGAGCTCAGCCCAGAAGCCGGCCGAGGACTTCCAGATATATCCGGTGCAGCTGGTCGATATCCTCGACACGCACGCATTCATCGACCTTGTGGATGGTGGCGTTCACCACGCCCAGTTCCACGACCTGCGCTCCCATGGGCGCGATGAACCGCCCGTCCGATGTCCCGCCCGTGGTGGAAAGCTTCGGCCGGCGTGCGAGCGTGGCCTGCACGGCCTCGCAGGCTGCCTCGGAGAGCACCCCGGGCCGGGTGAGAAACGGCAGGCCGGAGATGAACCAGTCCAGGCTGAAGGGTACCTCGTGCCGCCGCAGGATCTCCTCCACGGTTGCCTGCAGGCTCTGGACCGTCTGCTCGGTGGAAAAGCGCAGATTGAAGCGCGCCTTCAGTTCGCCGGGAATCACATTGGGCGCGCCCGTGCCGGCATTCAGGTTCGAGACCTGAAAGCTGGTGGGCTGGAAGTGCGCGTTGCCGGAATCCCACTGCCGCGACACCAGTTCGGCCAGCGCCGGCGCCAGTGCATGCACCGGATTGCTCGCCAGCTGCGGATAGGCAATGTGACCCTGGACGCCGTGCACGGTCAGGCGCCCGGAGAGGCTCCCGCGGCGGCCGATCTTGATGGTGTCACCCAGCTCATGCTCGCTCGACGGCTCGCCGACCAGACACCAGTCGATGGTCTGGCCGCGCGCCCGCAATTCCTCGACCACACGGCGCGTGCCATCCACCGAAGGGCCTTCCTCGTCGCTGGTGATCAGGAACGCGAGCGTCCCCGGATGATCGGGCCTTGCGCCCAGGTACTGCTCGCACGCGGTGACCATTGCCGCAAGGCCACTTTTCATGTCGGCGGCGCCGCGGCCATAAAGAAATCCCTCACGGATCACCGGCACGAACGGATCCCCGTGCCATTCTTCCACAGGGCCCGCGGGCACCACATCCGTGTGACCGGCAAAGCAGAACACCGGTGCACCGCTCCCGTGCGTCGCCCAGAAGTTCTCCACCGGCCCGAATGGCATCGACTCCACCTGGAACCCGATGGCACGCAGACGATCGGCCATCAACTGCTGGCAGCCGCCGTCCTCGGGGCTGACCGAGGGGCGCGAAATCAATTGACGGCACAGATCGAGGGTCGCGGACATCAGGAGGCGATCACCGGGCGGCGGCGCCCCAGATTGACCCACGATCCGTAGCCACCCAGAGCCACCATCGCGATCAGCACCCAGGCCGGCATCGACAGTCCGAGGAAACGCCAGGTGATCTTCGCGCATTCACCCGAGCCATTGAGCACCCGGGAGATCACATCCGACAGGGGAAGAACCTTCATCATGAATTTGAGCGAAGCGCCGCAGGCCGGCACCGAACCGGGCGGCAGGCTCTGGATGTACAGGTGCCGCACGGCCACACCCGCAGTCACGGCAGCGGCCAGGAACAGCAGTGCCGCATACAGGCGGCGGCCCCACCCGCGCGGATCGTGCAGGGCGGCGGCCAGGAACACCAGTCCGAGGAAGAACACGCCAATCCGCTGGAAAATGCACAGCGGACAGGGTTCAAGGTGCAGCGCCACCTGCGAATACCAGGCGTACCCCAGGAGCAACGCGCAGGCTGCGACCCCGATCAGGTTGGCGACGCGCGCCGACATCGTGGACAGCACCGTGGGCATCGGCAGGCCGCTCAACGGAGCCCGGCCTGTGCCGAGGCGAGCTGCCGCGCGACATCGTCGAGTGATGTATGGCGCACGTCGGTTCCGTGCACCATGTAGATGATGTACTCGCAGATGTTCTTGGCATGATCCCCGATGCGCTCCATGGCCCTCACCACCCACATGATCTCGATGACCCGCGTGATGCTGCGCGGGTCTTCCATCATGAATGTCATGCACTGCCGCTGGATGGATTCGTATTCTTCATCCACTGCCTTGTCGTCGCGCACCGTACGCAGGGCCGCCTGGGCATCCATGCGCGCGAACGCATCCAGCGCATCATGCAGCATCTGCCCGACCAGGCGGCCGATGTGCTTCACGGCACGGTACTTGTCAGCCGGGCGCTCCATGCTGGCGAGCCGTGAGGCGATCAGGCCGATCTTCTCGGCTTCATCACCGACGCGCTCCAGATCCGTGATGGTCTTGATGGTGGCCACGATCAGGCGCAGATCGCCGGCGGCCGGCGAACGCGTGGCCAGGATGCGGCTGCACTCCTCGTCGATGGACACCTCCATGCCGTTGACCTTGTAATCATCGGTGGCCACCGATTCGCCCAGGCGCCCGTCGCCCTCCACCAGGGCATTGATCGCCAGCTGCAGTTGCTGCTCGACGAATCCGCCCATCTGCAGCACCTGGCTGCGAACCCTTTCCAGGTCCTCGTTGAAGCGGCGCGAGATGTGATGTGCAAGGTCAGCAGTTTCCATACGCCTCTCGTTTACATGCCTTCCGGACGCGCGTCAACCCGGCGAAGCCTGCGCCAGGCCCGCTGGATCCGCTCCCGCAGGGGCAGCAGAGGAATCCGCCGTGCGCAGGACCCGGCCCGCCGGAAACTGGCAGGTGAATGAACTTCCCCGGCCTTCGGTGCTTCTGACTTCGAGCTGCCCGCCATGCAATTGCAGCGCATGTTTGACGATGGCCAGCCCCAGCCCGGAACCGCCCTGTTCACGCGAGCGGCCGGGGTCGACCCGGTAGAAGCGCTCGGTGATGCGCGGCAGATGCTCTTCGGGTATGCCGATCCCGGTATCCTCGACGCACAGGTAAGCGCCATCCGCATCACTCCACCATCGCATGGCGACGGATCCCGTCGCCGGTGTGTACTTGAGTGCGTTGCTCAGCAGGTTCCCGAAGATCGATTCCAGGTCCCGTCCAGAACCATACAGACCATCAGCGGTTCCAAGTGTCAGGCGCACATCGCAGGGGCGTTCGCTGCGATTCAGCGCATCGCGATACAGGCCCCGCAGCAGCTGGCACACGTCCACCGGATCGCGCACCGCTTCTCCGTCGGTGGACTCCAGACGCGACAGCTCGAGCAGATCGCCGATGATCAGGTTCATGCGCTGCGCCTGCGAGCGCATGTCCCGGATCGGGTCCGACCAGGCTGCATCGATGTCCGGATCGTCCCCCAGGGCGTCCAGGTATCCGCTGATCACCGTCAGTGGCGTGCGCAGTTCGTGCGAGGCGTTGGCCACGAAATCCTTGCGCATCGCTTCGATCTGGCGCTGATGCGTGACATCGCGTACCAGCAACAGGATCTGCCCCTCTCCGTGAGGCACCGTCTGAAGGGACAGGAAGCTTTCAGCCGATCCGGGCGGTCTGATGACCAGCGGACCGGGGAAGCGGTCGTCGTGCAGATACCGCACGAATTCCGGATTGCGGATCAGGTTGTCGATGCGCAGCCCGATGTCCTGTCTGTGCCGCAGACCCAGCAGGCGCCCCGCCGGCGGGTTGAACCAGACGATTTCCCGTTGCTGGCTCAGGATGATCACACCGTCGGGAAGTGCCGCCGTGGATCGGCGCAACTTGCGCAGCAGCAGCAGGACACGCTGCTTGTGGAACCGCTTGCGCCGGTTGAGGCGGACGATCTGTGCCACCACGTTTCCCCACACTCCGCCCATCTCGGGCGGATCGGTCTTGGGGCGCGTATTGAGCCAGTGATCCAGTCGGTACAGATCGATCACCTGCCAGGCTGCAAACGCACAGGTCAAGCCCAGGAGCCAGAACCACGGCTGGCCGAACATCAGTCCGAGCAGGCCTGCAAGGCCCAGAACGCCTGCCAGCCGCACAAGGGCAAATGACCACATGGATGGCATGAATGCGGCCCTACGCGGCGCCGCCAGAAAACCGGTACCCCAGGCCATGCACCGTCTGCACCAGGCCTTCGAGCCCGTGGGGTTCCAGGGCGCGTCGCAGACGGCGGATATGGACATCGACCGTGCGATCCGCGATGTCGGCGCTTGCGCTCCAGATCCGGTCCAGCAACTGGCTGCGCGAGAATACCCGCTCCGGATGGGTCATGAAGAAGTGCAACAACCGGTATTCCGTGGGCCCCAGGACGAGTTCCCTGCCGGCGGCGCTGACCCGGTGGCTGGCATCGTCGACACGAAGACCCATGACCTCGACCACCTCCTCCTGTTGCGGATTCACGCGCCGAAGCACCGCCTGTATCCGCGCCAGCAGTTCCCGCGAACTGAAAGGCTTGGTGATGTAGTCGTCGGCACCACCCTGAAGTCCCGCGACCTTGTCGCTCTCCTCGGCGCGTGCGGTCAGCAGGATGCTGGGAATGTCCTGGCTGTCCGCCTGCTTCCGCAGGGACCGGATCAGTTCCAGGCCGCTCATGTCCGGCAGCATCCAGTCCACCAGCATCAGATCCGGCCGCGCATCGGCAATCTGCGTGCGCGCCGTTCTGCATTCACCCGCCTCGATGACCTCGTACCCGGCTCGTTTCAGGGTGAAGCAGATCATGTCGCGGATCGGCCTTTCATCCTCGACCACCAGTATTCGCCCGATGCTCATGCCTGTCCCATGCTGAAGGTTCCGCCACGCATTACAAGGCCTGGACATGACCATTTCGTGACAGCGCAAAGCACCGGGATCATCGGTCTAATCCAGTGCCGGCGGCTGGTCCGACCGGCGTTCGCTTTCCGTCAGGGCAACGCGATCGCGAAGATACAGCGGAACCAGGTCGGCAGGATCGATGCCGCCCCCCTGATCCAGCCGCAGCGCCGCCAGTCGCACCAGATCCGAGGCGTTTGGGAGCGCGTTCGCATCGCAAGCGGCCGGCCAGGGGCCTGCCGCCTGCATCAGGCGCATGCCCCGGCCCACGGCCGGCAGCGCCCTCGGCCGCAGGTGCCGTTCCACGAGCGCAGGCTTGCCCAGGGCCGGACCTTCGACCGCCCGTACTCCCCGGCCGGCATCAGACTGATAGCAGCCCCAGTAGATGCCGCCCATCCGCGCATCGAGGCAGGCCAGTACCACCTCATCCCGGCCCGCGCCAGACAGTGCAGCGAAGGCCAGGGTCTCCAGCGAATCGACCGGCACCACGGGAAGCGCTGCCCCGAAGGCAAGACCCTGTACCACGGCAATGCCGAGGCGCACGCCCGTGAATCCGCCTGGTCCGATTCCAGCGGCCAGGGCGTCCAGATCCGCCAACCCGCACCCGCCTTCAGCCATCACGGCCTCCACCAGCGGCAGGACTCGCCGTGCGGCCTCCCTCCCGGCAATCTCATGGCGTGCGGTCACGATCCCCCTCTGGAGCAGCGCAACGGAGCAGGCTTCCGTGGAGGTGTCGATGGCAAGGATTCGCCCATTCATGGACGGACTCCAGTGGAGAGTCGCTCACGCAGAAACCCGCAAGCCACCGCGCTGTCCGTGATCACCGGGCTGGGTGGAAGCGAATCGAGGAACATCCGCCCATATCCCTTGCGGGTCAGCCGTGGATCACCGATGAGGATCACGCCAAAATCATCCACATCCCGGATCAGCCGTCCGACTCCCTGCTTCAGCGCCAGCACGGCCTGGGGCAACTGATATTCCTGGAACGGGTTGCCGCCCCGACGCCGGATACCTTCGAGTCGCGCCTTGAGCAGCGGATCATCCGGGGATGCAAAGGGAAGCTTGTCGATGGCCACGAGCGTCAGCGCATCGCCCCGCACGTCCACCCCCTCCCAGAAACTGCCGGTCCCCAGCAGGACCGCATTGCCCAGCTGCCGGAACTGTTTCAACAAGGCGTCGCGCGGCGACTGCCCCTGTACCAGGACCGGAAAGGGTGGCTCCGGGAACTGCCGCTTCAGCGCATCCAGCCCAGCATTCAGGCCACGGTAGCTGGTGAACAGCAGGAACGCACGTCCGCCGCTGGCCGCCAGGAGCGGCGCACAGGCCGACACGAAACATTCGGTGAATCGCGGATCCTGCGGCTCCGGCATCCCCGGGGGAAGAAAGAGACGGGATTGACCGGAATAATCGAACGGCGATTCGATGCGCAGCGTGCGCGCTTCGGGAAGCCCGATGCGATGGGAAAAATGCGAGAAATCCTCCCCCAGCGCCAGGGTGGCGGAGGTGAAGATCCAGGCACTGGACCGCCCCTGCATGAAGGCACGCAGCCGATCGGCGATTTCGAAAGGCGTGAAGTGCAGGTGGACTCCCGTACGACCCGCTTCCGCCCAGCGCAGTCCCTGTTGCTCGTCGACGGCGAGCAGGGATGCAAGTTGCGTGGCAAGGCCTTGTGCACGCCGCGAACAGTTCATCGCACCCGGTCCGCATCCCAGAGACTCGAGATGGCCGGCCAGGCCCCCCAATGCCGCGTGCACATCCGCCAGCGCATCGAACGTCGACTCCGGAAGCTGTTCCCAGTCGATCCGTCCCATCTGCGAGGAAACCCCTGCCTCCAGCCGACTGACCCGGCCTTCGAGATCCGCGAGTGCCCGGGCTGCCGCCGAAAGGGATGCGGCCGTGCCGGTCAATTCCAGCGTCGTATCGCGCACCAGCACCTGGACCTGGCGTGTCGACCAGTTCAGGCCGAAGAACTGCGCGGCGATGTCCGGCACCTGATGGGCTTCGTCCAGCACGACGGCCTCTGCGCCCGGCAGCAGATCGCCAAAGCCCTCGTCCTTCAGCGACAGATCCGCCAGCAGCAGATGGTGATTCACGACCACCACCTGTGCGGCCTGGGCCGCGCGACGCGCTGCATACACATGGCAGCCGGAGAACTGCGGGCATTCGGCTCCGAGGCAGTTCTCCCGGGTGGAGGTGACCATCGGCCAGGCCGGCGAGTCCTCGGGAATATCCGTGAGTTCCGCGAGATCGCCGCTCCGGGTGCCGGCGGCCCAGCGCACGATCCGGCTCATGTGACGGGCTGCGCCGCGGACGGCACCGAACATCTGACGCTGCTGGGGGACCGATTCGAGCCGGTACCGGCACAGGTAGTTGGACCGGCCTTTCAGCAGGGCCATCTTCACCGGCATGCCGATGGCCCGCGCCAGCACGGGCACGTCACGGTGATACAGCTGGTCCTGCAGGGTGCGAGTCCCCGTGGAGATGATCACCGTGCGTCCCGAGAGCAAAACAGGCACCAGGTAGGCAAAGGTCTTCCCGATACCGGTGCCAGCCTCCACGATCAGGGGTTCCTCGAGGGCCAGCGCACGACCCACGGACCGCGCCATGGTGCATTGTCCGGAACGCACCGCATATCCTTCGATGGTCGAGGCCAATGGCCCTTCGGGGCCGAAGACGTCCTGGTAATCCATCGACCTGCCTTCAGCTCCGCCAGGCACCGGTCACTTCAGCACGGCACGAAATCGGGCGAGGGCCGTTGCCAGCCCTCGCAGCGCGAACTTCAGCCTCCAGCGGATATGGGTGTAATCGGCAGCCACTGCCGGTCGGAACTGCCCGGCCGGCAGCGGGATGGTCAGGTGATCCGCGCTGTCGAAACTCACACCCCCATCGACCGAAAAATCCACGTCACATCCTGGCCCGGTGGCCGAGCCGCCGATGTATTTCATCTTTTCCGGGATCGGTGTCACGGCCACGATCGCGTCGATGGCATGGCGGGTGGTGTTGCGGATCTCCACCGTGTAGACCACCTGGTCGCCGCTGACCACGTGATCGGCCGGTGACAGATCGAAGCGCACCGGCCCGCCGCCGGGCCTGCGCGCGAGCAGCTCACCCGTGGTCCGCTGGACCACCCCTGCAGGGAGAGTCTGGGCCGATGACTGCGTGATCGACAGCAGCAGCAGGGCAGCCGTGATTGCTGGCCGGACGAACTCTGTCAGGCGAGTTCGACATGTTTGGGAACCAGCTTGAAACTTGAAATTAAAATGTAAAATTGTCAATAAGTTGTGAAGCAAATCACGTGCTACGCATGAACTGGTTCGAGCGATACGATATCGCGGGTGAGCCGATGATAGCGCAATTGGCACCACCCCCCGCCATCTGTCATCCTTGCGGTCAAGGAAGTTCAAAGACATCAATCGACAGGCAGGTTCCAATGGCCATTGCTCCCCAACGAATGCTCGATCTTTCAACGCTGAGCCGGGACGTTGCAGCGTGGGTCAGCCAGGTTGCCGCTCACACCCAGCCGGCTGCGGTCCACTGGTGCGACGGGAGCGATGCGGAGTACCGATCCCTTCGGGATGAGCTGCTCGAAAAGGGCGAACTCCTGCAGTTGAACCAGACCACCCATCCCGGCTGCTACCTCTACCGGTCCAGTCCTTCCGATGTGGCGCGCGTCGAGCACCTCACCTATATCTGCACGCGGAACCAGGAAGACGCCGGCCCCAACAACCACTGGATGGCCCCGGCCGAGGCTCACCGCACGCTCGATGCCCTGTTCAAGGGCTGCATGAAGGGGCGGACACTTTACGTAGTCCCCTATTGCATGGGGCCGATCGACTCGCCCCTGTCCCGCTGCGGCGTGGAAATCACCGACAGCGCCTACGTGGTGCTGAACATGAAGCTGATGACCCGCATGGGCCTTCCGGCACTGGAGCGCATCGCCCGGGAAGGAACCTTCGTCAAGGGCCTGCATTCCATCGGCGAGCTGGATCCCGAGCGCCGTTTCATCATGCACTTTCCCGAGGAACTCCTGATCAAGAGTTACGGATCGGGCTACGGCGGCAATGCGCTGCTGGGCAAGAAATGCCATGCGCTGCGCATCGCGAGCTGGCAGGCACGCACGGAAGGATGGCTGGCCGAGCACATGCTCATCGTCGGCGTGGAAAATCCGCAGGGCGAGATTCACTACCTCGCCTGCGCGTTTCCCTCCGCCTGCGGCAAGACCAACCTGGCCATGCTCATTCCACCCGACAGTTTCCCGGGGTGGAAAATCTGGACCATCGGCGATGACATCGCGTGGCTCCATCCGGGCGCCGACGGCCGGCTGTACGCCATCAATCCCGAATCCGGCTATTTCGGCGTGGCGCCCGGCACCAATGTCAGCACCAACCGCAATGCGTTCGAGACCATCCGCCACGACACCATCTTCACCAATGTGGCGGTCACGGCCGACAACCAGCCCTGGTGGGAGGGACTGCCCGGCACGCCGGTCACCGACTGGCAGGGACGGCCTTACGACCCCGCCAACGGTCCGGCGGCTCATCCGAACTCACGCTTCACCGTCGCCGCAAGGCAGAATCCGGCCTGGTCACCCATGGCCGATGCGCCGGCGGGAGTCCCGATTTCCGCCATCGTGTTCGGGGGACGGCGCCGCACCGTCGCGCCGCTCGTCTATCAGGCACGCTCCTGGAAGCATGGCGTGCTGGTCGGTGCGGGTGTGGCTTCCGAGACCACGGCAGCGGCTGTCGGCAAGGTGGGCGTGGTGCGCAGGGACTCGATGGCCATGAAGCCGTTCGCCGGCTACAACTTCGGCGACTATTTCGCTCATTGGCTGAATGTGGGTGCAACACTGAAATCACCGCCGCAGATTTTCCATGTCAACTGGTTCCGGCGTGACGCTGCAGGCAAGTTCCTCTGGCCGGGCTACGGCGAGAACCTGCGTGTGCTCAGCTGGATCATCGACCGGTGCAAGGGCAAGGTGCCAGCGCGCGAGACACCCATTGGTCTGCTGCCCTCGCCAGCCGATCTGAACACCCGATCGCTGGAGCTTGCGCCGGGCGCCCTGGATGAGTTGCTGACCGTTGACCGCGAACTGTGGATCGAGGAGATGAAAAGTGTCGGCGAATACCTGCGGCAGTTCGGCTCACGCCTGCCAAACGCCCTCCTCGAGGAACAGGCTGCCACGCTGGCCCGCCTGAGCTGAACCGAAACGCCACCCCCGCCGGGCACGCCGGTGCGGGTCATTCCTCGCAGACGTAGCGGATGACCTGGGACGAGTTGCTGTCCGGTGCCTTGCCGAGGCCAATCAGCCCCTCCGAGCGGATCTGCATGGAATCGCGCCTCACGAAGGCTTCCTCACCCCCCTTCGCGAGCACGAAGGTGCCGTTGGTGCTCTGGTCGATGAGCATGAACTTGTTCCGGCTCACCTCGATGCGCGCATGCAGGCGCGAGATGAGATTTCCCTTGACCACCAGATCGTTTTCCTCGGCACGGCCCATGCTGATGTTGTTGCGCCGTTCATCCACGATGACTTCCTGCCCCTGGTAGCGCAGCCGCAGACGATGGGGTTTGTCGGCGGTCTTGTGGCGCGATGCCATGGCAATGGCGGGGACCATGCTGGTGATGTCCTCGGTCTGCCACAGCACCTCGAACAGCGCCAGTTCACTGCTGCGGCCTTTCACGGTGGCGATGTCGATCTGGCGCACGCAGGCCCGCCAGTCCGGCGACAGGTGCTCCACCATGGTCGAAGTGGTCATGATCTGGCCTGCTTTCGCCTGGCTGGTCATGCGATTGGCGGTATGCACCGCCGAACCAAAAATATCCCTGTTTTCAATAACTACTGGACCAAAGTTACAGCCAATCCTGATTGCGACGGCATGCTCGTTGACCTTGAGCGCGGGGTTGGCGGAAATCTGCTTCTGCATCTGGGCAGCCGCGTTGAGCGCATCGTCCGCCGACGGGAAAGTCGACATGACTTCATCGCCCATGGTCTTGATCACCGTGCCGCCCTGCTGCTCGGTGGCCTGGCGCATGGTGTCGATGCAGATACCCACCATCTCGCGGGCCTTCAGGTCACCCAGCTGTTCGTACAGCTTCATGCTGCCGACCACGTCGGCAAATACGATGGCAAGTTCCGTTTCATTTCCCATGACGCGCCGCGATTATACTTAATGTCGCCTCCGCGTGTGCCGTGGATATCCTCGAGCCATCATGCCGCCTGCCGCAGGATGTCTGCGCCGGACAACAGGATCTCGGCCGGCGCATCCGGCCGCGACGCGCTCCGGGACAGGAAACGCCGCCAGGCGCGCGCACCGCTCACCCCGTTCAGCAACCCGCCCAGATGGCGCGTGATGGAATGCAGACGCACGCCGCGCTGCCGCTGCTCCTGCGCATAGGCCACCACCGCCTCGAGGATGGCCAGGGGCTGGGGCACCGCCCAGCCCGGGTCGATGAGCTCGCGCTGCATCTCGGCGAGGATCGCCGGCCGCTGGTACGCCGCCCGGCCCAGCATCACGCCGTCGAGCCCGGCGCGAAGTTCGGCCAGCGCCGAGGCGCAGTCGTTCAGCCCACCGTTGAGCGTGACGTGCAGATCGGGCCGCTCGCGCTTGAGGCGATGGACGAACCCGTACTTGAGTGGCGGTATCTCGCGGTTCTGCTTCGGCGACAAGCCCGACAGGATGGCGTTGCGTGCATGCACGATGAAATGCTCCACACCGGCGGACGACACGGTGTCGATGAAAGCGGCGAAGCTCTCATAGCGCTGATCCGAATCCAGTCCGATGCGGCACTTCACGCTCACCGGCACGCTCACGGCATCGGCCATCGCCGCCATGCATCGCGCCACGGTGTGCGGTTCGCGCATCAGGCAGGCACCGAATGCGCCGTCCCGCACACGATCGCTCGGACAACCCACGTTCAGGTTGATCTCGTCATAGCCCATCCGCGCGCCGATCCGCGCCGCCGCCGCCAGCTCCGCCGGGTCCGAGCCGCCGAGCTGCAGCACCACCGGATGCTCAGCCGGACTGAACTCGAGCAACCGCTGCGCATCGCCACGCACGACGGCCGCCGCAACCACCATCTCGGTGTACAGGCGCGCATCCGGCGAATACAGACGATGGATGAACCGGCAGTGGCGGTCCGTGTAGTCCATCATGGGCGCAACGCAGATACGACGATCAGTCGCATCGCCGCGTTTCGCAACGGGAATGCCCGGTCTTTTAGCGTTTTCCACTGGCGGGATTCCTGCTGTATTTCTCTGGATCCCGCGTAGTTTACTGATTGCTGAGGGGGCGTGAAGGGGGCAGGAATGGTTTGCGCTGCTCCTGCCACCCGCTGTGATCGGGCTGCGCGAACGGAAAAAAACCGATCAATGCAGCGCCTGCTGGGCCGCACGATACACGCCCGGCGTCATGCCGGTCCAATGGCGGAAAGCCCGGTGGAATACCGCGGGCGAGCTGAAACCCAGGGCATGGGAGATCTCCGCAATCGACGCATCCCGGCGCGCCAGATTCAGCAGGGCCAGGTCCCGGCGCAGTTCATCCTTGATGCCCTGGAAGGACAGGCCTTCCTTCCGCAGCCTGCGGATCAGCGTCCGCGAGGACATGTGGAGCCTGCGCGAAACCTCGTCAAGCGTTCGGCCCAGGTCCACGTACAGCAGTTCGCGCACCTTCAGCCGCAGGGCATGCTCGTGAAAGGAAGTGAAAATCCAGTCCCGGGGAGCGGCCCGCAGGAACTCGCGCACCTCGGTCATCTCGCGTTCCGCCCGCCTGCTTCCCAACCCGGCGTCAAAGATGATTTTCGAGAGCGCCCCCCCAAAATCCACGGCCGCCGGAAACAGGATCGAATAATCGGCCGCGAAGGGCGGTCGGGAAAAGACAAACTCCACCCGTTGCACCGGCACCTCCCCGCCGACGAGCCATGAAACGATGCCGTGCGTGAGCTTCAGGATCAGTGCATGGCCGAAGCGGTTCACTTCGACCTTCGGGCCGCGCGGAATCAGCTCCAGGCTCATCGAGTCCCTGGCATGCGCCAGGTTCAGACGATAGTCGTCCAGCAGCAGGTTCCAGAACTGCGTGAAGCGGTACAGCGCGACGTCGATCGTTGGCGCGTCCACGACCGCCCGCATGATGTATTTCAGGGAACCGGTGCGTATCGGGCGGCTCCACAGACCCATCATCTCGTCGCCGGTCATGGCCGCACTTTCACGGTAGAGCTTCACCAGTTGATCGTGGGTGAGTCGGGAGGCCGGATGATCGATGAATTCCTTGACGATACCCGCTGCCTTCAAGCACCGGTCCAGAACCGGCTGCGGGCAAACTGCGCGAAGGCTGCGCAGCAAGTCCTCCACCAGTGCGAGCGACACCGTCGCGGTCGACACGACACCACCTGCCGTGTCCGCACCTTGCTTGACGGTGAGGTTCGAACCACTTGCACCTGCGGACATCGCTTCCAGTCTACCCGAGCGCTTTCCCGGCAAGGTGCTGTTGTCAGCATTTGCATATCTGACGGCGTCATTGGCAATTGGCACCAGGGATGAACGGTTTATCCTCCACAGGAATTGCGGATTGCCCGCCACCATTGAACGGGAGCAGCTCCATGACCGGGTCCTTCCTGCAGACCACCGAACTGGACAACATCGGCATCGTCACGCTCAACAAGGCACACAAGCGCAATGCGCTGGACGAGAACGCCATCGCCGAGATCGATGCCTATTTCTCCTGCGTTCCAGATCATATCCGCGCCATTCTCATGACAGCGCGGGGCGAGCACTTCTGCGCCGGCCTGGACTTGCGGGAACACCACGACAAGGCACGAGGTGCGGTCGAGTTCCTGCGCATATGCCAGGCGTGGCACCGTGCCTTTGACAAGATCCAGCACGGCGGCATACCGGTGATCGCCTGCCTGCAGGGAGCCGTGGTGGGCGGAGGCCTGGAACTGGCAAGCGCTGCGCACGTACGGGTCGCTGACAGGAACACGTTCTTCGCCCTGCCCGAGGGAACCCGCGGCATTTTCACGGGCGGGGGCGCGACAGTGCGCACCGCCAGGATCATCTCTGCACCGCGGATGGTGGAAATGATGCTGACCGGGCGCGTGCTGAATGCCGAAGAAGGCCGGAGCCTGGGCCTCGCCCATTACGTCTGCAATACCGGGACCGATCCCCGGTCGTCGTACGAGCTGGGGCTGGAGCTGGCGCGCAAAATTGCCGGCAACGCCCCGCTGTCGAACTACGCCATCGTCAGCTCCATCAACCGGATCGCCGACATGGCACCGACCGAAGGACTGTTCGCAGAAGGCCTGATGGCCGCTGTCGTGCAGACCGGATGCGAGGTGCAGGAGCGCCTGCGCGAGTTCGTGAACAAGACGGCCTGCAAGGTTCAGCCCAGCGGCTGATCGCCTTGCTTGCCGCTCAAGTCGGACGAACCCGGCCTTGCGGAGCGAAGCGCCATCGATTCCAGCATTCTTCGCCTGTCAGCCGGGCCGCTCACAGCATGAGCAGGTTTCCTTCCCAGGGCTTTCGCGCCAGATAGGAGCTCAGACGCTCGTTCAACGGACCCAAGTCCCAGCCGTAGCGTGTCGCGATGTCCACCGCGCGTTCCTCATCCTTGACCGCGGCGGCAAAGTCTCCCTTGGCCGCCAGCGCCGCAGCCCGCACCTCAAAACTTGTGGGATCATCCTTCATCGTCGGCAGCGCATCATTGATCAGCGAGAGCGCCTTCGCAGGATCGCGGACCGAGGCCGAGCCGTTCGTGGAGAGCAACGCAGCGAGATACAACTTGGCCGTCAGGTTGCCGCTCCTGGCCGCTCTGTCCAGCCAGATCTTCGCGCCCGACACCGATTCATCGGATGGCGATCCTTTCAGCAGGTACTCCGCCAACGTCACCTGCGCGTCCGCCTGGTCGGCTTGCGCCGCCTTTTCCAGCCAGATCTCGCCTTTGGTCTCTTCGCACTGGCAGCCGCGTCCGTGCAACAGCGCCGTTCCCACCTGGTACTGCGAGTAAGGAGAGCCACCCTGCGCCGCCTTCAGGAACCAGGGCAGCGCTTCGCTGAACGGCTTTTCGAACTGTGGCAATCCGGCGAGCATCATGCCGTACAGGGTCTGGGCCCCGATGTCGCCCTCTTCCGCCTTCTTTCGCGTGACTTTCGCGAATCGCATCAGGTCCGGATAGTCGACACTGCTCGTTTCGACCACCCGAAACGTAAAAAAGGTCGCGGTGTCCGTTGCGACCGGACGACCATTGATGCGACCCGGCAGAAACGTGCTTCGAAACACGCTTTGGCGAACGGCCTCATCGAATGTGCCCTGAGGAACGGACATCAGAATCCGCGGCATTCGGGCGTGACCATCGGGCGCCACCTTGAATTCCACGTAGACCTGACCCTGGACTCCCCGATTCCGGGCCTCCAGCGGGTAGGAGGGCATGAAGGGCTTGATCCGCCGGACAGGATCCCGATCGGCGTACTCGCGATTGTTCAACAGGACGGGCATCAGGCGCGCATTGAGTCTTGCCGGGCTGTAGTCCGCCTGGATTTCGGCAGACAGTTTCAGGGAAGTGGGAGTGAGTTCATGTTCCACCTGGGCAACCAGCAAGGCCGCACGCTTCTGACCATTCGTGGCCGCGAGCGATGCCCATGCATGGGCATTCGTCATGCTGACCGGGGTTCCCTCACCGCGGGCATACATGATCGCAAGGTTCAACTGCGCGTCGGGCTGACCCAGTTCGGCGAGCGCCTTGAATTCCGCAAAGGCGGTACTGAAGTCCTTCTTTTCGTAGGCTCGAACCGCGGTGCCCAGATCAGCACGAGCCGCCGCACCGCAAACCAGCAAGATCACGCCGATACTGGCGCTCAACCATTTCGTACCACGCATGCCGCCTCCCTGTTTGTCTCACTGACCTGGCAGTACGTCGATCCCTGCGTTTATTATGCCATGCGGCATGGCGGGTCTCCGGCTTCTGGTCTGCAATGACCGTCTTTGCCTCGACTACGGCAATCGGGCAGGACGCGACAGACGGCCCGTAATCCGTCATCATTTCGGCTGAGGTCACAGGAGGCCCGAAACGCCGTATGCCCAGCAAGATTCCCACTGGAGGGACCCGCGGGTGGATCGTACCCATCGGCGGCGCCGAGAATAAGGAAAATGACCGCCATATCCTGCAGCGCTTCCTCAGCGTATCCGGCGGGAGCGAGGCGAACATCGTCGTCATTCCCACCGCCAGCCGCATCCATGAGACCGGGTCGCGCTATGAGAAGCTGTTCAGGAACCTGGGTGCGGCCGAGGTGGCGGTGATGGATTTCGACACCCGTCGCGACTGCATCGAGCCGGGCCGACTGGACCGCCTGGAGAAGGCCAGCGGCATCTTCTTCACCGGTGGCAACCAGTTGCGGCTCACCACGCTGCTCGGAGGGACGCCGGTGGCGAAAGTCATCCGCATGCGTAACGCACACGGCGTTACGGTGGGAGGCACCAGCGCTGGTGCCAGCGTCCTGAGCGAACACATGATCGCCTTTGGCGATGAAGGGTCGGCGGTTATTTCCGGCAGCGTGCGCATGGCGCCGGGCCTCGGCCTCACCAACCGGTTCATCATCGATCAGCATTTCCGTCAGCGCGACCGGCTTGGCCGGCTGGTCACGGCACTGGCCTACAATCCCTTTGCCGTGGGGATTGGCCTCGACGAGGACACGGCGGCGTTCATCAGCCCGGACGACATCGTCGAAGTCGAAGGCAGCGGGGGCGTGACGCTGCTGGATGCTTCCGAGGTCAGTTTCTCCTCCATGAGCGATGTGAGTGAGGGACAACCTGTGTGCATGCTCGGCCTGAAGCTGCATATCCTGGTGGCGGGCGCCACGTTCAATCTTCATACGCGGGAGGCGTCGGCAGGCCGCCTGGCGCAGACCAAAGAGCAGACGAAGGATTAGTTGACCGCGCCAAGCGGCGGAGCTGTACCCATGCGCATTGTGGATCGGTCGGTTTATGTGGGCCCCTCGCTGTACGCGCGATTTCCCGTCATCCGGCTCGACCTCGACCTCGGCGAACTCGAAGCCTGGCCGACGGGGCGGCTGGGTCCCGGATTCGTCGATGCGCTGGCGGCCGCCCTCCCGGGCCTCACGGAGCATGGCTGCTCCTATCGCGAGCCCGGTGGCTTCCTGCGCCGCATGCGCGAGGACGAGGGTACGTGGCTGGGTCATGTGCTGGAGCACGTGGCCATCGAGCTGCAGAACATGGCCGGCGAGGAAGTCACCTTCGGCAAGACCCGGTCAGCCGATGCGCCCGGCGTATACACCGTGGTATACGAATATGCGCAGCGGGATGAAGGCATTGCCGCGGGCGAGCTGGGCCTCAAGCTCCTGTGCTCACTGCTCCCGGCGGCGATCCGCCCGGTTGACTCCGTGCCACCCGACTGGATCTGGGAAGGCGCGCGTGATGAGTTCATCCGCTATGCACAGCGCCGTGCGCTGGGGCCTTCCACCGCCTCCCTGGTGCGGGCCGCGGAGAAGCAGGACATTCCGTGGTTGCGCCTCAACGACCAGTCGCTGGTCCAATTGGGACATGGAAAATTCCAGCAGCGCATCCAGGCCACGGTCACCAGCCGCACCTCGCACATCGCGGTGGAACTGGCCAGCGACAAGGAGGAGACCAACAAGATCCTCGCGACCCTGGGACTCCCGGTGCCCAGGCAGGAGCTGGTGCAGACCGAAGGCCAGGCCGTGCGTGCCGCACGCCGCATCGGCTTTCCTGTGGTCACCAAACCCTATAACGGCAATCACGGCCGCGGCATTTCCATCCGGCTGACCACTGACGCCGAAGTGGCGCACGGTTTTGCGGTGGCGCGCGAGCATTCCCGATCCGTCATCGTCGAGACTTTTCTGGAAGGCGATGATCACCGCCTGCTGGTGGTGAACGGCGAACTGGTGGCGGCCACGCGACGCACCCCGGGGCACGTGGTGGGTGATGGCAGACACACCATCGTGCAGCTCATCGAGATCGTGAATCAGGATCCGCGCCGGGGTGTGGGCCACGAGAAGGTCCTGACGCGCCTGGAGCTGGACGCACAGGCACTCAAGATGCTGGAACGCGCCGGGCTCACGGCCGGGTCAGTGCCAGAGACCGGCCAGCTCGTGTATCTGCGTTCCACCGCCAACCTGTCCACCGGTGGCACGGCCACCGATGTCACCGACGTGATCCATCCCGACAATCGCGAGATGGCCGAGCGGGCGGTGCGCGCCATCGGGCTGGATGTGGGTGGCGTGGATTTTTTGTCCAGGAATATCACCGAAAGCTTCCGCACCATTGGTGGCGGCATCTGCGAGGTGAATGCAGCGCCCGGATTTCGCATGCATGTGGCGCCCAGCGAGGGCAAGGGACGCGATGTGGCCACACCGGTCGTGAGCATGCTGTTCCCGCCCGGCACTGCCTCGCGCGTACCCATCGCAGCAGTCACCGGAACCAACGGCAAGACCACCACCGCCCGCATGCTGGCCCACATCGCCAAGATGGCCGGCTTCACGCCGGGCCTGACCACCACGGACGGCGTCTATATCGACGGGCAGCGCACCGTGGCGGGCGACATGACCGGGCCGGTCTCGGCGCGCATGGTTCTGGCCGACCCGCAGATCGACATCGCGGTACTCGAGACCGCCCGTGGCGGGTTGCTGCGCGCTGGCATGGGTGTACGCGAAGTGAACGTGGGCGCCGTGCTCAACGTGCAATCCGACCACCTCGGCCTCAAGGGCATCAATACGCTGGAGCAGCTTGCGGAATTGAAGCGCATCGTGGTGGAAGTGGCGAGCGACTGCGCCGTGCTCAACGCCGATGATCCGCTGGTGCTGAAGATGTCCGGCTACACGGAGGCGCGGAACATCTGCTATGTGACCATGAACCCCCAGCACACCCTGGTGCGCGAGCACATCCGCGCGGGCGGGCGCGCCTGCGCCATGGAAGCCGGTGTCAACGGCCAGATGATCACGCTGTATGAGCGCGGCGGCCACATTCCTCTGCTGTGGACGCATCTGATCCCGGCAACCCTCGAAGGGCGCGCCATGCACAATGTGCAAAATGCCATGTTTGCCGCTGCCATGGCGTTTTCCCTCAACATCAAGCTCGACGCCATCCGACAGGGCCTGCGTACCTTCGATTCCACATTCTTCCAGGCACCGGGCCGAATGAACGTGTTCAACGAGCATCCCTTCAAGGTGCTGTTCGACTACGGACACAATGCGCATGCCGTGGGCATGATGGCCGACCTCGCCTGCCGGCTGGATGTCACGGGACGGCGCATCGTGGTGCTGGCCGGACCCGGTGACCGGCGCGACGAGGACCTCGTGGCCATCGCCCATGCCGTGGCCGGGCGCTTCGACCACTACATCTGCCGGCGTGATGACAGTCTGCGCGACCGTGCGCCCGACGAAGTCCCGCGCCTGCAGGCCAGGGCGCTGATGGCCAGTGGCGTGCCGGAGAGCGCCATCTCGGTGATTCCGGATGAGCAGGAGGCCATCGATGCCGCGCTGCGCATGGGCCAGAGCGGCGATCTGCTGCTGGTGTTCGCCGATGCACTGGTGCGCTCGTGGAAACAGATCACCAAGTTCAAACCGGCAGCGACACCGGTTCCCGGCGCTCCGGCCAGCCTGCCCGGCACCGCGCAGATCACAACCCAGGGCGGCGTGGGCGGCTTTGCCGATCCGGGTGCGCTGGCACTGGATACACCGGCCCCGTTCAACCGTGAGGGACTCCTGCGCGACGAACGCGGTATCCGTGTGGCACCCGACGCAGAGGACTGATCATCGCCTCCGCGCTGCCCTTCGAAGATTCGCGGCGCCTCACCGGCGCCAACCTGTTCTTTGGCTCCCCGGGCGCCATTCTCGACACCCGGGACATTGTGGTCGATGACGCATTGATCGAAGGCTGGCGCAGCCGGATCGGGCTGGCCGCCGCTGCGCTGGGCTGGGCGCGGCCCGGCACTATCGCGCGGCCGCACGCGCGCGGTGTGTCGCTGGCCATGACCGCGCCCATCGATCAGCTGTTTCTCGCCACGGAAATCAACGAGTGGGCGCTGTGTGCTTCGCTCGGCGCACGCGATCCCGCCCGTGCGGAGGATATCGAAGCGGGCCTGATCGATCAGGCCGTGCAGGCGGCCCTCGACGACGAAATCGCGCCACCGATGCTCCCGGCGCTCGATGAAGCGGCAGCATTTGCGCGCTTTGCCGTGCTGGCGAAGACGGAAGCCAATCCGGGCCTGCGCGCCCTGGCGGAACGCGCGGCAGCGTGCACCTTGCCGCACGTGGAGGATGATGACGGACTGACCCTGGGCGCCGGCGCCGGCGCGCGAACCTACCCGTTGTTGCAACTGCCGGCGGTGGAGGAAGTTCCGTGGCCGTCCTTGCACGGTCTTCCGATTGCGCTGGTGACGGGATCCAACGGCAAGACCACGACGGTGCGCCTGCTGGCAGCATTTGCCCGCGCCCATGGCCTTCACGCCGGTTACAGCTGCACGGATGGCGTGTTCCTCGATGACCAGGTGCTGGAGAGTGGCGATTACTCGGGGCCCGCCGGCGCCCGTCGGGTGTTGCGCGAGCCGCGTACCGGAATCGCCGTGCTGGAAACGGCCCGGGGCGGCATCCTGCGGCGCGGACTTGCGGTTACGCAGGCGGACGTGGCAGTGGTCACCAACGTGAGCGCCGATCATTTCGGCGAATATGGAATCGATGATCTCGCGGCACTGGCGCAGGTCAAGCTGGTGGTGGCGGCAGCCGTGAAGCCTGCAGGGTTGCTGGTGCTGAACGCCGAGGACGGGCAATTGCGATCCGCCATCGGCAGCATCGCGGCGCGCTACGGCCGCTGTCCGCCACTGGGCTGGTTCGGTCTCGATGCGGACTCCCCTTCCCTGCGCCGCCTCACTGCTTCCGGCGCCCCGTACTGCGCCGCACGGGACGGGAGCCTGCTGGCCACGCACGCCGGTCAGCATCATGATCTCGGCCGCATCGCCTCCATGCCGCTGACGCTCGACGGCGTGGCGATTTACAACATTGCCAACATCGCCGGTGCCGCATTGGCCGCCCTGTCGCTGGGCATCTCCGCGCGGACCATCTCCTCCGTGCTGGCTCAATTTGGCGCCAATCCCCAGGACAATTCCGGGCGCATGATGCGCTTCCAGCGCAATGGCGTCACCGTGCTGATCGACTACGCGCACAATCCAGACGGGTTGCGCGGATTCCTGGAGGTGGCCCAGCATTTTCGCCGCGGGGGACGCCTGGGGATATTGCTCGGGCACGCCGGAAACCGGCGGGACGACGACATCCGGAAGCTTGCACAGGTGGCTGCGCAATTCCAGCCGGACCTGGTGGTGGTCAAGGAGGATGAAGCACATCTGCGCGGCCGCGCGCCCGGCGAGGTACCACGAATCATCCGCTCCGCACTGTTGCAGCTGGGCATGACAGATTCCGCGCTGCGGGACCGCGGCACCGAAGTCGAGGCCGCGCGATGTGCGCTCGACTGGGCACGCCCCGGCGATGTGCTGGCATTGCCCGTGCACGCCATGGGAGCGCGCCGCGCCGTGCTGGATCTGCTCGCGGGCCCCGATGGCAACGGGTCCGAGCCACACCATCATGATCTGCCTGCATGACGGCCCTTTCATTGACTCAGCCATGCTGTGACAAGCGAAAAGAGGGAACGTCTGTTCCGATTTCTGGAAAGTGTGTTCTGCAGGCTGTCTTGACTTGGGAGAAGCCTGCAAATTAGCCTCGCGACCGAGTTGCCGGACACAGGTGGCAGCGCTCGAGCGTCAATGGAAGTTCCGGACGGCTGCGCAGCGCTGCGATCACCCGCACAGACTGCGGGCCCGGCTCAAATCAGCTAAGGAAGTGAAATGCCAGGCCATACCACGAGAATCGGCATCATTGGCGGTGGAATGGGTGGGCTCACGGCCGCGATCGCACTCAAGAAGATCGCCGGCGTCGAGGCCACCGTATTCGAGCAGGCCAGCAAACACGACGAGGTGGGTGCGGGAGTTACGGTCGCCCCCAACGCTGCCCGTGTTCTTGACAAGCTCGACATCCTCGAGCCCATCCAGCGCGCGGGAGCAATCCCGGACGGGCACGGCGTGTACCTGGACGCCATGGGCAATGAGGTGACCGACGCGGCCTGGGAGGATACGGCGAAGCAGTACCAGAACATCGGCATGTTCAGGCCTGACCTGATTCGCATCCTGGCTGAACATGTCGACCCTCGGGCCATCCGGTTCGGCCATCGCATGACGTCGATCCGGACACTGGATTCAGGTGTGCGTGTCGAATTCGAGAACGGTGCGCGGGAAGAGCTGGATGCGGTGGTGGGTGCCGACGGGGTTCACTCCATCGTACGGGATACTGCGATACATCGGACCAAGCCTGTCTACTCCGGATACATCTGCTACCGCGGGGTATTGGACTCGTCGCTCCTTCCCAGGGACTGTCCCATGATCAGCCAGGTCTGGATGGGCAATGAACGGCACTTCATGTTCTATCCGCTGCAGCAGCGCAAGCTGTTCAATTTCATTGCCGCCGTGCCCAGCGACAGGCCCCTCAAGGGGCCGCAGTCGGGCCCGGCGCCTGTGAGCGAGCTCGCAGGGGAGTTCACGGGCGAAGCGTGGGACCCGAAGCTGCAGCACATCATTGGACTCATTGACAAGACTTTCTGGTGGGCCCTGTCGGACATTGACCCGCTCCCCATCTGGTCGCGGGGGCCCGTCACCCTGCTGGGCGATGCAGCACACGCCATGATTCCGCACCAGGGTCAGGGCGTGAACATGGCAACCGAGGACAGCATGGCCCTGGCCTTCTTCCTCAGGGAGGCCGGCAGCGTTCGCGACATTCCCGAGGCTTTCAGGCGCTACGCTGCGGTTCGCATGCAGCGTGCAGCAACCCTGCAGGTCGGTTCACGCAGGGCCGGCGCGATGTTCGACGCCCAATATCAGTTCAAGAACGTCGAGAAGCGTGACATTGACATACGCGCCGGGCGGGATTTCCGCCGAAGAGCGGTCTTCGACTACGACGTGCTGAAGGTCTGTGAATCGGCACTCAAGCGCTTCAAGAGGATCTGATTTCCATGACATCGATAAGCATCATTGGGACTGGAAAGATGAGTGCCGCGATCGCCGACGTCGCGTTGCGTGCGGGGGCGGGCGTCCAGATCGTCAAGCACAGTGCATCTTCGCACCTGGTCAAGGAGCAGGAGCAGGCCAGGCATGCGGTCCTCGGCGACGATCTGACCGGAGACCTCGTGGTCTTCGCAGTTCCGGCCGGAGCCTATCCAAATGTGCTCAAGCACTATCGGGAACGACTTCACGGCAAGGTCGTCATCGACATCAGCAACTCCATCGATTTCACCACCTACGAGCGGCCAGAAGCCTTGCTGGGCACGTCCACGGCTCTTGAACTGGCCAGGCAGCTTCCCGCCGATGTGCCTGTCCTGAAAGCGTTCAACGTCAATCTTGCCGACACGCTATTTACCGGCACGAATGGCACGACGACCACGACCGTCCTGTTTGCCGGCGACGACGCCGAGGGGAAAATGGCACTCACCAATCTTCTCGAGGCAGCGGGGCTTCGCGCCGTCGATGCAGGACCGTTGCAGCGTTCGAGAGAACTTGAGGCCATGGGTTACCTTCAGATCACGCTGGCAGCCACTGGAAAGACCCAGTTTGAGTCGGGCTTTACCCTGTTGCCCTGAGCAAGGCACCTGGACCGCATGACGGAGGTGCCCCGCAGGCGGACAGGATTTCCAAACCACCTGCCCTGGCGCTGTTTGCCGGAGCGGTCTGGCTGACTCATCCGTTCTCAGCTTTCCGGCGCCGTTTGCCAGGCCCGGCTCTGGTTGACGTGCGACAGGCATTCGCGCCTGCCCATTTGCCAATCCTTGCCTCAAGTGGTGTGATGCGGGTATGAGCCGGCTGCGTTTTCCGCTGCTTTGCCTGCTGGCGCTCATGATGACGGCGCCGGTGTCCAGTGCGGGCACACCAGCGCCTCCAGCGACCGTGGTGGTGGTGCTTGCGGATGGCACCATCAGCCCGGCCAGTGCCGATTACATCGTGCGCGGCATCAAGCGCGCGCAGACAATCAATGCTGCTGCGGTAGTGCTGGAGCTGGATACGCCCGGCGGTCTGGCGAGCTCCATGCGTACCATCGTCAAGTCGATCCTTGCGTCCGAGGTGCCGGTGATCGGATACGTCGCACCGCGTGGCTCACGCGCCGCCAGCGCCGGCACCTTCATTCTCTACGCCTGTCATGTGGCGGCAATGGCGCCGGCCACCAACATCGGTGCCGCCACACCCGTGTCCCTGACGGGCGGTGGGCCGCCGCTGCCGACGCCGAACGCAACTGGCAGCGAGCCGCCGCCGCAGAAAGGGGACGCTGAAATGCGCAAGACCACCAACGATGCGGTGGCCTTTATCCGCAGTCTCGCAGAGCGCAGCGGCCGCAACGCCAACTGGGCGGAACAGGCCGTGCGCGCTGCCGTCAGCGTCTCCGACCAGGAAGCGCTCAAGCTGCATGTCATCGATCTGGTGGCAGCGGATCTTCCGGGGCTGCTGGCCGAGGTCGACGGGCGTGAAGTCCGCACCGCCAGTGGGACACGCATCCTGCATACACGCAATGCCGTGCTGGAACACATCGAACCGGGCTGGCACAGCCGGTTCCTCGGTGTGGTGGCCGATCCATCGATCGCCTATATCCTGCTGCTGCTGGGACTGGGTGGGCTGGTGATGGAGGGCATGCACCCGGGCGGCATTGTGCCGGGCGTCGTGGGCACTATCTGCCTGCTGCTGGCGCTTTACGGGTTCCAGATGCTGCCGGTGAACTACGTCGGGCTGGCGCTGATCCTGCTCGGCGTGATCCTGATCGTGAGCGAGGCCTTCGTGCCTGCCTACGGAGTGCTCGGCATCGGAGGCGCGACATCGCTGGTCCTGGGCTCGGTGCTGCTGATGGATACGGATGTGCCTGGCTTTGCTGTCGCCCGGCCGCTGGTGATCGGCGTGGCTTTGTCGGCCGCGGGCGTCATTGCCGGCATCAGCTGGCTGGCGGTGCGCTCGCATCGTCGACCGGTGGTCAGCGGGCGAGAGGAAATGCAGGGCGCGATGGCCGAGGTGGTGGCCGATTTCGATGGGCTCGGTGTCGTGCACGTGCACGGCGAGCGCTGGCAGGCGCACGCCAATGGCCCGCTGCGACGCGGCCAGCGTGTCGTCGTCGTGGGTCGGCAGGGTCTGGTGCTGGAGGTGGAGCCGGTGACCTCATCAAAGGAGATTGCGCAATGACTGGCATGTATCCCACGATTGCGGTGATCGTCGTGGTGGTGGCGGCGATCCTGTTTTCCTCGCTCAGGATCCTGCGCGAGTACAAGCGCGGTGTGATCTTCCTGTTCGGGCGTTTCCAGTCGGTGAAGGGACCGGGCATCATCGTGTTGATCCCGATCGCGCAACAGATGGTGCGCATCGACCTGCGCACGATCGTGATGACCGTGCCACCGCAGGACGTGATCTCGCGTGACAACGTACCGGTCAAGGTCAATGCGGTGATCCTGTTCCGCGTCATCGATCCGGAGAAAGCCGTGATCCGGGTCGAAGACGCACGCGAGGCCACCAGCCAGCTGGCACAGACCACATTGCGTTCGGTACTCGGCCAGCACGAGCTCGATGAGATGCTGAGCGAACGCGAAAAGCTCAACCACGACATCCAGGTCATCCTCGATCAGCACACCGACGCCTGGGGCATCAAGGTGTCCACGGTTGAAATCAAGCAAGTGGATCTGGATGAACGCATGGTGCGCGCGATCGCCCGCCAGGCCGAAGCCGAACGTCAGCGCCGCGCCAAGGTCATCAATGCCGAGGGCGAACAGCAAGCCTCGGAAAAGCTGATGCTGGCGGCTCGGACGCTCATGGAGCAGCCACAGTCGATCCAGTTGCGCTACCTGCAGACGCTGGTCGAAATCGCCGGCGACAAGACCTCGACCATCGCCTTTCCGCTGCCGCTGGATCTGGTCGAGCCACTGCTCGCCCGCCGGTCCTCACCGCCCCACCCAGCCGGCCAGCCGCATCCTCCATGAGCCCGCTTTCAATCCTGCCGACATCGCCGGTTCAAGGGGTACCCGTCAGGCACATTGCTGCGTCGGCGAGCTTCTTGTCGAAGGTCAGGAGCGGCGCTTGCAGCGCCTGCGCCAGCGCGACGTAGGCCGCGTCGTACGCCGTGAGGCCGAGGCGTACGGCGAGATCGAACAGTGCATCGGGTGCATCGTCGTGCAATGCGATGTTCTGCTCTGCGAACGCCGTCAGGCCCTCGCGGACGGCGGCCAACGGAACCCCCGCACGGCATTTGCTGCGGGCGACATTCGCCAACTCATAGGTCAACAGCACAGGCGCATGCAGAGCCTTGTGACGGATGCGCTCGCGCGCCAGCTTCGCCGCGGGTTCGGCCCACAGCAACGCAGCCAGTACACTGCAGTCGACGACCGCGGGCTGCGGGACCGCGTAAACGGACGCGGGCTCGGCAACGTAGACCACCCGCTTCTTCGAAGGGCGTGTTGCACTCACCTTGATTCACGGTCAGCGCGGATGATGTCCACGGCCAGCGGGGCCCTCGCCAGGCTCGGGTCCGGCTTCCAGCCGGCCGCCTCGCGCTCGTCCATGAGCTGCTCGAAGGTCTTGCGGCCGAGCAGCCGGTAACGGCGGCCAGTGAGTGGATGTACCGCTACTTCCGGATTGGCTGCCTCCGGATGCACCATTCCGCCGGCGTCCGTTTCAGCCGCCGCTCGCTCCACGATGGTCATGAGCTCTCCCTGCAGCGAACGGCGGTTGTGCGCGGCACGCGTGCGCAAGCGTTCGGCGATGTCATCGGGTACGCCCTTGATGGACAGGTTCACGCTCATGATGGCTCCATGACAGATCCGTGGATCCATTCTGGATCCACCTTTGACAACAGTCAACCAATGGGTGCAACCCAGGAGCATCCTGGCTTCGCCACTCAGGGCACCTGATTGGACTCCGCCGCCCCCGACCCCAGACGTCTCGCCACGTTGGCCGCCTCGCTTTGCAGCGCGGCCAGGATCCGGCGCTGGCCGGTTTCGAACGGGCGCGTGTATCCCAGTGCTACCAGCGCCAGTGCCAGGCGTCCGCCATGATCGAACACCGGCACTGCCAGCCCGCTGATGTCGGGGATGAACTCGCTGGTGTGCACGAAACCCTGCCGCCGGTATCGTACGGTCAGCTCGTCGACCGCTGCCAGAGTGACCGGCCCCATGCCCCTGCGCCGGTTTTCACCGATCTCGCGCCGCACGAACTCCCGGGTCATGGCCTGCGAAAGGTGCGCAAGAAACACCCCACCGGTGGCCGACCGCGTCAGTGGCATGACCGACCCTACGCGCAGGGTCGCTGCCACCGGCACATCCGCGCCCAGCCAGCGCACGATGGTGGCACCCTGATTGGCCCATACGGCGATGGCACAGGTCTGTCCCGTCACCTCGCACAGATGCGCCAGAGCCGGTGCCGCGACGGTCACAGGGTCCAGTCGCCCCAGCGCACTCAGGCCCAGCTGCAGGGCAAACGCGCCCAGATCGTACAGCCCCGTGTCGGACTGCTGCTCGACCAGACCCATGCGGGCAAGGCTGACCAGGTACCGATGCGCCTTCGCCGGCGGCATCTGCGCGGCCGCTGCCAGATCCTTGAGCATCTGCGGTCGCTCGGTCCGCACCAGCGCCCGCAACAGGCGCGCGCCGATCTCGATGGACTGAATGCCCTGCTGGCGGGCTGCCCGGGTCTTCATGTGGTCTCGCTCTTGACGCCTGCCGTCACCGTGATTACGATAAGTATAAGTCATTTCTCATTTCATAACCAACAGGGCAACCCGGACATGAACAAGCCAACCAGTCAGCCCCCCGCCAGCAAGTCCGCGACCGGCGCCCGCCGTGGAGCCCAGGTCCTTGCGCGTCTGCGCGAACGGCCGCCGGCGATCTGGTATGCAGGTCAGCAAATCAAGGATGTCACCACCCACCCGGCGCTGGCCGGGGGCGTGCATACGCTGGCGAAGCTCTACGATCTGCAATGGGAGAAGTCCGACATCACCCTGTACGATTCGCCCACCACCGGCAACAAGGTGGCGCGATCCTTCCTGATGCCGCGCACCCACAAGGAACTGGAGAGCATCAGCCGTTCGATGAAAGTCTGGGAGGACTACACCCACGGCATGATGGGTCGGGTCCCGGACTACATCAACCGGGCGATGACGGGCTATGCGGCCGGCGCGCCGTTCCTGGCCGAAGCCGATCCGCGCTTCGGGGCAAACGCCGTGCGCTACTACGAGTATCTGCGCGAGAACGACCTCTGCCTGACCCATACGCTCATCCCGCCGCAGGCCAACCGCGCCGTGAGCAACCTGCGACAGGCCGATCCGTTCCTGGCTGCCCGCATCAAGGAGGAAACCGATGCCGGCATCGTCATCCGGGGCTGCCGCATGCTGGCCACCCTGCCGATCTCCGACGAGATCATGGTATTTCCCTCGACCCTCCTGAAGAACCCCGATGAGGATGCACCCTACGCATTCGGCTTCTCCATCCCGAACGACACGCCGGGGCTGCGCTTCCTGTGCCGGGAGAGCGTCGACTACGGCCGCTCCCATTACGATCATCCGCTGGGCTCGCGCTTCGAGGAAATGGATGCGGTGGTGGTGTTCGACGATGTGTTCGTCCCCTGGGAATCGGTCTTCCTGTATCGCGACATCAAGCGGTGCAACGAGGCCTATGCCCGCACCGGAGCCGTGGTGCACATGACACATCAGGTGGTGGTGAAGAACATCGCCAAGTCCGAGTTCCTGCTCGGCCTGGCATCGCTCATGGTCAACAGCATCGGTGTGGAGAGCTTCCAGCACATCCAGGAAAAACTGGCCGAGATCTGGGTGAATCTCGAGACCATGAAGGCTTTCCTGCGCGCATCCGAGGCAGATGCCCAGCTCGACGAGTGGGGCGTGATGCGTCCCGCGTGGAGTCCGCTGGACGCGGCACGCAACCTGTTTCCGCGGCTCTATCCGCGCATGGTGGAGATCATCCAGCAGATCGGCGCCAGTGGCCTCGTGGCCATGCCCACGGAAGCCGATCTCAGGGGCCCCCTGATCGACGATATCCGCAAGTATTACCAGGCGGCCCGTGCCGATGCCTTCGAGCGCATCCCGCTGTTCCGGCTGGCCTGGGATACCTGCCTGTCCGCGTTTGCATCGCGCCAGGTGCTGTACGAGCGCTTCTTCTTCGGCGACCCGGTGCGCATGGCGGGGGCCCTGGTGGCCGGTCACCAGCCTCAGATCCAGGAACAGGCCGAGCGCGTACGTGCCTTCGTCCTTGCCAACCGCGACGAGGCCTTTGCCGAAAGCTCGGGCAAGCCGACTCGATGAGCGAGCCGGCGCTTCCGGACCCGCGCCGATTCCGCGACACCATCGGCCTGTTCGGTACCGGGGTGGCCGTGATCGTCGCGCGCGCCGGGGAGGAAGTGCTGGCGATGACCGTGAATGCGGTCTCCTCGCTGTCACTGGACCCGATGCTCGTCCTGTTCTGTCCCGGCAAGAAGACCCGCTTCGCCGGGCACATCGACAGTCTAAGCGGCTTCAGCATCAACCTGCTGCGTCACGACCAGCAAGCCCTGTCCAGCTACTTCGCCGGCGGCTGGCAGGAACAGGCCCCGCCGCCCTTTCGCCTCGTGCCCGGTCCCCATGCACCACGCCTCGAAGGGTGCCTGGCCTCCATCAACTGTACGCTCCAGCAGCTCATCGACGCAGGCGACCACTGGATCGTGATCGGCCGCGTGCAGGATCTCCACCAGGGCATTCCGCCACATCAGCCCTTGCTGTTCTTCGGCGGCCGCTACCGGGCTCTTGACCTGTCAGACAGCCAGCCCGCGCCGGATCTCACCGGCTCGCAGGCAGAGCCTGCCCATATCTTCTACCACGACTGATTCAGCCAGCGGCGGCCTCGCCCCAGCGCCAGTTGCGGATTTCCGGCATGTCCTCGCCATGTTCAGTCGTGTAATACCGGTGTTCCACCAGCTTGTCGCGCAGCCTCTGCTGGAGGTACACGCCACGGCTCCCGGTCTGCGGCAACCGGTCGATGGCATCGATGACCAGATGGAAGCGGTCCAGGTCATTGAGCACCGTCATGTCGAAAGCCGTTGTCACCGTCCCCTCCTCCTTGTAGCCGCGCACGTGCAGATTGGCGTGATTGCGGCGGCGATAGGTCAGCCGGTGGATCAGGGTCGGATAGCCGTGATAGGCAAAGATGATGGGTTTGTCCACCGTGAACAGGGAATCGAAGTCGCGGTCCGACAGCCCGTGAGGATGTTCGCTGGCTGATTGCAGCTTCATCAGATCCACCACATTGACCACGCGCACCTTGAGCTCGGGAAGCTCGCGACGCAGGATGGACACCGCCGCCAGTGTTTCGAGCGTCGGCACATCGCCCGCGCAGGCCATGACGACATCCGGCTCGGATGCCTGGTCGTTGCTGGCCCAGTTCCAGATCCCGACGCCCTGCGTGCAATGGGCCACGGCTGCGCGCATGTCCAGCCATTGTGGCGAGGGATGTTTGCCGGCGATCACCACGTTCACGCAATGCCGGCTGCGCAGGCAGTTGTCCATCACGAACAGCAGACTGTTCGCATCCGGGGGCAGATACACCCGTACGAATTCGGCCTTCTTGTTCACCACATGATCGATGAAGCCCGGATCCTGATGCGTGAAGCCATTGTGGTCCTGGCGCCAGACGTGCGAGGCCAGCAGGTAGTTCAGCGACGCGATGCGCTGGCGCCAGGGGAGTCCGGCGCTCACCTTCAGCCATTTGGCGTGCTGGTTGAACATCGAGTCGATGATGTGGATGAACGCTTCATAGCAGTTGAACAGGCCATGCCGGCCGGTCAGCAGATATCCTTCCAGCCAGCCCTCGCACTGGTGTTCGCTGAGCATTTCCATCACCTGCCCGCGAGCGGCCAGGAACTCGTCGTCCGGCCGGGTTTCGGCCAGCCATTGTCGCGACGTCGCCTCGAACACCGCCTGCAATCCGTTGGAGACTGTTTCGTCCGGCCCGAATATCCGGAAATTCGCCGGATCGGCATTCGACCGCACGACCTCGCGCAGCCAGGGGCCGAGCACATGCGTGTCGCCCGGACCGGTGACACCAGGAGTCGGCACCGGCAAGGCGAACTCGCGGAAATCCGGCAGGCGCAGGTTGCGCAGCAACCTTCCTCCGTTGGCATTCGGGTTCGCTCCCATGCGCCGCTCTCCCACGGGTGCAAGCGAGGCCAGATCCTCCCGGAGCCGCCCTTCCGGGAACAGTTCCTGCGGCCGATAGCTTTTCAGCCAGGCTTCGATCTGCGCGAGGTGCGCCGGCACCAGGCCTGGATGGGAGATGGGCACCTGATGCGAGCGGAACGTGCCGGTATTGGGTTTGCCATCCACGGTGACAGGCCCGGTCCAGCCCTTGGGTGAACTGAGAATGATCATGGGCCAGCACGGAAGCTTCCTGTCACTGCCCGATCGAAAGGCTCGCTGGATGTCCCGGATACGGTGGATCACGGCATCCAGCGTCATCAGCATGAACCCATGCATGGCTGCCGGATCCTCACCCTCCACGAAGAAGGGTTCCCAGCCGTACCCTTGCATCAGCTGCCTGAGCTGTTCACGAGGGATGCGAGCCAGCAGGCTCGGGTTGGCGATCTTGTACCCATTCAGGTGCAGGATGGGCAGCACGGCGCCATCGCTACCGGGGTTGAGAAACTTGTTCGAGTGCCAGGCGGTGGCCAGGGGTCCGGTTTCGGCCTCGCCGTCACCGATCACGCACGCCACCAGCAGATCCGGATTGTCCAGCACCGCGCCGAAGGCATGACTGAGCGAATAGCCCAGCTCGCCCCCTTCGTGGATCGAACCCGGACACTCCGGTGAAACATGGCTGGGAATGCCGCCCGGAGAAGAAAACTGGCGGCACAGGTGCGCAAGCCCCGCCTCATCCCGGCCGACATCGGGATAGATCTCGCTGTAGGTACCCTCCAGATAGGTATTGGCCACCAGCGCAGGGCCGCCGTGCCCGGGACCGGCGATGTAGATCATGTTCAGGTCATGCTCGACGATGGCCCGGTTCAGATGCACATAGATGAAGTTCTGGCCGGGCGTCGTACCCCAATGGCCGAGGAGCTTTGGCTTGATGTCCGCAAGGCTCAGGGGCCGGCGCAGCAGCGGGTTGTCGCGCAGGTAGATCTGCGCCACCGACAGGTAGTTGGCGGCCCGCCAGTACTCATCGAGACGCGACAGCAGGAGTGGATCGGGTTTCCGGGTTGGCATGACTACTTCTCCTGCGGGTCGCCGGACATCACCGGACGGGATTGCATTGCGCGGATCAGTGAATGGGCGATCATCAGCTCTTCGTCGGCTGCGATGACCCTGACGCGGACGCTGGAAGCCGCGGATGACAACACAGGCTCACCCGCCTCGTTGCGGACCTGATCGATGTCCATTCCCAGAAATCCCAGCCCGGCGCAGATGCGCCGGCGAATTTCCGGCACGTTCTCGCCGATGCCGCCGCTGAAAACCAGAACATCGATACCACCGAGCGCCGCCACCATCGAGGCAATCCATTTTCGCGCCTGATAGCAGAACGCTTCCACTGCCTGCGCCGCGCGGTGGTCACTCGCCTGCAGTCGCAGCAACTCGCGCATGTCGGCGCTGAGCTGCGAAATGCCCAGCATTCCGGACTCGTGGTTGATCAGGGTGCTGAACTGCCCAAGGCTCATCTTTTCGGTGCGGGCCAGAAAACCGAACAGGCCCGGATCCAGGTCACCACTGCGGGAGCCCATGACAAGCCCTGCCACGGGCGTCAGCGCCATGCTCGTATCGATGCTGTGGCCGTCGTGCACAGCAGCTACGCTCGCACCATTTCCCAGATGCGCGAGCACCACGCGCCCTTTCCGGGCAGCAGGGTCACCGGCCTTTGCCAGCGCCTGCATCAGGTGCTCGTAGGAAAGGCCATGAAACCCGTAGCGGCGAACTCCCCGTTCGTGATAGCGGCGCGGGATGGGCAGCATCTGAGCCACCAGCGGCAGATCATGGTGAAATGACGTGTCAAAGCAGGCCAGTTGCGCAAGATCGGGCCGCTGCTCTCGAACCACCCGGATCAGTTCCAGTTCCAGCGGCAGGTGCTCCGGATCGAACGCTTCAGCCGATTGCAACGTGCGCAGCAGGCCATCGTCCAGCCATCGGGGCCCGGAGGCATCCGATCCGAAAACGATGCGGTGGCCCACTGCCTGCAACACCGGACCCGGCAACTGATCCAGAAGCCAGCTCACCAGCCAGCGCGCGGCATCCGCCGCTGATCCATCGCCGCGAACCGGCGCCGGTGGCCCGGGCCCGGACCCCTGCAGCGCCAGATGCGCATCGGCCCGACCCACGCGGTCGAGCTTGCCCGACCACAGCCGATGCGGCGGGGCCCCTGCCCCGAATACGGCGAAGCGGATGCTCGAGGAACCTGCATTCAGGGCAAGGATCAGGGGCTCGCGGCCGGGCATCGCTGCACCGGCCGCATGAGCGGTCACTGGACCTTGATCTCGACCGACTTCGGACTCTTCGCAGCGATCTTCGGGATGCGCACGCGCAGCACGCCGTCCCTGGTTTCTGCACTGATGTGCTCTTCGTCCGCATTCTCGGGAAGCGCGAAGCTGCGCGAGAACGTTCCGTAGAAGCTCTCCACCCGCAACGAGTTTTCCTCCTTGTCCTCCTTGCGGAACTTGCGCTCACCTGAAATGGTGATGACGCCATTCTGCAAGGTGATGGATACGTCCTCCTTCTTGACCTCGGGCAGTTCCGCCTTGATCAGGTACTCACCCCCGGTCTCGCTGATGTTCGCGGCCGGCGTCCATTCGCCGTTCTCGCCAGTTCCACCGGAACGCCGCGACAGTCCGGAGAAACGACGGAAGAACTCATCCAGTTCCCGCATGGGCTCCCATCTGACGATGCTCATGTTGACCTCCTGATGCCTTGATGTTCGCAACCCTGCGTTGCGCATCACGGATGTGGGGGCGCGGCAGGGCCAGTGCAAGTAGGTAGTTTCCGCCATCGATGGTACGCGTCAGGCCGGCACGTGGTCATTGCGGCTGGCGACCGCTATGATGCGCGAAAACCAGGGGGATTCAACATGACGCATCCGCAGTTCCGCGCCCATTCCGTTTTGCCCATCCGATACCGCTCCGGCGCCATCCTGCTGATGCTCGGCCTTGCCTTCGCACTGCCCCTGCAGGCCGCGGATCCGCCGGCAAAGCCTGCCGAAGCCGCGACCCCCGAACAGGCGTTGCCGCTGAAGGACCAGTCACGGATCACCGCTGGATCCTATGTCAGCGCGGGACAGCGCATCAGCTACCAGGCCGAAGCCGGGGTCATGCTGATCCATGTCAAGGACCCGATGGATGCGGACCCGCCTCCGGCGGACAAGGCGGACAAGGCTGCCGACCAGCCACCCGAAGCCACGATGTCCTATGTGGCCTACTTTCGCACCGACGGCAAGGCGGGGCCCGATACGCATCGACCCCTCACCTTCCTGTTCAACGGCGGCCCGGGATCCTCGACGGTCTGGCTGCACATGGGCGCCTTCGGTCCCAAGCGCGTGGTCACGGCCGATGACACCCATACACCTGCGGCACCCTACCGGCTGATCGACAACGAGTCCTCGTTGCTCGATGCCAGCGATCTGGTCTTCATCGATGCGCCGGGCACCGGCTTCGGGCACCTGCGCGGCAAGGACAAGGAGAAGGCGTTCTGGGGCGTCGACGCGGATGCCCATGCCTTCGCGAACTTCATCGTCGAGTTCCTGTCACGGCACGATCGCTGGAATTCCCCCAAATACCTGTTCGGCGAAAGTTACGGCACCACGCGCGCATCGGCCCTGGCTCAAATCCTCGCCCAGGAGAAATCGGTCGACCTGAACGGCGTGCTGTTCATCGGGCAGATCCTGAACTTCGACAACAATGCGGACAACCCCGAGGCCAATCCGGGGATCGACCTGCCCTATGCCCTGGTTCTGCCCTCCTTCGCCGCCACGGCCTGGTATCACAAGCGGCTGCCCGAGCAGCCGGCACAACTGGAACCTTTCCTTCGTGAAGTGGAAGGTTTTGCCATGAACGAGTACCTGCCGGCGCTGAATGCCGGCAGTGAATTGCCCGCCGATCGCAGGTCCGCGATCGCCGCCCGGCTGCATCAGTACACCGGACTGCCCGTGGATTACATCGAGCGGGCCGGCCTGCGCATCAACGTGGGCATGTTTACCCAACAGGTGCTGTCCGGAGACTCGGTCGGACGACTGGATGCACGGTTCGCTGGCCCCGCGATGGACCGGATGAGCAAGGAATCCGAATACGATCCGCAGGCGACGGCCATCTCCTCCGCCTACACCGCCACGTTCAACAATTACGTGCGCAGCACCCTCAAGTTCGGCGAAGGATGGACTTACAAGATCTATGCCGACGTGGACAAGTTCTGGGACTTCCAGCACCAGCAGCCTGGTTCATCCTCCAGATCGCCCGGCGCGGCCAATGTCATGCCGGACCTGGGGGCGGTGATGAAGCAGAACCCGCGGCTCAAGCTGCAGCTCCACAACGGCTTCTACGACCTGGCAACTCCGTATTACGCGGCGCTGTACGAACTGCGCCACCTGCCGATCCCTGCGGCGTTGCAAGCCAACCTGGAATGGCACTTCTACGAGTCCGGGCACATGATCTACGCGCACGAGCAGAGCCTGAAGGCCCTGCATGCCAATGCGGTGCGATTCATCCTGCAGAACGCGAACAGACCTCTTCCGCCGCAGCGTCCCGGTTCCTGAGGAAAGGGAACTGCGCGATCGGCCGCGGCGCCGCGATGAAAAAGCCCTGGGCGTAGGATATGCCCAGTCGCCCGAGTTCCTGCAGCACCTCACGGCTCTCCACCCGTTCGGCGATCGTCTGGATGCCCATCGCACGGCCGACCTGGCTGATGGCCTCCACCATGCTGCGATCCACTGGGTCGTGCGTGACATTCTCGATGAACTGCCCGTCGATCTTCAGGTAGTCCACCGGCAGGGTCTTCAGGTACATGAACGACGACAGCCCGCTGCCGAAGTCATCCAGTGCAAACCGGCAGCCACGCGACTTCAGTTCGCGCATGAAGTACACGACGTTTCCCAGGTTCGATATGGCCGCCGTTTCCGTGATCTCGAAGCACACGGCACCGGGCGAGAGCCGGTACTGGCCCAGCTCGTTGATCAGGAACTCGAGGAAGCGCTCGTCATTGAGCGAAGTCCCTGACAGGTTCACGGCCACCGTGAATGGCGAGGCCCCGGAGTCCTGCAGGTGCGCCACCTGTGCCAGCGTGAAACGCACCACCCACCGGTCGATGGCGGGCATGATGTTGTAGCGCTCCGCAGCGGGGATGAATTCCGCCGGTGTCACCAGCGTGCCGTCGTCATCCTGGAGCCGCAACATGAGCTCGAAATGCTGGCGCGGAACCTCCTGGCTGCCGATCGACACGATGGGCTGGAAGAACAGGTCGAAGCTGCTCTCGTCGCAGGCTCGGGTGAGTCTGGATACCCAGTGCATTTCGCGATGACGTTCGGGCAGGTCATCGGGCTTGTAGAGTTGAATCCGGTCCCGCCCCTGGTCCTTGGCCTCGTAGCAGGCCACGTCCGCCGCGCTCATCACGCTGGCCACGGTTGCCGTGTCCGGCGTGATCTCGACGATACCGATGCTCACTCCGACGGTGAGCACCCGATCCTGCCACCTGAACCGGAAGTCCCGGATGGCCTGTCGCAACGAGTCCGCGATCCTCATGGCCTGGTCCAGCGAGCATTGTTCGAGCAGGATGCCGAATTCATCGCCACCCAGGCGCGCCAGCGTATCTCCAGCCCGCACCCGGGACTGCAGCACGCCGGTGATCTGCCGGAGGAGCTGGTCGCCGGCCGGATGCCCGCAGGTGTCGTTGACGATCTTGAACTGGTCCAGGTCCAGGTACAGAAGCGCATGCTGGGACTGCGCATCCTGGCGCACGTTCTCCACGGCGGCATTGAGCCGGTGTTCGAACTCGCGCCGGTTGATCAACCCTGTCAGCGCATCGTGGCTGGCCTGGTAGTGCAATGCGCGGTGCAGACGCCGCTCGCGGCTCACATCATGGAATACGATCACGGCACCGATCAGATGACCTGCCCGGTCGCGGATGGGCGCCGCCGAGGTCTGGATGGCGATCTCCTGTCCGCGCCGGTTGATCAGCACTTCCGCCTCGGTCAGGCCCTGGACCTGTCCCTCGCGCAGGCAGCGCGAGATCGGGTTCTCGATCGGCGCACGCGTGGATTCCTGCACCGTGACCAGCACATCGTCGATGCGCCGCCGCTGGGCTGCGCGGTTTTCCCATCCCGTCAGGCTCTCGGCCACGGGATTCATGTAGTCGATGAGTCCGTCGGAGTCCGTGGTGATGACCGCATCGCCGATCGACTGCAGGGTCACCTGTGCACGTTCCTTTTCCTGGAACACGGCCGTTTCCGCCTTCTTGCGCTCGGTGATGTCCACCACCGTGCCCTCGAACCCGATGCAGCGGCCCTGCAGATCACGGACCGCACGCACGCTCTCCAGGACAGTCAGGATGCTGCCGTCCTTGCGGCGCATGTTGAATTCCTCGTTGCGCACCTCACCCACGGCATCGACGCGCCGGATGAAGTTTTCCCGTTCCCCGGGGCTGAAGTGCAGATCGCCGACATTGACGGCGCTGATCTCGGCAGCCGATGCAAAACCGAACATCTCGATGAACGCGCGATTGACGGCGATGAAACGTCCCTCGAGCGTGGTCTGGAACACGCCCTCCATCACGCTCTGGAACAATCCCCGGTACCGGGACTCGCTGTCACGCAGCGCATCCTCGGCGCGGCGCCGCTCGATGGTGATGCCGGCGAGCTGGGACATGCGCGCCGTCAGATCGAGGTCGCGCTGCGTGGGGGTGCCGGTCTCCCTGCGCAGTACCGCAATCGTGCCGATCACGGTGGCATCGGAGGCGTGGATGGGAACCGACCAGCTGGAACGCAGGTTCGCCCGCTGCGCCGCTTCGCGCCGATGTTCCCACAGGGCATCGGCTTCGATGTCCGCCACGATGACGGCGCGGGCAAGATACACGGCAGCCCCGCAGGAGCCGAAGCGCACCCCCACCGGACAGGCATCCATGGCCGCGACGAACTCGCGCGGCAGGCTGGGTGCAGCCCCGAATACCAGGCAGTTTCCACCCGAGTCGAGGGTCTGGATCAGGCACGCCGCGCCATCCATGACGTTTTCGATCACCTCGGCGATGGTCTGCAGGGTCTCCGGGAGCGGTGCATTGGCCGCGACCCGCTCGAGGATGCGACGCTCGCCAACGGCAATGTTGTCGGCGCGCTTGCGTTCGGCAATGTTGGTGATGCTGCCGCGGATCAGCCGGCGCGACGAGCTGGGCAACCGCACCAGCCGCACCTCGCAGGGAAGGAGCCTTCCGGTCGAATCGCAGTGCATCCACTCGAATACCGGAGTTCCACCATCCAGCGCGCTCTGGATATGGCCGCGCACCACGCCAAAGGACGGGGTGCCATCCGGCTGATGCGACGGGCTGATCCGGTCGGGTCCCGCATCGAGCAGCGCGCCGCGATCCATGCGAAAGAAGCGGCAGGCGTTTTCGTTGACATCGATGAACTTGTGCTGGTCGACGTCGAACACCACGATGGCCTCGGGCGCGTTCTCCACCAGCGTGCGGTAGCGGGCTTCGCTCTCGCGCATGTGCTGTTCGACCAGATGCCGTTCGGTGGTGTCGCGGATGCATACGATGTAGCCGTCGCGCCGATTGAGCCTGGCCTTGCTGACGGCGATCTCCGCGGCGAATCGCTCCTCGGTGCTCGAACGTCCCCAGACCTGATGGGCGGCCAGATCGATGTGGGTGTCCTCGACCCGCGCGGCCAGCCGGTCGAGGAACGCGCGTGCGCCTCCCCGATCGACCAGATCCGGCAGCAGGAACTCCAGCGTCCGGCCCGTCATCTCGGTCTGGCTGTAGCCGAAAATGCGTTCGCCGGTCGGATTGCAGGTCTCGATGTGCCCGTCCTCGCCGACGGTGATGATGGCATCCTTGACGTTGTCCAGGATCGCCTGCAGGTGCGAGGCGCTCTGCTCGCGGATCTCGCGGGTGAGGGCCTGGGCCTCATCCGACATCAGCTGCATCGACCGGACGATCCCGCGGCGCTCCTCCTCGATGCGGTCATACTGGATGCTCACTGCCCGGAGCAGTGCGTTCAGATCCAGCTCGCCGCTTCGCCTGCGGGCTCCGCTGACCTGTCGTTCGAGCAGGCGGTTCAGACCCTCGTCATGGCCTTCGGGATCCAGCCTGCGTTGCACCGCCGTATCGCCAGACAACCACCTGCTCCTTCTGCGAAATACATGGATTCGGGCACGGGCCTCATGCCGGTGCCGGATTGCGCAGATTGTCGATTTGGTGCCCGGTGGACGGTGTGACGGGCGTCTCGATTCACCCAAGAATCGGTTAAATCGCTGGTGGAAATGCCTAACGCCGCTCAGTTCCCCCCGGGAAACGGGGAGCGCGGAAGACTTCAGGCCTCGGCGCTGCGCTCCGTGCGCCGTCGATCGCTCTCGCGAAGCTCGCGCTTGCGCAGCCGGATCGACTGTGGAGTCACCTCGATCAGCTCGTCGTCGTCGATGAATTCCATCGCCTGTTCAAGGCTGAACCGCACGGGTGGCGTCAGCAGGATGTTCTCGTCCTTGCCGGCGGCACGGATGTTGGTGAGTTTCTTGCCCTTGAGCGGGTTGACCACGAGGTCGTTATCCCGGCTGTGGATGCCGATGATCATTCCTTCGTAGACTTCCTCGCCCGGTCCGATGCACAGGCGGCCACGCTCCTGGAGCGCAAACAGCGAGTAGGCCAGCGCCGTCCCCTGGCTGTTGGCGATCAGCACGCCCTGAGGGCGCTGCCCGAGTTCACGCGGCACCTGCGGCCCGTAGTGATCGAACACATGATGCAACAGGCCGGTGCCCCGGGTCAGTGTCCGGAAATCGGTCTGGAAGCCGATCAGGCCTCGCGAGGGAATCATGTAGTCGAGCCTCACCCGCCCGCGGCCGTCGGCCTGCATGTCGGTGAGTGCCGCGCCGCGCGCACCCAGAGCGGACATCACATCGCCCTGGGCGCTGGCTTCCACGTCGACGGTCAGCTGTTCATACGGCTCGTGCGGCTGTCCGTCGATCATCCGCACCACCACGCGCGGCCGGGAAACCGCCAGCTCGTAGCCTTCGCGGCGCATGTTCTCGAGCAGGACGCCCAGATGCAGCTCACCGCGGCCATAGACGATGAACTTGTCCGGATCCGCGGTCGATTCGACCCGCAGGGCGACGTTGTGGATCTGCTCGCGCTGCAGGCGCTCGCGGATCTGCCGGCTGGTGACGAACTTGCCCTCCCGCCCCAGGAACGGCGAACTGTTGACCTCGAACGTCATGCTGATGGTGGGTTCATCCACCGCCAGGCCCGGCAGCGCCTGCGGATGCGCCGGGTCACACAGCGTGTCGGACACCTGCGGTTCGGGAATCCCAGCGAACGCGACGATGTCTCCCGCATCGGCCTGCTCGACCTCGACCCGCGTCAGTCCATGGAAGCCGAGGATCTGCGAGATCCGCTCGTTGCGCGTCCGGCCCTCCCGGTCGATCACCAGCACGTTCTGACCCCGCCTCAGCGTGCCCCGCTTGATCCGGCCGATGCCGATGGCGCCCACATAGCTGGAGTAATCAAGCAAGGTGACCTGCAACTGCAGCGGACCTGTGATATCCACCTCGGGCGGCGGACAATGCCGCACGATGCACTGGAACAACGGTTCCATGTCGCCGCCCCGTGCGGCCGGATCGAGGCTCGCGAAGCCGCGCAGCGCCGAGGCGTAGACCACCGGGAAATCGAGCTGTTCATCGGTGGCGCCGAGCCGGTCGAACAGGTCGAAGGTCTGATCCAGCACCCACCCGGGTCGCGCCTCGTCACGATCGATCTTGTTGATGACCACGATGGGCTTCAGACCGTGTCTGAAGGCCTTCTGGGTCACGAAGCGGGTCTGCGGCATCGGCCCGTCCACCGCATCCACCAGCAACAGGACACTGTCCACCATCGCGAGGACCCGCTCGACCTCTCCGCCAAAATCCGCGTGACCCGGCGTGTCGACGATGTTGATGCGATAGTCGCCCCAGGTGATGGCGGTGTTCTTGGCGAGGATGGTGATGCCGCGTTCACGTTCCAGGGCATTGGAATCCATCACCCTTTCCTGGATGTCCTTGCGTGCATCCAGGGTCCCGGATTTGCGCAGCAGCTGGTCCACCAGAGTGGTCTTGCCATGGTCGACGTGCGCGATGATGGCGATATTGCGTAGGTTCTGAGTCACGATCTGATCCCGCGGCCGGGCCGCGCAAAGTTTCGGGAAGGGGTTCTTGCTACTGTGCCCGCGCCGGCGCAGTTGCGGTTGCACTGCGAGCCGGCGTTGCGGGACCCGCTGCAGCCGATGGGGCGGCAACGATGATCGGCAGGGTGAATGGGCGCGTATCCGTGAAGTCCGCGTTCCTGAACGACACCAGCACGTTGAGGAAATAGATCCCTTCCGATGCCGGTGTCACCGATACGGAGGCCCGATACACGTGAGCGCGCCCGACGTCGCTGAAACTCACCGTGCGGTTGGCAGGCAGCGTGAGACCATCCGAGCCGGACAGATCCAGCGAGGCAACGGGTGTCTCGGTGAGGGGCAGCAAGGCCAGATCGATGGACACCGGCTGCCCCGGTTCCGGTCGGGCCGCAATGTTGAACTTCAGGTCGGCAATGTCCGCGCTGTGCGCCGGGCTCGCGGCAGAGACCATGCCCGCCGTCTGCTGCTCGCGGGTGGGGCCTTCCCTGTCGGCCTTCGGGTTGTGCGAGCTGACCGCATGGAGGTTCGACCCCGGAGTCTTTCCACCGGGCGAATCCGCGCCGCAGGCGCAAAGACACAGCGCCCCGCACATCATCACCAGCCCTCGTGGATTCCACATGGCGGATATCATCGCAACCTCAACGGTGGGCCGTCCAGCACTTCCAGCTGCTCCCGCAGCGCATCCAGGTGCTGCTCCCAGTAGCGGGCTTCCGCAAACCATGGGAATGCTCTCGGAAATGCGGGATCGTGCCAGCGACGGGCAATCCAGGCGCTGTAGTGCATCATGCGCAGGGCCCGCAAGGGCTCGATCAAGGCCAGTTCCGAGCGGTCGAAGTCACAGAACTGCTCGTACCCACCCAGCAGATCGACCAGTTCCAGCTGCATCTGCTCCAGGCCGCCTGACAGCAGCATCCACAGGTCCTGCACGGCCGGACCCGTCCGGCAATCGTCCAGGTCGACGAAATGCGGCCCTGCATCGGTCCACAGGACATTGCCCCGATGACAGTCGCCGTGGATGCGCAGCATCCGCGCCCCGCCCCAGTCCGCCACATGCTCGCCGATCTGCCCGAGTATCTGATCGGTCACATCGGCATACTTGCGGGCCAGGTACCCGGGCATCCAGTCGCCTTCGAGCACGGTGTCGCGCGCCCGCTGGCCGAGCTCCTGCGCATCGAGCCGCGGGCGATCATGGAACGGGCGCGCACGGCCCACGGCGTGCATCCTTCCCAGGAAACGACCCATCCACTCGCGCTCGGCCGGCGAACCCAGTTCCGGCCAGCGCCCGCCACGACGCTCGAACACCGCAAACGCATAGCCATCCGCATGGTGCAGGGTGATGCCGGAAAATCGCATGGGTGGAACCACCGGGACTTCCGCATCATGCAGTTCCCAGCTGAAGGCATGCTCCTCGAGGATGGCCTTCTCGCTCCAGCGCCCGGGACGGTAGAACTTCGCCACCACCGGCGCCGCCTCCTCCAGACCCACCTGATACACGCGATTCTCGTAGCTGTTCAGGGCGAGGACCCGGCCGTCCGGCCACAGGCCCACGGACTCCAGCGCCGCCAGCACCGCATCCGGTGAAAGGCGTTCGTAAGGGGTTTCCTGGTCCGCTTGCATCGTATCCACGGTGGCGCTCGCAGGGCCGGCATGGGGCGCGACCTGCGTCACACATGTTCGCATGGCAGGGCACCGTCCGAGCGGCTTTCGCTATCATTCGCCAACTGGATCAGGAGCTTGGGAATGTCAAAGGGTGCGATTCTGGTAACCGGCGGTGCCGGTTACATCGGCAGTCATGTGGTCAGGCAGCTGGGCGCTGCCGGCGAACGGGTGGTGGTGCTGGACAACCTGAGTCGCGGATTCCGCCAGGCCGTCACGAGCGGCGAGCTGGTGGTCGGTGAAGTCGGCGATCAGGCCCTGGTCCGACGCATCATCACGGACCACGACATCGATACGGTGATGCACTTCGCCGCCTACACCATCGTTCCGGAATCCGTGGCCGAGCCGCTGAAGTACTACGGCAACAACACCTGCTCGACGCGCGCACTGCTCGAGGTCTGCGCCGCAGCACGCATCCGGCATTTCGTGTTCTCCTCCACGGCCGCCGTGTATGGCATCCCGGCCGGGGGCATCGCCAGCGAGGAATCCCTCACTGCCCCGATCAATCCCTATGGCACCTCCAAGCTCATGAGCGAATGGATGTTGCGGGATCTGTCCCAGGCCACCGACCTGCGCCATGTCGCACTGCGCTATTTCAATGTGGCCGGATCGGATCCTGAAGGACGCATCGGCCAGGCCACGAAGGGCGCGACACTGCTGACGAAGGTCGCCGCCGAGCACGTGGTGGGCAAGCGCTCCCATGTGAGCGTGTTCGGGAGCGACTACGCCACACCCGACGGGACCGGGGTGCGCGACTACATCCATGTCGAGGACCTGGCTTCGGCACACCTGAAGGCCCTGGACTACCTGCGCGGAGGTGGAAGCAGCGTCACCCTGAATTGCGGCTACGGACATGGCTACAGCGTCCGGGAGGTCCTGCGCATGGTGGAAAGGGTCGCGGGCCAGCCGCTGTCGATCCGCGAGGAACCGCGCCGGCCCGGCGACCCGCCAACGCTCATCGCCAGAGCCGAGCGGGTCAGGCAGGAACTGGGCTGGAAACCCCGGTACGATGACCTGGAAGCCATCGTCAAGAGCGCGCTCAACTGGGAGCGCAAGCTCCTCGCGCACCCCTGGTAGCCGCCGGGCGTCCGGTGCGGACAGGCCGGAACCGCTCCCGGCCCACCGCTTTGACTGCGCGGCGCACTGGTAGAATCCGCACCCATGCGATTCCCGCGACCGAAATCCCTGAGCGGCCTGATGCTGATCGGTTTCACCGTGGTGGCCGCCCCGCTCGTGTTCGCCATCCTCAACGCTGCGGTGAAGATGAACCAGCTTTCCCACCGGAGCGAAGAACTGGTGGTGCATGGCGTGCGCGCCACGAGAAACAACCAGCTGCTGTTCGAAGAACTGGCATCGATGGAGCGCACGGCTCGGCTCTACCAGATCATCGGCAACCCCGACTCGCTCGAGCTGTATGTCAAGAATCACGGCCGGCTGCAGGCCACCATGGACGATCTGTCCAGGCTTGCCCTGGATCCCGAATCGGCCCGTGACCTGGGCACCCTGCGGGACCAGAGCCGGGAGATCCTGGGCCGGCTGAAAGCCGCCCGTCCCAATTCGGTGCAGATGGCGGAGGTCACCGCCACCTTCCCACGGCTTGCGGAACTGGCTTCCCGGATTTCGGCCAGGATCAGCGTGCAGATCGACAGTGAACTGGCTGGCCTGCAGCATGCCACCCAGACCGCCCAACGGAACCTCTTCTGGCAGACCCTGCTGCTGATCCCGATGACCCTGCTGGTCGTGGGCATATTCACCTACCTGTTCGGGCGCCCCATCCGCGCCATCGACCGGGCGATCAGCGAGCTTGGCCGCGGCACTTTTTCCAGACCCATCGCCATCAGGGGGCCGGCGGACCTGGAGCGGCTGGCCGCCCAGCTGGAATGGCTCCGTCTGCGATTGCTGGAACTGGCCCAGGAAAAAAACCGGTTTTTGCGTCATATGTCACATGAACTGAAGACGCCGTTGGCCAATATTCGCGAAGGAACCGAACTCCTGATGGATGGTGCAGTCGGTGAACTGCAGGCCAGCCAGCGGGAGGTCACCGCAATCCTGCGTGAGAACAGCATGAAACTGCAGAGACTGATCGAGAACCTGCTGTCGTTTTCGGCCTGGCAGGCCAAAAGCGTTGGCCTGGATCTGTCCGAATTCAGGCTGCGGCCCTTGATCAAGTCCGTGCTGGAGAATCAGCAGCTGACCCTGGTCGCCCAGCGGGTGCGGCTGGATGTGCAGGTCGAGGATCTCACGCCCTATGCCGACCGGGGCAAGGTGAGGCTGATCCTGGACAACCTGCTGTCGAATGCGATCAAGTTCACACCCCGCGGCGGCACCATTTCCATCCACGCCCGCAGCGAGCGGGACCAGCTCGTGCTGAACGTCATGGATACGGGTCCCGGCATTCCGGCCGAGGAACGGGCCCGGATCTTCGACGCGTTCTATCAGGGCAAGACGCCGCAAGGCGGTCACGTCAAAGGCACGGGCATCGGCCTGTCGGTGGTCACGGAGTTCGTGAATGCCCACGGCGGCAGCATCGAAATCCTCGAAGCCCCCGGCGGCGGAGCCCATTTCAGGGTCAGGTTGCCGCTGCGCCAGCCGATGATCCAGCCCTCTCCGGAAGCCGCACATGCGGCTTGAGGGCCGCATGGCCATGCTGACCCTGGCCGCCGTGCTGCTCGGCGCCTGCGAGCTTTCCGGCGGTCTGGCAAGCAGGCCGCGGACCAGCATCCCTCCCCCGGTCAATCCGACGCCCGGAGCAGCCTCCGTCGAGACCGTCCTTGACCTCATGGTAGGCCTGCACCAGGTGGATCCGGCCCGTCAGGCCGAGGTCTTCCAGGCGGCCCGCAATGCCGCCGAGCTGACGCCCACCACCAGCAACCGGCTGCGCTATGCAGTGGCGCTGGCCACCCCGGGCCATTCAGGCTTCGATCCCGTCGCGGCGCAGCGACATTTGGCAGAACTGCTGGCCAGGCCGGAGACTTTGCAGGCGATGGAGCGAAACCTTGCTCTGGTCGAATTGAACGAAGTCGAGCACCTTCTGGTCCTGCAAGCGGAAAACCAGCGCCTCCGGGACCAGGACGCGCGGGAGTCCCGGGACCGCCAGCAGTCGAACAACCGACGCCTGCAGGTCGAGATCGAGGAAAATGCACGGCTGCGCAAGGCGCTGGAGGAAGCCCAGGCCAAGCTCGACGCCGTCACCCACATCGAACGTTCGATAAACGACCGCACGGCGCCGGTCCCACGCAAGCCTTGAATGGCGCATCATCGTAAGGAGCCCGCTTGAACATCTCATCCCTCGCCCCGACGGTTCCGTTGTACAGCGGGCTGAAGCCCAACCTGAATCGGGACACGGGCAACCAGAAGCGCAAGGCGCGGATCCTGGTCGTCGATGACGATCCGGGGCTCCTGCGGCTGCTGACCATCCGCCTGCGCGCCGAAAACTATGACGTGGAAGCCATGGAAAGCGCGGCCGCGGCGCTGGCCGCCTGCGGGCGTTTCAGACCCGACCTGGTCATCACCGACCTGCGCATGGACCAGATGGATGGCATCGGCCTGCTGAAGGAACTGCAGAGCCGCTGGCCGGGATTGCGGGTCATCATCCTCACCGCGCACGGCACCATCCCCGATGCCGTGCATGCGACCCAGAGCGGCGCCTTCGGATTCCTCACGAAGCCCGTGGACAAGCAGGAACTGCTCGACCATGTGCAGAAGGCACTCAAGGTCTCGGGATTCGCCCAGCTCGACGAGGACTGGCGCGCAGAGATCATCACCCGCTCACCCGTCATGGAAGACAAGCTGGCGCAGGCCAACATGGTCGCCGGCACCGATGCACGGGTATTGCTGACCGGCGAGTCCGGCACCGGCAAGGAATTGCTGGCCCGGGCCATCCACAAGGCAAGCCCCCGGCGCAACAAGCCCTTCGTGACCATCAATTGCTCGGCCATGGCCGAGAACCTGCTGGAATCCGAACTGTTCGGGCACGAGAAAGGCGCCTTCAGCGGCGCGGTCCGGCCGCACAAGGGACTGTTCCAGGCCGCCGATGGCGGCACCTTGTTGCTGGATGAGATCGGTGACATGCCCATGCGCCTGCAGGTCAAGCTCCTGCGGGTGCTGCAGGAGGAACAGATCCGTCCCGTGGGCAGCACCGAGGCCATGCCGGTCAACGTGCGGGTGATCTCGGCCTCGCACCGCGATCTGCAGCAGCTGATGGTCAGTGGACAGTTCCGGGAGGACCTGTATTACCGGCTCAATGTGGTGCACATCGAGCTGCCACCCCTGTCCCGCCGCCGCGAGGACATCCCGCTGCTGGTGGCGCACTTCCTCGAGCAGGTTTCGAAGGAGAGTGGGCAGCGCAGGATCTACGCGCCCGAGGCTGTCGAACTGCTGGCAACCTCCGACTGGCCGGGCAACATCCGCCAGCTCTACAACGTCCTGCGACAGAACGTGGCGCTGGCGCACGGCCCGATCATCACGGCCGAGACCGTGCAGCAGTCCCTCGGTGGCAGCCCGACCCGCCTGCCCTCCTTCGACGAAGCGCGCGACGAGTTCACCCGCAACTACCTGTCACAGATCCTGCAGATCACCACCGGCAACGTCAGCCAGGCAGCACGCCTGGCCCGGCGCAACCGCACGGATTTCTACAAACTGCTGTCGCGGCATCAACTGATGCCGGATGATTTCAAGAAGAACTGAGG
>JBGAGK010000035.1:0-33414 GCA_044226785.1 Steroidobacteraceae bacterium | reverse complement strand
GCAAAAAAAAGGCCCCTCGGGAGAGGGGCCTTCTTCGTCTGCCTGGCCTTTCAGATCCCCGAAGGGGTCAGGCCTGCAAACCGCCATGGTCCATCAGGCGCGGCACTCGGCCGGCGCATAGTTGGCCGGGAGGGTGCCGACCGCGTTGGTCGCGCCACTCATCACAGCACCCGACGGATTGGCAACCGAACCAACGGCACGACACTTCCAGGCGACGCTGTTGTCGGTGGAGGTGTAGGGCACCAAGATCAGCGTAAGGCCGTTGATCTTGGCATTGGCACGTGCCCCGTAGGTGATGGTAATGACGCCGTTGTTGACTCCCATTGACGTAACGTAGTTACCCGTGGTGTCAGTTGCGTTCGGCGTCATGCCGGCCGCCTGCCGGTTGGCGGGTGCCACGCCGGTATTAGCAAAGGACTCCGACACCGCCGCCTTGGCCTGGGCGGCAAGGGTCAGACCTTCCGAGACCTGGCCACGGATGGTGTAGTCCTGGTACGCAGGAATGGCGATGGCCGCCAGGATGCCGATGATCGCGACCACGATCATCAACTCGATCAGCGTGAAACCCTTCTGTGCTTGCTTCAACATGTAAACTCCTTGTCGAGAAAAAATCCGGTTGATGAGGCAACGGCCCGAAGGCCCGTGGCCCAGATGAAGCAACCGCCGTGCCAGACTGGCTGAGACACGTTCAACCTATTGAGAATTATAAAATTATTGGGTTTTGGCCAGCCAGCTGGAAGCCGTGGCGGTGTCGCCGGACGTGGGCATCCTCGGCCCCGCTGGGGCACAAAGTGACAAAAAATGTCGGCTGTTGCCGACGTGATCAGGCAGATTCTCCAGCCTCCTCGTGGTAGGCATCCTCGGCATTGATGCGCCAGATCGAGCTGCGGTCGCTGGAGCCCTCGATGATGGCCGCCACGGCTTCCCTGGCGGCCAGCATGGAATGGTCCTGATTGTTGTAGCGGTGCATGCCGTTCCGGCCCACCGCAAACAGGTTGCCGAAACGGTCGAGGTAATCCCGAAGCCGGCTGAAATGCCGATAGGCACCGAAATACGCGGGGTACGCCTTGGGCACCCGGATCAGGGTGCCATCCAGGACATCGCGCCGGTCGATCAGGCCGATCTTCTCCAGCTCCGAGGCCGCAAACTCCAGGAACGCTCCATCCTTCATGGACCACAGGTCATCGCCTTCCTGGCAGAAATACTCCAGGCCCAGCCAGATGGTATCCGGGTCGGCCACCATGGCCGGGCTCCAGTTGTTGAACACCTGCAACCGGCCAATGCGCACATCGGGTTCCTGGATATAGATCCAGTTGTCCGGGGGCATGCCATTTGCGGCAACCCGGGTGCGTTGGTCCGCGGCAAACTTCATGCCCTCGAGCAACAGGCCCGCGGTCATGAAATCCCGGTAGGGGAGTTCCGAGGCCAGTTTCAGCATCCCTTCCTCCTCCGGCTGCAGGAAGCTCACGAGGTCGCGAACCGGGAGCGTCGAGATGAAGAAATCGCAACCGATGCGCCGATCCTGGCCTTGCGCATCGCGCACTCGGACCGCGCGGATGGTGCTGCCTTCACGTTCGACGCCCACCACCCGTTGTCCTGTGTGGACGAGGCCCCCTCGAGTCGCGACGCGTCGTGCCACGGCCTCCCACATCTGCCCCGGACCGAACATCGGGTACAGGAACCGTTCGATCAGGCTGGTCTCGACGGACTTTTGTGCGGTATCCGCGGCGCGCAACGTCCGGGTGATGGCGTGCGCGATCGCCCGGGTGACCGAGAGACCCTTGATGCGCTGGGCTCCCCACTCGGCCGAGATTTCTCCGCAGGGCACGCCCCAGACCTTTTCGGTGTAATCCTTGAAGAACGTGCGGTACAGCCGCTTGCCGAACCGGTTGATCAGGAAATCCTCCAGCGTGAGCTCGGGCGAGCGCGGACGGATCCTGGCATGTCCGTAGCTCAAGCCGATGCCAAGGACATCGAACAGGCCCAGGTTGCGCAGCGTGACGGCATTGAGCTTCAGGGGGTAATCGAAGAATCGCCGGCGATGGAAGATGCGCGACAGGCGTTCCCGGACCAGCAGCACATCGGTCGGGTGTGATCCCGGAGAGGCATCCGGAGTGAACGAGTGCTGCTGCTGCTGATAGGTCAGTGACACTGGCCCGCCTGCATCGCCGGATCGCTGCACGGGCAGGATCTCCTGCCACCACTTCATCACCCAGTCGGATTTCGAGAAGAAACGATGACCACCCAGGTCCATGCGGTTGCCGCGGTAATTCACGGTCTTCGAAATGCCGCCGACCTGGGTCTCTGCTTCGAATACCAGGGGCTGGATATCCGAGCGCTTCAGCAACTCGAGAGCGGCGGTGAGCCCGGCGGGGCCAGCGCCTGCAATGACTGCCACCTTGCGTTGATCAGCCATCTTCGGCCCGGGCAGGTATGTTGTTCGAGGGAACGAACAGGAGTTGCCGTCGCGCCAGGAAGTTTGCCACGAAGGTGCAAAGGGCAGCCGCCAGCTTCGCGATCAGGTAGTGCAGCCCCAGCAGGCGAATGCCCAGCGCCATCACCGCTGCGTTGACCAGGAAGCCCAGCGTCCCCAGTGCCGCGAAGCTGGCGAATTCCAGGGGTCGACGGCGGATGCGGCGATGGGTGAATACGAAGGATACGGACAATGCATAGCACACCAGCAACCCCGCGCTGAACGAAATGCAGGCGGCGGGCAGGGCGGGCATGGAAGCATGTTCCACCAGCAGCACCAGCACGCCCATGTCGACACCAAGGGCGAGCGCCGATGCGCCCAGGTAACCGCAGGCTTCCCGTATCACCGGCCGCATGATCAGGTGCTCGTCCCGCGCGCCCGGGCGCAATCGTACAGGTTCCAGCCGTGCCAGAATCCACGACCGGTGTGCGTCAGTGCACCGAATCCCACGTCTTCTCTTGCAATGACGTAGGCCAGTTGCGGATCGGAGCACAGGTGCTGCAGCAGGGGCGCGGTGAGTGGATGGGTCCTGGCAGGCTTCCACTGCCCCGGATTGCGCTTGTACCACTCGAGTGAGGAGTAGATTTTCCAGCTGGGGTCCACGAAGCCGGCAATCAGGTCCGAGCGCCGTCTGACTTCGAGCGCGGTCTTGCGGGAAAATACCAGACCCGCCGATTGCGCTTCGGTGAGATAGGCCGGCCGCTGCAGCACGAACCAGATGAACTGGGCGGAAGACCCCTGTTCACCGACCAGCACGTTTCCGTCCGGGCGCATGACCTTGAGCCAGTCCGCGAAGTCTTCGGGGTGGTAGGCCAGCGATACGGGCTTGCCTTCTTCGAGCGCCAGTGGCACCCAGGGTACGCAGAGTGCGGAAAACAGCACGCAGATCACACCCGGCACGGCTGCGGAGCGGCTTTTCGTCACGATCCACCACAGACCCACCAGCAGGATCACCAGCGGCACGGTCAGCCCGAGCACGTTCTGCAGGGTCTGGATCGCCAGGGGACCGTGACCGGAGTCGAAGGGCTTGTGGATGGTTTGCCATGTGATGGCCAGCAGCCAGCACGCGATCACCACGACCAGCAACGGACCCGCGATGCGCAATACGCGGGCGGCCTCGGCGCCGATCCGGTGTCTCACGGCCAGCAAGGCCAGCGCGAATCCGATGCAAGCAAGCTGGTTGATCAGCGGGTAGGTCCAGGCCAGGACCAGAAACACGATGCAGACGAGGCCGCAACGCGGTTCCTTCCACAACGCGATCACGGTGGAAGGAAGAAACAGGATGGCGATGAAGGTGGCCAGCCACACAGCACGCCAGGGCTGCGCCTGCACCAGGATGGCCAGCGGCGGATGCAGGCAGGCCACGGCCGCGATGCCGAGGCCAGTCAGACCCACCAGAGCGGACATCAGGCACAACTTGCGGATGCGGGGATCGGGGACCGCCAGGGCAGTGAGCGTCAGAGAAAGGAAGGGGCGGAGATTGAGTTGCCAGTCCGGCCAGGTCCACAGACTCACGAGGATGTACTGGGATCGTTCGCGGACCATGTACATCCATTGCGGATCGATGACGGCGAACAGACTGGAACGCAGCAGGTCCGCCTGCGCCATCAGCGTGAAGATCACTGCACCCGCAAGGGCGACCCCCGCCAGGGCCAACGACCATCGAAGCCGAAGATTCAGGAAGACCAGGAGCGCGAGGCCGGGCAGGGCCATGATGGGATGCAGGGCCAGGGCCAGGGCGATGAATAGTCCTGAAAGCCAGCGGCGGCCCGCGAACCAGGCCGCCAGCGCGGTCACGGTGAAGGCTTCGGCGAAAGTGCGGGCGGTGAGGTATTCCTCGGCGTATCGGATCACCTCGTACCCGCCATAGGCGCTGGAGATGATCACCACCAGCGCGGTGGAAAGCCAGGCCAGCGACCGGTCGCTGAGCAGGCGGGCGAGATGCCACGCGCTGATCAGGAATGTTGTCAGTCCGATGCCCCATAACCACAGCGCCGCCGAGTCCAGCCCCATCAACCGGATGAATACCGCGTAGACCGGGGAGAACACGCTGTAATGATCCTGCGAGGAATTCAGTACGAACAGGTCATTGCGGAAGGCGGGGTTGATGTGCGCCAGCGCCTGGAACGCGTAAAGTTGCGCATCGTATCCCAGGGCACGATACCGATGGCCGACCAGCCAGCAGGTAATGATCAGGAGGATGAGGGAGGTGGCTTTCAGCCAGGCATGCGTGTCCCAGCTCAAGGAGCGGATCTGATTCAAGGTCTTTGTATCGTACATTGAAACTTCATTATGTCTGGTCGGGATCCCAGGCGGTGTGACCCGGTCAGCATCGGACCCAGGTCCGTGTTTTCCGCGAACTGTGCATTATGTCTGGTCCGACACAACCGATGTGTGGTCAGATGCGGGCCCATCAGTCCCAAATCGCTGCATCGCGAACAACCTCCGTGAGACCGCTCCTGTCCATTGTCACCGTGTGCCTGAACGCGGCTCACTCCATCGACGATACGCTGGCGTCGGTGGCCGGGCAGCGGGGCGGGGTGGCCATCGAACACCTGTGCATCGACGGTGGTTCGCGAGATGGCACACGGTCCATCATCGATGCTGCGGCTGGGCGATACGGGCACATCAGCAGAATCTACGAGGCCGATGCCGGTATCTACGACGCGATGAACAAGGGCCTGGCAGCCGCTCGCGGCGACTACGTCCTGTACCTCAATGCTGATGATGTGCTGGCCTCGGCCGATGTCCTTTGCCGTTGCATGGAGGGCATCGTCCCCGGATCGGCGGGCAACCCCGACCTGATCCTCGGTGACGTGATCATGGGGCACGTGGGACAGTGGGGCCCCTGGCGGCACCGGCGTGTTCCCCGTCTGCTGCTTCACCACACGGGCACGGGCCTGTTTCCGGTACACCAGGGACGGATCGTACGGCGCGATTTGCTTCTGCAGGTGCAGGGCTTCGATGCAGGCAGCCGGCTCGCGGCGGATGTCACGCAATACTACGATCTCGAACGGCTGTCGCCACTGCGATGCCGGTTCGTGCAGGTACCGATCGCGCACATGCGCCCCGGCGGCGCTGCAAACAGTGGCTTGCCGGCCATGTGGAAGGGTACACGGGAAATCTTTGCGCATCTTCGCGAGGTGCACGGACCCCTGCGATCGGCTGGCATGACCGCGGTCAAGACGCTGCAGTCGCTTTCCGAGCTTCGCATCGGTCGCTGCCCGGGGGAGCGATGGTTCGCCCGCTGACGCTGCAACACTGGGCGGAAATGCTGCGAGCGCATGCGGGGTCGGCGATCTGGTCAGCATCCGAGCAGGGAATCGGTCCCCTGGTGCAACTGTTACTGACTGCGGTGCTGCTGCGGACATTGGGCACTGCGGATTTCGCGGTCTGGGCGATCGGTATCTCCCTGATTGGCCTGAGTCAACTCGTGTCGGCCGGAGCGGGATTCTCGGCCTTGAAGCATGTTTCCGCGGATCTCGGGGCGGGTCGACCCGAACTGGCGCGACAGGCCATCCGTTCAGCGCTGGCTTTGGCGTTGGGCGGCGGCCTGCTGGCGACGCTGGCAGCCGTGCTGCTCGCCCCGGTGGTGGCCGCACACGGATTCCGGCAACTGGGCCCACTGACCAGCGTGTCGTCCATGTTGATGTTGTGCGGAGCCGGCGCGCTGTTCAATGAAATCGATTCTGTCTTTGCCTGCGCAATGCGGGGGGCCCAGCGGTTCGATCGGGCCGCTCACGTCGAGTGCAGCGGCCGTGTGCTGATGGCAGTGATGATCCTGTGGCTCGCTTTGCGTGGCGCCGGCGTGGTGCATCTGTTCGGGGTGTGGGTCGGTCTGCTGGCTCTGAAGGCAGGCATCAAGGGGCTGGCCGTGATGCGCATGTTCGCCTCTCACGAACTGTTGTTGCCATCCTTCAGCCGTGAGCCGATGCGCCGGATCCTGAAATTTGGCCAATGGCAATGGCTGCAGGCGACGGGCACCACGCTGTTCACTTCCGTGGATCAACTCGTGGTCGGCAGTGTGCTCGGGGCCGCGGCGCTGTCGCGCTACAGCGTATGCCTGCAACTCGCGCAATATGTCCACCTCGTCCCAAGCGTGCTACTGCAGATCCTGTTTCCGCGCATCAGCGCGCGTGGCCCGATGATCGGTGCTGTACGAGGCAACCAGATCCTGGATACCGCCACCGTGCTGGCCGCGGGTGCGGCTGGAGTCCTTGGATGCGGACTGGCGCTGGCGGCAGGCCCGGTGCTCAGCCGGTGGGCAGGCCCTGAATTTGCGGACAGCAATAAGGGGCTTCTGCGGCTGCTGATTGCGGCGCATGTCGTTCTGGCGCTCAACATCGGAGGTTATTACGTGCTCCTCGCCACGGGGCGTGCTGCACGCCTGGCTGCCGTGGTCCTTGGAGCCGGAGCGTTGCAGTTGATGGGGGTGATCCTGGCTGCTCCCTTCGGTTTGCTCGCGGTCGCCGGCAGCCGGTTCATCTACTCTGCTTCGACTGCGGCCTTGTGGAAGATCGCGCGTTACCGGGACGGATCATGAGTGCACCGCGATGTCCCCTGTGCGGAAGCTTGGCGGTTACACGCATGGGGCGGGTGGCCGATGGGGATTTCTTTGCCGGGCGCGTGATCGAGTCCCCGTTGTCAGGTGGCCGGCTGTGGCGCTGCATTCGATGCGGATCGAAATTCCGCTGGCCGACACTTTCTACCAGCGAACTACAGGCACTGTATTCGGAAGGTCGTGCAGAACAGTGGGCTGGGTCAGGTCATCGGATCGATTTTCAGAGACTGCATGCGCGACTGGCTCGAAAGAACGGCCTCAGATCCGTACTGGACATTGGATGTGGAACCGGAGACTTCCTGGCCGCCTTGCCTGCGCATGTGGAACGCTTCGGTGTCGAGCCGTCGCGTGAAGCGGCCATGCGGTCCGAAAGCCGCGGCATCAAGGTGCTAGGTGCTGACATTTTCACACTGGATGCAGAGAAGCAGTTTGACGCCATCAGTGTCATCGATGTTCTTGAACATCTTGCCGATCCGCTGGAGTTTCTGGATGCCGCGTGGAGTCATGTACGGGCCGACGGCCTGCTGTTGATCAGTACCGGCGATCCGGCGTGTTTGCCTTGGCAGATGATGGGTGCACGGTTCTGGTATGTCAGCTTTCCGGAACACCTGGTATTCCCGTCGCACAGGTTCTTTGAGCGCTGGGCGACCGGGCGGCATGCCCGATGTGAGCACTCGAGGTTCCCCTATTACCGGCGCCGGATTCCCTCGGTACTTGCGGGGCTCGTGGCGCAGCTGGCCTATGCCATCAGTCCCTGGGCCTTTGACCGGGTCGGCCGCGCGATGGCCACCGTACTCCGCGCTCCTCAGCCTCGCAGGAGGCACTATTCTCCGGGGATTCCCGGCGTGTTTGTCGATCATCAACTGGTCGTGCTGTGCAAGGACTCCTGAGTGTCGCGGTGCGCGGACAGCCGACCGAACAGAAAGTCACCCTGGATGGGTTTGCCGGACTTTCCGCTGGAAAGATTCGCAACGCACTGGAGCAAGAATCCGTGCTCGTAGAGATATCCCGCCACCTCGCCGGCCAGAGCTTGCCCGATGTACAGTTCGATGAACGATGCCTCGACGTATACGAAGGAAAAAAGCGGCAGCAGGTCACTGCATCCACGCAGGGCGGACAGCTCGGAGCCCTGGACATCGAGCTTGAGCAGGGCACGTCCGCTGATATCCTCGCGGGCCAATCGATCAGCGAGCCGGACCATGGTGACCGGCACCCGCCGGACCTCGTGGGTCAGCGGGTAGTTGTCCTGCTGCGCCTGCCCGATGGGCAGGAGCGAGGAGGAACTGTCCCATCGCGCCACATGCAGGTCCGCACTTCCAGCCCGTTCCGCAATCGCGACTTCGAACAGGGCCGCGCGTGCGTCGCCGGCGAAAACCTGGCGCCAGCGCCGCACCGCTGCAGCCAGCGGCTCGAAGGAGAAAATCCTCGCCTTCGGGAAAAGATGCCTTGCACACAGCGCGAATTGGCCGCGGTTGGCACCGAGGTCCACGACCGTGTCGATGCCCAGTCCACCCAGGATGGCATCGTGCTCGGTGGACGCGGCGACTCGCGTGCGCAGGAATGCGCGACGATACTCGCTGATTCCAAGGACACGAAGGATCTTGATGAACAGGTGCACGGGAGATGCGAGACCGAAGTTGTTGTGCAGGGATTATCGCAGATCGACCCTCGAGGCAGGCAACGGATGCAATTTCATCCAGACGGGACGCCATGAGGCCCTGCCATATTGAAACTGGAACCCCATTGATGTCAGGGCGATTGACGAGGGTATTGCCGCTTCTTGTGACGCTCGGGTCGGTCCTGTGCCTTTCATTTTTCTATCTGCTGGACCGCATCGGATTTTCGAGCAGCCATTTTTCGCCTATCTTCCAGTTCCTGCTGATTGTCGACGACCCGGATACGGCCTGGATGTCCCTCGCGGCCTGTCTGCTTGCGCTGATCTGGAGCCGGTTCCAGCTCCCGCAGACACTGGCGGGATGGTGTGCGGCCCATCCGGCATTGCTTTGCATGTTCTCGATTCCGGCTCTTTCGCTCGGCGCCGTGTTTGTCTATCACGCCTGCCCGTTTTCCATGGACGAGTATGCGGCGGTGTTCCAGGCGAAGATCTTCGCGGCGGGGCACCTGTTTGCGCAGTTGCCGCCGGCGCTGATGGACTGGTTCGTCCTGCCGGGATTCAATGGTTCATTCCTCATCGGCTCGCACGTGAGCGGCCAGGTCATCGAAGGGTACTGGCCGGGCTTTGCCCTCCTGCTCGCCCCCTTCTCGCGGCTGGGAGTTTCCTGGTTGTGCAACCCGATGCTCAGTGCGTGCGCCTTGTGGGTGATGTATCGCATCACGGTCGATCTCACGGGAGATCGCAGGGCCGGCGGCTGGGCCGTGGTCTTCGCATTGGCTTCCGGCGCATTCGTCCTGAATGGCATTTCCTTTTATTCCATGCAGGCGCATCTGCTGGCCAACCTGGTGTTCGCCCGGCTGATGTTCGACCTGAGCGTGCGAAGGGCGCTGCTCGCCGGTGTCGCCGGTTCCTTTGCGCTGACGCTGCATAATCCTTTTCCCCATGCCTTGTTCGCATTGCCCTGGCTCATGGCCATGCTGTTCGACCCAAGACAGCGGCGTTTCATTTTCTGGGTTGCGCTGGGCTATCTGCCGTTGCTCCTGTGCATTGGGGGAGGCTGGTTCTGGCTGAGGATCGGCTTGTTGCCAGGGTCCGGAGTCAGCGGAGCGGCCAGCGCCGTGGTGAACGGGGTGTTCGGCTGGCCAGACCTTGACATCCTCAACATGCGCGCCGCTGCATTGGCGAAGATGTGGGTCTGGGCGGTGCCGGGATTGTTTGTGTTTGCGGCTGTGGGTGCGGAGCGCTTCTGGCTCGATCGGCGAATCCGGCTGTTCACTGCTTCACTGGCCCTGACCTTCGGGGCCTATCTGTTCGTGCATCTGGACCAGGGGCATGGATGGGGGTTTCGGTATGTTCATTCCGCCTGGGGAGTCGTGCCCATCATGGCAGGATGCGCGCTGGCGAGGCGGGAGGGCCGGATGCCGGAATTCGCGGCATTCGCAGGTGCGACAGCACTGCTGGGTCTCGTGCTGGTTCTGCCGCTTCAACTGCATCAGACCGAATGGCTCATCAGCCACAAACTGGAGGAACGACCGGCGCCCCGCAGACCCGGCAACAATGTCTATTTCATCGATTGGCGCGATGGCTGGTACACCTCTGACCGGGTGCAGTTCGATCCGTTCCTGCGCGATCCGGATCTCGTGCTCGCCGCGCGCGGCGCATCGGTCGATGAGGCGCTGATCCGCAGGAACTGGCCACAGGCCCAGCGGGTGGCCAGGGGTTTCTGGGGCGAACAATGGTATCTGGGATCGCAGGATCATCGCCGACCTTCGGCAGCAGTATCAGGTGCGCTGGCGTTCGACCTGAAATCGCCCTGAACGATCGATCATTCCAGTTTCGGGAGCCGATCAGGGTGGCGGCAGGCCAAGATAGGCCAGGCGTTTGATCTCGCGTCGCCCGCGGGTCACCGTATCCAGAATCAGTCCAGCGATGAAACTCAGTGCAGACAGCATCACCAGCCCGGTTGCCAGGATGGCTGTTGGCATCCGGGGAACCAGTCCGGTTTGGATATAAGTGATGATCAGCGGTGTGCCCAGGATCAGTGCCGCGAGACCCAGGACCAGCGACAGTCCGGTGAAAAAGCGAAAGGGACGCTCGTTCTTGTACAACACTACGATGAGCTGGAAGATCCGCCAGCCGTCGCGCCAGGTCGAAAGCTTGCTGCTCGATCCCTGCGGTCGGCCCACATAGGGTGTTGCCACTTCGGCTACGGGCAGGCGCAGTTCCAGCGCATGCACGGTGAGTTCGGTTTCGATTTCAAAGCCGCCGGACAGCGACGGGAAGGATTTCACGAAGCGTCGCGAGAACACGCGATATCCCGAGAGCATGTCGGAGAACTGCTTGCCGAAGAAATGTGCCACCGCGCCTGAAAGCATGCGGTTGCCGGCACGATGACCCGGACGATAAGCATCTTGTGTCGAGGCAATGCGCGCACCCACCACCATGTCAAGCTTGTACTGCACGAGCTGATTGATCATCGCGGGTGCTGCAGAGGCATCGTACGTGGCATCGCCGTCCACCATCACATAGACGTCGGCTTCCACATCGGCAAACATCCGGCGCACCACATGCCCCTTGCCTTGCAGGGGCTCGTGCCGCACGAGGGCGCCCGCTGCAGTCGCGTTGGCCACCGTGGCGTCGGTCGAGTTGTTGTCATAGACATGGATGATGGCGCTGGGCAGGGCTGCGCGGAAATCCGCCACGACCTGACTTATGGATGCTGCTTCGTTGAAGCAGGGAACCAGAACGGCGACGCGCGGGCTTGATTCGGTGGCCACGGGTTACTCTATCCCCAGCTTCTTGATCCGGTACCGCAGCGCCCGAAACGACATCCCCAGCACCTTCGCGGCTGCCGTCTTGTTGTAACGGGTCTGTTCGAGTGCCTTGACGATGGCCGCCCGCTCGATTTCTTCCAGATGATCACCCAGACCCGCGCTGGCCGGCGTGCTCGCTGCAGGTGTCCCGGTCGGGGGCGCAGTGGGCAGCGCACTGGGGGAACTGCGCAGCTGGATGTCGGCGGCATGAACCGTTCCGCCTGAGCACAGGGTCATGGCGCGCTCCAGGATGTTTTCCAGTTCGCGCACATTGCCGGGGAAGTGGTAGGACCTCAGCAACGCCAGCGCATCGGGTCCAAGCTCTGGTTGCGCGGCTTTCATTCGTCGCGCCAGCCTGCGCAGCATGGTATCGGCCAACTCCTGCACATCCTCCGGTCGTTCGCGCAGGGCGGGGACCCGCAGCTCGATGACATTGATGCGGTAGTACAGGTCCTCGCGGAACCGGCCCTCGGCCACCAGTCTCGCGAGGTCCTTGTGGGTCGCAGACAGGATGCGCACATCCACCGGTGATTCGCGCTGCTCGCCCACCGGGCGAACCGCCTTTTCCTGGATCACCCTCAGGAGCTTCACCTGCATGTGCAGCGGCAGGTCGGCCACTTCGTCCAGGAACAGGGTGCCGCCCTCGGCCGACTGGATCAGCCCCTGCTTGTCGGCGACTGCGCCGGTAAAGCTTCCGCGCTTGTGCCCGAACAGCTCGCTTTCCATCAGTTCGTTGGGGATGGCGCCGCAGTTCACCGGCACGAACGGCCCGTCGCGCCGCGGTCCCGATTCATGGATGAGCCGTGCAACCAGTTCCTTGCCCGTTCCGGATTCGCCGCAGATGTACACCGGCGCCTGGCTTCGGGCGACGCGCGCGATCATGTCGCGCAGAGCGTGCATGGGTTGCGAATTGCCCAGCAGACGGGGTCCGGACACCGCAGTGTCGCTGCTCCTGTCGTCCGCCAGCTTCAGGGCGGTGGCCACCAGTTTGCGCAGGTGGTTCAGGTCCAGCGGTTTCGAGATGAAATCGAATGCGCCCAGCTTCAGGGCCCGCACCGCAGTCTCGACATTGCCATGGGCGGTAATGACCGCGACCGGCAGGTCGGGCTTGTTCTGGCTGATCCATTGCACGAGATCGAGTCCGTCACCGTCGGGCAGCCGCATGTCGGTGAGGCACAAATCAAAGCTCTGCGACTTGAGCAGCTGGCGTGCCATGGTCAAACTTCCGGCGGAGGCGGAGTCCACATTCATGCGCTTCAGGGTGATCGACAGCAGCTCGCACAGGTCGGGCTCGTCGTCCACGATCAGCACGCTGGATTTCGTCACGGATTCTCCATCATCGCGGCCGGAGTGCACCAGAACCGGCTTGCCACAAGCGGGTCAAGGGAAGAGCGGTCATGTTGCCTGAAAACGGCAGAACGTGTTCCCCGAGATGAAGCACGATTCCTTTCGAAAACTTCCGGCCGGCTTCCGCGGCGAGCGCCTCGAGCCCCTCGAAATCCCGCGGGCCGACAGTCGCGGAAGCCTTGATTTCCACTCCGGCAATTCTGCCTCCTGGCATCTCCAGCACGAGATCGACTTCCCGCCCGGCGGCGGAGCGGAAATGAAAACAACGCGGCGGGCGCTTGTGCCACGAACATTGTTTGCGCACTTCCTGCACCACGAAGCTTTCCAGCAAATGTCCCAGGTCCCTGGATCCGGCCAATTCTCCCGGATCGGTGTCGCCGCGTAAATGAGCGGCCAGTCCGGTGTCGTTGAAGTGGATCTTGGGTGCCTTGACGAAGCGTTTGCCGCTGTTGGTGGACCATGCCGGCAGCGGCTGAAATACGTAAATGGCTTCAAGGATTCCCAGATACCGTCGCAACGTGGTGTAGGGAATGCCAAGGGACCGTGACAGCTCCGAGGTATTCATCAGGGCTGCAGACCGCGATGCGAGCAATCCGACCAGTCGTGGCAAGTCGTTCAGGCCATCGATGCCGGCAAGGTCCCGCACGTCGCGCTGGATCAGGCTGGACAAATAGGCGGCAAACCATGCGCTGCGCCGTTCGCTGGAAGTCCGGCTCACGGATTCGGGAAAGCCTCCCTGGATGATGCGCTCGCAGATCAGGCCTCGGTCGAGTCTGGCCTGCTCGACACGCCAGGGCGTTGCGGAGAACAGCTCATCCAGGAAATCCGATGACGCAGCACCCAGCTCGTCCTGGGACAACGGATACAGCGTCAGGATCTCCATGCGGCCGGCGAGGGATTCGGAAACGCGTGGAACCATGAAGATGTTGGCTGACCCGGTCAGGAAATATCTGCCGGGCCGCCGGTCCTGGTCGACGTTGCGCTTGATGGCGGGAAACAGCTCCGGGGCGCGTTGTATCTCGTCGATCACCGTGAATGCGGAGTGTGAGTCCAGCATGGCGACCGGATCCGAGCGCACCGCGGAGAGGACCGCCTCATCATCCAGCGTCAGATAGCGTCCACCCCGCTGTTTCGCCAGCTCGTTGGCAAGGGTGCTCTTTCCGGTCTGCCGCGCGCCGTTCAGCAGTACCACACGCGTGTCGGAAAGCGCGGCTTCCAGTCGGGGCATGATATTTCGCCGGTACATGGCGAAATTATAACCACGAAGTGGTTAAATTGCATTCAGGCCTGCTCGCCGAGGGCTTCCCAGCGCTTCGGATCGCTGAACACCACGCGAAAGGTGCTGCCGCCGCCGCCGCGGGGCGTGTACATGAGAACGGCCCGGTTGAGCTGGCACAGCTCGCGCGCAATGAACAGCCCCAGTCCGGTGCCGGATTTCCCGGAGGTGAAGAACGGTTCGAAAATCCGTTCCGCATACTGCGGATCGATGCCGGGCCCGCGATCGTTCACTTCCAGATATGGCCTGCCGCTCGCCAGGAGCCGCCCGACCGTGATCTCCGCCGCCACCTGGGCGCCGGCGGGTGCGTATTTCAGCGCGTTGTCGCACAGGTTCCAGACTACCTGATGCAGGTGACCCGGATCGATGCGAACTTCCAGGTCCTGCGCGGTGATGTGCACGGCGAGTCTCGACAGCGGCACCTGCATGGTCTCGGTGAACTCGGTGACGAACTCGTCCAGCCAGTCCTCGAGGTTGAGCCTCTCCGCGCGCATGGCTTCACGCCTCGACAGCTGCAGCACGTTGTTGATGATGGAGCTGACGCGCTCCGCGTTCGTGCTGATGATGTCGGTGAGACGTCTTTCCTCGATGCCGATCAGCGGGCTCTCGGCCAGCAGCTGACCGGCATGGCTCATGGCCCCCACGGGATTGCGGATCTCGTGCGCGATGCTGGCCGACAGCCGGCCGAGGGCGGCGAGCTTGCTCTGCTGGACGCGTTCGGCCATCACACTGGTGTCCTCCAGGAAGATCAGTGTCGGGGCCGGCACGCGGGTGCCCAGACGGGCAAAGTGAGGCTGGATCATGCGGGCTCCATCCGCTGCCATGAACGTGGTCATCTCGCTGCTGCCAGCACCCGACTGGCGCCAGGTGGCCAGCGAGTACAGCAGGAGCGGCGATACTTCCCCGAGCAAGGCGTCGGGTCGCGCCTTGTCGGTTCCCAGAATCTGCGCTGCGGATTCATTGATCAGCCGGATATGGTCATCGGCATCGATCACCAGCAGGCTCTCGCGCAAGTGCTGCACGATGTACTGGGACAGTTCGGCGAGGTTGGCCAGATCGATTTCCTTCTGGCGGACCAGCGCCTCGCTCTCGAGCATCCGCGTGGAAAGCGCGGCAGCGGTGCCGGCCACGATCAGCAGCACCGCGCCGAGCAGGCCCGCGGTCGCATAGGTCGAGATGTCGGTGCGGGCGGTCAACTGCAGCCAGATCGTATGCATCAGCAGGATCAGCACGGTCACCGCTGCGAAGAACAGGGCGAAGCGGGGGGGCATGAGCAAGGCTCCCGCGCCCACCGGCACCACCAGCAGCAGGCCCAGACCACTGGCCACTCCGCCGCAGGCGTGCAGGATCAGCAGCAGCAGCAGTACATCGAGGCTGACCTGCAGGATGGCCTGCAGGTAGGCAGGTCCGACGCGGCGTTTGACCACCAGCACGCCGATGCAGCCGAAGGCCATATACACAGCGCTCGCGATGAACAGGGCGCTGGGCGATTCCACGCCGATGGTGCGCGCACCTCCCAGGCGATAGACGGCGATCAGGACCAGCGGAACCAGGATCCGGTAGAGATTCAGGATGCCCAGCACGCGCCAGGTCAGGGCGGGGGAGATCCTTGGACCGGCATCCGTGACTGGTATCAAGAGGGCTCCTTGAGGATTCGTGGTTTTGCGCAACCGTGAAGCTTAATTCAGAATATCGCGTCTTACGCTATCCAGCCGCACAAGGATGCTTCATGAATCTGCACGAATACCAGTCCAAGCAGCTTTTTGCCCGGTACGCCATACCGGTACCCCAGGGCAAGGTGGCCGCATCGGCCGATGAGGCAGTGGCCGCTGCGCGTGAACTGGGAGGATCCCTGTGGGTGGTCAAGGCTCAGGTGCATGCCGGCGGCCGCGGAAAGGCGGGTGGAGTGAAGCTGGCCAGGGACTTCGATGCCGTGCGTTCTTCGGCGGCGGCCATGCTGGGCAGCACGCTGGTGACGCACCAGACCGGGCCCGCGGGCCTGCCGGTGCACCAGGTGTATGTGGAGACGGGCTCGAAGATCGAGCGCGAGATCTACCTGAGCCTGGTCCTGAACCGCGAAGCGGGGCGCCTTGCCTTCGTGGCCTCGGCAGCCGGCGGCATGGACATCGAGGAGGTCGCTGAACATGCGCCGGAGAAAATCCTGCGGGTGAACATCCACCCGGCCGCGGGGCTGCAGGACTACCAGTGCCGGCAACTGGCGTTCGGACTGGGTCTGAAGGGTGAGCAGGTGGCGCAGTTCGGCCGCATCGCGCAGGCCCTGTACAGACTGTATCTGGAGCAGGACGCGAGCCTGGTCGAGATCAACCCGCTGATCCTTACCGGCGAGGGGCGGCTGGTGGCGCTGGATGCCAAGATCAACATCGAAGACAACGCCCTGTTCCGTCACAAGGACCTTGCGGCCTGGCGCGATCCCACGCAGGAGGATGCGATGGAGCGCAAGGCCGCCGAGCATGAGCTCAACTATGTTTCCCTCGACGGCAACATCGCCTGCATGGTCAACGGGGCGGGACTGGCCATGGCCACCATGGACCTGATCCAGCTGCACGGTGGCAAGCCCGCCAATTTCCTCGACGTGGGCGGTGGGGCGACCAAGGAGCGGGTCGCGGCGGCGTTCAAGCTCATCCTGTCCAATCGTGACGTCCGGGCCATCCTGATCAACATCTTCGGCGGCATCGTCCGCTGCGACATGATCGCCGAAGGCATCATCGCGGCGGTGAAGGAGGTGGGCGTGAACCTGCCGGTGGTGGTGCGACTGGAAGGCACCAATGCGCCGGCCGCGCGCGAACTCCTTGCGGCGAGCAGACTGGCGATCACGGCCGCCACGGATCTGACGGATGCCGCCACCAAGGCGGTGAAGCTGGCGGGAGCACGCAAATGAGCATTCTGGTCGACAGGAATACCAAGGTCATCTGCCAGGGCTTCACCGGCAAGCAGGGCACGTTTCATTCCGAACAATGCATCGCCTACGGCACGCGCGTCGTGGGTGGGGTCACGCCGGGGCGCGGCGGGGAGAAGCACCTGGGCCTGCCTGTGTTCGACACCGCAGCCCAGGCGGTGGAGAAGACCGGCGCCACGGTCAGCATGATCTACGTGCCGGCGCCGTTCGCGGCCGATGCCATCCTCGAGGCGGCCGATGCCGGCGTGGAACTCGTCGTGTGCATCACCGAGGGCATTCCGGTCAATGACATGGTGAAAGTGAAGGCTGCGCTGGCCGGCCGGCCGGTGCGGCTGATCGGTCCGAACTGCCCCGGCATCATCACCCCCGGGGCCTGCAAGATCGGCATCATGCCGGGCTTCATCCACAGGAAGGGGCGTGTTGGCATCGTGTCGCGCTCGGGCACGCTCACCTACGAAGCCGTGTTCCAGACCACCAACGAAGGGCTCGGACAGAGCACCTGCGTCGGTATCGGCGGAGACCCGGTGCGGGGCATGAACTTCATCGACGTGCTGGAGCTGTTCGAAGCGGACGCGCAGACCGAAGGCATCGTCATGGTGGGCGAGATCGGCGGGAGCGATGAGGAAGCTGCCGCCGCCTATATCCGCAAACATGTCCGCAAGCCCGTGGTGGCCTACATCGCAGGCGTGGCGGCGCCACCGGGCAAGCGCATGGGCCATGCCGGGGCCATCGTCGCCGGTGGCAAAGGCACGGCAGCCGCCAAGTTCGAAGCGCTGGAAGCGGCAGGCATCACCACCGTGCGCAGCCCCGCGGAGCTGGGCCCGGCGATCGCCCGGCGCCTGAAAGGAACCCGCAAGGCGAACGAGCAGCGTGCGGCCAAGAAGCCGGCTGCACGCGCGAAGGGCAAGAGTCCCCGGCGGGCATCGCGCAGCGCGAAGCGTGTCCCGAAGCGCAAGACGACTCGCGCGCGCAGGGCGAAACGGGAGGCCTGATTGAGTGCTCGCAAGGAGCTGCGCGGTGTCATGGCGCAGCTCAACCTGGGGGTCGGCGACGTCGACGGCAACACCACGCGCATCATCGAGGCGGCCGAGACGGCGCGTTCCCGTCACGAAGCGGATTTCGTGTTGTTGCCCGAACTGGCCGTCTGCGGATATCCGCCCGAAGACCTGCTGTTCCATGCCGGCATGCGCACCCAGGTGGCACGCGCGCTGGAGCGGCTGAAACGCGAGGTGCATGGCATCACGCTGGTGGTAGGGTATCCCGAATATGTGGGCCAGGAAATTTACAACTCGGCCGCGGTGATCCGCGACGGCCAGCTCATCGCCAGTCACCGCAAGGCTTGCCTGCCCAATTACCGCGTATTCGATGAAAAGCGCTACTTCACGCCCGGGACCGACCCCACGGTGGTCGAGATCGGCGGCGTGAAGGTCGGCATCCTGGTCTGCGAGGACGTGTGGGAAAGGGAGCCGGCGATGCGGGCGAGGGCTGCCGGCGCACAGCTGCTCGCCGTCATCAATGCCTCACCCTACGAGGTCAACAAGCAGCAGCAGCGCGAGATCAACGTGGCGCGCGAACGGGTGCGGGAGGCACGGCTCCCGCTGATCTTCTGCAATCTGGTCGGCGGCCAGGACGAGCTGGTGTTCGACGGCAATTCCTTCGTCATCGATACGGCCGCAACGGTGTCGGTGAGGGCCCCGGCATTCGAGGAAGGGCTGTTCGTCGCGGACTTCCAGGTCGATGCCAACGGCGTGCAGCCGGTCCCGGGCAAGGTGGCTCCCCATCTGTCCGAGGAGCAGAGCGTGTACTCGGCGCTGGTGCTCGGCACGCGCGATTACGTGGACAAGCATCGCTTCCCCGGCGTAGTGATGGGGTTGTCGGGCGGCATCGATTCCGCGCTCACCCTGTGCATCGCCGTGGACGCGCTGGGCAGGAAGCGTGTGCATACGGTCTCCATGCCTTCGCGTTACACCTCGCAGATGAGCCGCGAGGATGCCGCCCGGCAGGCGAAGATCCTGGGCGTCAAGCACAGCGAGATCTCGATCGAGAACATGTTCGAGTCGGTCCTGCTCGCGCTGAAGGAGGAGTTCGCGGGTTACAAGCCCGACACCGCCGAGGAGAACATCCAGGCGCGCTGCCGTGGCCTGCTCCTCATGGGCATCTCCAACAAGACCGGGAGGATGCTGCTGACCACCGGCAACAAGAGCGAGATGGCGGTGGGATTCGCCACGCTGTACGGCGACATGGCGGGTGGGTTCGCGCCCATCAAGGACTGCAGCAAGATGCTGGTGTACCGGCTTGCACGCTGGCGCAACTCCGATGAAACCATCATTCCCGAGCGGGTCATCCAGCGGGAACCCTCGGCCGAACTGCGCGCGGACCAGAAGGATACCGACAGCCTGCCGCCCTACGAGGTCATGGACCCGATCCTGGAGGCCTTCATCGAGGAAGACCTGTCCGTGGACCAGATCTGTGCACGAGGATTCGACCGGGCCGTGGTCGGACGGGTACTCGACATGGTCAAGCGCAATGAGTACAAGCGGCGTCAGGCCCCGCCCGGTGTGCGGGTCTCGCGGCGGGCCTTTGGCCGCGACTGGCGTTATCCGATCACCAGCGGGTACAAGACGCGCTGATCCCGGGCGCACGGACGGGATCGCAGGTTCAGAAAATGGCCCACCAGTGCCTTTTCTTCTCGATGCTTTTCATGTCGCCGGGATAGTTTTCCTTGTAGACGCGCTCCGCATTGGCGGCCAGATCGTCCATCTTCAAGGCCCGGTAAGCCTGGATCAGGATGGCCATGCACGGTTCGATGGCCGGGGCGCCGTCGTAATTTTCGATCGCGTACTTTGCGCGGTTCAGGGCGCCCACATAGGCGCCGCGCCGCATGTAGTACTGGGCCACGTGCAACTGGAAATTGGCCAGGCGATTGCGCAGGTAGATCATGCGCTGGCGTGCATCGTTGACATACTCGCTGTGCGGGTAGCGCTTGATCAGCGTGGTGAAGGCTTCGAAAGACTTCACCGAGTCGACCGGCGTGCGCTCCGACAGGTCCACGTGAAAGTAACGTTCGATGAAATTCGGCTGACGCTCGAAGTAGACCAGGCCCTTCATGTAGGTGGCATAGTCGACCCGCGGGTTGGTGGGGTTTTCGCGGATGAACGTGTCAGCGGCATCCACCGCCTGGTCCACGGCGTGGGTCTTGTAGTAGGCGTAGATCAGGTCCAGCCGCGCCTGACGTGCCTGGTCGCTGAACGGAAACCGGGACTGCAGCGCCTCGAGCGTCTTGATGGCTTCGGCGAAACTCTGGTCCTTCAGACTCTTGCTTGCCTGCTGGTAGAGGATATCGGGCCCTGACTTGGCATCCTTCAGGTTGCCACGATGCGAGCGACAGCCGGCGGCCAGCCCCAGCAGCACGAGGAAGGCCAGCAACAGGCGGCCCGTGCGATGCAGATTACCCGGTGTCACACGTGATTCCTTACAATGTCCCCTTGCGGTGGCGCGGCAGTATACCCGAACGCCATCCGCGCCCGCCGCCGGTAGCCCCCTTGTTCGAGTCACCGATGACCGCCGAGTTCCAGGACCTGCAATTCGAAATTGCATCAGACCAGGCCGGGTCGCGTCTGGATCACGTGCTGGTCCGGCTGCTCCCGGACCACTCACGCAGCCAGATCAAGCAATGGATCCTGGAGGGACTGGTGCGGCTGGATGAGGCGCCTTGCCGACCCGGCCGGATCCTGCAGCCCGGGGTGCGCATCCAGGTGCGGATCCCGGCGATGCCGGTGCCCATGCCCGTGCAGGCCGAACACCTGCCTCTGGACATCGTGTTCGAGGACACCGATTGCCTCGTGATCGACAAACCCGCCGGCATGGTGGTGCATCCTGGAGCCGGCAACCAGAGCCATACGCTGCAGAATGCCTTGCTGGGGCACGATCCGGATCTGGCCGGGGTCGCGCGCGCAGGCCTGGTCCATCGGCTCGACAAGGACACCAGCGGTCTGATGGTGGTGGCCCGGACACCTGCCGCGCATGCCAGTCTGGTCCGTCAGTTGCTGGTGCGCAGCGTGTCCCGCGAATACCTGGCCATCTGCGTCGGGGTCATGACGGGCGGCGGCAGCATCGACAAACCCATTGGCCGGCATCGCACCGACCGGGTGCGCATGGCGATTCGTGAGGACGGCCGCCCGGCCCGGACGCACTACCGGGTCCTGGAGCGTTTCCGCGGCCATACGCTTCTCCGGGTGAAGCTGGAGACAGGACGCACGCACCAGATCCGGCTGCACCTGTCCCATCTGGGTCAGCCCATCGTCGGCGATCCGGTCTATGGGCGGCGCCTGAGCGTTCCGCGGGGGGCCACGGATTTACTGCGCCAGCAGCTGCACGGTTTCCATCGCCAGGCGCTGCATGCGGCGCAGCTCGCCTTCGATCATCCCCGCACCGGCGAGCGGCTGAAATTCGAGCGCCCGCCGCCGGCGGACATGCAGGCGCTGCTGGCTGCCCTGCGGGATGACCTGAAGGCGATGCGACCGACATGAGTGAGCTGCCACTGTCGTACCCGGACTGGCCGCCCGTGCCCGGTGTGCATGCGCTGTCAACGCGTCGGGGAGGCGGGGTCAGCGCCGGCGTCTACGCCACACTGAACCTCGGCGATCATGTCGGCGATGAGCCTTCGCACGTGATCGAGAATCGACGCAGGCTCCGCGCAGCCGCACGACTGCCCGCCGAACCGTGCTGGCTGAGACAGGTCCATGGCAACCGCGTCATCGACCTTGACGCGAGCCCGGCGGATCTCACCGGCGATGCCGCGCTGACCCGTCGTACCGGCGTGGTGTGCGCCGTCCTGACCGCCGATTGCCTGCCGGTGCTCTTCACCGCCCGCTCCGGTGCATGCATCGCGGCGGCACATGCGGGCTGGCGCGGGCTCGCGGCCGGTGTACTGGAAGCCGTGGTCGCGGCCATGGGCCTGCCTCCGGCGCAGCTGCAGGCCTGGATCGGCCCCGGCATCGGTCCCGGGCATTTCGAGGTCGGGCCGGAGGTGCGCGAGGTGTTTGTCGACGTGGACGCCGGCGCTGCCTCGTGCTTCAAGGCGAAGGATGGCAGGTTCATGGCCGACCTGGGCGGACTTGCGCGGCGGCGGCTTGCGCGGCTGGGAGTCGGACGCGTCGATTCCGCGGACGAGTGCACCTTTGCGGATGTGCGGAGCTGCTTCTCGCATCGGCGCGAGGGGCGCTGTGGCCGGCATGCCACGCTGATCTGGAAGTCGTGACGGCGATCCGGATGATACAGTTCGAACCCATGTCGCCATTGCTCATGATCACCGCCTTCACCACGCTGGGTGGTGTGCTCTCGGTGCTCGCGGCCTCCGTGTTCATGGTTCTTCCCGCATCCCTGCGCGAGCGCCTGATGCCGCACATGATCAGCTTTGCCACTGGCGCGCTGCTGGGTGCATCGCTCCTGGCCCTGCTGCCGCATGCCGTCGAGTATTCGGGTCCGCAGGTGCACCGGCTCGGCGCAGTGCTGGTGGCCGGCATCCTCGTGTTCTTCATGCTGGAAAAGCTGGTCCTCTGGCGGCACAGCCACGAGCACGGCCATGACTGCGCCGAACATGCGCCGGCGCTCACCGGGCGCGCACGATCATCGGCCTATGTGGTGCTGGTCGGGGATTCGCTGCACAACTTCGTGGACGGGCTGGTGATCGGCGCTGCGTTTCTGGCCAGCCCGCACCTGGGCGTCGCCAGCGCCATCGCCGTGATCGCGCATGAGATCCCGCAGGAAGTGGGCGATTTCGCCATCTTCCTGAGAGGCGGGTTCTCCCGCCTCAAGGCCCTGGGTCTGAACCTGTGCTCGAGCCTGGCTTCCGTGCTCGGAGGCTGGATCGCCTGGTTTGCCCTCGGGAACGCGCAGGGACTCCTGCCGTACGCGCTTGGAGTTGCGGTCGCGAGCCTGTTGTACGTGGCGATGTCCGACCTCATTCCTGGCTTGCACGAGCGCTCCGATGCACGCACGGCGCTGGCCCAGATCAGCCTCATCGCGGCCGGAATCGCGGTCATCGCCCTCACCCACGCGCATCCCGGCCGGGCGCTGGCGGCCGGTCCGGGCCCCTGATGCCGTTGAATTGACCCCGCGAGACCCCATCTGAACGGCCAGGCGATCATTCGCGAGGGGTGGGTTCGACCATGCGGCAGGACAAGCTGACGACGAAATTCCAGGAGGCATTGGCCGATGCCCAGTCGCTGGCCGTGGGCCGCGACCATCAGTTCATCGAGCCGGTGCATCTGCTCAGCGCGCTCATCGACCAGCGCGGTGGCAGTGCGCGATCGCTCCTCGACAAGGCCGGCGCCCGTGTGCCGAAACTCAAGTCCGACCTGAACGCCCTGCTGGACCGCATGCCCCGGGTGGAAGGGTCGGGCGGGGAAGTGGTGATCGGCAACGATCTGGCCAGGCTCCTGAATGTGACGGACAAGCTGGCCCAGCAGCGTGGTGACCAGTTCATATCGAGCGAACTGTTCCTGCTGGCTGCGATCGAGGGCCGGGGCGAACTGGGCCGTGCGCTGAAGGATGCGGGCCTGACCCAGACCGCGCTGGAAAAGGCGATCGAGGACATGCGCGGCGGTGCAAAGGTGGATGAGGCCGGCGCGGAGGAAACCCGTCAGGCGCTGGAGAAGTACACCATCGACCTGACCGAGCGCGCCACCCAGGGCAAGCTCGACCCGGTGATCGGGCGCGACGACGAGATCCGCCGCACCATCCAGGTGCTGCAGCGTCGCACCAAGAACAACCCGGTGCTGATCGGCGAGCCGGGCGTCGGAAAGACGGCCATCGTCGAGGGGCTGGCGCTGCGCATCATCAATGGCGAAGTGCCCGAAAGCCTGCGCAGCAAACGGATCCTCGCGCTCGACATGGGCGCGCTGATCGCCGGCGCCAAGTTCCGCGGAGAATTCGAGGAGCGGCTCAAGGCCGTCCTCAACGATCTCGCCAAGCAGGAGGGCCAGATCATCCTGTTCATCGACGAGCTGCACACCATGGTCGGCGCCGGCAAGGCGGAAGGCGCGATGGATGCCGGCAACATGTTGAAGCCCGCGCTCGCGCGGGGTGAGCTTCATTGCGTCGGTGCGACCACGCTCGACGAATACCGCAAGTACATCGAAAAGGATGCTGCGCTGGAGCGCCGCTTCCAGAAGGTGCTGGTGGACGAACCCAGTGTGGAGGACACCATCGCCATCCTGCGTGGCCTGAAGGAGCGCTACGAGGTGCACCATGGCGTGGAGATCACCGACCCGGCCATCGTGGCCGCGGCGACCCTGTCGCACCGCTACATTTCCGACCGGCAGCTGCCCGACAAGGCCATCGACCTGATCGACGAGGCCGCCTCGCGCATCCGCATGGAAATAGATTCCAAGCCGGAGGCGCTCGACCGGCTCGACCGGCGGCTCATCCAGCTCAAGATCGAGCGAGAGGCACTCAAGAAAGAGACCGACGAGGCGTCGAAGAAGCGCCTCGCCACGCTCGAGGAGACCCTGAAGGACCTGGAGCGCGAGTACGCTGATCTCGAGGAGGTGTGGAAATCCGAGAAGGCCGCCGTGCAGGGCGCTGCGCACATCAAGGAGGAGCTGGAGCGCGTCAAGCAGGGGCTGGACGTGGCGCGGCGCAAGCAGGATCTGGGCAGGATGTCGGAACTGCAGTACGGCAAGATTCCCGAACTGGAGGCGCGCCTGGCCAAGGCGATGGAAGCCGAATCCAAACCCACCCAGCTCCTGCGGAACAACGTGACCGAGGAGGAGATCGCCGAAGTCGTGTCCAAGTGGACCGGCATTCCGGTGTCGCGCATGCTGGAAGGCGAACGCGAGAAGCTCCTGCGCATGGAAGAAGCGCTGGAAAAGCGCGTGGTGGGGCAGCATGAGGCCGTCAAGGCCGTGGCCGATGCCATCCGCCGTGCACGTGCCGGACTGTCCGACCCGAACCGCCCCAGCGGCTCGTTCCTGTTCCTCGGGCCCACGGGTGTGGGCAAGACCGAGCTGTGCAAGGCGCTGGCCGAGTTCCTGTTCGATACCGAAGAGGCCATGGTCCGCATCGACATGTCGGAGTTCATGGAAAAGCACTCGGTCGCGCGCCTGATCGGCGCGCCTCCGGGCTATGTGGGCTACGAGGAAGGCGGTTATCTCACCGAAGCGGTACGGCGCAGGCCCTATGCCGTGATCCTGCTCGATGAAATCGAGAAGGCCCATCCCGATGTCTTCAACGTGCTGCTGCAGGTGCTGGACGATGGCCGCCTGACTGACGGCCAGGGACGTACCGTGGACTTCCGCAACTCGGTGGTCATCATGACCTCGAATCTCGGGTCCCAGGCCATCCAGGAGATGGCGGGCGAGTCCGATACCGTGGGCCATTACGCGAAGATGAAGTCGGCCGTCATGGAAATCGTCACCCAGCACTTCAGGCCCGAGTTCATCAACCGGATCGACGAGATCGTGGTGTTCCATGCGCTGGGCCGTGAGCAGATCCGCGCCATCGTCGACATCCAGCTGGGCCGGCTGCGCGGCCGGCTGGCCGAGCGCGACATCCAGCTGCGGCTGGAGGATGCCGCGCGCGACCGGATCGGAGAGGCGGGGTTCGATACCGTGTACGGCGCTCGGCCGCTGAAGCGGGCCATCCAGGCACAGATCGAAAATCCCCTGGCGCAGAAGCTCCTGCACGGGGACTTCGGTCCCGGCGATCACGTCATTGCACGGCTCAAGCGCGGCGAGGTGGTGTTCGAGAAGGAGCGCCTGCACTGAGCGGAGCGGGAGACTGCCCGGTGCGGCCCTTCCGCCGGGCACCCGGATGCAGGCCGGTGCGCCCTCTGGCTATAATTTGAAATCGAAGCAGTCAGGTCTGTCAGGGGTCGGGGATGCCGTTTTACGAATATCAGTGTGCAAAGTGTGGACATCATCTCGAGGTGATGCAGAAGATCTCGGATTCGCCGATGAAAAAGTGCCCGGAATGCGGCAAGTCGGCACTCAAGCGCCTGATGTCCGCGCCGGTTTTCCGGCTCAAGGGCTCGGGCTGGTACGAGACGGATTTCAAGTCCGACCAGGACAACAAGCGCAATCTCGCCGACAAGCCCGAGGCCGAAGCGTCCAAGGACGAGAAGAAGGAAGACAAGAAGGAAGACAAGAAAGAGGAAAAGAAGGACGACAAGAAGGAGGCGAAGGCGGATGCGCCGAAGCCGGATGCGCCGAAGCCGGACAGCTCCAAGGCCGGCAAGTCACCGGAAAAGCCGGCCGCAACCGCCCGCCCGGGTACAGGACGGGCGAGCCGGACCAGACGGGCCAGCCGCACGACCCGCACGCCCGCAGGAAAATCGGGATCCAGGACCCGGCGTCGCTGATGCCGGGCCTTGCCCGACCGGGCGGCGCTCTTTAGCATTGCCCGGATGCGTACACACCATTGCGGCGAAGTCGGCCGCGCCCAGATCGATCAGACCATCACCGTAGCCGGCTGGGCGCAGCGCCGCCGGGATCATGGCGGCGTCATTTTCGTCGACCTGCGCGACCGTTCGGGTCTGCTGCAGATCGTGTTCGATCCCGACCGTGCGGACGTGTTTGCCCAAGCCGAGCGTATCCGCAACGAGTTCGTTCTGGAGGTGACCGGCAAGGTGCGGGCGCGTCCTGCAGGAACCACCAACACGCACTTGAAGTCGGGCGAAGTCGAGCTGCTGTGCCAGCAGTTGACCATCCTGAACCGCGCGGACCCGCTGCCCTTCCAGCTCGATGAGACGGTGAGCGAGGAAGTGCGGCTCAAGTACCGGTATCTCGACCTGCGGCGCGAGGAGATGCGCGAACGCCTCCTGCTGCGCCATCGCATCACACGTGCCATGCGCCATTACCTGGACGAGCACGGCTTCATCGACATCGAAACGCCGATGCTCACCAAGGCCACACCCGAGGGTGCCCGCGACTACCTGGTGCCCAGCCGCACCCATCCGCGCAAGTTTTTCGCGCTGCCCCAGTCGCCCCAGATCTTCAAGCAGCTCCTGATGGTGGCGGGCTTCGACCGGTACTACCAGATCGTGCGGTGCTTTCGCGACGAGGATCTGCGCGCGGACCGGCAGCCCGAATTCACCCAGCTGGACATCGAGACCTCGTTCCTGGACCAGGAACACATCCAGCAGCTCATGGAAGGACTCCTCGCCCATCTGTTCGAGCAGGTGCTGGGCGTGAAGATCGCGCTGCCCCTGCAGCGCATGAGTTACGCCGAGGCCATGCGGCGGTTCGGATCCGACAAGCCGGACCTGCGCGTGCCGCTGGAACTGGTCGATGTGGCGGATCTGGTGAAGGGTTGCGATTTCAAGGTGTTCGCAGGTCCCGCGGCTGACCCGGCTGGACGAGTGACGGCACTGCGCGTTCCCGGCGGCGGGAAACTGACCCGCAAGGAGATCGATGATTACACCGCGTTCGTCGGCCGGTATGGCGCAAAGGGCCTGGCTTACGTCAAGGTGAACGCCAGGGCCCAGGGGCGTGAAGGCCTGCAATCGCCCATCCTCAAATTCCTGAGCGATGCGGCCGTGGACGGGATCCTGACACGCACGGCGGCCGCGGATGGCGATCTCATTTTTTTCGGTGCCGATACGGCGCGCGTGGTGAGCGATGCGCTGGGCGCCCTTCGGGTGAAGGTGGGCCAGGATCTCAAGATGGTCGAGCCCGGCTGGAAGGCGCTGTGGGTGGTGGATTTCCCCATGTTCGAATGGGATCCGGAAGGGCGGCGCTGGGCGGCCATGCATCATCCTTTCACCAGTCCGAAGGATCTCGATTCCTCGGTGCTGGCGGCTGATCCGGGCGCGGCGGTGGCCAAGGCCTACGACCTGGTGCTGAACGGCTCGGAATTGGGCGGCGGTTCGGTGCGTATCCATTCGCAGGAGCTGCAGACCCGGGTGTTCGAACTGCTCGGCATCGAGGCCGAAGAAGCCAGGCTCAAGTTCGGCTTCCTGCTCGATGCCCTGAAGCTCGGCGCGCCGCCCCACGGCGGCATCGCCTTCGGACTGGATCGCATGGCCATGCTGATGGCGGGCGCCGAGAGCATCCGCGACGTCATCGCCTTCCCCAAGACACAGACCGCGGCCTGCCCGCTGACCGATGCACCCACCGAGGTGAGCGAGGCGCAATTGAAGGAACTGCATATCCGCGTGCACGTGCCGCCAAAGATCGGATGACCCAGGCCGAGGCGCAGGCCCAGACCCAGGCTCAGGGCGGGCGCATCGTGGTGTTCGTGCATGGCCTGTGGATGAGCGGACACGAGTCCATCCTCCTGCGACGTGAATTGCGCGAGAGCCTCGATGCCCGCATCGAGGTGTTCACCTATCGCAGTGTCGCCAACGACATGGAGGAGAACGCCAGGGGCCTGTCGGAGTTCCTGGCGGGCCTGCGCGCTTCACGGCTGGACCTGATCGGACACAGCCTGGGGGGCCTCGTGATCCTCAAGTGTCTGGAAGATTATCCGCTCGACATCCCGGGTCGCGTGGTGCTGCTGGGGACTCCGCTCCAGGGGAGCGTTGCGGCCCGGTCGCTTGAGAAGATTCCGATCCTCGGGAACATGCTGGGCCGCGGCATCACCCAGGAAAGCGATCGTCAGACACCGAGGCGCTGGGGCGGGGGCCGTGAGGTAGGTGTGATTGCCGGAAATCTGCCCGTGGCATTGGGCCGGCTGTTCGCGCCGCTCCGCGGGGCACACGATGGCACGGTGACCGTGGAGGAGACGCATCTGCCGGGCGCGGCCGACCACATCGTGCTGCCGGTCAGCCACACCGGCATGATGGTCTCATCAAAGGTGGCCCATCAGTGCGCATTCTTCCTGGACCATGGCCGGTTCGATCATGAGGCCTGATCCTTCGAGTCCAGCTCCTTCAGGCGGAACAGCAGATCCAGGGCGGCGCGCGGACTGAGATCCTCGAGGTCGGCGGCGCGCAGCACATCGAGCGCGGCCGAAGGCGGCTGCGCGCCCTCACCGGGCGATGCGGCCGGTTGCCGCGAGTGTCCGGCCGGCTCCGGCGGCGCGAACAATGGCAGCTCGCCCTGCGGTGAGGCATGTGCACGCAGCGCATCGCGCTCGCGCTCCAGCTCCGCAAGATAGGTGCGCGCTTGCCGGATGACCGAAGGTGGAATGCCCGCGAGGGAGGCCACCTGCAGACCGTAGCTCTGGTTCGCGGGGCCATCCCGCACGCTGTGCAGGAAGACCAGCTTCTCGCCGTGCTCGACCGCGGCGACATGCACATTGGCCACGCCCGGTGCCTCGCCCGCCAGGCTCACCAGTTCGAAGTAATGCGTGGCGAACAGGGTGAAGCAGCGGATGCGGGTGGCGATGAAGGCGGCACAGGCCCAGGCCAGCGACAGTCCGTCGAAGGTGCTGGTGCCGCGGCCGATCTCGTCCATGAGCACCAGACTCTGCGCGGTCGCATTGTTGAGGATGTTGGCGGTTTCGGTCATCTCCAGCATGAACGTGGAGCGGCCGCCGGCCAGATCGTCGGAGGCGCCGATGCGGGTGAAGATGCGGTCGATGGGACCGAACACGGCGCGCCGGGCCGGCACGAAGGCGCCCATGTGCGCCAGGAGGGTGAGCAGGGCGGCCTGGCGCATGTAGGTGCTCTTGCCGCCCATGTTGGGTCCGGTGATCACCAGCATGCGCCGCTGCGCGTGCAGCTGCAGATCGTTGGGGATGAACGGCTCGCGCGTGGCCTGCTCCACGACGGGATGGCGGCCCGCGACGATGTCGATGACCGGCTCGGCCAGAAGCTGCGGGCGCACACAGTTCAGCGTTGCAGCCCGTTCGGCGAAGCAGGCCAGGACATCCAGCTCGGCGATCGCGGCCGCGGTGCGCTGCAGGGCCACAAGTTCGGCGGTGAGGGCATCGAGGATGGACTCGTACAGCTCCCGCTCGCGGATCAGCGCCCGTTCGCGCGCGCCCAGCACCCGGTCCTCGAACTGCTTGAGCTCCGGCGTGATGAACCGTTCGGCGGATTTCACTGTCTGGCGCCGGACGTAGTCCGCGGGCGCGCGTTCTGCCTGGCTGCGTGAAAGCTCGATGTAAAAGCCCTGGATGCGGTTGAAACCCAGCTTCAGGCTGGACAGTCCCGTGCGTTCGCGCTCCTTGCGCTCCAGTTCCAGCAGGAACCGCTCGGTGTCCGTGCCCATCAGCCGCAGTTCGTCGAGCTCGGCATCGAACCCGGCGCAGATCACGCCACCCTCGCGCAGCAGGTGGGGAGGCGTTTCCACGATGGCGCGGGCGAGCAGGTCACGCTCGGCGATGTGCTCGCCCAGCGACCGGATCTGCGCCGCCAGCAGTGGGGCGCCGACGCCGTCGAGTGCGGCACGAAGAGCCGGCAAGGCGGAAAGCGTCTGTCTCAGCTGGGCAAGATCCCGGGGCCGTGCGCTGCGCAGCCCGATGCGCGCGAGGATCCGTTCCAGATCGCCCATGGCGCGCGCATGGTCGCGCAGTTGCGCATGACGCCCGTCCAGAAGCAGTTCTTCCACGGCATCGTAGCGCTCATGCAGCACCTGCTGGTCCCGGATCGGCCGGTGCATCCAGCGGCGCAGAAGCCGCGCGCCCATCGGCGTCACTGTGGTGTCGAACACGCCGGTCAGCGTCAGATCGGGGCGGCCGGCGAGGCTCGCGTCCAGTTCCAGGTTGCGGCGCGTGGCCGGGTCCATGATCACCGCCGCATCGCGCGTCTCGGTCGCGAGCGAGCGCAGATGCGGCAGAGCCGATTTCTGGGTGTCCCGCACGTAGGCGAGCAGGGCGCCGGCGGCACCGATGGCCAGTGGACGGTCTTCGCAGCCGAAGCCCGCGAGGTCCCGCGTGCCGAACTGCTCGCACAGGGCACGATGTGCCGCAGCTGTCTCGAAATGCCAGGGCGCACGCGGCGTGAACGGGCGTGGTGTGGCCATGTGCAGGGCCGCGGGCAGGGTCGAATCCTCGGCGATGAGGATCTCGGCCGGGCTCAGGCGTTCGAGTTCGGCCGCCACCTCCTCTTCGCCCGACAGGGCCATGACGCAGAATCGACCCGCGGCCAAGTCCAGCCAGGCAAGACCGAACTCCCGATCCTTGTTCGCGAGGCTCGCCAGCAGCGTATCGCGCCGCTCATCCAGCAGGGCCTCGTCCGTGACCGTGCCCGGCGTGACCACGCGCACCACTTCACGCGCCATCGGCCCCTTGGTCTTGCCCGGTTCGCCCCGCTGTTCGCAGATGGCCACGGACTGGCCCGCGCGCACCAGCTTCTGCAGATAGGCGTCTACGGTCACGGCCGGCACACCGGCCATGGGAATGGGCGCGCCCGCCGAGCTGCCCCGCTGGGTCAGCGCGATGTCGAGGAGCGCGGCGGCGCGGCGCGCATCCTCGTAGAACATCTCGTAGAAATCCCCCATGCGATAGAACAGCAGCACGTCGGGAAACTGCGCCTTGATGCGCAGGTACTGCTGCATCATGGGGGTGTGCTCGCGCCCGGGTGAGGGGTCAGGTCTGGAATTCTCGGTAGTCATTCAAGAAATCAGAGGCGCAAACGCATATTGGACCATTGGCATGCTGGTTGAATATTCAGGAACTGAAGCTGTAAACACAGGATTATTGGGGCGCATTCTCGCCTGAAAATCAGAACACATGTGGAGCACTGGCGCAAAGGCGATGGATTTGCTGGCGTCCCGACAGGCGACAGGAAGGTGGCTGCTGCACTCGGCTGGACTTGGCGCCTCGCTGTAGCCACTGAAACATCGATGCCCTGATTGCCGCGCCCTTGATCTCTTCCATTATTGTGAGCCGTGTGACGGAGTAGTTCAGATGAGTTAAGCCCGAGCATCCGTACATGGGCTTCGTCCGAGGCTGATCGTGCGGATTTTCATCAGCCTCGTCGTTGAAAAACAGACTTCGGGAACCTTTCGGCATGGGAGTGCCGGAGTTCGCAATTACCGCCTCGCATCCGCGGGACCTGGAGTGGACCGGCGAGACGCGCGACCGACGCGCCAGTCGCTGGCAAGAGATTCTCCGTGATTCAGCGCTTGCCGACTGGCTTGCCGCGTTCTCACCAACCCATCTCTACCTCGGGAGCGAACTCTGCGAGCAGCTGCTGCCATCGAGGCGCACCGCTCAGGCCGGCTCGACTGCGCCCCACTGCACCCAAAATCCCGATTCCGAACGTCTGCAGATTGCTTCAATGTGCGTGCCGATGAATCCGGCGAAAGTCACGCCGATACGATGGCTACGCCGGCCTTGCCGGCGGCGGACTTCATGGCCTTGTCCTGTGTCGCCAGCGGCAGGTTGCGGCGTAGCGCCAGATCGAGATAAGCCGCGTCATACGCCGTCAGCGCGTATCGTTCGGCCAGCGCAACCTGGCTGTCCAGCACAGTGCGCGCGCTGGAAGACTCGACCTCGATGGGCAGGCGCAACAACTCCTCGATGAAAGCCATGCGCTGGGCGGTCGTGCAGCGGCCGCGTCGTTGCGCCATCAGCAGCCCGTTGGCGATCTCATGCAACCACAGTGCCGGCGCCAGTGCGCCCGACTTGGCGACGCGGTGCAGTACGGCATCGCTGTAGAGGGAAGCTTCGTCCGGTAGTGCCCACGACAGGACCAGCGAGGCATCCAGCACCAAGGGCGTATCGGCCTTGCTCACCGGCGACCGTCTTCGATCAGTGCGCGCATCGACAGCTTGCTGCCACGCGCAGGGCGGGCCACGGCTTTGCGCAGGGCGATGATCCGCGTGGCGGCGTCTTGTGCGTTGGTCACGGGCGTAAGACGCGCGACGGCGCGGCCGTTGCGGGTGATGGTGACGCTCTGGCCCGCTTCCACCTGCTTGAGCAGGCGGGGTAGATGGGTCTTGGCGTCGTAGGCGCCCACTTCATTCATGGTCATCTCCAGACTGGTCTTGCAGACCAGTCTACAGGAACTCCGGCTGCCGGCACAGTCCTCTCCACAGATCCCAATACCGATCGGACGGCGACACGATTGTGACATCCGGTTGTGCAAGCCAGCTCTGGACGATTTGCGTCAAGGAGATTCATCGATTGGCGGGATCGACGTCGAAGTGTTGGAGATCATGTCGCCTGGACATCACCTGATCCCGGAGATGCCCGGGCGGGCCGCGTCCGGCGCCGCTGGGTCGAAACGAAAGGTCGTGCGAGGTGTAGCATTGCGCCATGCCGCAAGGTCCCAGTCTCTACCGCCTGAGCGCCGACCTGGGCCGCCAGCTGCTCGCCCGCGGGTGGTCCGTCACCACCGCCGAGTCCTGCACCGGCGGCTGGGTGGCCAAGGCGTTGACCGATGTGGCCGGCAGCTCGCAATGGTTCTCCATGGGATTCGTGACCTACGGGAATGAGGCCAAGCGCCAGCTGCTCGGTGTCCCGAAGACCCTGCTGGCCCGCCATGGCGCGGTCAGCGAGCCGGTGGTCCTTTCCATGGC
>JBGAGK010000034.1:0-33515 GCA_044226785.1 Steroidobacteraceae bacterium | reverse complement strand
CTCGAGGCGGGAGTCCGGCGCTTCCTCCCCGATCCTCAATTCCGTGCGGAATTCACGCAGGAACTGAACACCTGGGTCGGGCGGCCCACGCCGCTCACCCGTGCCGATGCGCTGGGCCGGCGCTGGGGCGCGCAGGTATGGCTGAAGCGCGAGGATCTCGCCCACACCGGCGCGCACAAGATCAACAACGCGCTGGGGCAGGCGCTGCTGGCGAGGCGCCTGGGCGCAAAGCGGCTGATCGCGGAAACCGGCGCGGGTCAGCATGGTGTGGCGAGCGCAGCGGCTGCCGCGCGGGTCGGGCTTCCCTGCGTCGTGTACATGGGAGCGGTGGATGTGGAGCGCCAGGCGCTCAACGTGGATCGCATGCGGCTGATGGGTACGCAGGTCGTGCCGGTGACCAGCGGTGACCGGACGCTGCGTGCCGCCATCGACGAGGCCATGCGTGAATGGGTGGCCGATCCGGTGAGCACCTTCTACATCCTGGGGTCCGTGGTGGGCCCTCACCCCTATCCCTGGCTGGTGCGCGAGCTGCAGTCGGTGATCGGCCGTGAAGCACGGGAGCAGTTCCTGAAGGCGACGGGCACCCTGCCCGACGTGGCGGTGGCCTGCGTGGGCGGAGGTTCCAATGCCATGGGGTTGTTCCATCCCTTCGCGCAGGATGCGCAGGTACGGCTCCTGGGCATCGAGGCCGGCGGCCGCGGACCGGGGCTCGGCGACAATGCCGCATCACTGACTGCGGGCCGTCCCGGCGTGCTGCACGGCACGTATTCCATGCTGCTGCAGGATGAGTTCGGCCAGGTGCAGGAAACACACTCCGTGTCGGCGGGCCTGGATTATTCCGCAGTCGGACCCGAGCATGCGTTCTTCCAGAGCACCGGACGCGCGGTGTACGAATCGGCGCTGGATGAGGAGGCGCTGGATGCCTTGATGGAGTGCGCGCGCTTCGAGGGCATCCTGCCGGCCGTGGAGACTGCGCACGCACTGGCCGGTGCGCGCCGCTTTGCCAAAGCACATCCCGGTTCGCGCATCCTCATCGGTTTCTCCGGCCGCGGCGACAAGGACATGCCGATCCTGCAGAGCACCGTCCTCAAGGGGAGTCCGTGATGAGCAATGCGGAAAAAATTGCATCGGCCATCGCCGCTGCGCGCGCATCGGGACGTCCGGCGCTGGTCGGCTTCCTGACCGCCGGGTTTCCCTCGCGCGAACGCTTTCGCCAGGATCTCGCCGTGGTCATGCAGGCCTGCGATGTGGTGGAGATCGGTGTGCCGTTCTCCGACCCCATGGCCGATGGCACTACCATCCAGCGCGCCAGTGCTGCGGCACTGGCGGATGGCGTCACGCTGCCGTGGATTCTGGGAGAGTTGCGCGCCATGAGCCCGCGACCGCCCGCGCCCGTGCTGCTGATGAGCTATCTGAATCCGCTGCTGGCCTTCGGCCTCGACCGGCTGCCTTCGGCAGCACGTGAAGCAGGTGTGGCCGGCTTCATCGTGCCGGATCTGCCTTTCGAGGAATCGGCGGATCTGCGAAGCGCGCTTCACGGCGCGGGCCTGGCGCTGGTGCAGATGGTCAGTCCCGTGACACCGCCGGAGCGGCTGGCCCGGTTGTGTGCCGGCGCATCCGGGTTCATCTATGCGGTGACCATGACGGGCACCACCGGAAAATCGGCCGAGGTTCCCGCCGATGCCATCGAATACATGCAGCGGGTCAAGCGCGCCGCAACCATTCCGGTGTGTGCGGGATTCGGCATCCGCTCATCCGAACAGGTCAGACGTCTGGGTGCGCACGTGGATGGCGTGATCGTGGGTTCGGCATTGGTCGAGCTGCTTGAACGGGGCGAAGACCCGCGGGCGTTCCTGCGGTCGCTGGTCGCCTGAGGTCATCGCGACAGAAGCGGATCGGCACGGCCGCCATGCCGCGCATGGACTTGCACGGAGGATTTCGCTGATAGCCGAAGTCAATCGGATCCATGCGGAGAATCGATTTCCCCGCAGCGTCGTGACGGGGTAGCCTGCATCCGTACCCTACAGCGAGGATGCGGCCATGAGTCAGTCCAGACAACCCCCGAAATCAGGTCTTACCACGATCGCCGGCGCACCGGTGCCGGACAACCAGAACATCCTGACGGCCGGCCCGCGCGGTCCCGCGCTGCTGCAGGACGTGTGGCTGCTCGAGAAACTGGCGCACTTCGACCGGGAAGTGATTCCCGAGCGCCGGATGCACGCCAAGGGGTCGGGTGCCTTCGGCACCTTCACCGTGACGAAGGACATCACGAAATACACCCGGGCGAAGATCTTCGCCAGTGTCGGGAAGAAGACCGAACTGTTCGCGCGCTTCACCACCGTGGCCGGCGAGCGCGGTGCGGCGGATGCCGAACGGGACATCCGCGGCTTTGCCCTCAAGTTCTACACGGAGGAGGGCAACTGGGACCTGGTCGGCAACAACACGCCGGTGTTCTTCCTGCGTGATCCGCTGAAGTTCCCGGACCTGAACCACGCTGTCAAGCGCGACCCGCGGACCAACATGCGCAGTGCGCGGAACAACTGGGATTTCTGGACCAGCCTGCCCGAAGCGCTCCAACAACTCAAGCGGACCCGCACCAACATGCTGCGCGGAACAACTGGGATTTCTGGACCAGCCTGCCCGAAGCGCTCCATCAGGTCACCATCGTCATGAGCGACCGTGGCATTCCGGCGAGCTACCGCCACATGCACGGCTTCGGCTCGCACACCTTCAGCTTCATCAATGCCGCAAACGAGCGCTACTGGGTGAAGTTCCACTTCCGCACCCGGCAGGGCATCAGGAATCTCACGGACGCCGAAGCCGAAACCATCATCGGCAAGGATCGCGAAAGCCATCAGCGTGACCTGTTCGAAGCCATCGAACGCGGCGAATTCCCGAAATGGACCCTGCTCGTGCAGATCATGCCGGAGAAGGATGCGGGCAAGGTGCCCTACAATCCCTTCGACCTGACCAGGGTCTGGCCGCACAAGGACTATCCGCTGATCGAGGTCGGCGTCATGGAGCTGAACAGGAACCCGGAGAATTTCTTCGCGGACGTCGAACAGAGCGCATTCAATCCGGCGCAGGTCGTGCCCGGCATCGGGTTTTCCCCCGACAAGATGCTGCAGGCGCGCCTGTTCTCCTACGGCGATGCGCAGCGGTACCGCCTCGGCGTCAACCACCACCAGATCCCGGTGAACAAGCCGCGCTGCCCGTTCCATGCCTACCATCGCGATGGCCAGATGCGCGTGGATGGCAACTACGGCGGTACGCTGGGCTACGAGCCGAACAGCTACGGTGAATGGCAGGAACAGCCGGACTTCCGCGAACCGCCGCTGTCAGTCGAGGGGGCAGCCGATCACTGGAATCATCGCGACGACGCCGACTATTTTTCACAGCCCGGTGCGCTGTTCAGGCTGATGAGCGCGGCGCAGCAGCAGATCCTGTTCGAAAACACGGCGCGGGCGATGGGCGATGCGCCGGAGGCCATCAAGCGCCGACACATCGACCATTGCAGCAAGGCCGACCCGGCCTATGGCGACGGGGTGAGGAAGGCACTCGGATTGAAATAGGCCTGGCGCAAGTCATCGCGCGCCTTCATCCCGGCGGCAAGATCGGTACCGTTGACGATGGCGAGCCGGAAGCCGCCGGGTGGCATGGCATGCTCGTCGTTGCGCCGGTCTTCATGGAAGGTGATCTGCACGCTGCTGATGGCGGTGCGGTTCACGATGTCCTGCACGAGTGAGGCCGGCGGGTGTCTGAATCGCGAACCGTGTGGCCCGAACAGGGCAACACTGAAGCCCTCGCGAGGCTGAGCCGCGTCGAACGCCCAGGTGCCCTGCGCATACAGGCCCACCACGGCCTGCAGCCAGCCAGGCCCATACAGATCGGGCCATTGATCGGCGAAGCGCAGGTGCACTTCGATGATGTGTCCACCGATGGTTTCGATGTTTGCAAGTCCGGTGTAGTTGCGAAGATTCTCGCGCGCCCAGTCGAGGCAGGTTCGTGTGAGCGCAGCGCGCGGCGTGTCTGCTTCGATCACCCAGTAGTCGAACGTGCCCGCTTCGCCCGGAATACCCTGCGAGTGGCGGTGCCAGAGCGGCTCGCCGCGCAGCAGGGCGATGTCGGTGCTGACATGATCGCCCTCGAACAGTGGCATCCAGAAATGGCCCGGCACGCAGTGCTCGCGAAATTCGTCCGCATTGCGCAGCACGTGGATGCCGATCCCCATGCCCGAGAGATTGACAATGGGCTTGCAGAACACCGGGTAACCAGGTGGCGGCTGTTCGCGCAGGCCGCACGCCAGACCCTGGGACCGCGCCACTCGCAGTCGATCGTAGATCCAGCGATGCTCGGGAAAAAGGCGATACGCGAGCGGATCGTCGGTGGGAATGACGATGTGTTCGGGGCACTCGATATCCTCGAAGTATTGCGCCCGCCAGGGGTCGTTTTCGATGAACGGCATGACAAGGTAACTGCGGGAATGCCCGCTCAGTCCGCGCTCTCGGCACCCGCGGCAACCCACGCGACGTCGCCCATCGACACCTTCTCCAGGTCGAACTTGCGCACCGCGGCGGCCATGCGGGTCAGCGCCTGCGCCATGGGCATGGCGGGCCTGGCATCGCCGGGCTTTGTCTTGTGAAACCGCACGGGGTTGATGCGCGCGACCACGTAGTTCCTGAGGTATGGCGACTTCATGCCCCGCTTCTGAAGGGCGTCGACGATGCCCTTGACCCCTGCATCAATCTGTCCGAGGCGCGCAGCGAAGCCGGCGCGCTCACGCAGGGCAACGGGCAGGGTGCGCTCGCTGAACCGGTCCACCTTTTTCAGGAAGGGACCATAGGCACCGCCGCCGAAGCGCGCATTCTTTTCGTACAGGATGCCGAGGGTGAGCAGGTCCGCAGACTCGAACTGCGGTGCGAACGCTGATTCCTTGCGGGTCGGCTCCCGGGCGGCAAGACTGCGCGCCATCCGGATCACCTCCAGGCTCCTGTCCTTGAGGTTGTGAGCCTTTTCCGTATTGAGCGCAAGAATCCGGTAGGAAAGCGACTCATCCGGAGAAATCAGCGCGGTGATCTGCGCAAGACCCAGCACCTTGGCTGCGGCCAGCCGATGGCGGCCATTCGGCGTCCAGAATCGACCCTCCTCGCCTCGCACGACGATGAGGGGGTCGAGGAATGCTCCCGCCGACTCGATGGCGCCCGCGAGACGTGTGGCATGGGTGGGTGAGAGGTCGCGCTGGAACGGAGTGGGTTGAATGGCGCTGAAGGGCAGGCAGGCCAACAGCAGCGGGCGGCCGGACAGGGGTTCCCGATAGGCCCCGATGGGCGCACCACCGGCGGCATCGACCTGCCGGATCAGATCGGCCAGCCCCGGATCATCCAGTGACAGCACGACCTCGGCAGCCGACAGGCCACGGGTTCGGGCCGCCGGTGCCAGCTTTCCGGGCCGCCGCTTCGCGGGTCTGCGGGCAGGGGTCTTTCGTCGGGTGGTGGGCACGATCGCATCATGCCTGCATGTGCTTCTGGGGTGAAGAGCGCTTGCGACCGGCATGTAGGATGAATACCGACAGCCCATCACCATTTGTCCGATGACAGCTGTAGTGCCCTGCGCTTGGCTCCGGGACCCGCGGGACGGAAAATCAGGAGTCGTCCGCTGACCTCGATGCCACACGATGATGGAGCCTGATGCCACATGAATGCCAAAGTCCTGAAGCATGCGTTCCGGATCGAATCACCTCCTCAGCCAGCCCTGCTGGGTGACTCGCCTGCCACTGCCGAACTGCGCCGGGTGGTCGCGAGGGCCGGGCCGACCGACGCGGGCGTGCTGATCACGGGTGAAAGCGGGGCCGGCAAGGAATTCGTCGCTCGTCTGATCCATGCCAGCAGTCCCAGATCACAGGGGCCGTTCGTGAGACTCAATTGTGATGTCCTGCCGCCCGGGGAGATCGAAGCCGGTTTGTTCGGGTCGGAACAGACCGATGTCGACGGCATCCGGCGCGTTCATGCAGGCGCACTGGAGCGTGCGGCTGGCGGCAGCCTGTTTCTGGACGAAATCGCCGGCATGCCGCCGCAGACCCAGGGCCGGCTGCTCAATGCCATGGATACGGGGCGCTATCACCGGATCGGCGGCAGCACGGAAATCAGCCCTGATGTGCGCATCATCGCCGCCTCGACCCGATGTCCGATGCAACTGGCGCGTCAGGGGCTGCTTCGCGAGGACATCCTGTACAGTCTTGCGGTGTTCCTGGTGCAGGTGCCGGCGCTGCGCGAGCGCGGTGCGGATGTGATAGTGCTGGCAGAGCATTTCCTCGAGGAAATGAATGCACGGGAGGCCCGTGACAAGCGCTTCTCGGCCAGGTCGCGTGACCTGATGGTGACGAACGAGTGGCCCGGCAACGCGCGTGAACTGCGGAGCTGCATCGCACGGGCGTTCGCGCTCTGCGATGATCTGATCGAGCTTTCACCATTGATTGCCCGGCATGATGCCGGCCATGATCCTGGCAGGCTCGAGATCCGGGTGGGGTCGAGCATCGACCAGGCGGAACGTTCATTGATCGAGGCGACCCTGCAGCATTTCCACGGAAACAAGCGCCGTGCCGCGGATACGCTGGGGTGCAGCCTGAAAACGCTGTATAACAAACTCCATGCCTACGCGCGTAACGAGTCCCATGTGGCCGGCGGCTGACCCCTGATGAGGAGTGCACCTGTATCGCAGCCGGCGGGAGTCCTGATCGCAGACGATCATGCGGTGGTGCGCGCCGGCCTGCGGCAGTTTCTCGTGGATGAACCTGCCATCCGGGAGATCGGCGAGGCTTCCTCCGGCACCGAGACCCTGGACAAGCTGCGCAGCGGCACCTGGGACCTGGTGCTCCTCGACATCTTCATGCCTGACCGCAGCGGCCTGGATATCCTGCGGCACATCCGCACCGGACATCCGACGGTGAAGGTGCTGATCCTGTCGGCGCTCCCCGAGCAGCAGTATGCAGTGAACGTGCTGCGGGCCGGAGCCAGTGGGTACCTGCCCAAGGACAGTGAACCGGAGGAACTGGTCAAGGCGGTACACACCGTTCTGTCGGGTCGGCGTTATGTCAGCGCAGCCCTGGCGCAGATCCTGGTATCGGACCTGGATGGCGATCCGGATCGCCCCTTGCATGCGTGCCTGTCGGCCCGCGAATTCCAGATATTCTGCAAGATCGCGGGCGGAAGTGGTGTGTCTCAGATTGCGAATGAACTGTCGTTGAGCGTGAAAACCGTGAGTACCTACCGCAGCCGCATCCTGGAGAAGATGAGTTTCAGGTCCAATGCCGATGTGACCTCTTACGCTCTGCGCAACGGCATCATCCAGTGAACGCCCTGCGCTGCTGACATGCCGACTCCGCTCAAACTGTTGCTGGTCGAGGACTCGAAGCTCCTGGTCGAGCGCCTGTCGGAGGTGATCAGCCAGATTGCGGACATCGATCTCGTCGGCACCGTCGACAACGAGAACGATGCGGTGGCGCGCCTCAAGGGCGAGTCCGTGGATGTCGTGATTCTGGACCTGAGACTGCGGCAGGGCACCGGCTTCGGTGTGTTGCGGGCACTGGCCGGCGAAAAGACACGCCCCAGGATTGTCGTCCTGACCACTTATGACCTGCCGGAGTACAAGAGTGCAGCGCTGGCGCTGGGCGCCGGGTACTTCCTCGACAAGGCTCGTGACTGCGACCGCATTCCCGATGTATTGAACGAGATTGCAGAGGGCTTGCAGCCGGCTGGCTGACTCAGGTGTCGTGGAACTGCGCTTGGTCCATGATCCGGCCCAGCGGAATGCGCGCACGGATCACCACACCCCCGGGACCCGGGTTCGCGATCCCGAACCAGCCGCCCAGCGCCTCGATGCGATGACGCATGGCGGCCAGGCCGTGCGAGCCCAGGGATCTCAACTGCTCCGGGGTCAGTCCCCTGCCATCGTCCGCGACCTGAATGAACAGATCCACGCCGATCACTTCCACCGCGATGTCCACATGGCTGGCGCCGGCATGCTTGACGATGTTGGTCAGGGATTCCTGGACGGTACGGAAGATGGCGATGGCGGCCTGCGGGGACAGCGGCAACTCCTGGTCAGGATACCGTTCGGTGCATCGGAGGTTGGCGCGCGAGCAGGACTCCTTGACCTGCCAGCGCAGGGCGGCGATCAGGCCCATGTTGTCCAGCAGTGTTGGCCGCAGACCCTCGACGACCCGGCGCTTGAGATCGACACCCGCCGCGAGGGAGTCCTGGATGCGTTTGAACCTCTGCCGGACCGCAGGATCCTCGATTGCCAGCTTGCGCTCCAGCCATGAAGCATCCATGCGCGCCGAAACCAGCAGGCCTCCGAGTTCATCGTGCAGTTCGCGCGACAGGGTGTGCTTTTCCTGCTCCGAGACCGCCTGGAGATGGGTCGAGAGGGCCGCCAGATCCCGGGTGCGTGCGGCAACCTGGTCTTCCAGCCGCTGATTCTGCGAATTGAGATCGGCTGCCTGCCTTGACCTGCGCTGCATTTCGCTCATGACCAGCCGCATGGCCAGCAACACCAGCAGGACGTTGAACAGCACGCCCGCGCCGCTGATCCAGCGGGACAGGACCAGATCCGATCTCCAGCGGGCAATGGCTGCCGTCCGTGTCGTCATTTCCCGCGACATGAGGGTGGAGATGATGTTGCGGATTTCATCCAGATACCGGGCACCTTCACCGGTGCGCATCAGTTGCATGGCGGCAACGCTTCCCTGCCGGTCGGCAAGGGCGATGCTGGCACCCAGCTCGCCCATCTTCTTGCCCGTCGCCAGACGCAGCTGGCGCAGGAGTTGGGTGGCAGTGACATCGTCCCGGTAGTTTTCGTTGATTCTGCCGAGGATCGAGCCGGCGCGCTCCTCGAGCAGCTCCGCGGGCGTCAAATCCTGCTTCTGCCCGGTGATGAGGTAGCCGCGCCGTGCGGACTCTGCCGCCAGCAGCAGATTCTGCAGGTCCGAAAGCCCCTGACGGCGCTGATCAGACTGCTGCACCAGCAGGTTGGCCGACTCGAGTCGTGACTGGCCCTCGAAGGCAAGCACGAACAGCCCGGCAAGAAAGGCGATCAGCAACAGCGGGGGCAGGAACAGCGCCCAGCGTCGCTGGTCGTCGAATGTGATCCCGAAGATCTTCACCGAATGGCAGTGTGTCACAATGCATCCTGTTCGGGAACTTTTGACTTTCCGGTCGTACCCAACCGGTATCCACAGCGTCGGAGGACTTCATCATGGAAAGCACTTTTGACACCGCCAGCAGCCATGCACGCAACGGCGCCCGCCGGCTGAAGGAAGAGCTGAGCGAGCGCGTGCGCCAGGCCAGGGATTCCGCCGGCGGAGAGTTCAGGGATTTCATCGACGATGTCGAGGAAATCGTCTCCCGGGTGGCAGACATCAAGGACCCGGAAGTGGCGCGCATACGCGATCGCCTGAGTGACTCGGTCGCCTCGGTGAAGGAGGCGCTGAGCGATGGCGCAAACCGGGTGCGGCACCACGCGAAGGAGGTTGCTGTCGGCGCCGACGACTACGTGCGGGAGAATCCCTGGCAGGCACTGGGCATCGCCGCCCTGGTGGGCGTGGCCATCGGGTTCCTGGCGGCTCGCCGCTCCTGACCCGCCATCCGGTCCGGCGCATGAGAGCCTGGTGGGCGCTGCCGAAGGCAGTCCCGATACTGCTTCGGCACCTCCTTGCATACGCCGAACTGGCCGCTGCGGATCTGCGCAGGTACCGGCGCCGCGCGGCCATCCGCCTGCTCGCATGGGCGGTGGCCCTGGTCGGCGCGTGGTTTGCGCTGGCGATGATCTGCATCGTCGTGGTGGCCCTGTGGTGGGACACGCCGCATCGAATGACGGCTATCCTGTCGTTGCTGGGCGTTTTCCTGCTGCTCATTGCGGGTGCCTTGACGGCGGCGCTGTCGGGGCGGGACGAGGATGCGCGCCTGTTCAGCCGCGCCGGAGCGGAATGGGAAAAGGACCGGGCGATCCTCGATCATCTGCTCGAAGGGGAACCTGAACCTGCGCCGGCTACACCGCCTGCTCCGGCTGAGCCGGTCGCGGGTCCGTCAGCGGCATCCGGCCCGGCGCGGCAGAGCGCCGCCGGTCAACGGGGAATCTCGCCATGAGCGTCCAGGATCCGATCCGCGAGTCGCCCGAGATCCGGCTGGCCCGCAGCCGTGCCGAACTGCTGGCATTGTTCGAACCCGAGGATGAAACCCGCGGATCGGAAGACGGGCAGGGCGAGCGCAGATTTCCGCGGAGCCTCACCATGCGGCTTCTGAAGCGGGGCGCCGGCACCGGAGGATTGCTGGCCCTGGCCGTCGCGTTGTTCGCCATCTCGCCTTCGAAGACCCGCCAGTTGCTGCGATACGTGCCGGTGAATGCCATCGTCAAGATCCTGGTTGCCCGGCTGGTCGATGCGCCGAAGCCGGCGCCCTGAGGGGCAGGGCCAGGCCTCAACCCAGCGTGAGATCGATACTGTGGGTGCGGCCGTCGCGCCATGCCGCCACGACGGCGCGGCCCTCCTGCAGCGGCAGACTGGCGCCATCGACACGGCACTCGCGGATCCCGCGGCATACGCCCTGCGGATTGCTGATCCGGATGCGGTGCAGGGTCCCGGCATGGCGATAGTCGATCCCGTACTCGCGCCAGGTGCGTGGCACGCAAGGGTCAAGATGCAGGTCATCTCCCTGCACGGTGAGACCGAGCATGTTCTCCAGCGCCGTGCGGTACATCCAGCCGGCGGAGCCCGTGTACCAGGTCCAGCCTCCCCGGCCTTCATGTCCGGGCGCCGTGTACAGATCCGCACACACCACGTAGGGCTCGACCTTGCAGGTGCGCATGCGGGCTTCCTCGGCGCCATGCAGGACCGGATTGATCAGGCGGAACAGCTCGCCGGCCCGATCCCCATCGCCCAGCATCGCGAATGCCAGGATGCTCCAGATGGCGCCGTGGGTGTACTGGCCGCCATTTTCCCGAAGTCCGGGCGGATAGCCTTTCACGTAGCCCGGATCCTGCGGCGCGCGGTCGAAGGCAGGCGTGAACAGCCGGATCAGCGCGTTGTCGCGGTCCACCAGCCGTGAATTCACCGCTTCCATCGCCACGGCCACCCGCTGCGGATCGGCGGCGCCGCTGATCACGCCCCAGGACTGGGCTATTGAATCGATGCGGCATTCCACGCTGTCGTGCGAGCCCAGCGGCGTGCCGTCGTCATAGTAGCCGCGCCGATACCAGCCTCCATCCCAGGACTCCCTCTCGACGGCCTGGCTCAGCCGCTGCGCATGTGCGCGCCAGCGAGCGGCGCGGGCCTGCTCGCCGCGCTGTTCGGCGATCGGAGCGAAGCGCAGCAGGGTCGCGTGAAGGAACCACGCCATCCATACGCTCTCGCCACGCCCCTGCATGCCGACCCGGTTCATGCCGTCGTTCCAGTCGCCGGTGCCGAACAGGGGCAGGCCGTGAGCCCCGGTTTCCAGGCTGATGTCCAGCGCCCGTGCGCAATGCTCGAACAGGGTGGCGGAGGCGCCGGACAGTGGCGGCACCGTGACTTCCTCATGCTGATCCGGACGGAGCGGTGCGCCGCCGAGAAATCCGACTGTTTCGTTCAATACCGCTGTATCGGCGGTGACCTGCAGGTAGTGCGCCGTGACGTACGGCAGCCAGATGCGATTGTCGGCGATGCGCGTGCGCACTCCGAGACCGGAGGAGGGCAACCACCAGTGCTGAACGTCCCCGGGCTCGAACTGCCGCGCGGCCGCACGCAACAGATGTTCGCGGGTCCACTGCGGCTTGTTCAGGCACAGCGCCATGACATCCTGCAGCTGGTCACGGAATCCGTAGGCACCGCTTGCCTGGTAGAAGCCGGCGCGGGCCCACAGCCGGCACACCAGGGTCTGGTACATCAGCCATCGGTTCAGGAGCAGATCCAGTGATCGTTCCGGTGTGCGGACCTGCACCACTCCAAGTGTGTCATCCCAGAAACGCCTGACTTCGGCCAGCACGGCCTGCGCATCCAGCCCGCGATAGCGCAGCACCAGCTCCCTTGCTCTGGAATCCGATTCCGCATCGCCCAGCAGGAACACGAAATCATGGCTCTCGCCGGGCGCAAGCGTCACCTCGGCCTGCAATGCCGCGCAGGCATCCAGGCCAGCCCCTGTGCGGTTCGACAGAGGTTTGCCGGTGGTCAATGCCAGGGGCGCTGCCAGGGTTCCGTGACGGCCCAGGAATTCACGGCGATCCGTGGTGAGGAACTGCTGCCGGCCACTCAGATCGAAGAATGCGGTCCGGCCCGGGATGGTCATGTTCCAGGGATTGCGCGCCCACAACGCACCGGTGTGTTCATCCTGGCCTGTCACCAGAAACATGGCCAACTTCTGGCGCTGATCGCCCAGCACCCAGTCCAGATATCCGGTCACCGAAAGGCGGCGTGATCGCGGCGAATGGTTGGACAGGCGCAGGCGCGTGATCTTCACTGGATCCCCGATCGCCACGAACTGCAGCATCTGGCTGGCGATGCCGTGAGCGTCATTTTCGAACCGCGTGCAGCCCTGGCCATGCCAGCATCGGTAGCTGGATCCCGGAACCCGGACGGGAAGAGCAGTGGGAGACCAGAGAGCGCCGTCATCCTGATCGCGGATATAGAAGCACTCGCCCGGCGTCTCGCTCACAGGATCATTCGACCACGGCGTGATCTGGTATTCACGGGAGTTCACCGAATACGTGTTGCCGCCTCCCTGAGCCGAAACCAGGAATCCGAAATGCGGATTGGCGATGACGTTGACCCAGGGTGCAGGCGTGGAGGCTGAGCCTTCGAGCCGGGTGAGGTACTCGGTGCCATCACGTGTGAACCCGCCCAGGCCGTTGGAAAATTCCAGCGGTTCGCGCTCACCGGGGCGGTCCGCAGCCGCCGGTTCCAGCGGCAGGCTGGGAGCGACATCCGGCGCATCGACCGGGCGGGACCGGATGGAGGCCTCACAGGCCGGGCTTTCCTTCACCTGGGCATCGAGACTCCCGCTGGAGCCACAGATCACCGCACGTGCTGCGGCCTGCAGGCAGCCGCGCTGATCCTCCTGCAACTGCGAATCGCGCAGCAGGAACACGCGGCCACTCAGGCCCGTCCCGCTGCAGTCCGCCGGATCCGCGCCCGTTGCCGCCGCCAGCGCCGGATGCAGCGCCCCATCGGCCTCTCCTTCATTCACGATCACCAGGTCCGCGTCCAGGAGCTTCGACCTCCAGTATCGGTGTGCCCGCAGGAGCTCCTGCACCAAAGGCAGCTCGGCGCGGCTGGAAATGCGTGCGAGCACGATGGGCAGATCCCCGGAAATGCCATGGGCCCAGAGCAACCGGGCGCCACCCGGATTTGCGGCCAGTACCGGCTCCGGTGCGCGCAGCGATGCATCGGCATACAGGATGTGATTGGCGAGACGCTGATACAGGCCCGCTTGCCCGGTGCTTGTTCCGGATTCCCGCAAATTCCGACCGCTGGCCTCGATGGACGCACCGAGCGAACGCCCGAACAGGCCCGCATCCCGGTGCTGGCGGGCAAGCTCCAGTGCGGTCTCACGCGTGGGTGCGACCAGGGTCCATATCGTGAAGGAAGCCGTTGCGCCAGGCGCGATGCGAAAGGAGCGGCGCAGGCTGAACACCGGATCGAGCACCGTACCGGTGTGTCCGCCCAGCCTTGACGCGTGCACGGCCTGCGGGTCACGCAGGGTGCGCCCGCGACCGATGAACTCAGCGCGATCCGTCTCGTAACCTTCCTCGCCGATCAGCTCTCCTTCGCCGAGGCACAGCTGCGCCGCCCACAACGGGACTTCGGCTGGATCCCGGGGTCGCCGGTGGGCCAGCAGGATGCCACCTTCCTCGACATGTTCGGTCTGCACGAACATTTTCGAAAATGCCGGATGGGCAGCGTCTGCGCCCGGTGGCGCCAGGGCCAGCTCCAGGTAGCTGGTCAGTTCGATCTCACGAGTCCGCTCGCCGCGGTTTTCGATGACCAGGCGCCGGCCCTCGGCATCACGGTCGCAGGCCACGAATACCGTGAGCGAAGAATGCAGGGACCCGTCCAGACGCTCGATCAGCGCATGCCCCGGGTGGAACTGCGCGCGATAGCTGGCCGGCTCGCGGCCGACGGGCTGGAAGCCCGCTGACCAGACCAGTCCGCTGCCGATATCGCGCAGGTACAGGTACTGACCCCAGTCATCGCAAGTGGGATCCTCGCGCCAGCGGCTCACGGCCAGATCTCGCCAGCGCGAATATCCCGAGCCTGCCGCGCTGATCATCACCGAGTACCGGCCATTGGAGAGCAGATGCGCGCGGGGTGAAAGGTGGTGCGGCATGTCGAAGCTGCGGCAGGGGAGGTTCATGCGGACTCGCGATGCGCACGCAGCCGGTACACCGCCACACCGGTGCCGAGGATCATCAGACCCCAGCCCAGCAGCGGCAGCCAGGGAAAGATCACGAGCGAGGTGGCCCCGCCAAGCCAGATGACCGCGCCGAGGAGCACGCCATCGCGACGCCGTCGACCGCGCCGCAGTTCCTCGCGCAGTTCCAACAGTCCCGGAGACTGCACCGACAGCGCGAACCTCCCTTCAGCGGCTTCGCGGGTGATGTTCTGGAACACGACCGGCAGGAGCTTCGCGGCCTGCACCAGGTCGGGCAACTGATGGCGAAGCTGCCGCGCCAGCGTCAATGGACTGATCCGGTCGCGCAGGAATTTGCGCAGCACCGGGTGCGCGGTTTTCCACAGGTCGAGCTGCGGGTACAGCTGGCGGCCCAGGCCCTCGATGTTCAGGAGCGTCTTCTGCAGCAGGATGAGCTGGGGCTGGATGCGCATGTCGAAGCGGCGTGCCGTCTCGAACAGCCGCAACAGCACCTGCGCGAAGGAGATCTCGGCCAGCGGCTTGTTGAAGATCGGTTCACACACCGTACGCACCGCGGACTCCAGCTCATCCAGCCGGGTGCCGCGTGGCACCCAGCCCGACTCGATGTGCAGCCGTGCGATGCGCCGGTAGTCGCGCTCGAAGAAGGCCATGAAATTCTCGGCCAGATAATGCTGGTCACGTTCCTGGAGCGTGCCGACGATGCCGAAGTCCACCGCGGCGTAGCGCGGGTTCTGCGGGTCGTCCACCTGCACGAAGATGTTGCCGGGATGCATGTCGGCATGAAAGAAGTTGTGGCTGAAGACCTGGGTGAAGAAGATCTCCACGCCATTTTCCGCCAGGCGTGCCATGTCGGTGCCGTGCGCCCTGAGCTCTTCGACGTGACTGATGATGATGCCGTGGATGCGCTCCATCACCATCACGTCCCGCCGGCACAGATCCCAGTACACGCGCGGCACGTACAGGAGTGAGGACCCGGCAAAGTTGCGCTTGAGCTGCGCCGCGTTGGCGGCCTCGCGCATCAGGTCGAGTTCGTCGAATACGGTCTTTTCGTACTCGGCCACGACTTCCCGGGGGCGCAGGCGCCGCGACCCCGACCAGTAGCGATCGGCCAGATCGGCCAGTGCGTGCAGTACCTCGATGTCGCGGCGGATGACTTCGTGCATGCCGGGCCGCAGCACCTTCACGACCACTTCGGCCCCGTCCTTCAGGCGGGCCGCGTGCACCTGGGCGATGGATGCGGCGGCGACGGCTGTGGGCTGGAAGTCGTCGAAGAAATTCTCCACGGGGCCACCCAGGGAAGCTTCGATCGCCGCCTGAGCCTGCTCAGCCGGGAAGGGAGGCACGCGATCCTGGAGCCTGGCCAGTTCGGTGGCGATGTCGGCCGGCAGCAGATCCGGGCGGGTGGACAGCGCTTGCCCGAACTTGACGAAGATGGGACCGAGTTCCTCCAGAGCGAGCCGCAGCCGCTCGCCGCGGCTGGATCCCCGGGTGCGCTGGAACCAGGTCCAGGGGGACATCAGCAGCAGGAATCGCACCGGGCGGAACAGGTGGGTCTCGCGCACGTATTCATCGAGGCCATGCCGCACCAGCGCCCGCTGGATGCCGAGCAGCCGCCATGCCACGCGCATGCGCATCAGGATGCCACCCTGCGCCGCTCCAGCAGCGACAGCCGCGCTTCGATCCGGTCAGCCGACTCGCGCGCCTGGTCGACACCGCGCAGGAACTCATCGAGCTCCGTGCGGTTGACCAGGTCGCGGCTCTCCTCGACCAGGTATTCGGCCACGTTGCGCCGGCCGGTTTGAATCGCCTCGCGCGCCCAGCCAAGGGCGGACCTCGATAGCCGCGCCAGGGTGTGGGCTGGCAGGTCTCCGAGGCGTTGTGCGGCCAGTTCCTCGAGGTCGGGCTTCAGGGCCCTGAACAGCGTCTGGAAGCGGCTGGCGACCTCTGCATCGCCACGGATCTGCACCGCGCGACTGGCGGAAGGGTTGGCCGCGGACTGATTGAACAGGGCCAGCAGCGCAAATGGCGAGCCCTCGATGCGGGCGTCCGCGCCAGGGGATTGTCCGGCGGATGTCGCAGCATCCGGCCCGGATGGCCTCGCGGCATCACTGGCGAGCATCAGCCGCCCGAATACGACGGTGGTGCGTACGGTCATGATTTCGCTGGCGGTGATGCTCAATGACCGGCCTTCGAGGCCCGCGGCCAGCGCCCTTGCCTTCGGGCTGGCCGCCAGTTCGCGGTTCAGCACGGCCTCGACCGAGGCGAGCCAGGTCGGCGTTGCACCCACATCAGACCTTGTAGCCGCGGTGGACCGCCACGATGCCACCGGACAGGTTGTGATACCTCGCCTGGCCGAAGCCGGTCTCTCGCATCATCGCGAGCAGCGTTTCCTGATCCGGATGCATGCGGATGGATTCGGCCAGGTACTGGTAGCTCGCAGCATCATGGGCCACCAGTCGACCGAGCAGTGGCAGCACGCGGAAGGAATACTGGTCGTACAGGGGTGCAAGGCCCGGTGCCACGGGTTTGGAGAATTCGAGCACCAGCAATTGCCCGCCGGGCTTGAGGACCCGCAGCATCGAGCCAAGCGCGGCCGGCTTGTCGGTGACGTTGCGCAGACCGAAGCCGATGGTCACGCAGTCGAAGCTGTCGGATGCGAACGGCAGGCATTCGGCATTGGCCCGGCAGCAGTGGACCACACCCGCGCACCCCGCATCGATGCTGCGGTCGCGCCCCTGGTCCAGCATGGCCGCATTGATGTCCGAGAGCACCACCGTGCCCGACTTTCCGACCCGGGAAGCCATGCCGATGGCCAGATCGCCCGTGCCGCCGGCCACGTCCAGCGCGGACTGTCCGGCGCGCAGGCCGGTGAGCGACAGGGCAAAACGCTTCCACAACCGGTGGGCGCCGAACGACATCAGGTCGTTCATGATGTCGTACCTGCCGGCCACCGATTCGAATACGGCGCGGACCTTCGCGGCCTTGTCGTGCCAATCGACAGTCTGGAATCCGAAATCGGTGGTGCGGTTCATGGCTGCAAGATTAGCGCGTCTGCGGCCGCGACGCATGCGGCAGGGATGCGTGGTCTAGCGGGGATGACCGGCGGCGGCGCAGCGCTCGACATACCGCGCCCATCTGGCGCGCTGATTCAGGCCCAGATCATGCAGGTAGCCCCAGGTATAAAGGCCAGAATCATGGCCGTCGTCGAAAATCAGCCGGACGGCATAATTGCCGGTGGGCTCCACCGCCTTGATCGACACGTCCTGTTTGTTCAACTGCAGGATGCCCTCACCGCCACCGTGGCCGCGCACTTCCGCCGAAGGCGAGAACACCCGCAGGTACTCGAACGGCAGATCGAAGCAGGTGCCGTCGGCGAATTCGACCTGCAGGAGCTTCGAGACGGTGCGCAGCCGGATTGCGGTGGGTTTCGGGTTCATGGGCCGGGGTTCACAGGATGTATCGTGAGAGATCCTGGTCGCGGACCAGCTCACCGAGGCTGGCGTCCACATGGGATCGATCGATGAGCACCCGGGTGCCTTCCCGGTCCGAGGCATCGAAGGAGATGTTCTCCAGGAGCCGCTCCATCACGGTGTGCAGGCGGCGCGCGCCGATGTTCTCGGTGCGCTCGTTGACCTCGAAGGCGGCTTCGGCCAGCCTTCGCACGCCGTCATCCGTGAATTCCAGGGTGACACCCTCGGTGGCCAGCAGGGCCTGGTACTGCTTGCACAACGAGGCATCGGGCTCGGTCAGGATGCGCACGAAGTCCTGCACTGCCAATGGATCCAGTTCCACGCGGATGGGGAGCCGCCCCTGCAGCTCGGGGATCAGGTCCGAGGGCCTGGACATGTGGAATGCTCCCGAGGCGATGAACAGCATGTGGTCGGTCTTGACGGTGCCGTATTTCGTGTTGACGGTGCAGCCTTCCACCAGTGGCAGCAGGTCGCGCTGAACACCCTCGCGCGATACATCCGCACCTGCGGTCTCCTGGCGCCGCGCGATCTTGTCGATCTCGTCGATGAACACGATGCCGTTCTGTTCGGCGTTCTCCACCGCACGCAGCTTGAGTTCGTCCTCGTTGATCATGCGGGCTGCCTCCTCGTCCACCAGCAGCTTCATGGCCTCGCGCACTTTCAGCTTCCGGACCCGCGTGCGCGAGGAACCCAGGTTCTGGAACATGCTCTGCAGCTGCTGGGTCATCTCCTCCATGCCCGGCGGGGCCATGATCTCCACACCCACGGGCACCGCCCGCACCTCGATCTCGATGTCGCGCTCGTCGAGTTGCCCCTCGCGCAGCATCTTGCGCAGGCGCTGGCGGGTGTCGCCATCGCGCGGCGCATCATCCGTGTCCGACCGCGGCCGCGGCAGCAGCGCATCCAGCGCGCGCTCCTCGGCCGCATCGGCGGCGCGGTGCCGCACCTTCTCCATTTCCAGCTCGCGCGTCATCTTCACCGAGATGTCGATCAGGTCGCGCACGATCGAGTCCACCTCACGCCCGACATACCCCACCTCGGTGAACTTGGTGGCCTCCACCTTGATGAATGGCGCTCTGGCGAGGCGGGCGAGGCGCCGGGCGATCTCGGTCTTGCCGACTCCCGTGGGGCCGATCATCAGGATGTTCTTGGGCGTGATCTCGGCTCGAAGGCTCTCCGGCACCTGCTGGCGCCTCCAGCGGTTGCGCAGTGCGATGGCCACGGCACGCTTGGCGGCCTTCTGCCCGACGATGTGCTTGTCGAGCTCCTCGACGATTTCACGTGGAGTCATTTGCGACATGGAAAAACGGGGCCGGCTCCCGCGAACGGGTGCTACAGCTCCTCGATGGTGAGGTGGCGGTTGGTGTAGATGCAGATGTCGGCGGCGATGTTCAGCGCGCGCTCGGTGATCTCGCGCGCCGTGAGCTCGCTGGTCTGGATCATGGCAAGTGCGGCCGCCTGGGCGAAGCCCCCGCCCGAGCCGATGGCGATCAGGTCGTGCTCGGGCTCGATGACATCGCCGTTGCCCGACACCACATAGGTGTTGCCTGCATCGGCCACCAGGAGCAGCGCCTCCAGGCGCCGAAGGCTCCGGTCGGTGCGCCAGTCCTTGGCCAGCTCGATCGCCGCGCGGGTCAGGTTGCCGAACTTTTCCAGCTTGCCCTCGAAACGCTCGAACAGGGTGAAGGCGTCGGCGGTGCTGCCCGCGAAGCCCGCCAGCACCTTGCCCTCGAACAGGCGGCGCACCTTGCGGGCGTTTGATTTCATCACGCTGTTGCCCAGGGTCACCTGGCCATCGCCGCCGATGACAACCTTGCCGTTGCGGCGGACCGAAAGAATGGTCGTGCCGTGGATGCGGTCGTGGGAGGGGGTCATGGATTTCAGCGACGTGGGGGCGGGGATGACCGTTTCAAGTCTGGCGTTTCGCGCGAGGATGCGCCGCATCATACACCCTGGCCAGATGCTGAAAGTCCAGATGTGTGTAGATTTGCGTCGTGCCGATGCTGGAATGACCCAGCAGTTCCTGCACTCCACGCAGGTTCTGGCTCGACTCCAGCAGATGCGATGCGAAGGAATGCCTGAACAGGTGCGGATGCAGGTGCACTTCGATCCCCTGCCTGCGTGCCCATGCCGCGACGCGTACCTGTACGGCCCGCGCACCGATACGCCGTCCGCCACGCGCCAGGAACAGTGCACCCTGGCCGGGCCGGGCCATGCTGGCGCGCTCGGATATCCAGGCCCGCAAGGCAACCAGGGCCGTACGACCGACGGGTACGATGCGGGTCTTGCTGCCTTTGCCGGTCACCCGGACCGTTGCGTCCGCGAGGTCGAGGTCAGCAAGGTCCAGTGACACCAGCTCCGACAGACGAAGGCCGGACGAGTAGAACAGCTCCATCAATGCCTTGTCGCGGCAGCTCAGGGTGTCACAGGTGCGGAATTCCAGGAGTCGCGCCATCTGGTCCGCATCCAGCGTCACCGGCAGACGCTTGGGCGCTTTCGGGGCGCTGACACCCATCGCGGGATTGCGCGGTACCAGCGCTTCGCGCTGCAGGAATCCGAACAGGGTTCGCAGGGCCGAGAGGCGCCGCTGGATGCTGCGCGCACCGATGCCGCTTCGATGCTCGGCGGCGGCATATTCACGGATGTGGCCGTGATCGATCTGCTGCCATTGGACAAGCCTGCGGCGCGCGCAGAAGGCCAGGAAACTGGCGAGATCCCGCCGGTAAGCCAGGCTCGTGTGGGGACTCAACGCCCGCTCGAGGCGCAGGTGCGCCAGGAACCGCTCCAGAGGTTCCCTCAGCGAGTCTGGCCTGTCCGATTCCTCCGGCACGTCCCGCCCGGCGTGTGAGGCCGGCTCCTCAGCGTTGAAGGGCGATGCTGACGATTTCCCCGATGCGGGTCAGGAAATCGGTGCTCATGCCCGGCGTGAAGCGCTGCGCATCGGCTGCGCCTATCGCCAGCACACCGAGGGACCCCTTGTGGCCCAGCGGCGTGAGAGCAGCCGAGCCTATTTCCACATTGTCCTTGCCGAACAGGAAATCGCGCTGGGTATCGCGGATCAGCCCGCAGCGGGGTTTGCCGGACTGGAACAGCGATTCGAACATCTTCATGTCGGCATCGTCCCTGCGCGACAGCCGCAGGAATCTGCCGGACTCCTGCGCAAGACCGGCCGGTTCGATGAAGGCCACCAGTACGGATTGCACGGCCTCGAAGTCCTCACGGAGCGAGGACTCGATCGCCTCGATCGCTGCAGGCAGACCTTCGGTGCGGATCAGGCGCAGTGTCAGGCGATGGATGCGGTCCGCCAGGGTGTCGTTGCTTCGGGCCACTTCGATCAGGACATGCAGCCTGTTCTCGAGCTGTGCATTTCGTTCACGCAGCACCTCCACCTGCCGTTCCACCAGACTCACCGTGGCGCCCGCCGTGCGCCGGTGCGGCAGGCGCAGCGTGTCGAGAATCTGGCTGTTGCGTTCGAAGAATTCCGGCGATCGCTGCAGGTATTCGACCACGCTGGCATCATCGAGCGCCAAGGGGGCAAGTCCACGCGCCTGGCCAGTGCTCATTGTTGAATCTCCCGGTTGAATACTCTGCTCACAGGTCAATCGTCCCTTCATATACCCGGGCGGCCGGCCCCGTCAGCCACAGATGCGCCGACCCGCCTGCCCAGGAAACCATCACCGTGCCGCCCTTCAGCGACACTTCCACGTTTTCGTCCAGCAGTCCGTGCCGGCGGCCAACGGCCACGGCGGCACAGGCTCCAGTGCCGCAGGCGCGCGTCTCGCCCGCGCCCCGTTCGTGGACGCGCAGCCTGATGTGGCCGCGATCCACGATCTGCATGAACCCGACATTGGTGCGTCGGGGAAACCGCGGATGATGCTCGATGGCCGGGCCCAGCCGTTCCACCGGAGCCGTCCCGATGTCCGGCACCTGCAGCACCGCGTGCGGATTGCCCATCGACACTGCGCCGATATCCAGTTCCCGGTCATTGACGCTCAGCGGATAGACGCTGCTTTCGGCCGGCGCGCTGAACGGCAGGGATGCGGGAGCAAAATCCGGCACACCCATGTCCACGGATACCAGCCCATCCTCACCGATCCTCGCGCCGATGCGGCCGCCGGGGCTGTCGAGTTGGAATTCACGCCCTGCTGCCGGGTCCCGCGAGTACAACAACGCGGCCACGCAGCGCACGCCATTGCCGCATTGCTCCACTTCGCTCCCGTCGGCATTGAAGATTCGATAGAAGGCACGGGTCCCGGGCGTACGCGGCGGCTCGATCAGCAGAGCCTGATCGAACCCGATGCCGGTGTGGCGGTCGGCGAGGGCACTGATGAGGGCCGGGTCCGGGGTCCAGGCGGATGGCGGCGGGGCGTCGAGGACGATGAAATCGTTGCCCAGGCCATGCATCTTCTTGAACTCGATCCGCATCGGTTCAAGCATAGCCCAAGGGCCCTGCGCCCGCGAGCGCCGCACGGTCGCGGTAGATGCAGCGATCCATGACGGTGAACATGCCTGCCGCTCGCGCCCGCATCGCCGATGGCTCGTCGATCACGCCGTCCTGAAGCCACAATGCAGGCAGATGCAGCCGGATGCACTCGTCGACGATCTGTGGCACATGTCGAGGCAGCCGGAACACGTCGACCAGATCGATGGGCCCGTTGCCGGCTTCGACCGCGGCCTGGAGCGATGGCCAGCAGCGCAGCCCGAGCACCGAGTCGATCGAGGGGTTGACAGGAATCACCGTGTAACCGAAACCCTGCAGGGCGTGTGCGACTTCATGGCTGGGCCGGGCCGGATCCGCCGACAGGCCGATCACGGCGATGGTGCGGATCTTCCGCAGAAAAGCGTGGATCTCGTCGCGCGAGGGGTTGCGGAAGCCGGTCATCAGTCGTTACCTTACACCAAACCAGAACCCGGGGGTGTCCGCATGCGTCACGTGATGGTCCTGAACTCGAAGGGTGGATGTGGCAAGAGCACGATTGCGACCAATCTGGCCGTGCACTTTGCGCACGAAGGCCAGAATGTCTGCATCGCGGATTACGACCCGCAACGCACGAGCCTCGACTGGCTCGCGCAGCGCCCTGCCGATGTTCCCGCGATTCATGGCGTGGCAGCGTTCGATGAGGGGCTGCGCAGCGTGCCCCGCAACACCGAAGTGCTGGTCATCGATGCGCCGGCACGCGTGCATGGGACCGAGCTCAATGAACTGGTCCGGCGCGCCGAAACCATCCTCGTGCCGGTGCTGCCCTCGAGCATCGACATCAAGGCCTGCGGTCATTTCATGGCCGAACTGACCGAGATCGGCAAGGTGTCGCGCAAGCAGGCGCGACTGGCAGTCATCGCCAACCGGGTGCGCGAATACACCCTGATCTTCGAAGAACTCGATGCGTATCTGAACAAGCTGAAGGTGCCCTACCTCGGGAGTCTGCGCGAGGCGCAGAACTACGTGCGAGCCTATTCGCGCGGCCTGGGCGTGCTGGAGCTGCCCGAGTACCTGGCCTGGCCGGACTGGAAACAATGGAAGCCGGTGTTCGAATGGCTGGGCAGCCGCAAGAGCCAGCCGGCCTGAAACTCCGCATCGCGAATCTGGGGCGCGATTTCGACATCATCCCCGGCCGGTCCCTGCTCGAGACGGCGCTTTGCGCCGGCCTGAACCTGCCGCACAGCTGCCGGAGCGGCCATTGCGGCAGCTGCGCGGCGCGACTGATCCGCGGTGACTGCCATTTCCCGCGGGGCATCACGCTCGGGTTGAACGATGAACAGCGCGCACAGGGGATGGTGCTGCTGTGCCAAGCGCATGCACGCACCGATCTGGAAGTCGACATCGCCCTGCCGATCTCCAGTGCTGACACGACGATCCGCCGGCTCCCGGCGCGCATCGAGCACTGCGAAGCCCTTTCGCACGATGTGCGTCGCGTGATGCTGCGTCTGCCGATCGTGGAGGACTTCGCTTTCCAGGCCGGTCAGTATCTGGATGTGATCCTGCCGGGAGGGCGGCGTCGCGCGTTTTCCATCGCCTCGGCGCCCGGCAGTGCACCCTTGCTGGAATTGCACGTCCGGCGAGTCTGCGGCGGGGCATTCACCGGACCCCTGTTCGACGGGACGCTTCCCAGCCGGTTGCTGAACATCGAAGGGCCGTTGGGCCGGTTCCACTACCGGGATTCGGCCGCACCAATGCTGCTGGTGGGCGGCGGAACCGGGCTTGCTCCGCTGGATTCGATCCTGCGTCATGTCATCGACCGGAGGTTCGCGCGCCGGATGCATTTGTACTGGGGATGCCGCGAAGCGCGCGACCTGTATGCCCATGAGCGCCTGCAGGGGCTGCTCGAGCAAGGCATGATCGAGCACTACGAGCCGGTGCTCTCGCAGCCCGACGCATCGTGGCGGGGCGAACGCGGGCTGGTGCACGAAGCCGTGCTGCGAAGGATCCCGGATCTGAAGGACTACGATGTCTATGCGGCCGGGCCGCCGGCGATGATCGAGGCCATCCGCAGCGGGTTTCCGGACCGCGGTGCGCGGCAGCTGTATTTCGATTCCTTCGATTACGCGCCCGATGCGCTGGATCGCCAGCGCAGCGCTGCGGCCAGCAGATCCTGATTTTCCGCGGAATCAGCAGCGAGGAGCGGACCCCGGATGCCGGCAGCGGCCAGGCTCTCGTTCACTCGCGTGCCAGGCGTGATCCAGGCGGTGCGTTCCAGATGCCGGCGCAGGCCTGATGGAGCCAGTTCCAGCAGGTAGCGCGCCAGTTCCAGACTGGTTGCAGTGATCAGGTGGATCTGCCCCGCATCGAACGCCTGCTCGATCTGCTCGAGATTCTGGCGCGATGGGGTGGCCGGCCGACGCGCGTAGACGGCGAGGGTGCGGACGGTGGCGCCGCGTGCCTGGAGTTCGCGTTCGAGCAGTTCGCGCCCGCCTTCTCCCTTGACCAGAAGGACCTGCTGTCCGGACAGGTTCGCGAATCGCGGCATGGCCAGCAGCGCCTCCGAGTCGAACCCGGCCGCCGGCAGCACGCCGATGCGGTATCCGGCCTGATTCAGGGCGCGGGCCGTGGCGGGCCCGATGGCCGCCAGCACAAGATCGCGTCGCTGCGCGAGAACCGGTTCGCCGAATCGCACGGCATTCGCGCTGGTGAAGATGACGAGGTCGGGATCCGGCTGGTCGCGCTGCGCCGCCAGTCGTTGCCTTCGCTGTGGATGCTCGACGATGCTCATGGCCGGCAACCGGTACACGCTGGCGCCCCGCGACTGGAACAGCCGGCACAGGCCATCCGCCTGCTGTTCGGGCCGGGTCACCAGGACTCCCGTACCGCGCAGAGGAGCTGCGGCGGGCATGGCGGTTCAGCCGTCCAGGCGTTCGAGCAGAGCCTGCGCGCCCTGCCCGAGCAACCGCTCCGCCAGCTGCCGGCCCAGGACCCGTGCATCGCCCGGGGCGCCGCTGATGGCGCCACGCCACACCCGGCTGCCGTCGGGTTCTGCGACCAGGCCCGAAAGCAGCAGTTGCCCGGCCTGCAATTGTGCAAGCGCTGCGATCGGCGACTGGCAGCTCCCGCCGAGGCGATGCGAGAAAGCCCGCTCCGCGTTCACGGCCACCCGGGTCGGCGCATGTTCGAGCGCGGCCAGGCGCGAAAGGATCGATGTGTCACCGGTCCGGCATTCGATGCCGATGGCGCCCTGACCCACGGCCGGCAGGCACAGGGAGTCCGGCAGGTACTGGGTGATGCGTCCTTCCCAGCCCAGTCTTGCAAGGCCGGCGCTGGCCAGCACGATGGCGGCATACCGGCCTTCGTCGAGCTTGCGCAGGCGTGTATCGACGTTGCCGCGCATCGGCTCGATGCGAAGATCCGGCCTCGATGCCAGGAGCTGCGCCTGTCGGCGCAGGCTCGAGGTTCCGACGGTTGATCCGGCCGGGAGCGAATCGATGCTGGCATGGAGCCCGGACACCAGGGCATCCCGGGGATCGGCGCGGACCAGGATTGCGCCGATCACCATGCCCTCAGGCATTTCGGCCGGCACGTCCTTCATGGAATGCACGGCGATGTCGGCCCGGCCCTGCTCGATGGCGGTCTCCAGCTCCTTGATGAACAGACCCTTGCCGCCGATGGCCGCGAGACTGCGGTCCTGGATGGCATCGCCGCGCGTGCTCATGGGCAGCAGCTCGACAGCGAGGCCGGGGTGCTCGCGGCGCAGGAGCGATGCGACGTGTTCGGCCTGCCACAGGGCCAGCTTGCTCTGGCGGGTGGCGATCCTGATCAGCCCGGACATGGTGACGGATCAGCGCCGCTGATTCGGCTTTCTCATGGGCGCAAGTCTACCGGTCAGCTGCGCAGCCTGCGCAGGACTTCTGCGGCCAGCCGGCGGCTGACAGGAAGCCGGTCGCCGCACTGCTTGATGATCACGCTGAGCTGGCCGTCCTCGCCTCGCTCCACCGAATCCACGGCGCTCACCGCCACCAGGGCATTGCGGTGCACGCGCAGGAACGCATCACCGAATTCATCCTCCAGTGCCTTCAGGGCCTCCTCGATCAGGTCTTCGCCCTGGGCATGCCGGACGGTCACGTATTTCTGGTCGGCCAGGAAATAGCGGATATCGGCCACTGGAATCAGCTTGATGCGATCGCGCACCCGGGCGGCAATCTGGCGGCGTGCGCTGGCGCGGGCCCCGCCCGCCAGGGAGGCGAGCTGCGGCCGGGTCAGTCGCCGCGCCGACTGCAGGGCTGCGGCCAGTTTCTCCCGCCGGATGGGCTTGAGCAGATAAGCGCTGGCCTGGGCTTCGAAGGCATCGAGCGCATACTGGTCGAAGGCGGTGACGAACACCACCGCCGGAGGTTCGGGGAGCGCGGCCAGATGCCGTGCAACCTCGATGCCGTCCATCGCGGGCATGCGGATATCGAGCAGGACCACATCGACGGGGACGCTCTGCGCCAGCGTCAATGCATCGGCGCCGTTTCCTGCCTCACCGGCCACCTCGACACCGGGGATCTCGGCACACAGCCTCTGCAGACGTTCTCGCGCGGGAGGCTCGTCATCCACGATCAGGACTTTCATGGATCAGATCTTCCCGGCCGGAAAATGCAGCGTGACCTTGTAATGGGCCGCGGCATCTTCGATGACCAGGTCCGCCCGTTCGCCGAAGGCCAGTCGCAGGCGCTGGCGCACGTTCTCCAGGGCGATGCGGTTGCCGCTGCGGGCTCGCAAAGCCGGTTCCGGCGGCCGGGGATTGCAGATGGAAAGCTCGACCATCCCGTCCTCGATCCGTCCTTCTATTTCCACGGTTCCGCCCTCGGGGAGTGGCTCGATGCCATGGTAGATGGCGTTCTCGAGCAGCGGCTGGACCATGAGGCCAGGCACCTGCATGCGCATCGGCAGGTCATTGACGCGCCACTTCACCTGCAGCCGGGGTCCCAGCCGCAATTGCTCGATGCGCTGGTAGATCCGTGCAACCTCGAGTTCCTCCTTGAGCGTGATCTGCGGGCGGTCCTCTCCCAGGGAGGCGCGGAACAGGTCGGCCAGATCCTCGACGGCTTCCTCGGCGCGTGCCGGATCGCTGCGCGTGAGCGAGGCGATGGTGTTCATGCTGTTGAACAGGAAATGCGGCCGGATCCTTGCCTGCAGGGCGTCGATCTTCCAGCGGGCTTCACGCTGCACGTTGCGGCGCCACTGGTGGGATACATAGAAGTACCGCAGCGCCAGCAGGGTCACGATGAAGGCGATGCCGGCCGAACGCAGCATGAAAGGACCGCGTCGCTGCGGGAACAGCTGAATGAAGCCCGTGCCGATGCCGCCAGGTTGCCCCAGCCGAAGCGTCGCCTCGCACACGGCCAGCGTCACGGCCACCGGAATCAGCAGGGCGATGATCGAGGCCTGCCGCTCGGGGAGCCTTGCGAGCCCGGGGCGGGTCCAGCACAGCAGGCCTGCACTGCCAAGGCCGATCCACAGCAGGAAAAATGCAGTGGACCCCAGATCCAGCCAGAACCCGGAGGGACTGTCCGGGTGCGACAGCGAAAGGACCAGCGACAGCAATGCCATGATCAGGACGATGGTGAGTGCCGCGCCGCTGGCGCAGAAATCCGGCAGGAAGAACTCTGGATTCGCCGGGACCCTGGGGCTGTCTTCAGTCACGGAACAGGGTGGATGTCAGGCGGAACACGGCCGAGATGTCCTCATCGCCATGTCCCTGCTCGATCAGTTGCTGGTACAGCTTCAGCGTGGATTCCACCGCCGGCAGTGTTGCACCGTGCGCCGCGGCCATGTCATGACAGATACGCAGGTCCTTCGCGTGAAGCCTGACCCGGAAGCCGGCCGGATATTCCTGCCGCGCCATGTTGGGTGCACGATTGACGAAATACCAGCTGGAGCCCGCACCCTTGCCCAGGGTGTCGATGAGCTGGGGAAGCGGCAGGCCTTCGGCTTTCGCGAAGGCCATGGCTTCGGCCACGGCCTGGATGATGCCTGCGCACATGATCTGGTTGGTGGCCTTGGCCGCCTGACCCGCACCGCAGGGACCCAGGTGTGAAATGGTCTTGCCCAGGCAGGCGAGTACCGGACCTGCCCGTTCGAAATCCTGCGGTTCACCGCCCACCATGATGGCAAGCGTCCCCAGGCGCGCACCTTCGACGCCGCCGCTGACCGGGCAATCCAGGAATGACACACCGAAGGGTCTGAGCCTTGCCTGCAGGTCACGCGCGGTTGCCGCACTGATGGTGGAGCAATCCATGACCAGCGAACCGGCGTTGGCGCCCGGCAGCAGGGCTGCGACCACTTCACGCACATCCGAATCGGCGGACACGCAGAGAACCATGGCAGTGCACTGGCGTGCCAGGGCCGCGGGTGTGTCGAATGCAGTGATGCCGGGTTCTGTGGCGAGCGCCGCGGATTTCCCGGCCGAACGGTTCCAGACGCCGGCCAGCAGGCCGGCCCGCTGCAGGTTGCGCGCCATGTGCATTCCCATGGCGCCCAATCCGAACATGCCGACTTTCATGGGCGTGACGGCGGCGTTACTGGCTGGCGCCGCAGGCCGCATCCACATCGGACTTGGCGCTGAGCCGCGCCGAGTCGATCTCTTCCGAGGTCAGGTACTGGCGCTCCCCGTCCTTGCCCTCGCGATAGATGCGCCGGCCTTCGATGAGTTTGCGGTAGCGTTCGCGCGCATCGGCGCATTGTTTCGCGCGGGCCGCGCTCACGTCCTGATCCACGGCCTTGCGGACGGTGGAATCTGCCGGAGCGGAGGATGAGGCTGAAGGCGGGGCGGTGCGGGCGCCGGATCTTTCCGGCTGAGGCGCAGGTGATGAGGGTCTTTCGACCAGCAGTTGCACCACTTCCGCCTTGACGCCATCGGGAGGACGATCGCCATAGAGCGTCCTGCCCTGGGCATCCACCCACTTGTAAACCGTGGCCGATGCCAGAGTGGAGAACGTCAGCAGGGCTGCACACAACAAAACGCGTTTCATGGCGGTGACCTTCCGGTGCCTACGATACAGTGCCTACAATGCGCTCGTCCCGGATTCCCCCGTCCTGATCCGGACCGACTGGCCCAGGTCCAGGACGAAGATCTTGCCGTCGCCGATCCGGGTGGTGCGTGCGGACCCGGTGATGGTTTCCACCACCTGATCCACCTGCTCATCATCCACTGCGAGCTCGATCTTCACCTTGGGGAGGAAGTCCACGACATACTCCGCCCCGCGATACAGTTCAGTGTGACCTTTTTGCCGCCCGAAACCCTTGACTTCGGTCACGGTAATACCCTGCACGCCTACCTCGGCCAGTGCGGTCCGCACATCGTCGAGCTTGAATGGTTTGATGATGGCGACGACCATTTTCATTAGGGCCCACTCCTCGATGGTGCCTGGGAAGGCGTCCAGTCTATCAAGCGCCGGGCTGACCCTGACCGAAGCCCCGGCACTGTGCGGTCGGATGCCAGATCGGCATAATATGTCGCATCGGGGCATCCTGCACGCGGGCCTGCACCGCCGGTCCTGCAGAATCCTTGGGCAGATTCGCCGGGGTCCGGCGCATTTGTGCCCGTTCGCATGCCATGCCAGCATCATGAGCCCGGCCGCGGGGCGCTACTCTGGTACATGACCTGGAGCTCCACATGACGATATTCGATACCCTGAACCTCGATGACCTGTCACGCAAGCTGGCCGCGGCGGTACCCGGACCGGTGCGCGCCATGGGGCGGGAGCTGGAAGGCAATCTCAAGGCGGTGCTGCAGTCGCAGCTTGCCCGGCTCGATCTGGTCACGCGCCAGGAGTTCGACGTCCAGGCGGCCCTGCTGGTACGCACCCAGGCTCGCCTGGCATCGCTCGAGAGCCGTCTGAAGGAACTGGAATCCGCGGGCGCGGATTCGCCCGGATAGGACAAGGACAGGGCCCTCGGCCGGGATGCCGGGGGAGGCCAGCTTGCCAAGGACCATGGAAACGGTCGCACCCTCCCTGAGCACGGTCATGAGCCGTGCTTCCTTCGGGATCGACGCGCCGCTGGTGCGCGTGGAGACACATCTCTCGCCCGGCCTGCCGACCTTCATCATCGTGGGCTTGCCCGAAACCGCCGTGCGCGAAAGCCGCGAACGGGTGCGTGCGGCCATCCTCAACGGCGGCTTTGCATTTCCGGCCGGCCGCATCACGGTCAACCTGGCACCCGCGGACCTGCCCAAGGAAGGTGGCCGGTTCGACCTGCCCATTGCCGTCGGAATTCTCGCGGCGGGCTCGCAGATCCCGGCTGCGCGCCTGCCCGGGCTGGAGTTCTACGGGGAGCTCTCGTTGACCGGGGAACTGCGCGAAACCGCACGCCTGTTGCCGGCCCTGATTGCCGGCATCCGCGCATCGCACGATCTGGTGATTCCTGCGGCCAATCAGGTAGAGGCGGGTTTGTTGCGTTCACCGAAGGTCCTGCGGGCCGATAACCTGCTTCAGGTCTGCGCCGCGCTGGGTCAGGGACCGGCATTGAACCGCGCGGACGACGAGGTGCCCGCGCTCGGGCAGCCACGCATCCTCTGTGACCTGCGGGATCTGCGCGGGCAGTTCGCGGCCCGGCGCGCACTGGAAATCGCCGCCAGCGGCGCGCATGGGTTGCTGATGATCGGGCCGCCGGGTTCAGGCAAGACGCTGCTGGCGCAATGTCTGCCCGGACTGCTTCCGCCCCTGGATGCGGCACAGCTCCTGGAGGCGGGCGCCATTGCTTCGGCGGCCGGGGTCCGTCCGAACGCTCACCGTGCGCCTGCGTTCCGCCAGCCGCAACATACGGCTTCGGCGGCCGCGTTGATCGGGGGCGGCCAGCAGATGCGTCCCGGCGAGGTGTCGCTGGCACATCACGGTGTCCTGTTTCTGGACGAACTGCCCGAGTTTTCCCGGAATGCGCTGGAGGCCCTGCGAGAGCCACTGGAGAGCGGCCTGGTGGTACTGTCACGCGCCCGACGGGTGCTGGAGTTTCCTGCCCGATTCCAGCTGGTGGCTGCCATGAATCCCTGCCCCTGCGGCTTTCAGGGCGATGCGCGGCGGCCCTGCCGATGTACCGCCGAACAGGTCATGCGCTACCGCGGCCGGATCTCGGGGCCGCTCCTGGACCGCATCGACATGCATGTGGAAATCCATGCGCTCCCACCGGAGCACCTGCTCGAGCGCGAAACCGCGGCCGAATGTTCAGCTGAGGTGGCTCGGCGGGTGCTGGTCGCGCGCGAGCGTCAGATGGCCCGGCAGGGCAAGCTCAATGCCCACCTGTGCGCCAGTGAGGTGAGCGAGCATTGCAGGCTGCCGAAGGAAGGCAGGGCTCTGCTGGGACGGGCCATCGACCGACTGGGTCTGTCTGCGAGGGGCTGCGACCGGGTACTGAAGCTCGCACGTACCTGCGCTGATATGTCCGCCGAGGGACCGATCAGCACCATGCATCTGTCCGAGGCCGTCGCCCTGCGGGCGCTGGATCGGACTGCCGCGACGTGATGGCCGGGTGGCGGCCGGAAGATGGCCGGAAGACTATTTCTTCTTGTCGAGGGAGACCATGTAGTCCACGGCCGCGTGGATGGTGGCATCCGGCCAGGTGGTGCCGCCACGCGCGGGCATCACGCCCTTGCTCCCGGTGAAGCCTTCGACGGCATGCTTGTACAGGGTTGCCTTGCCCTGCGCGATGCGCGGACCCCAGACCGAGTCGTCACCCGCCTTGGGGGCGCCCGCCACGCCCGTTGCATGGCAGGCAGAGCAGATCTTCTCGTAGGCAGCCTCGCCCGTGGCCGGGACATCGGCCGCCGGTGCGGGTGCCGCCTGGTCCAGCTTGGCCAGCGCCGAATTGTCCTGGCCCGCGACCGCCACCATCGCGACAGGCGCCAGGTTGTTCTGTGTCGATTGCTGCAAGAGCCCGTCGTCGGCGTTGAATTCCGCCTGCAGTTTGCCGCCGATATGGCGTGCAAACACGAACAGGATGATGGCGATGAGCATCAGCATGCCCAGCACCAGGCCGAATGAATTCATGAAATGGGTGTCAGACTGTTGCGTGTTGGCCACGGTTGCCTGCCGGGTTGGGTTATTGGAGCGCGCAGAAGTATAGCGGCAAGGCCCCGCACAGGGAAACCGGGGCCCGGGGGAAAGTGCCCGGGCGGCATTCGGGTGGACGTTCAGCGAAGCGGGCGGGTACTATTCCGACCCCGCAGGATGCGCCCGTAGCTCAGCTGGATAGAGTGTCGGCCTCCGAAGCCGAAGGTCACTGGTTCGAATCCAGTCGGGCGCGCCATTCTTCAAGTTGCGGCCTTTGCATTTCAGGTTGAGTTCCCATGAGTTCTTCTCGAGTTCAGAAGTCGAGGTTAGCGGCGTGGGCGGCAACACCACGAGAATTCGGCTGCGATGGTAAATTGCGCGAAGTGAGCTAACCGCTGCGCGGCAACATGTTTCTGCGACTCTGCGGTATAGGTGTGCTCGCGAGGCCATATTTTCAGCGACGTTCCGCCGCATGCTCCTGCAGCCAGATCTTGATCAACGACTGGTAAGGGACATCGCGAGAATTGGCGATCTGCCGAATGCTGTCCAGTAAATGCTTCGGGAGCCGCAATGAAATGGTTTCCGTCGATGGTTTCAGTTTGGCGAGCCGCACGCGCTTGGCTGCGGACCAGTCCACATACTCCGTGCTGTCATGGCCGGTCCAGAAGGCGCGCTCTGCGGCCTCCGAGGTGAATTTAGGTGGGGTCTTCAGCTTGCTTTTCATAAACAGCTTTCTCTTTACGACTCATGGTGCGCGCCGAAATGACGCGAATCAGTGTGCTTTCAGCCCGAAGCGTAAACGTCACGTGTATTTTCCTGCCCGAAAGTGTCTCTCCGAGTGCGTGAAAGCGGGGTTCCGCTTCACTGTGTCGTGCATCCGGCGCGACTAGCAGATCGGGGCAGAAAAACACCTGCTCGGCTTCCGCATCGGTTACATCGTGCTTGCGATTCTTACCCGCGTTGCCGGTGTCCCATTGAAAGCCTGTGGCGTTCTCCAGTTCCTGCACGGCTGTATAGTACCAACATATACATGATGCTCAAGGCTTGGAGCCGGAAATCTTGAAAATCAATAGTTTAGGGGAACGCTGCTTGGTGATCGCCGTTCAAGACAACCCTTCCAGTTGGCGAGGAGGTCAAACAGCGGATTTGAAGTCTCTCCACTCGGGCAGCCGGCCATTTATCGATGTAACTA
>JBGAGK010000033.1:0-38647 GCA_044226785.1 Steroidobacteraceae bacterium | reverse complement strand
AGGTCTTCATTGCGGGAGAGCTGGTCGACCCGGGCAACCATCAGGTCGATGTCGTCGAAGGGGTTGCCGCTGCGGGACTGCTCGACCTGCTCTCGCGAAAACAAGGTGAAGGACAGGCCGAACTTCTCGAACATTTCGTCCTGCCACTGTTCGACCAGACTGCCGGGGGCCACGATCAGCACGCGCTTGGCGTCGGCCCGCATCAGCAGCTCGCGGATGAACAGTCCGGCCATGATGGTCTTGCCCGCGCCGGGGTCGTCGGCCAACACATAGCGCAAGGGCTGGCGTGGCAGCATCGATTCGTAGACCGCGGTGATCTGATGCGGCAGTGGCTCCACGTTCGACGTGTGCACGGCCATCATCGGATCGAACAGGTGGGCCAGATTGATCCGCCACGCTTCGACGGCGAGCTTGAAGTCCTCGCCGGGCGCATCGAAGGCCCAGGGGCGGCCGGCTTCGGCCAGCGAGAGATTGGCCTCGTCGGTGCGGAACAGCATCCGCTCGCACAGTTGGCCGTCCGGCTCTTTGTAGTAGACCGTCAGTGCGTTATCGCCCACAGGCTCGGTGGTGACGATGCGCACCACTTGCCCTGGCGCAAGGCCCGAGATGGCGGCGTTCTTCTTGATGTCTTCGAGTTTGAGCATGTGTCTTCCTTGCGCCGTGGGGTCAGTCCCTCTCCGCCGACTCGTAGCCCGGAGCAAGCACAAGATTGGTAACGCCGTAGAGCGCCTGACGATTGCGCAGCCACAGGTGGAACTCGGCTCCCTTGAGGCTGTGATCTTCGGTGCAGTCCACGTTCCAGCGGCGCATCAGATAGCCCGCCATCGCTGCGCGCACACGCATCTTGAGCACGCCGTTTTCCATGCCGTATTCGGCCTCGATGGTGTCGGGGTGCTGCACGTTGGCGGGATGAGGAACCAGCTCGATCTCCGCGATGCGGTTCCACTGGATGTCCTGATCCGGGGTTTCGTGCTCCTGCACGGGCCCGGCGAGCAACCGGGCGTCGGCGATGCGCGTGAGCGCGAAATCGCGGAAATCCTTGCTGCGGCGGTCGTAACCACGGACATGCCAGCGTTGGCCGTTGTCAGCCAACGCGAAGGGGACGATCTCCCGAGTGGTCAATCCGCTGGACAACGCTCGATAGGAAATCCCGACTGCCGATTTCCTGTGGATGGCCCGAGTCAGCGTGGACAGCATCTCCAGATCGAGACGAGGCGTCAGGTTCGACCCTTCGCATGCAACCAGGGAGCGCAGGCGCAATGGCTCACCATCTCCAAAGCCCTGCGACAACCACTTCAGCACCCGCTCGGCGGGGAAATCGAACACGGGGCGGAACCACTCACCCCGGACGTAGACCTTGCCCTTGGTGTTGTACGCCAGGTTGCTTGGCCCGAGTTCCTTGTACTGCCCGAGGTCACGCGTGGCCGCTGCCGCCTGGATGCCGAACCGCGTCACCAAGTCCTGGCGACGGATTTCCCCGAAGAACCGCAGGCGTAACTCAACGAACGCGAGCCGGTCGCGCTGCGACTGAGCCATTTCTGAAAGCTGGACGCCTGACACGGCCTCGCCTTTGACGGTTCGAAGATATTGTTTCGCGCAGTATATGCAAAACAAAATAGTCCATCAAGAATTGCATAACACAATTGTAGTGCATCGTAAATTGATGATGATTGAGCTCGAGGCCCGAAACCTTGGCACTCAGCCGATGCGCCGTATCGGCTGCGCCGGCCCTCAATCATCCTCATGCGAGCTGCGGGTGGCAATCGCGGCGCGCGGCTGAATGTCGGAGTCGATGTCCGACACCAGTGCCGCGATGGTGCTCAAGGCCTCATTGATGTGTTCCAGGCGGGCGTCGATCAAGCGGCGCAACGCCTTGTTCTCGTACTCCGTGCTGAATTCCAGCGCCTTCATGTTGACCAAGCGCAATTGCTCTTCGACCTTGCGCAGGTGATTGTCCACCACGCCCAGCGGCAGTGCGATGGCCACTTCCCAGTTTGCCGATGGATTCCGATTCATTTCAACACCTCGACGGACAGAGCTTTCAAGTCAGGATGCCTCCCTGCTGCCATCGCCGCATGGTAGAACGCATCCACGCGCGCACGCGAGGAAACGCGAAAGGCCACGTGAATCTCAGGCTTGTTCGGCGTATCCGATCTGATCCAGAAGTCGGGCTGGGGCGGTTCGCCGAAACCGGCGAAATCTCCATGGCCGGTGTGGTCGATCATTCGGCCAACCCACGCAACGCCCATCTTGCGGCAGATCCTCGAACGTGTTCAAGCCATCGAACGGGTACGCCGTGACCGGGATCAGATGGAGCGCTCGTCTCCCCAGGGGTACAGGCGCGGAATCCAGAACGTCAGCGCACTGGCCACGACGACGGCGGTGAGCGAACCTGCGATCAGCAATGTCCATGTCGTGGGTTTCAGCGCTCCCAGGGCGATGATCAGGGTGAGCACGGGCAAGTCGAGGAAGTGGGTGAAGGAAGGCACGGTTTTCCCGCGCTCGCGTTCCAGTTCCGGGGTGAAGGCACCTTCCTTCATCGCGACACGCGTCATGCGCCGCAGGCGCATGAAATAAAGGCGGGTCACCGTGTTGCCTTCGATGAACTCGGCGAGAAACAGGGCGACCATGCCGGCAAGCCAGGGAATTCCGAGGAAGGCGAACCCGTCGTAGAATTCCACGATCAGCCAGGTCCCGGAGGCGAGCAGGAGCAAGGCCCCGGGCACCACGAGCCCGTCGTAGAACACCGCGATGTTGCGCACGGCCTCCGCGAACTGGTGCAGTTCCCGCAATTGCCGCGAGCGCAGGTCAGCCATCCACACACCCACCAGGCCCGAACCCATCAGAATGGCGCCCAGGATGTGGATGAACTTGAGCAGGTTATAGGTCATGAGCAGCGTGCATCAGCCGTGTCACCGTCGAGCACCGGGTTTCGAGGGAGATTCAAGTCGTCCTGAGACGAGGTCCAGCACGCGCCGGGTGGCCGCGAGGTCATCGAGCGAAAGCCCCGCGGCGAGCTGTCTGGCCCATCGCGCCTGGATGCGTTCCAGTTGGGTGTAGGTACTGCGGCCTCGCTTCGTGAGCACGAAGAGGGGAGAGCGCTTGTGCGTCGGATTGGCCTGGGGCTCGAGAAATCCTTCCTTGACCAGCAGGTTGATCTGTTTCTGCGAGCCTTGACGGGTGGTGCCCATCTGGGCGGCAATCCGGGGCACCGACAGCGATCTGCCGGACATCGCGATGGCGCCGAGGACCTGCCAACGCGCGCTCGTGAGCCCCAGGGGGGCGGCCAGGGCATCGCCTGCACTCAACAGGAAGCCGTTCGTCCGAAAGACGGCGAGGATGACCTCGGTCAGCAGGTCAGGTGCATGGTTTCGCATGGATCATGCCCGGCGATTGAATGACAGCCAGTTTCCTATATAGACAACCAGTAGTCAACAGGAAATCCACCCGCCCGTCTTCGACGATCTCGTTGGCGTCGGTCCAATCATTGAATTCACGCCCTCGCGGCCCATGCGTTACCATCGGGTCCGGTGCTGTATTCCCGGGGAGTCGACCATGAACGTTCAACATCTTTCGCGTCTGATGGCCTGCGTGGCCGCCGGCCTGTTCGCCCTGGCGTTCGCGCCCGCGCATGGGGCTGCGCCGCCGGATGCGATGGTGCAGGATCTCGTGACCCAGCAGGTGCCGGAGTTCGCAGGCCATGAACTCCAGATGATCACCGTGACCTACCCGCCCGGTGGGGCGTCCATGCCTCATCGGCATGACGCTTACATCCTGGTCTACGTGCTGGATGGCGCCGTCGAGATGAAGGTGGCCGGTGCGCCGGCGCGGGTCGTGAAAACCGGCGAGACCTTCGTCGAGCGCCCGGCGGATATCCACGAGATTTCCCGCAACGCAAGCAAGGTGAAACCCGCCACGTTCCTGGTCGTTGCGCTGAAGGAAACCGCACGCCCGCTGACCAGAGGCGTTCCGGCGCAATAGGCCGGTCCCATGGATCCCATCGCCATCAGGGCGGCAGAAGTGCCGCCACGGAGCAAGCGTTCCAACTACCCGGAACCCTTCGCATCGCGCGTGCAGGGCCGTATCAAGCACCCACTCGGCGAGTTGTTCGGTCTGTCCAATTTTGGCGTCAATCTGACACGCCTGGCGCCCGGCAGTTCTTCAGCCCTTCGACACGCCCATCTCACGCAGGATGAGTTCATCTACATCCTGCAGGGCCATCCCACGCTTCATACCGACGAAGGCCCGACCCGTCTGGCACCGGGCATGTGTGCCGGTTTCAGGGCTGGAACGGGTAATGCGCATCGCCTCGTCAACGAGACCGACTGCGAGGTCGTGTACCTCGAGGTCGGAGATCGCATGGCCGGCGATGCGGTCAACTATCCGGATGACGATCTGCAGGCGAACTGGGTCGATGGCCGCTGGATCTTCACTCGCAAGGACGGTACACCGTATTGAACGGTGTCTGGCGATCGCGCTTGCGCGGGGTTATTTTGCGGCGATCGCCTGATCCAGGTCGGCAATCAGGTCGTCGATGTGCTCGATGCCGACCGACAGCCGCACCGTGTCTTCCGTCACGCCGGCGGTGGCCAGTTCCTCCGGCGCCAGTTGTCGGTGGGTGGTCGAGGCGGGGTGCGTGGCCAGCGAGCGCACATCGCCGATGTTCACGAGGCGCGTGAACAGCTTCAATGCGTCCAGGAACCGCGCGCCGCGCTCGCGGCCCTGGTTCGCAGGCCCCTTGAGTCCGAACGTGAGCAGTCCCGAGCCCTTGCCCGACAGGTATTTCCCGACCAGCGCATGATCCGGATGGTCCGCGAGTCCCGCATAGTTCACCCAGGCGACTTCGCGGTGCCCGCGCAGATGGCGGGCGATGGCCAGCGCATTGTCCGAGATGCGATCCATGCGCAGCGACAGCGTCTCGATGCCCTGCAGGATCAGGAAAGCATTGAAGGGCGAGATGGCTGCGCCGGTATTTCTCAGCGGCACCACGCGCGCGCGGCCGATGTATGCCGCAGGTCCGAGGGCCTCGGTGTAGACCACGCCGTGATAACTCACATCGGGTTCGTTGAGGCGCCGGAATCGGTCCTTGTGCTTTGCCCAGGGGAATTTTCCGGAGTCCACGATGGCTCCGCCCAGGCTGGTGCCGTGCCCGCCCAGATACTTGGTCAGGGAATGCACCACGATATCGGCGCCATGTTCGAAGGGCCGGCTCAGGTAAGGCGAGGGAACGGTGTTGTCCACGATCAGCGGCACGCCGTGGCGGTGGGCGATGGCCGCGACCTGTTCGATATCCGTGATGTTGCCGCCAGGATTGCCGAGCGACTCCACGAACACGGCCTTGGTGCGGGCATCGATCAGCGGTTCGAAACCACCGGGCTTGCGGTAGTCGGCGAATCGCACCTGGATGCCGAACTGCGGCAGGGTGTGCGCGAACAGGTTGTAGGTGCCGCCGTACAGGGCGCTCGAGGCGACGATGTTGTCGCCGGCCTCGGCGATGGTCTGGATGGCATAGGTCACTGCCGCCTGGCCGGATGCGAGTGCCAGGGCGGCGATGCCTCCTTCCAGCGCGGCGACGCGCTTCTCGAGGACATCCTGGGTGGGATTCATGATCCGGGTGTAGATGTTTCCCGGAACCTTGAGGTCGAACAGGTCCGCTCCGTGCTGTGCGTTGTCGAATGCATACGAGACGGTCTGGTACACGGGGACCGCGACCGATCGGGTGGTGGGCTCGGGCGAGTATCCGCCATGGACGGCGCGGGTCTCGAAGCGCCAGGAATCGGGGCCGGTGGAATTGCTCACGCGCGCTCGTCCTCAAAGGATGCAGGGATGCCGATCCTACGTGCGGCACGGTGGCAGAGCCAAGGCCGGGATGGCATATCCTTATGCGTAATTTGCTGAATCGCGATGCAGGGCCTGGCACATGCAGTGGAGCGATCCGCCTGCCAGGTCGATCATGGACACGTCCGGGTCCAGCACTGTCAGGCCTTCCGCGCGGCAGGCGTCGATGAGCGAGGTCTGGGATTTCGGTACCATGACCCGCTCATCGCCCAGGGCCACCACGTTGCATCCGAGCCCCATGGCATCGCGGTAGGGAATGTCGATGATGCGGATCTGCCGGGTTTTGAGCCAATGGACGAATTCCGGTTCCACCGCCTCGGTGCACACGGCGGCAAGATTCCTTTCGATCATGCCCATCTGGACATCCAGGTGCAGGAAGTGGGGATCGAAGGCGTAGGTCCGGAACTCCCAGCCCTCGGCTTCGAACCATTTGCGGACCTGCTCGACACCTTCCGGGGTGGAGCGGTCACCGGACTGGCCGCACACGGCGATCCCCGGCTCGAGCACCATGAAGTCCCCGCCTTCGATGCTGCCCGCAGTCACTATGTCGTAGATCGGGATGCCCGCCTCCAGGTAAAAGCGCAGGCACGCAGCATACTCGCCCCGGCGGAAGGGCATTTTCATCTGCATGATGAGGGCGCCCCAAGGGGTCATGACGCTGCTGTCACGGGCGAAGATCTGGTAGGGCAGGGCAGGATCGGGTGCGAGGCGATGGACATGGACGCCGGCCTCGCGGTAGGCCTGCGCCACTTCCTCCCATTGCATCGCCGCCCGCTTCGGATCGAACCGGAATCCCAGTCGGGCGGAGCGTCGCGCCACTGCATTGCTGTCGGCCTGCCACGAGAAATGATCGATCGGCCCCAGCAGTACATCGCGCAGCAACCCGTACTCGCTGTCCAGTCCCCAGCGTGTGCTGCGCGGTGTTCCACCGCCCTCGACCCGGGATTTCAGCTGCATGGTGGGCTCCTGATCAACTCTGGGCCAGTTCCAGCGCCGTTCGCAGCAACACGTTGGCGCCGGCCGCGAGGTCCGCCGGCGTGGCGGATTCCTCCTCGTTGTGGCTCAGCCCCCCGGCGCAGGGCACGAAGATCATCGCCGTGGGCGCGACCTTCGCCGTATGCAGGGAATCATGGCCTGCGCCACTGACCATGCGTCGCGAACCGAAGCCCAGCGCCTGGGCGTTGCGCTCGATGATTTCAATGAGCTCAGGGTCGAAGGAGGTGGGCGGCATGTGCCAGATGCGCTCGATCCCAAGGTCGATCCGGTGCTCGGCGGCCAATGTCTGCGCCACCTGACGGAAAGTCCTGTCCATGGACTCGAGCACGACCGGATCGGGATGCCGCAGGTCCACCGACATCACCAGCCGTTCCGGCACGGTATTGCGGGACCCGGGCGAGACCACGAGCTGACCGATGGTCGCGCGGCCCCAGGGCGAGTGCACCGCGGCCAGGTCGAACGCCCGCTGCACCAGTGGCGCTGCCACCCGCCAGGGATCGCGTCGTGCCTCCATGGGCGTGGGCCCGGCATGTGCGGCGGCGCCTGTCAGCGTCACGTCCAGCCAGAAAGCGCCCTGGATGCCGGTCACCACGCCGATGGTCGTTCGCGTGGATTCCAGGATCGGGCCCTGTTCGATGTGGGCCTCGAGCACGGCGCGTATGGGGCGCGCGCAGGCAGGCCGCGTGCCCCTGTAGCCGATGCGTTCGAGCTCGGCGCCGAACGAGGCGCCGCCGGCATCCGTGCGGCCATAGGCGAAATCCAGCGCGTACACCCCGGCGAAGACACCGGAACCCAGCATGGCGGGTGCAAACCGGGAACCTTCCTCGTTGGTCCAACTCACCACCTCGATGGGCCGGCGTGTCGTGATGCCGTGATCGTTCAGCGTTCGCAGCACCTCGAGGCCCGCGAGCACTCCGTATACACCATCGAACTTCCCACCCGTGGGCTGGGTGTCCAGGTGACTGGCCAGGAGTACCGGATCCGCGTCGCGCTCGGTGCCTGCACGGACAGCGAACAGGTTGCCCGCCTGGTCGACCGACACCTCGCAGTGCGCCTCGGTGGCCCAGCGCACGAACAGGTTCCGGCCCGTCCGGTCCTGTTCTGTCAGGGCCTGCCGGTTACAACCACCACGCGGGGTCGCACCCACCTTGGCCATGTCCATCAGGGAATTCCACAGACGATCTGCATCGATCGTCGGGTTGTTCGTTGCTGCGGGCATGGCTGGCCTGGCTAGGGTGAGGGATCTGGATCCACCGGAGGGATTATCATTGCACGAGTGATGAATGCAACGGGAGCCCATGATGTCGACAAAGGCCGTAGTACTGGTCAAGGCGCAGACCGACCAGATTTCAGCCCTGGCACAATCCATCGCCAATATCGCAGGCGTGTCGGACGTTTACTCGGTGGCTGGTCAGTATGATCTGGTCGCGATCGTGGAGGTGCGCGACAACGAACAGCTCGCCGAGGTGGTCAGTGACCGGATTCGAAAGCTCCATGGCATTATGGACACCACCACCCTGATTGCCTTCCGGGTGTACACGCCACAGATGCTGGAAGCGGCGTTCGACATCGGACTGGAAGGTTCGCCGCGTACCATCGAGCGGTAGACTCCAGCGGTTCCTGCGGTTCCACTGCGACAGGGCAAGTCATGGCGCGACAAGGCAGACTCGCTGCTGGCTTGCGTGCTCGACCTGGTGGTCGAATCGGAATCGCCGATACACTGATGCTGGCTATGTACGCAATCATCGATACGGTGCTCTGATGGGCATGAGGACGCCCAAGGCGGGACGCCGGCACGCGCCAATCTGGTTGATGGGCATGACGATGCTTCCTTTCGGCATGCTGGGTGGCCTGTCGCTGGTCACCGTCCCGCAATTGCTGGCCGCACGGCACGTCCCCGAGGCGCAAATTGCCACGTTGACCGCCCTGGCGAGTTCCCCGCTGTTCTGGCTGTTCCTGGTCTGCCCCGTTCTCGACGTGCGATTCACCCGAAGGTTGTATGCCGTCGCCGGCGGTGTGCTCACGGCTACGTTGACACCATTGGCCCTGCTGAACATCGGCCACCTCGTCGTGCTCGGCAGCCTGTTGCTGGCGGCGTGGATCTCTGCCGCCCTCATGCAGAATGCATTGGGCGGCTGGTTTTCGACCGTGGTCCCGCACGAGAACGAGGGCCGTCTCAGTGCATGGATGAACATCGGCAACAGCGGCGGCTTCGGCATCGCAGCTGCCGTCGCGATCGAGGTGATCCAGCGCCTGACGTTGCCCAGGGCTGCGCTTCTGCTGGGCGTGGTGCAGTTGCTGCCGCTTGTGATCTTCCCGTTCATCCCGGTCACCCGGCCCGATGCGAAACTTGCGCGCGAAAGCTTTGGACAGTTCTTCGGCGAAGTGGCGATGTTGTTCAAGAACCGCGACGTGCTGGTCGCGCTGGCGATGTTCCTGCTGCCCTCCGCATCGTTCACGCTCACCAATGTGTTGTCGGGACTCGGCAATGACTTCCATGCCTCCATGCGTGTGGTGAGCGTCGCCGGTGGCGCCGGTGCGATCGCGGCCGGCATTGCCGGCAGCCTGACCCTGCCACTGCTGGCCCGGCGCTTTCCGCTGCGACCGCTGTACCTCGGCATCGGCATCGTCGGCGCACTGTTCACGCTCGGCCTGCTGGCGCTGCCCCGCTCACCTGTGACGTTCGTGATCGCGATCGTGGGGCAGAACGTGTTCCAGTCGCTGGCGCTCACCGGGACGTTCACGATCATTTTCGAAACCATCGGGCGGAGCAACCCGCTGGCCTCGACCATCTTCAGCGTGCTGAGTGCCGCCAGCACCTTTCCGATCGTCTACATGCAGGCCGTTGATGGCCACGCCTATGCATGGCGTGGCCTCGTCGGTGCCCTCGCGGCGGACGCAGTGCTTGGCATCGCTTCATGCCTGCTGCTGGCATCGCTGCTGCGCTGGTTGTGGTCGAAGCCGCCGATGATCACGGCCGCGACGGGTCAGTCGGCGTAGGCCGGCTGCATGGCTCGAGGAGCTACCAGATCTCCCCGAAAACCCGGACGAAGTTGGTGCCCAGAACCTTTTCGGCCACCCGTGCCGGATAGCCGCGCTTCAGGAGCGCATCGGCAATCACCAGCGACCGGTCGGCCCGATTGAGTCCCTCCACGTACGTCATGCGGTCTTCTTCCGGCGCCGCCACCCCCGCTGCATGACGCTGCCGTTCCATCTCATCGAACTGCGCCTTCGACTCTGCCGATTGATCCATTTCACCGAAGCTGGTATCGCTGCCGAAACCGACATGGTCCTCGCCCATGACATCGAGCGCGTGCCTCATGTGCGCCATGTAGTCGTCGACGGTCGGCTGGCGCGGACTTGCGGTCAGGTACGGCAGATCGTAGATGCCGAAGACACCACCCTTCTGCGCAAGGGCGCGCAGCTGGTCATCGGTCTTGTTGCGCGGATGCGGATGCACGGCGGTGCAACCGCCGTGGCTCATGATCACCGGCCTGGTCGACGCAGCCATCGCGGCCGCCGTTGTCGCCGGATTGGCGTGGCTGAGATCGAGCGCGACGCCGACAGCGTTCATTTGGGCGATGGCCTGGCGGCCCAGATCTGTCAGCGTGGCATCCGCTGGTGCCAGCACGCCTGCGCCGAACGGCGAGGTGAGGTTGTAGGAAAGCTGCATCACACGTACGCCGAGATTGCGGAAGGTCTCGATGCGCTCGATCTTGTCCTCGAGGCAGTTCGGGCTCTCGAAGCCGAAAATGATGCCGAGCCTTCCGGTACGCCTGGCGGTTGCGAAGTCGGCGACGGTGCGGATTCCCATGAACGCTGTTGGGTGAACTTCGAGAACGCGCTGGAAATAGCCGATCTCGGCGACGGTGTCTTCGAAGGGCGCGTTGAATCCGCCTATGCTCGTCTTCAAGGCTGTGAGCCCGGAGGCGCCAGCAATTTCCAGATCCGTGCGGGGCAGCGGAAACGTGTCGTTGCTGAACTGCGGTCCGATATTGCAGTCGACCACAACAGATCGCCGCCACAGCGAGCGCGCCGCGCTTGAAATGCCATTGCCTTGCGTGCTCGCTGCCGGCGCCAATGCAGCGACTGCCAATGCGCCTGCGCCCAGTGCAAATTCCCTGCGGTCCATGCGTGACTCCTCCCGGCTCCGACCCGTTACCTGTCGCCTACACTATCAAATCCTGCCTGGCGCCCGGTCGAAATTGCGACGTGCGGCCGGGTGCAATGGTCGGAGCCGGGCGCGCCGCCATCGGGCTCGACGGTGGGGTGGATCTCCTCGCCGATCTGCGGCAAGCTCCGGCCCCGACAGATCTGTTCATGGGGAGTTACATGCATCGTTCAGGTCTCCTGTTGGGCGTATTGCTGCTCTCGTCGTGGAGCCTTCATGCCGAGGATGCTTCGACCCTGATCGCGCACGACAAGGCGGCGGCGGGCGGTACGCACTGGGACAATGTACAAACGCTCGAGACAACGGGCACGCTGCACACCGGCGGGCTCGACGGCACTTTCCGCACCCTGCAGGACCTCGCGCGCCTGCGCGCCATCACCCAATACCGGCTCGGCCCGATCGAGGGAGCGGAAGGGTACGATGGCACGCACGGCTGGTCGCGCGATCCAGGCGGCGAGATCGCCACACTCGATGCTCCCGAGGCCAGGCACCGCGCCCGCAGCCAGGCCTGGCTCGACGCTCGTGGCTACTGGTACCCGGAGCGGCTTGCCGCACGCTTCGGTCCGGTCGAGACACGTGATGTCGACGGCCGTCACTACGCGGTGGTCGAAGCGACACCGCAGGGGGGCGAACCCGTCGCGCTGTGGTTCGACACGGGGACGCACCGGCTCGCACGCGCGACGTTGAGGCAGGAACAGGACACCGCGACGACGAGCTTCGAGGACTGGCGTGAGGTCGATGGTCTGACGTTGCCGTTCCACATCGTCACTGACCTTGCGGATGCTGCCGGGCGGACCGATCCCCGTCGACGCACGGAGCTGCGCGTCCAGGGCATCAAGCCCAACAAACCCGTGGCTGAAGCCGACTTCGCGGTCCCGAAGATGAATGCCACCGCGCGCATCGACGATGCGGCTGGTGTGACCCGGATTCCGTTCGAACTGGTCAACAACCACATCCATGTGAACGGCTCGATCGACGGCAAGCCCGCGCGCTTCCTGGTCGATACCGGAGGAGTAAATCTGCTCACACCGGAGACGGCGAGGAAGTTCGGTCTCCGCGCCACGGGCAAGCTCGCGGCTCGCGGCGTTGGTGAGCAGACCGTCGATCTCGCACTGGCACATGCGGACGAGGTGCGCATCGGCGCTGCGGTGCTGCAACGGCCGGTGTTCTACGTGGTTGACCTGGGCGAGCTGCCGGCGATCGAAGGGTTCTCAGCCGATGGACTGGTCGGTTACGAGATGTTCCGTCGTTTCGGCGTCACGATCGACTATGCGGCGCACGTGCTCACTTTGAGCGAATCGGCGAAGTTCAGTCCGCCGCCCGGCGCACACATGCTGCCATTCGAGCAGGCCGAACGCATTCCGATCGTCTCGGGCACGCTGGACGGCTTGCCGGTCCGAGCCAGCATCGACACCGGTTCGCGCGCTTCGCTGACACTGCATGCGCCGTTTGCGCGCGAGCACGGCCTTGTCGCCAGGTATCACGCGGGTGCCGAGAGCGTGATGGGCTGGGGCGTCGGTGGGCCGAATCGTGGACATCCTGCCCGCTTCGGCCGGTTCATGCTCGGCGGCTTCGACATCGATGGCATCGCCGGTGACATCTATACCGGCGACAAGGGTTCTTTTGCGAGTCCCGATCTGTCGGCCAATATCGGTGGCGGGGTGCTCAAGCGCTTCACGGTCGCGTTCGATTACGGGAAGAAACAGATGTACCTCGCACCGAATGCCAGTTTCGGCAAGCCCGATGAATTCGACCGCAGTGGCCTGTGGCTGTTCCTTGAAGGCAAGGCATTGCGCGTCGTCGATGTCGCGACAGGCAGCGCGGCCGCAAAGGCAGGCCTGCGGGTCGATGACAGGCTCACGCACATCGGCGGCGAGCCGGTCGGCGCACGCAGCCTCCCGGATTGGCGTGCGCGCCTGCGTGAACTGCCGGCGGGCAGCCGGATCCAGATGGACTATGCCCGCGCGGGGAAGTCGCAACGCGCCACACTGGTCCTTGAGGATCGCATTGCCCCTCGATGGAAAGATTCCGGGGATTGACGGGTCACCGGATGTCGATTTGACCCGGGCCGGCGGTATCGCCAGGCAGCGTTTCCCTATCGGCTGAAGATGACCCGCCCCGCGAACAGCGTCATGTCGACGCGCATGTCGTGGAGCGTTTGGGGCGCCACGGTCAGGGGATCACGGTCAACGACCACGAGGTCGGCGCGATAGCCGGTGCGGATCATGCCCAGATCAGCCTCGCGCCCGACCTGATACGCGGAACCTGTGGTCCTGGCTGCCAGCAACCGGGCCACGTCGACCGTGTAGTTCGGCAGCATGGGCTGGCGATTGGGGCCACCGGGGTCCATGGATGTGGTGCCGGCTTGGAGATCGTTCCAGGGGTTCTCGTCGGTGTAGAACCAATCACTGCCCGAGGCTATGCGTGCGCCGGCATCGACGATGTCACGATAGGGCGTGACACGCCCGCCCAGCCAGGGGCCGATGGGTCCGGCCGCGGTGCTGCGTGCATAGTCGTAGCCGGGCGGGCCGCCGTATGCGCTGGGCGCGAGCCAGCCTTCCTGAAGGTTGGCGATTACGCCCAATTGCCTGAATCGCGGCAGGTCCGCGGTGTCCACCCAGCACAGATGCGTCAAGGTGTGGCGCAGGCGGCTCTGCGGATGCGCCTGTCGCGCAGCAGCGATGGCATCGAGTGCCTGTCGTGCCGCGCCATCACCGATCACGTGCACGAACACCGGCAGTTCCTGCCGTTCCGCCAGCTCCAGCAATTCGTGCATCTGTTCATCGCTGTAATAGCCCGGCGACTTGCTGTCGGTGCGGCCGTCGCGGGAAAGCATGCTGGCAAGGCCGACTTCGGGATTGCCGTCGCCGAACACCTTGACAAACCCCACAGTGACGTTGCCGCTTTGCATGGACTTGCGGCGCTGCGCGATGCGCGGAATTTCCGTGCGGTAGTTGGCGGGGGTTACCCCCATCGCCACGGTCACATGGGTGTTGAGTTTTCCCGACCGGTCGAGCTCAAGGTAGCCACGAAGTACGCTCTCATCCGCCATGGCATCCACGATGGAAGTGATGCCGAAGGAATTCAGGTGCTGGAGCGCTGACTGCAGCAAGTCCGGGATCGGCGCCGAGTAACCCGAGTGATGCACTATCTGTTCGACCACCGGTGCCGCGGCGGCATCGATCAGCATGCCCGTTGGTTGTCTGGTCACCGGGTCCCGGATGATTTCGCCGCCCGGCGGCGCGGATGTGTCGTCCTGGATGCCGATGCTCGCAAGGGCCCGCGGATTGACCCATACGGTGTGATGATCGCGTGAGATGACTGCCATCTTCCGGTCGGGCACCAGCGACTCGAGCTCGGAGCGCGTCAACTTGTCGTAACCGATGTTGTCGAGATCGTACCAGCCGTATCCAACCACCCAGTCGCCCGGTGGTGCAATCCCGGCACAATGCTTCATCTTGCGCAGTCCTTCCTCCACGGTGAAGCCGCGCACATCGCACAGGCGCCGCCGCAGGAACTCACCTTCTTTGGGATGTACGTGCGCATCGGCGAGCCCCGGCAGGAGGGTGCGGCCGGCGAGATCGATGGTTCTGGTCGAGGTACCGCGCAAGGCGGTGGCTTCCTTGCCGGACCCCACGAAGACGATGCGCCCGTCCCTGATGGCGACGGCTTCCGCGGCGGGTTGTGAGGGATCCATGGTCAGCACATGCCCGTTGGTCAGGATCAGATCCGCCGTCGTATCCCGCGTGGGACCGGCAGCCTGTGCCAACAACGGGAGCAGCATCACCACAACCACTTCGAGCTTGTTCACGCGCATCCTCCTCTGTGAGCAATCATCCTGAACTGCCATTCGTCAGGCTGTTCATCAGACGTGTGGTGGATGATGAGCCTTTGATGGCGACGTTTGCTTTCGCGATATCGACTGCTTTCGTGGGCACCTCGCGGGCGCCATGCGCGTATGCAGCGAGCAGCTCATCCATGCGATGGAACACCAGTTTCAGCGTTGCCGCATCCGGCAGGTTCGTCACGCGGAAGTGATTTCGATAGGGTACGTTGAAGCTGACGCCGGGCGCCACCAGCACATGCTTCTGTTCCAGAAGATCGAGTGCAAACGCCTGGTCGTCGAATCCCGGCAAAACCGAGGTGTCGATACCCATGAACGCGTACAGGGCGCCGTGCGGCGCGCTGAGCCGGAGATATGGACTCGACGATGCGGCCGCGATGATCGCTGCCCGCGATTCGTAAAGCCGCCCGCCGGGCGCGGTGAGTTCGCGAATGCTCTGATGACCGCCCAGCGCAGTCTGCACCGCCCATTGTGCCGGCACATTGCTGCAGAGGCGGAGCGACGACAGGAGTTCAAGCGCCCCGAGATATTCCGCGGCCGCGCGCACCCGCCCCGAAAACACCGCCCAGCCCACACGGTAACCGCACGCGCGGTAGACCTTCGACAACCCGGACAGCGTCGCGCAGAGAGTGTCGTGGACGAGGGTCGCCATCGGCACGAATACCGCATCGTCGTAGAGCACCTGATCGTAGATCTCGTCGGCGAACACGACGAGTCCGCGCTTCTCCGCGATGCGCGCCAGCCGTTCGAGCACCGCGCGCGGATAAACGGCGCCTGTGGGATTGTTCGGGTTGATGATCACGATCGCACGCGTGCGCGGCGAGATCAGGGCCTCGATCGCATCCGGGTCTGGCATGAACCCGTCGGCGGGCGCGCACGGATAGTGCACGGCATGCCCCCGGTTCAGTGTGACCGCGGCAGACCACAGCGGGTAGTCGGGGCCCGGTACGAGCACCTCGTCGCCGTCGTTCAGGAGTGCGCGAAGGACCAGATCGATCAGCTCGGAGACGCCATTGCCGATGAAGACTTCCTCGGCGCTGACGCCCTGGACGCCGCGCGCCTGCTGCTGCATCACCACCGCTTCACGGGCGGGGAATATTCCCTTCTGGTGACAATACGCTTCGCTCTCCCGCAGGTTCTCGATCATCGCGAGACGCATGGTCTCGGGTGTTCGAAAGCCGAACAATCCTGGATTGCCGATATTGAGCGAGATGATCTCGTGGCCCATGCGCTCCATTTCATGGGCGCGGCGCGCGAGCCGGCCGCGAATCTCGTAGCGGACCTGTTTCAGGCCGTCGCTTGGTCGGAAAATGTCAGTCATCCTGCGAGCCTAGCATCTTCCTGGGCAGCGTGAATCTGGCAACGCGAAGCGTGAATTCCACGCCGCGCCGATACGGCGCCTCTGCACAGTGCGCTGGAGTCCCGGTCAAGTGCCGTTTCCCCTCCGCGGGCATGCTTGTCTTCACCCACATTTCACAGGGAGATCGCATTGACACACCCTTCTGCACCGACCGCCACTGCACACAACGGATCCTGTTTTTGCGGCGGCCACATCATGAACGACCATCCTGTCTGGGGCATCGTGGACGTCTACGCTGCCGTGCTCCCGACCCTCGCGTTCAAAGCGGGTATACATGTGAACTACCCGGAATCGGCGCTGCGGATCCGGGATGGGTTGCCGAAGCTGCGGGATTTCCCCGCGGACCTTGGCGGGACTGGCGAGGCCGTGGCGGAGTAGGGACGTGATCAGCGAACGGACACGGCAGGCGACCAACCAGCTGCTCTGCGCGATCGGCGACCCGCTCGAACTGCTGCGTGGCGTCGAGGCCGGCGACGAGGATTTCGCGCGCGCCGAATGCATCCGCATGGGGACCGCCGTGATCGCAAAACTCCCCGGAGCCCTGGTGCAGGTGGAGCAGGCAGTCGAGCGTCTCGAAGGGCGCCATCTTCCGTCGGCCGAACTGCTGCACATGCGGGCCGGCGAAGCCTGGCTGGCTGGGGAGCCGCTTCGGGCCATAGCGCTCTACGAAAGCGCCGTCGAGCGCATGCCCGCGGATGTGCTGGCGCTTCGCCTCGCACTGTCATGCTGCTTTTTCGTCGGAGACCATGCTCGCGCCAGCGATATTGCAGAGCGTGCGTTGGCGGCATCCCACCCGGATCAGACGGGGTATGGACATGCGCTGGCGCTCGCGTCGTTCGCTCATGCCGAGATTGGCGATGCACACCGTGCGGAGCGCCTGGGTCGCGCGGCGCTCGAACGCGAACCGACCTGCCCGCTGGGCGTCCATGCGGTCGCACACGCACTGGCAGAATCGGGACGAAGCGCCGAGGGCGCCGCCTGGATGCGCGCCCAGCGCGCTCAATGGGCGGTGCCGAGCCGCATGCGGACGCACAATGCCTGGCACCTCGCCATGTTCGACCTGGACGACGGCAGGCCCGAATCCGCGATCAGCATCCTTGACGGAAGCCTCCTGCCGGCCGCTGAGCGCTGGCCGCTCGACGCGTGCGACGCCGCGACGCTGCTGTGGCGGCTTGCACGGGAGGGCATCGACGTCGCCAGCCGCTGGGTGCGGCTATCCGACGCATTCGAACGGTTGTGGCGACCCGGATTCTGGCCCTATGTCGACCTGCATGCCGCCATCGCGCACGGATCCGCGGGGCAGGGTGCACGGCTATTGCGCTTCAAGCTCGCTGTCGCCGCCTGTGCGGGCGCCGAAAGCTACGCGGGCGAACGCGCACGGCGGCTCACGCTTCCGGCCCTCGCCGTGCTGGATGCCTGGTTCGCCGGAGAAGCGCAGGTGGCGAAGGAGGGTCTCGCGGTCCTGTCGTTACGGCTGGTACAGGCGGGTGGCAGCCGCGCTCAGTTGGGCGTCTTCACCGGCTGGGCGGCCTGAAAACCGCAGGTTTCACGCTGTCTTCGACGCCCACGGCGACGTTGGTCGAGATCTCCAGCTGACCAGTGGTGAAATTGCCACCCACGAACCAATCCACTTGAGTCTACGTGACTCCCGGAGCGACGGAATGTGCGCCATGGGTGGCTACGGTTGCATGTCAGCTTGACGACTCCCCGGAGTGTGTGCCACGATACGGTACATGTGATTCGCAAATCGGGCCACCATCGAGATCAACGGGAGAGAGCCATGGGGATCACCCTGAAGAACCTGCTTGCGCTGGCGTGTGCTTCGGCGGTGCTCGGGACGACCCTGGTGCATGCCGAGGAGGGGGAAGCGCTGGAGGCAATCGTCGTCACCGCACAACGTCGCGAAGAGACCATTCAGAAGGCGGCCATCGCCATCGACGCCACAAGTGGCAATTCGCTGGTGCAGGAGGGGATCACCAAGCCCGAAGACCTCAGCAAGATGGTGCCGGCATTGTCATTCGCATCAGGCGGTGGCAACAATACGTCCATCTTCATCCGCGGTGTCGGCACGCGCACCAATAATGCCTACCTCGACTCCGCCATCGCCATCAGCTATGACGGCGTCTTTCTGGGCCGCAGCGCGGCCGCCTCGAGCACCTCGTTTTACGACATCGAGCGCGTCGAGGTCCTCAAAGGGCCGCAGGGCATCCTGTATGGGCGCAATGCCACGGGCGGTGCGATCAACGTGCTGCCGGTACGGCCCAAGCTCGACGGAATGGGTGGCTACGTTCTCATCGGCGCCGGAAGTTACGACGAGCGCCAAGCCCAGGGTGCGCTGAATCTGCCGCTGTCGGATAACAGCGCGATGCGCTTCGCGTTCAACCGCTACCAGCATGATGGCTACAACAAGGATGGTACCAACGACGCGGATATCACCGCTGCGCGCCTGCAGTACCTCATCGAGCCCAACGATCGGGTTTCCTTGCGGATCGCGACTGATTACACCAAAGTTGGTGGCATCGGCAACGGCTGGTCCTTTACCGGACGCTACGCGAACGGTCCCACGGGATACACTTATGTCCCTGCGAGTTTGCCGATGAACGAGGGTACCGCTACGACAGCAGCGAACGCCTATCGCCAGACGCTGCTTGGCGCCCCGGGATTCGGATTCTTCAATGCGCTCCAGGATCCCTACTTTCAGCACTACTGGTATGCCGGCGTGAACGCCGAGCTCAACGTGAAGACTGATTACGGTACCTGGACCTTCATTCCCGCCTGGCGCAAGTCCAATGGCGCCAGCGATTTCGGTGGGCCGGCCTTCAATACCGCCCTGACCGCGGACCGGCATTCGCAGACGAGCGCGGAACTGCGTCTGACCAGCACCGGTGAGCATCGTCTCGATTACGTCGCGGGCGTCTATTTCTTCAAGGAGAAGAGCGACTCGAACAACGCCTACAACCAGGAGTTCGTGCTGCCGCTGCAACTGTATACTGCCGAAACGCGCTCGCTCGCGGGCTTCGGGCAGCTCACCTTTCATGCAACCGACCGGCTGCGGCTGGTCGGCGGCCTCCGCTACACCAGCGACCGCAAGAGCATGGACGGCACCATCGACAACTTCATCGTCTTCTGTGGCGGACCTCCTCCCAACAATCTGGTGCCGCCGGCCTCGTTCGCCGCGGGCTGTGCCGTACCGGGCAATCTGCCCCATTTCCCGACGCTGGACACCCCTGAGCAGGCCTTCGCGTGGATGCAGAACAACAACTGGATCAACCCGAATACCGTACTGCACGGGGGTGCGCAGGGTTTCCCGTTGCTCAACAGCGTGGGTTTTGTGCTGCGCACGCACGTGCCGGTGGTCGACAGTGGCACGAACAGCAAGTTGACCTGGAAGGCTTCGGTCCAATACGACCTCGCACCCGAGTCGCTCCTCTATGCCACCTATGAAACCGGCTACCGCGCCGGCGGTTTCCAGCTGGCCGAAAGCTTCCCGACCTACAAGCCTGAGTTTCTGAATGCCGCCTCGGTCGGTTCGAAGAACCGCTTCCTCGATGACCGCCTGCAGGTGAACGGCGAGTTGTTCCTGTGGAAGTACAAGGACCAGCAGATCAACTACTTCACCCTCTCGCCGGAGGGCACGCTGGTAAGCTCGACGCAGAACGTCGGAAAGTCCACCAGCAAGGGCTTCGATATCGACGTGATCTATGCGGCGACCCGCAATACACGGCTGAGCCTGCGCTACAACTACCTCGATGCCAGGTACGACGACTTGCATTTCGTCACGGCGCCGCCGCGCGACAATTTCGGTTGCCCAGTTACGCTGCCCGGTGGCACCGCCGGCGGTGCGCCGCTCAAGGACTTCGACTGCTCGGGCAAGCCGGCGCTCTACTCGCCGAAGTACACGCTCAACGCCGGCATCGAGCAGACTTTCCCGCTTTCGGCCTTCGACCTGGTGGCTTCGGTGTACAGTACGTGGCGCGGCGAGCAGTGGAGTTCCATCGAATACGTGGAACACGAACTCATACCTTCCTACTCCACGACCGACGTGTCGCTGAGCCTGCGCGGGCCCGATGAAAAGTGGTCCGTCAGCGCCTACGCGCGAAACCTCGAGGACAAGCGCCGCGCGCTGTCGGCCCAGGCGCCGCTCGTCGGTGCGGCCCTGGTATCCTACGGGCCTGGCACCACATACGGCGTGCAACTTAGAGCGTCGTTCTGAAAACCGGAAAGGAGCTGAAGTAATGAGCGCACGATCCAGGGGATTCGGGGCAGCGCTGGCGCTTGCCGGGTTTTCATTCGGCATCACGATCAGCGCGTCCGCTGCCGAGCCGCCCGTGACGCGGTTGATCACGCTCGGCACCCAGGGCGGGCCGCGCATCAACTCCACGCGTGCACAGCCTGCCAACCTGCTGTTCGTCCGGGGCACGCCGTACCTGTTCGACGCCGGTAGTGGCGTTGGCCGGCAGATCGCGCTGGCCGGCGTGCCATTCGCCAGCATCGGACGCATCTTCATCACGCACAACCACGACGATCACAATGCCGACTGGGGTACGCTGATGGGGCTGGAGTGGAGCCTGGGACGCCGGGAACCGATCGAGGTCTACGGGCCGCGCGGTACCGAATCGATGCTGCTCGGCTTTCTGCAGTACTTCGTTCCGAACGTCGCCAATCGCACGCTGGTCAAATCCGGCACCGTCCCGCCGGAAAAAGTGTTCATCGCGCACGACATCGAGCAGGACGGTTTCGTGTACCAGGACAAGAACATCGAGGTCACGGCGCAGGAGAACTGCCACTTCCACTACGTGCCGGGTGACCCCGGTCACGGCTGGCAGAAGTCCTACGCTCTGCGCGTGCAGACGCCTGACAAGGTGGTCGTGTTCGGCGGTGACACCGGGGTGTGTGGCAAGGCGGTGACGGAGTTCGTGCGCGGTGCCGACATCCTTTTGTACGAGGTCATCAATCTGCCCGCGCTCGAGCAGCGCTTCAAGTCCAACCCCGATCCGTCGATGAACTTCACGCCCGCGCAGTACGAGGGGCTGATGCGCCACATGCGCGAGGAGCACATAAGCCCGGAGGATATCGGCAAGCTGGCAGCCGCGGCCGGCGTGCACCAAGTGGTGCTTACGCATCTGGTGCCGGGCTCGGACGATCTGCCGGACTCGGCCTATTCGGACGGTGTGAGGAAATACTTTTCCGGGCCGGTGGTGGTCGCAAAGGACCTGATGGAATTCCACTGAGTGTGCGCCACTGCCAGCGCGATCAGCGTGAAAAAACAGACCAATTGCACGCTGAAGAAGAAAAATCGTACCGCCACGACCCGGTCGGTCTGCGGGCGGGAAATGTGGACTGTGGATTGAAACACACGGGCGATGAGGACGATGACACACAGGGTATCAACGACGCTGCCCTGAAGGCCGCTCGCGCTGATGACGAATACGACGGCAGCGAATACCGGAAGGTTTTCCACGCAGTTCGCATGGGCCCGGGTGCCGCGCTGATACCAGTCCGCGCCCTCCAGCCGGTCGCTGCGGAAGGATGCGAGCGGCGCATCCGAGAGGATGACCCGTGTCCATCGATACACCCCGACGGTTGCCATCAGCAACAGCAGGGTCCAGGTCGCGAAACCCAGCAAACTCCACGTCGGGATCGTCATGGCACCTCTCCATCACGCTGGGGTGGCCGAACGGCGTCGGCCACCCCCAGGAATCAGCCATTGATGATCGGCGCCAGCGCGGCCTGAATCCGTCCCATCTGCTCCGGCGTGGTCATGCTGGTCAGCAGTTCGCCGAAGTGCGGATGCTGCACGCCCGACACGATGTACTGCCACCGGTAGGCGCCCAGCACCGCGGCATGGATCCCGGCGCTCTCGCCTGCGGTGAAGGTCCGCCCGGCTGCTCCGATGAAATAATCCGCGTCTGCAGCCGACTGAGCCTGCAGGATGCCGTCGACGGCCGATACCAGTGCGATGAGGTCCGTGACCGCCTGGTCGCGCCCGGCCGGCGAGAGCCTCGCATGCTCCTCGCGCCACTCCATTTCGTCGAGAATCACGTGACGACTCTCGTCCTTCCAGTGAAACTTGAAGACATCGCGGAACAGCGGGCACAGCTCCTCGCGCGGGCCGATGCTTTCGGCGTAATGCGCCTGGACGAACAGTTCGATGTGGCAGGTCAGCGCCAGCACGGACCAGGTGCTTGCGGCCAGCACGGCGCGTGCGACATCGTTCGGATCGGCCACCTGGCGATAACCGGGTGGCAAGTCTTCGGCGATCATCGTCTCCATGCGCCGGAACAGTTCCTGGTGCTTCAGTTCCTCCGTGGAGAAGCGCACCAGAGCCTCGAGTGCGTGCTGATCGCCGAATGCCCGCGCACGGCCCTGGTCGAGCATCTTGGTGCTGATGAAGCGCTCAACGAGGCCGAATACATAGGCATAGGTGCGACCCTGGATCTGGCTCAGCAGGCGAGCCTCCGCCGCGGACAGAAAAGGCAGGCGATCCACCTGCGAGAGTGCATCGGGCAGGAATTTGCGGGAAAAATCCAGCCCGCGGCCCTTCAACAGATCCCGATCGATCTGCCATTCGGACTTCTTGGACATCTGGACGATTTGCTCATATCGTGTGGCCCGTGGGGGCTGGGGAACGATCATTTCAGCTGCGGCATTCATGGAAGTACTCCTGTTGCGTGGTGGTTTGGTCGGACGGCCACCAGACTACGGACGCTGCCCGGCACGCGGAATGTCTGCCATGCCTGATTTCCTGCTCCGGGCTCCGGATGTTTGAGGACTGAATCCCGATGGACCCGCTCTCAGATGTGCTCCGCGTCATCCGTCTGGTCGGCGGAGTGTTTCTTGAAGCGGAATTCACGGCGCCCTGGTGCGTCAATGGCAGGGTTTCCGCCGAACACTGCAAGCCGTTTCAGGTTGCACCGAGGCACGTCATCGCCTCCCATTTCGTTGCGGCCGGACGCATGCAACTGCAGATCGAGGGTGGCGACCCGATCGAAGCGAAAGCGGGCGAGCTGCTGCTGTTGCCGCACAACGATGCCCACGTGTTCGGCAGCGACGTAACCGTCCCTGCTGCGTCGGCGCACCAGCTCATCCGGACATTGCCGGTCAATGGCATCTCACGCATCCGGTTCGGTGGCGGAGGTTCCACCACGCACCTGCTGTGCGGCTTTCTGGGTTCGAGCATCTCGTTCAGCCCGCTTCTTGCATCATTGCCGCAAGTGTTGAAGCTGGACGTCCGAGCGACCTCATCGGGGGCCTGGATCGAGAGCTCGTTCCGTTTTGCAATCGGCGAGATCGCCGCCGGACGCATGGGTTCGGCCACGGTCATCGCCAGGCTTTCCGAATTGCTGTTCGTCGAAGCGATCGGTCAGTTCGCCACCGGGATGCCGGCGGAGAAGCGCGGGTGGCTGGCGGGCCTGCGGGACGCGAAGATCGGACGCGCATTGACGCTGCTGCACGAGCGGCCGACCGAGTCGTGGACCGCCGAGACGCTGGCCGCCCAGGTGGGCATGTCACGTTCGGTATTTGCAGAGCGGTTCGGCACACTGGTCGGGGAGTCGCCCATGCATTACCTCGCGGCATGGCGCATGCACATGGCCGCACAACAGCTTCGGGAGGGTCCCGCCAGCGTGGCGCAGGTTGCATTCACGTTGGGCTACGAGTCCGAAGCGGCATTCAGCCGCGCCTTCAAACGCCAATTCGGCACTTCACCGGGCGCTTATCGAAGGCAGCGGGATCAACGGGTCATGTAAACTTTGGTCACGGTTTCATGGACCGTGCATGTACCCTTCCAGCCCTGTGCAAAGAACGCGGCCGTGTCCGGGGTGATCTCGATGACCTCGCCGTTCTCGTGCACATAGGTGCATCGGCCGGCCAGGAAATGGCAGAACTCGTCGCGCGTCACGTGGCAATGCCATTTTCCCGGCGTGCAGCGCCAGATGCCGCACTCGGAGCGACCCTCGGGACCCTTGTGCAACAGTTTCCCGGAGGTGTGCGACTGGCCCTCGATCGGGTTGGAGACCCCGCCCCAGTCGGTCAATTCCGTCACGGACAGGGGATGATGGATCAGTGGCGTGTTCATGGAGCACCTGCCAGGTTCGCTCCGCCGGCCAGCGTGACCAGAAGTCGCGCCGCCCTGGCTGGCCCGTCTTGGGCCTGCATCCGGGCCTTGGTTGCGGCCAGCCGTGCCTTCAGCCCGACGTCACTCAGACAGGCTGAAATGCAGGCCGCCAGCGCATCGGCGGTCCAGTCGGCCCGTGTCAGCCTGAAGCCGTGGCCGGTCTCGACGATGCGCATGGCATTGTCGTGGCCGTCCCATGCAAAGGGCATGACGATGGCCGGCTTGCCAAAGTAAAGGCATTCGGTGAAGGAGTTGTTGCCACCGTGGTGAATGACCACATCCACCTGAGGTATCACCGAGGGCTGTGGAAACCAGCTTTCGGCGATGACGTTCGGGGGCAGGTCGGTGTACTGGTCCTTGTAGCCACCCACGTTCACCAATGCCCGGCAGGGTATGCGGCCCAGGGCGGCGATCAGTCGCTTGAGCAATGCCACATCGCCCGCTCCCAGGCTTCCGAATGACAGGTACACCAGCGGAGCATCTTTTTGAACCGGGAAGGGCGGGATGGTGTACGGGGCTTCCTGCCGCACGCAGCCTTCCAGGTACTGGAAGCGTTCCGGCGGCAGGGGCCTTGAGCGCCGGTAGGCAAGGCTTCGCGGATACAGCAGCAGGTTCAGGTGCGGCGAAGCCTCGAAGAACTGCCCGAGCGGATAGGGCGCCTCTCCCTGGGATTCCAGGAACTCATTGAACGATGCATGGATGGGCGCGATCACCTCGTTGAAGCGTGCGCGGAACCGTTCGTGGCAGGCGAGGTCATCCTGGCCACAACCTGACAGATGCGGCGGGATAGCCGGATCCTCGATCTCGTTTTCCGTGCAGGAGACGATGCGCACCCACGGCACTCCTTGCTGCTTGATGGCCGGGAACAGGATGACATTGTCCACGCAGATCAGGTCAGGTGCGATCTGTGACAACACTCTCGGCAGATCGGCTTGCGCATGGCGGGCGCTGTCCACGATGGCGGTCCAGCAATCCTTCACGTAGTTGTCGATCTGGTCCCAGGCGCTCTTGTAGAAATTGGGCAGATGGCCGTTGATGAAGTCCTCCCAGAATTTCGCCATCTGTTCCGCCGGCATCGGCTCAGACAGGTTCACCGGGAAGGCCTCGAATCCGTATCCCTGGTAGACCTCGAGGAAACCGGGATCCGACAGGAACACGGCCCGATGGCCCAGCCGGGTCACGGCCTGGGCGATGCCGGTGGAATTCAGGGCGGGACCGAAGGCGGCCTCGGGAAAAAAGGCGATGGTCTTCGGTGTGCTGTCCATGGCTGGTGAGTATAGGAGCTTGCGCCGCGGCCGGCATGCGGCGCAGGGCAACCTGGATGTGAGATCATTCACGGGAAATCCCCATCCGCGCTGATCCGCCATCGAGGTCCTTCTCATGTACACCCTCTACATCGGCAACAAGAATTATTCCTCCTGGTCATTGCGCCCCTGGGTGCTGATGCGCGAGCTCGGCATCGCGTTCGAGGAAAGGCTGGTGCCGTTCGTTCCAGCCGGACAGCCCAGCCCGTTCGCGACGTTTTCGCCCTCGGGCAAGGTGCCCTGTCTGGTCGATGGAGCAACCACCGTGTGGGATTCTCTGGCCATCGCCGAGTACCTGGCGGAATCGCACCCGGCCGTCTGGCCGGATGCGAAGCCGGCACGGGCCTTTGCACGCAGCGCCAGTGCTGAAATGCATTCGGGATACTCTGCGCTGCGCGAGACCTGTGGCATGAACTGCGGCATCCGCGTGCGCCTGCATGGCGTTTCTGCCGCCTTGCAGCGGGACCTGACCCGCCTGGATGCCCTGTGGCAGGACGGGCTGAATCGCTTCGGTGGTCCGTTTCTGGCGGGCGGCCGGTTCACCGCCGTGGATGCGTTCTTTGCTCCGGTGGCGTTTCGCATCCAGACCTATGCGCCACCCCTGCCAGATGCCGCACGCCAATACGCCGGCCGCCTGCTGGCGCTCGGCAGCATGAAGTCCTGGTACGACGCGGCGTTGCGTGAACCCTGGCGCGATGAGGATCACGACCAGGAGGCGCGCAAGCACGGTGCCGTGACCCAGGATTACCGCGTGAGTTGACCGGGTCGCACATCCTTTCCGAGCACCCGCTGTGCGGTGTAATACCAGATGAGGATGACGGCGAGTGCTGCGGCGATCGCCAGCCACTCGCGCAGGCGCAACGAACCCAGCAGCAGCACGAAGCCGGCAATGCCGGCCATCGGGATCAATCCCCCGCCGGGCAATATCAGGGGCGCACGCGTCTGCCGGTAATCCCGACGTTGCAGTTGCCAGGCGGCCGCCGCGCAGCCGATGTACACGAAACAGAAGGCGCCTCCCGAGACCAGCGCCAGGGTGGCAAAGCTCCCCACGATAGAAAGCCCGCAGGCACACGCCGCATGCATGACCAGGGCGGCCAGTGGCACGCGGGTGCGGGGCTGGATTCGTGCAAGGGCGGCCGGGAGCAGGCTCGCCCGCGCCAGTGCGTACAGCAGTCGGGAAGTGCCGAGCAGATCACCCTGCAGGGAGCCGAACAGCGCAATCCCCGCCAACGCAGCCACGAGCGCGCCGCCGCTGGCGGTCACCCGCTCGGCTACGGCACTGACCGGAGCCGGATGGCCGGCCAGTGCGTCGCCAAGCACTCCCTGGCACAGGATCTGAACGGCCATGTACATGAGGACCACGATGCCGACACCGAGGAACACCGCACGCGGCACCACCCGGTCGTTGTCGCGCAGCTCGCCCGACGGTGCGAGAGCCGTTTCGACACCCGAATACGCGAACACCACCAGAATCATCGCGGTGCCCAGGGCCCGCGCTGGCGGCCAGGATTCGATGAGCAGGCTGGATGGCTGAGCGTAACGCAGGGCGAGTGCCACGATCAGCACCACCGGCAGGATCTTGGCCAGCGCGAATGCCTTGTTGGCGTTGGTGCCAGCCTTGATTCCGGCGGCATTCACGCCGATCAGCGAACCATAGACGGCCATCAGCAGTGTCGAGCGCAGCATGGGCTGCGACAGCCCTGGAAACACATGTGCCAGCTGATCGGCCAGTGCGGCCGCGATGCCCCCACTGCCTGATACGCTGGAAATCCACATCATGGCTGCCACCACGAAGCCCGGAAACCGGCCGAAGGCGGCTTCCATGTAGGAAAAGGGCCCGCCACTGGCCGTGACCCGGCTGCCCGCCGCTGCGAAGCACAGCATCAGTGGCACGAACAGCGCCGCACCCAGCAGGAAAGCCAGGGGTGCGGCAGGCCCCAGCGCTGCACCCAGCGTACCGGGCAGCACCAGGATGCTGCCGGCGATGGTGATGTTCACGATCGAGGCAGCAAGGCCCCAGATGCCGACGGCCCGCACCAGGGGCGGATCGGCGGGCTTTCCCCTATCTGCTGCCGGCGTCAATGCGCGGACTCCAGACGGTGTGACGAGGATGGAGCGGCCAGTGGCGTCCTCCGACCACCGTTTCGAGCGCCTGGCTTTCATGCCATGCACCCGGATCGACGAGCGCCAGTGCGAGGGTTTCCGGCCAACCCGGCAGGCGAACCCGCGAGGTCAACTCGCCGACGATCTCGCCACGGCTGATCAGGATTTCGCGCGACCCGAACTCCTCGTAGGGCATGGGACTGGACAATGCCAGAATTCGGCGCGGCCGGTGGGTATTCGGCACAGTGCACGTCCGGGCGTTCTCTGGATGCGCATTGGCCCGTGGTGCCTGGATCGTCTCCAGACCCGCCTCTTCGGCGAGGCGCGCAGGGGTCGCTTCGGTACCGAAGCCAGGCAAGCCCCTGCGGATGCGCAGGGCCTCCTGCGCCAGATGCCCGCCGATGCGAAGGCCGTATCGTGCGCCATGCTCCATCAATGCCTTCCAGATCTCCTGTGCCGATTCGCATCGCAGGATCACCAACGTACTGTCGGAATCGGGGTCCGCAACTCCCTCCACATCCGGCAGGGCGGCGCCGAGGTTCGCAAGCAGCGCAACGCGCGCCGGACCCAGCAGTTCGATCATGACAAGCTGCGTGGTCAGATCCTCCACGCGTGTGGATCTCAGGCTGCTGCGGAGCCATTCGGCAACTCGAGTCTCCTGGTCCGGCGTGGCCGTGAGCAGGTGCCCGCTTTGTCCCCAGGGCACGTTGCGCACCAGCGCCTCGACCTGCCCGTGCGGCCCGGGAAGGGCGAGGAGCCCGGTGCCATCGGCGTACGAGGGCCCGTCCCCGCACAGGAATTTCACATCGGTGGAGCGGTCGACGGCGAGTACGCATTTCGAAGCCGCACGGACCTCAGAGGCGACCGAGTCGACAGTGCGGGGCGCATCTCCTTGTGCGAACCAGGCGGGCCGTTCCCAGCCGTTGACGGACATGAAGTGCGCACCAGCCTGCTTCAGATGGGCATGCAGTGGCGAGAGTCGGACATTGCGGGCGCTGCGATAGTCATCGCCGGGCCCATGCATGCGGCAATGGAAGCCGGGAATCTCGGCTGCCCTTGCACGCATGTAATCCTCGGTTGCCTGGGGCGCGGAAAACCGCCGCACGTCCAGCGGGCTGACGTCTGCGCCGGGTTCGCCTTCGACGATCCATTCCGCGGTGTAACGTCCGGCCGCCGGAGCCAGCGCCATGCCGTTGGAATTGAATCCGCAGGCAACGAACAGTCCGGTGACACCGGGTGCGGGCCCGAGCAGCATCTGGCCGTCCGGTGTGAAGCTCTCCGGTCCGTTGAGCAGCATCCTGATCTCGCTGTTGCGCAGGAGCGGGAAGCGCCGCATGGCGGTATCCAGGTACGGTTCGAACTGCGGCCAGCGCTCATTCAGCAACGCGAAGGAAAAGTTCTGCGGGAGTTGGGCCGTGGACAGAGGTATGGCGTCATCGTCCAGGCTGCCGATCATCAGGCCGCCGACTTCCTCCCGTCCGTACAGCTGGTCATCGTAGGACAGGAACAGCGGGAGGTCGCGCGGCATGCCGTTGGGCTTGGTGATGATGTACTGGTGCTCGAGCGCGTACATCGGCAGGCGGACGCCGCAGGTAGCGGCCAGATCGCGCGACCACAATCCGGCAGCGAGCACCACGATCTCGCAGTCGATGCGCCCGCCCGGGCACTCCACGCCGCACACGGTGCCATCCCGCACCAGGATGCGTTCCACCATGGTTTCCTGCCGGATGCGTACGCCCCCCGCGCGCGCGGCAGCGGCGAAGGCCTGGACGGCATCGGTGGCATTGACGCGCGCATCGCTCGGAATCCACATGCCGCCGGCCAGGCCGGTGGCATCGATGATGGGCAGGCGCATCGCCACCTGCGCCGGTGTCAGGGGCTCGAGCACCATGCCGCGGGCGCGACCGAGTTCGGGCAGCATCCGCATGTTGGCCCAGCGATCCTCACGGTCCGTGTAATGCACACGCCCGACCTGTCGCCAGCCGATGTCCCTGTCCTGCTCCGCGGCGAGTCGCGGATACAGTTCCGCGGCGTAGCGCACCATGTCGTAAATGAGCGGGTCGGGCCGGTAGGTCTCCATGTTTCCGGTGGAGTGCCAGGTCGTGCCCGAGCTCAGCATCGAGCGCTCGAGCATCAGGACATCGGTCTGTCCCAGCATGGCAAGGTGATGGGCGACGCTGCAGCCGGCGATGCCTCCGCCGATGATCAGGATGCGCGCCTGGTGAGGATTCTTGTTCATGGTCGGGTGATCACATCGAGGTTTGTTGATCAGAATGGGCAGGGTGCGCTTGCGTACCGGTACAACGGCGGATTAGGCTTGCGCCCCTTGAAACGCGGATCCGGTCTTCCAGCATGCCTGTCGTCAAACCCCGACCCACCTCGCAGCGCAAGGCCCGAGGCAGACTGCCGCGGCGCCCGCTCCCGGTTCGTGCTCCGGACCGCAATCCCGGGGAGGCGGCGCACAGCCGGGCCTACGTTGCCCTGAAGGAGGCGGTGCTCGCAGGCCATTTCCGGCCCGGTGAGGTCATTACGCTGCGTGCGCTTGCCAAGGACCTGTCCATGGGAGAAATGCCGGTACGTGAGGCGCTGCGACGCCTGACCTCCGAAGGCGCTTTCGAGGGTCTTCCCAACCGTTCGGCGCGGGTGCCCACACTGGATCGGCGGCAACTGGAGCAGATCATCGAACTGCGCCAGCAACTCGAAGGCAAGGCTGCGGCGCTTGCCGCACGCAACATAACCCTGGTGCAGATCGAGCATCTGCGGGCGGTCCAGACAGCCATCGAGAAGAGCCTCAGCGCCGGTGACATGCATACCTTCACTGCCTTGAACATGGCTTTTCACTTCGAGATCTACCGCATCGCGGACAATCCGGTGCTGGTGCCCCTGATCCAGATGCTGTGGCTGCGCATGGCTCCGCTGGTGGCCAATACCGTGACGTTGCTCAACAGCACGTCCAGTCACCGCCGATTCGCCCTGGGCAATCATGAACGACTCCTCGAGGCATTCCAGGCGCGTGACCCGGCAGCTGCGGAAGATGCGATGCGCCGCGATCTTGTCATGCTCAACAAGATGCCCGGGTACTGGGAGAGTCTGCCCATCACTGCAAGTTGACCCGGGCCTGTCCGTATGACAGCCACACCACTGTGCCGATGGCGCCCCAGACCAGCAGCAGGACCCACTCCATCGGAAAGCCGCTTCTCTGCCACCAGGGTGCAAGAAACGCCACGAACGCCATGACGGCGGAGCCTGCCAGCCCCACCCAGACCAGCTTGCGTCCGCCGGGAACCTTGAAATCCGCGCCCGGGGACCGAACCCGCAGCCGCAGCACCGTGACGCAGCACATCACGTAGGTCAGGGTCAGGACCATGGCGCACATGTCGGTGATCGGATCGATCGCTGCCTTGCCCCAGAAGATCCCGATGATGTTCAGTGACGCGACCAGGCACAACGCCGCAGCGGGCGAAGCCAGGCGCGGGTGCAGCCGGGCAAAGCGGGACGGAACATAGCCGGTGCGGGCCATGGCGACCAGCAATCGCACCGCCATCATGAAGACCCCGTTCCATGCCTTGATCAGCGATACCGCGGTGGCCACCAGCAGTATCCGTGCCACGATCTGCCCATGCGGCAGGGTCGAGGCGGCAGTGATCATCGGGAGTGATTCGTTGACCAGCCGTTGCCAGGGCATCGAAAGGCTGGCGGCGATCACGACCAGGCAGTAGAACGCGGCGGCTGCGGCGATCGACAGGACGATCATCAGGCCGATGCTGCCAAGCCGGGTGTTGGCGGAGCGTTCCTCGATGGCCTGCGGTATGGCCTGAAAGCCGTTCAGAGCATACGCACAGAAGGAGAATATGGCGAAGGTTCCCAGCCACCAGGGTTTGCCGGTGGTGGTGCCCATGAGCGGCTGCGCATGCACCGGATCACCATGGGCGAGCATGAGGGCGAGGATGCACAGCACGACGAACAGGAATCCATAGGTCAGGATGCTATGGGAGGTTACCGCCACCCGGGTTCCGGCGAGATTCAGGGCAAAGATGCACAGGCTTGCACCGATCCCCGTCAACAGCATCTGCCAGGTGATGGCAACGCCGAACACCGAGTAGAGCGAAGCGGACTTCCACGTCGGGAAAAGCAGCTCGGCAATCCAGGCCAGAGCGAGCGCCTCGAAAACGGTGACACTCACGAGGTACAGGACCAGGAACCATCCCACGGCGAACGCCAGCTTCCGCCCATATACGCGGTGCGCGTAGATGAATTCGCTCCCCGCTTCGGGCAGGCGCGAGGCCAGTTCCGCATAGCAGGCGCCGATGGTCATGATGATGAGTGCGCCGCTTGCGAATCCGAGCACTGCACCGCCGGGACCTGCCTCGCCGAGCCAGTCGCCCAGGAGGATCACCCAGGCCGAGCCGATCATCGTACCGAAGCTCAGCGACAGGAACTGGAAGTATCCGATGTTGCCGCGCAGCTTCGGCGGGGAGTTCACGATCGTGGAAGGATGTTCGAGTGGCGAACCAGGAATTCGCGCACCGCGTTCACGAACCCCGAGAGGTCCGTCTCGAGCATGGGCAGCGAAAGATTGATCATTCCGCGCTGTGCAACGTAGTAGCCGCGCTCGATCAATTCCAGCTGGAACAGGCGGCGCAGGGGCGCATTGGCCGGAAGGACCTGGCGCGGGCTGGAAATGATGCCACTGCTCCAGTGCGAGTTCATCACCCCGCCCAGCCCGGTCACCTGGAACGGTGCCTTGAGCGAGCGGCCGACTTCGCACAACTGCTCGCGCAGCCGGTCGCCCAGCGCATTGAGCTTGACGCAATTCTGCGGCGAATAGACATCGCGCGCACCGACGAGGCCGGCTGTCATCGTGACGACATTGTTGTTGAAGGTGCCGGCCTGCGACAACAGGCCGCCGCTGCGCATGTCGAGGTGGCACATCAGTTCGCGAGATCCGCCGAAGGCGCCGAAGGCGAAACCGCCGCCCCAGAATTTGCCCAGGGTGGTGAGGTCCGGGCGGATGCCGCGCAAACCCTGCACGCCTCCCGGGCCCATGCGCGAGGTCATGACTTCATCGAAGATCAGCACGATGCCGAGCGCGCGCGTTTCCTGCCGCAGCATGGCCAGGAATTCCGGAGTAGCCACGATGGCGCCGCCCGAACCCATCACCGGCTCGACCAGCACCGCGGCGATGTCGGTAGCGTTTGCCCGCAGGACTGCCCGGGTTCCTTCGATGTCGTTGTATTCGGACTTGATGGTCGCGAACGGTACGCTCAGCGCCGGATCCTTCGGCCCGTAGATCATGAAGCCGCCGTGGTAACAGCCGTTGAACACCAGGATCCGGGGGCGGCGGGTGGCGTGACGGGCAATGAGCGTTGCGAACAGACAGGCTTCAGAGCCCGAATTGCAGAATCGCAGTTGTTCCATCGAAGGGATGCGCCGGGAGATGTACTCGGCGAATTCCACCTCGCGGGTATTGGGCCCGCTCAGCGAGATGCCCGATTGCATGGCCTCGATGACGGCGCGCTGCAATGCCTCGGACTGGTGCCCGAACAGGCCCGCCGCGTAATCGCCCACCAGGTTCAGGTACTCGTGACCGTCGATGTCCGTGACGCGGCAGCCCTTGCCTTTTTCGATGGTCAGCGGAAACGGTGAAAAATACAGCGTCTGGCGTGAATGCCCGGCGGGCAGCACACCGGTGGCCCGCTCATGTCTTGCCCGGCTGCCGGGATTCGCGGCCGCATAGCGGGCTTCAGCGGCAGCCAGTGCCTCATCGATCTCGGATCGCACATCGGGCGCAGTATTCATCGGGATTTCCTGGGTTTTTGCGTATGTCCGGCCATGTCAGGCAGGCCGAGCAGCCTTCGGGTCTCGGACGGAGTGGCCACTTTGCGGTTGAGCTCGCCGGCAAGGCGCACCACACGCCGCACCGCCTCGGCGTTGTCGGTGAACCTGCGTCCGCGGGCATAGTAGAGATTGTCTTCCAGGCCGACGCGCGCATGGCCGCCCATGGACAGGGCCAGCGTGGTCAATGGCAGCTGGAAGGGGCCGATCCCGGAACACAGCCAGACGGTCTGCTCAGGCAATTCGCGTACCAGTGCCAGGAGATGCTCCGGCGTCGGGTAACTCGCAGTCTGCGCACCCATGACCGTCTGGATCAGATAGGGAGGGTCCACCAGTCGGCGTTCGATCAGGTCGCGCATCACCCACGCTCCACCCGAGTGGTAGGTTTCCATCTCGGGTTTGATGCCGCGCTTCTTCATTTCCTGCGCGAAATGCTCCACCAGCCCGTAGGTGAAAGGAATGCAGGCGTCCACCATCGTCTCGGGGCGTGGATGCGGAAGCGTTGCCGGCCGCGCCTTCATCGTGAACCGGCTCATGTCCGGCGTGAGGTTCAGTGAAGCCACTTCGGGGCCCGCATCCAGGCAGGACAGGCGCTCCTCCATGCTCATGGTCAGGTCGCCACCTGTGGTGTTGTTGATGATGATGTCCGGGCAGCGCTCCCGGATCCTGGAGTTCACCTCCAGCCATTCGTCGATGCGGCGCGCGCCCAGGGTGAAGTTGCGCGAGTCGCGCGCATGCACATGCACCATGCTCGCGCCGGCCTCATGGGCGGCGGCTACCGAATCGGCGATCTCGTCCGGAGTCTCAGGCAGTGCATCATGAGTCTCCTTGCCCTGGATGCCGCCGTTGACCGCGACGCAGATCATCGCGGGCGGGAACCCGGCACGGGTTCGCTCCATGAATTCGAAAGTGTCTGCATAGCGCCAGGTGGATTCGCTCATGCCGGCCCCCATGTCTGTCAATGTGATCACATTATGCCGATATGATCAAATCAAGTCGAGCCCTGTCCTCAAACCCGGTCCCGGTCATGGATGATGTCGCTGCGCTGCGTGTCGGTCAGTGCGTCCCGCGAACTCCGGCCCAGGATCCAGGCGAATGTGCCCATCATCAGGGCAGAAGCCAGCAGCCACCATTCGGGCGGGACGCGGTTGCCGGCGTCCCGGTACTGCTGCAGCAGGGACAGACCGACCAGATACAGGGCAAACGATGCCGCCAGCCAGATCAGTGCCACACCACCAGGGACGCGATATCCGGCAGTCGGCATCGAGGTGCGCCTGTGTCTGACCACGCCCAGGCAGACCAGGGCGTACATCACGGCGAACAGGGTCGAACTGAGGTTGACGACCGGCAGGAGCACGCCTTTGCCGAGGAACAGGCCGATGATGCTGAGCAGGGTCACGAGCATGATCGCATTGGCTGGAGCCTTGCCTTCACCGCGCAACCGGCCCAGGGCGGGCGGCAGCAAGTGGCTGCGACCCATCGCGTACAGCACCCGGGTTGCCGCGAAAAAAAGGGCATTCCACACGGCCAGCAGGCCCAGCACGCCGGCGCACAGCACGAGGTTTGCGGCGGCGCCGGACCGGAACACAGTGCGGAATGCCTCGACGACGGGGAGTTCGGCCGACAGCAGCTGTTCGCGCGGCATCGCCATGGCAACCGCTGCGAGTACTCCGCAGTAGAACAGAAGCGATGTGAGGATGCAGATGGCCAGTACGAGAGCCACATGGCGGCGGTCGGCAGGATTGGCCAGCTCGGCCACTGCCTGCGGAATCGTGTTGAACCCCCCAAAGAAATACGGAGTCACGGCGAGCGCGCCGAACACGCCGCCGTACCCCCATGCCCAGTCGGAAGGTGCGATCAGCGGCCGCAGGTTTTCAACGCGACCGTGCAGGATGCCCAGCACCACGAAAACGCAGGTGGCGAAGAGCAGGGCATAGGTGGCGATGTCCTGCAGCCGCGCGGCATCGCGCGCGCCGCGCCAGTGGGCTGCGAGCAGCGCAAGGGAAACGAGGGTGCCAATCAGGATGTCACCTGGATGCACCTCGGATCCCAGCACGCTGTAGATCTTCTCGCCACGGATGCCCGGAATCATCTCGTTCAGCAGCCAGCCGACCGATACGGCAAAGAACACGCAGTTGATCACGTAGATGAAGGCGAGACACAGCCCTGCGAAATAGGCCGGGCGGATGCCGAACAGTTCATGCGCATAGACCATCTCTCCGCCGGCATGTGGCAGGGCGCTGGCCAGTTCCCCATAGCACAGTCCGATGGGAATCATTGCGCCCGCACCGGCGATGAAGCCGATGGCGGCGCCCAGCGGACCTGCCGAGCCCAGCACGCTGCCCAGTACCATGAGCCAGGCCACACCCACGATGGTGCCCACGCCCAGCGTGAACAGGTGACGGAGCTTCAGCGTCTTCTTCAGTCCGCCGGAGGCTGCATCGCTCATCGGGCTGCCAGCCTCGCACGCTGTGCGGCCGTTGCAGCAGCATCCACCGCCAGGGTCCCGTCCTCCCGTGACCCGGACAGTGCAACGCCATAGACGTTGCATGCCTGCTCGGGGCTTACCCATCCTTCCAGGACATCGTGGTGCACCCGCAGCGGGTCGCGCTGAAGCGGATTGCCGTATCCGCCGCCTCCGGCCTCGAAGCCACGGATGTACTCTCCCGGTTGCAGGTCGACCAGTCCGATCGGCGGAAGCGGTTCCTCGCGCCCGTCGCGCCCCAGCTTGTAAACGGCCGAAGCGCTGCCCGGCAGGCCTCCCTGCGTGCCTTTGGGCGGGTCCTCGTGCATCTCCGCGAAGTACGCGACGGTCATCGGATCGTGCAGCGGACCATAGGTGATCTCGCCCGCGGGGCCGCCCCGATGGCGGCCGGCGCCGCCGCTGTCGCGCACCAGACGGAGCGACCGGATCATCAACGGGTACTTCTGCTCGATGATTTCCACGCTGTCGACCATCACGGAGGCCGCGGCATCAGGCATGCAGTACGTGACCCAGCCGTCGCAGTGTGCCGAGCCCGGGCCGCCGTTGTTGCCGATGACCATCTGGTTCACATAGGGCATGCCGCCCAGTCGACGGTCGTGCCCGGAAACCACTCCGAATCCGGCACCCATCGAGGCCGCACCTTCGGCCAGGCCGTGACCGTCGCCCAGCATGCTGAAGGCGCGCTGGGTGGCATTGATCAGACGGTTGGTGACATTCGAGGTCGCCATCGAAGTGCAGGCGGGGAATCGCGGAATACCCACCACGCAGTTCTCGCGCAGCAGGATGCGGATGCGGCGGAAACTTCCTTCGTTGCGTGGCACGCTGGCGTCGATGCAGTTCAGCGTTCCGATGAGCGCGCCTGCCGTGGCACAGGTCTGTGAAAGATTCACGCCGACCGGCACACAGTCGATGTTGTCGCGCAGGTCGACCACGATGAGTCCCTCCTGCGGCTTGACCTCGACCGTGACCCGGACGGGTATGCCGTCGGGCAGTCCGGGGAGCTGGTCATGGCGCCCTTCGGCCTGCAGTCGGCCGGCGGGCAGTGCCCGGATGGCATGTGTCATGCGCCGTTCCGAATAATCCAGCCATTCACGCACGAAATCGGCGATCGTCTCTGCGCCATATCGGCGCACCAGTTCGATCAGGCGCCGTTCACCGATGCGGGCCGCACCCAGTGCGGCCAGATAGTCGCCGTACCAGACCTCGGGCACCCGGATGCGGTTGCGGCACATGCGGATGATGTCGCCCACATCCTGGTATCCGCGCTGGATGCGCACGCACGGAAAATTCAGCCCGCCTTCCTGGTAGACATCCCGTGCGAACGGCATGTAGGTGGAGGGGTCGGAGTTGCCGCAGTCGGCCTGATGGGCCTTCGCCGCAACGGTGAACAGGTGGACATCGTCGACGAACACCGGCACCAGGATGGTGTGGTCGGCCGTGTGGGTGTTGCCGAGGTAGGGATCGTTGTGCAGGAACGCATCGCCAGGGGAGAGATCCGGATGGAACTCGCGCATGGAGGCAGTCTGCCGTCCTCCACCGAGCACATGGATGGGCAGGCCATCCGCCGAGGACAGCAACTGGTCGTCGGCGGTGACGATGGAGCAGGAAAAATCCTTGGCGGTGTTGAGAATGGCGGAACGACCCGTGCGAAACAGGGTATTTGTCATCTCGCGCACGATCGAATCCAGCCGGTTGGCCAGCACCGCGATGAGGACCTGGTCGAGCGGTTTGCGTTGATCGTTCATGATTTTTCCCCGAAGCTCAGACTTCGACCATGTAGTTGTCATATGATGTCACCGTGGCGCTGCTGTCCGGATAGAGCACGATGGTGGTGATCGGCTCCACGATCAGTGCCGGTCCCGACACCTTCATGCCGGGCTTCAGATCCGCGCCGCGAAAATGAGCTGTGCTCACCGATCCCGAGCCGGCAAAGTACGCCGCCGCGTGCCGTTGCGGCTCCGGTGTGGATCCTCTGGCCAACGGGAGTGGCTTGAGTGGTGGCCGGTCGAGTTCGCCGGTAACACGTCCTTTCCACTGGATGAACTCGATTTCCTGGTTTTCCTCCGAAACCGCGAAAATGGTCTCGTGCAAGCGATGGAAGGCGAGCACGATGGCGGCGAGCTGATCACTCCCCTGCAGTCTCGAACCTGGCAGGGGAACCTCCAGCTCCCAGACCTGATAGCGGTAACGGGCCTCGACGAAATACGCGGACCGGAAGCGCTGGACGCCACGCTTGCGCAGTCCCTCCGCGAAGCCATCCATGGACGCTTCGAGTTCCGCGAGGACACGATTGACTTCCGTGAAGGCGAAGGAGCCCGAGGCGGTCAGATGACTGTGGCTGAATTCGGTGACGATGTCGGTGAACTGGGCCCCGCAGGCGCTGAGTGCGCCGGCCATCCGTGGCAGCAACACGCGTGTGCATCCGAGCTCGCGGGCGATGGGCACGATGTTCAGACCCGCGGCGCCGCCGCCGGCGAGCAGCAGGCTGTCGCGGGGATCGACTCCTTCGTTGATGGTGATTTCCTTGATGGCGGCAACCATGTGTTCACTGGCCACCGTCAGGATGCCGGTGGCGGTGTCTTCCGCACTCTTGCC
>JBGAGK010000032.1:0-39843 GCA_044226785.1 Steroidobacteraceae bacterium | reverse complement strand
GTGTCGTATTCCACACACATCCTGCAGACATGCAGCTCCGCATTGCAGGCCTTGCATACCTCCAACCGGCGCAGCGGAAGAGTCAAAGCCGCCAGCGAAGCGTTGCACTTCCAGCAGACCAGGGTTGGGGGCATGGGGAGGGGTCTCACGGTTCAATCAAAAAATATGCAACAATTATTGCAAATTCCCTCTAGGAAGTATCACTCTTTGGGTAAATCCAAACAACAGAAAAGAGTCTCTTGCCAAGCCAAAGAAGCCGCAATTGAAATGCTCGAGCGAATTCTCAATCAGCTCATGGGAACTCTAATCGACTCAGGCGTCACTGCTTACGAAGCCTGCCAAGTTACCCGCCGCGTGGCAGTACGGGTTGCAGCGTCAAAAGCAGCTCAGCTCGGTAGTCGAGAGAGCAAATCTCAAGTAGCAGCAATGACGGGGCTCCCAAGACCAGTAGTGACTCGGCTTCTCAAGCCAGAAGCCGCAGTACAAGCCTCTCGTCAGCATCTGCACCCCATTCAACGTCTTATAGATGCGTGGCTTGATACGCCTGGTTACCTTCTGGATTCTGGCGAACCTCGTCATATCCCAATTTACGGAAAGCGACCAAGCTTCGAGTCACTAGCAAGAATGCACTGCTCAGGAATTCCTGTTCGAGCCGTCGTCGATGAAATGCAGCGGTTGAAAGCTATTGAAGTAGTTAGAGGTGAGAATATTCGTCTCCAGTCGAGGCTATTCGTCTCAAGCGGTCTTTCAGCGAACTCTGTTCGCCTGGTTGGCGTTCGCGCTGCAGACTTGATTGGAACGCTCACAACCAATTTATACTCCAAACAGATGCCGTTACTCGAAACCGCAGTATCCGTATCAGGTATCTCCTCGCAATACGTCCCTTTAATAAAACGTGAGATCTCAAAGCGGACGTCAAGCTTTGTAGCAAGCATGAATTCTCTGCTTCAGTCTTCAAAGTCACCACGGAACCGCTCAAAATCGGATCCGACAACCCCTGATTGCATTGGGGTTGGTATCTACTACTTCGAGCGCTTGTCGCTGCAGAATACGCATCAAATTGAGCGTTCACCACGTCCCAACTATAAGAGACAGCAACGCAATCCAGGCGCTCACAAAAAGCAAGCAGGTTAAGCCAATGAAAGCGGAACTAACGCCGGCAGTGATGAATCTAGCGCGGTCGCAAGCCGGTGAGATTCTGACTCATGAATTTGTGAAGTACCTTAAAGCCAACGGTGTGCCCAACGTGAGCATTCTGAAATGGGCGAATGCCGCCCTACAAGGCAAAGATATTGTCGCATGCGAAGAGTTTAATTTCGTAACCAAAGCCTACGAAGACGCCGGTACACTCATGTCGACTTGGTTCGACAATCCGGAATTCCTAGATATGAACGGATCACCGGTAAGGCTGACAATCAATCCCGGCCCAAACTCTTTAGGGCGCCTGGTGAAAGCATCTCGAAAGCGAATTTCCGCGTCGATGGCAATTGCCTTAATGAGATCCTCACCAAGCGTTAGGATCGGAAGAAAATACCTAAAGGCAGTTCGTCGCGTTTTTGTCTTGAGAGACTTTGATTTTACGCGCGCCGCAATCACCATACCGCGCTATCTTTCAACTCTTACATTCAATGCCGTTAATCGATCGGCTGGCAAGAGAAGGCTCATTGAGCGCCAGTGCAGCATAAGAGGAACTGGCTTGAATCAATTGAAGCCACTACTTCAAAATATTCGCGTACAAGGTGCAGCTTTTGTGAATTCAATTGACGGTCAAATGGAAGCCGCGAAACTTGCTAGCAAAAAATCTTCGGTGAGTGCAGAAATTGGATTATTAGTCTTTGCTTGGGTAAAGAAGACAAAAAACTAATTTCATCCGAGACTCCGATTCAGCTTCATTTTGCCGAAGAAGTTCCGACGATAGAACGCGACGCTGAAGTTCCAACAATCGAGGAAGTCCCGACAATCGATCGGGGCCCCGATGTGCCAACGATGGAATGACCCGATGAGGTCCCCACGATCGATTTTTTCAGTGAAGTGCCCACTATCGAAGAAGTTCCGACGATAGAACGCGACGCTGAAGTTCCAACAATCGAGGAAGTCCCGACAATCGATCGGGGCCCCGATGTGCCAACGATGGAATGACCCGATGAGGTCCCCACGATCGATTTCTTCAGTGAAGAATTCGATTGCGTTTGGTCCGGAAACCCGGTTGCATACTCAGCTAACAGGACACCGTTGAGTACCGGCTGAGTACCGAAAACCTCTACTTCGGCGCCTTCGGGGAAATTCCCAAACAAACTGCCCCTGTTGTTTGACACAAAATCAACCAACAGATTTCCAATATGACCGACGCCAAGATCAGATCGTAGACCCTCAATTCTCCCCTTAACGATTATTCTATCTGCCCCAGGGACATATTCGCCCTGAAACCTGTTGATGCTGGTAGCCTCTTCATCTATCTCGCCAGTGACAATAACAAAGTCACCTAGCCGAAAATTACTGATCGAAGTAGCGACCTCTTTTGACTGTTCCAAAGAGATAGTCCACTCGCGAAGTGCCGTCCCCGACCCAAAAACAACAGCTTGACCAGCGATTATCATTACACCGTGTCTAAGATCGACCCGATCCAAGGGGCCAGCTACCCTTAGTTGGTCACCAAATGCCTGCTTCATCTGGGGAACTGTTGGCACTGAAGAATACGAAGGTAGCGACCCAAATCCGAGGACCACCACAAGAGCCACAGACCTGATCGTTAAGTGGTTCCAACTCGTCATCACAATCCCCTTTTCCTAGTTCCCTAATTCAAACTTACGGAAGCACAGTCAGACAGCATCTTCAGTCTGCTTCGTGATCACCTGATTCAATAAAGAGAAAGCATTGCAATCCTGCCCTGAGCGACCCGATTTCGTTAGACCTCATTGGGACTTCTTCCCGAAGATCGATTGCAGCGTAAGCGTCTACTCGCTGCAAGAACTGGCCGCCAACGTTCTTTAAGTACGATTGAAACGCAAGCAATTGGGCGTCGGACAATGGTTCGTCAATAATCATCGTCCGTTCAAATAGATCGGTCTTATCTCGATCTCGCCGGGTGTTATTCTCCAGTGTCGAAAGCAACGACTCGGTGAGCGACCCCATTCGTCGGATATTTTCTGGCGACAGGTTCGGATCGATGTATTCGCGAAATTGAGGTTGCCAGACATTGTCGCCGACCTCTCGAACTGCAGATATTCGCCGCAATTCCTTAAGGATCACTTCCGGAGGGATGCCTGGTGTATGTCTAGCTACGAGAGCGGTAAAACTTGGCGCACTCCCAAGGAATGGGAGATCAATTGGAAAACCATAAGGCCCGACGTAGTCCCTATCGTTATGCCAGCCATGTAGGACACGTGCGAAATTGTTTCTCTCTTCGGTCGCGGCAATACTTCCCGCTGGTCCTCCCGATATCTCAATCTCACTCTCTGGAACACCTGTAAGAATAGAGACGGACTCTGGCGAACTAGCCGTTGGAGAAGCACCGAAATCTCTCCGGGCACACTCGATGAACGCACTTCGAGCGATTACCGCGAACTGAGGATATGTGAGTCCTTCACGTAACATAATTCTTATCAGAGGTCGGAGAAGTCGTCGCAATGCCGCCGCAAGCGCCTGTTTAACATTATCTGGCATATGTGACATGTTTCACAACTTCTGCAAATAAATCCACGTGAGTTTTGTTGAATCGAGGAAGAATGCACTAGTGCTCGCCTAGCCCAGATTAGCGTAACCTCATGAATGCACTGGTAAAAAACCCTTGATGCCAAAGATTTTGGATTTAGTCTTCCGGTTGAAACGTCGCGGCGCAGCAATTGCGGCGGTTTCAGTGTTGGGACTTTCGTGTGGCTGCCAGGGGCCCGAAAGGCCAGCCATTTCTAACGACAACGGAGCCTCAGTCAATTCGCATGGGATCTCGCGCAGCCCTGAGGCCCGCCCACTAGTACGAGCCCTGCTTGGAGAGCCTAGGACTTTAGATCCGCAACTAGCTGATGACGAGTCTTCGTTGCCAGTCATCCGTGATTTGTTTGAAGGCCTTACTTCTGAGACCCCAGAAGGCAATGTTGTACCAGGAATCGCCGAATCTTGGATGGTCAACGAAGCTGGAACAATTTACAGGTTTCATCTCCGCCAAAACGCGCGATGGTCCGACGGAGACAAGATAGTTGCTGATGAGTTTGTCAAGGGCCTGCGCAGAGCAGTTGACCCAAAGACCGGTGCTGGATTCGCGTCACAACTTTCCCTGATCAAGAATGCGTCAGAGATCATCAATGGGCAGCGGAACATCAATACGCTCGGAGTGAGCGCCATCGACGATGAGACAGTCGAGATTTCACTAGAGCGACCGGCAACATTCTTTCTGCAGTTAGTTTCTCAACCTATTTGCGCACCAGTCCACCATCACGTCGGCGAACCTCCCCGATTGGGATCACAAGCTGAAAACTCGATCGCTAGCACCGGCCCGTTCCTTCTCAAAAAATGGATCCCGGGCGCTTACTTGTTGATTTCTCAAAATCCCCATTATTGGAACTCCCAACTAAACCACGTAACAAGCGTTAAATACCTATTTGAGGATTCTGAGACAACCGAACTCAATCAGTATCTCGGAGGGCAACTTGACATCACATCCACTATTCCAGTCCCCGATTTCGCTCGTATTTCGAAGCTGATTCCCAATGAAATACAAACGGCACCTATCTTGGGGACACTCTTCATAGCACTAAACGTCTCACGACCACCTTTCGCAAGCAATCGAAAACTCCGACAAGCACTATCAATGGCCGTGGAGCGAAGACTCATAACAGAGAAAATTGTCAAAGGAGCTACACCTGCATTTGGGTTCGTCGCAAATGGAATTCATGACTACACTCAGCAGCACTATTGGTGGTCAGCCCTGCCAGAAACTGAGCGAATACGGCAAGCGCGTTTGCTATATGCAGAGGCAGGGTACTCACCAGACCACCCTCTGCGCATTACGCTCTACTTCAATGCGAATGAGGGCGTCAAACGTCTAATGCTTGCGGTGGCTGCCAACTGGAGGGAGAACCTTGGAGTTGACGTCAATTTGACAAGCTCGGAATTTCGCATTTTTTTAGAGGAAAGGAAGGATCGCAACAAGTGGGACGCCATTCGATTGGGCTGGTATGCAGACTATAATGACGCGTCAAGCTTTCTTGAAATCTTTGAAAGCACCAATGCGCAAAACAGTTCGGGCTATAGGAGTACCGGATTTGACAAACTGATCCATGATGCACGGGTTCAACCAAGCAGCACCTTGCGTCGCAGTCTCCTTGAAAATGCGGAACAACTGATCTTGAACGATGGCCCCGTAATCCCTATCTATTTCTACAATGCACGAAGACTTGTGAAGCCCAACATTTCGGGAGCATCAATTTCACCAATGAACCGAACCTATTCAAAATTCTTGAAGTGGAGATAGTTGGGATTGATTCGAAAGGGCTCGGATCAGGCTATGAGAAGCTAGAGGAGGTGTACATTTCAAACGCATTCCTCCCCCTCAAAGGCGGCGCTCCCAGCCTGATCATCATTTTTGCACTTGGGCTGTCGCTGGCCGTCACGGCCGGATTCTTCGGTCTTGCCGTTGGCCTGATCCTGACATCGTGGTTCTGGAAATACACCTTCGTACTGTTCGATCACATTACACGCGGCGACTTCGTGCCTCCTGCGCTCGATATTCAGATGGTCAATCCTGTTGATGAACAGCGGCCACTGGCTCTGCTCTTCATTCTGGGCGTCATGTATGTCATCTGTCACTTGCTTTCCGCTGAATTCGGACCTCGCCTGTCCCTTGTGGTTGCAGCAGGGTTGGTGACATGCCTGCCGGCAATCATTGCTGTGCTCGCCTTCGAGCGCAACATCCTTGTCGCCATGAACCCAGTCGAGTGGTTTGGACTCATTCGCGGGCTTCGCTGGTGGTACCCCGGAATCCTGCTCACCACGGCCATTTACATCGCGATGGCCTTGCTTGTCTGGAATCTGCATCTCTGGCTGACCGTGCAGCTCGCCATTGGCCTGTTTCTTTCCTTGTCCTGGTTTTCCGTCTGGGCCGGATTGTTATATGCCCGCCGTGACGACATCGGTCTTCAGGTGTGGCATTCCCCTGAAATTGCCCTGGCGCGGGAACAGTCCCTCGAGGTGAATCGCTCCACTGCAGTGCTTGACGAGGCTTACGGCCTGGCCAGAGTGAATCGGCATCCGGACGCGTGGAGCATGATTTCAGATTGGCTGAAGTCGTGCAACCACCGGTCCGAAGCCTTCCAGTGGGCTGCCGATCGCATGGCGAGCTGGGATGACTCTCGCTACTGGGTGCGCATCAACCAGGAGCAGCTGGACCATCTGTTGTCGATCAACGCCACGAGTCAGGCGCTCGCCACATTGGAACTCGCTTTGCGCCGCGACAGTTCATTTCGCCCGAAATCGGCAGGCTCCACCCTGAGGCTCGCCCAGATCGCGGCCACCGGGGGTGCGCCGGGAATCGCCAGGATCGTTCTTTCCGATTTCGGGAATCGATTTCCGGATGACCCCTGCACTGAACCTGCTCGAATGCTCGGCAAGAGGCTGGACACCTGAGTTGGTTTGAAGGTGGTTGATGCGACCGGCCGATTCCAAATACAATCGGCCGCCCATGCGGGTGTAGTTCAATGGTAGAACTGTAGCTTCCCAAGCTACTAACGTGGGTTCGATTCCCATCACCCGCTCCATTTCCTGAAGAAGCACGGGATCTTGCTCGACCCGCCATCGCCCCAACACGCCAACGCCCGGCATCCGCCAACCGCTCAGGTGCAGGGCGCGAATGCGCTGGTCTGGTTGCTGCTGGTCATCGCGGTATTTTTCGCCATCCTGCGCCCGCGCGGCCCGGCCGACCTGCTCAGGCTCATCGACTGGCCGACCATGGCTGCCCTGGCGGGACTTCTGGCCATCACGCAAGGGGTGGAGCAGAGCGGTGTGCTGCAGTCCGTAGCCCGGCGCGTGCTGACGCATGCAACCGATCTGCGGCAGCTCGCGTTCCTGCTCACCGGGATCGCGGCCGTGCTTGCGGCACTGATCACCAATGACGTGAGTCTGTTCCTGCTGGTTCCTCTCACGCGCGCCCTGGCTGCGCAGGCCAGCGTACCCGTGGGGCGACTGGTCGTGCTGCAGGCACTGGCCGTGAACGCGGGCTCGGCATTGACGCCCGTTGGCAACCCGCAGAACCTTTTCCTTTGGCACCGGAGCGCTCAGGGAATTGGCTCCTTCATGCTCATGATGGCGCCTACGGTGCTGGTGATGATCTTCTGGCTCATCGTGGCGGTGTGGCTGCTGGTCCCCGCCACCCCGATCACGCTGGAGGCGAACCGCGAACCGCATCAGATGCAGCCGCGCCTGCTGACTCTGTCCGGCGCCTTGTTCATCTGCTTTCTGGCCGCGCTCAACTGGCATTGGCCACTCGAGGGTCTGGCGCTGGTCGTCGCAACCTACCTGCTGTACCAGCGCCGCGTCCTGCTTCGGATCGACTGGGCTCTGCTGGCAATCATCGCGCTCATGTTCATCGACCTGCGCCAGCTCACCCAGCTGCCATTCGTGGCCGGTCTTCTGGATGGCTGGCCGATCTCCGAAGGCTGGCTCGCTTGCCTGGCGGGCATCGTCACGTCACAGTTCATCAGCAACGTGCCTGCGACGATCCTGCTCGACCCGCATGTGCACGACCTGCCCGCACTGGCCGCTGGCGTGAACGTGGGTGGCTTTGGCAGCGTGATCGGTTCCCTCGCCAACATCATCGCGCTGCGCCTGGCCCGAACACCGCGCATGCTGGGGGAATTCCACAAAATCAGTTTTCCGTTTCTGCTCGCCTGTTCATTGTGCGTACTGCTGATGCAGAAGTAACACATCAGGCGTTGAACGTGCCACGCCGAAGATCCGAGGGCGATGAGCCGTAGCGAACGCGGAATACACGGGCAAAGTGGGTGGTATTGCTGAATCCCCATTCGTAGGCGATGGTCGAGACCGATTTCACGCTCTGGGTCAGGTCTGTCAGCGCCCTGTGTGCCGATTCCAGCCGCCGGCGCTGGATATACCTGCAGACAGCCTCGTCGTGATGTTCGAAAAGCTTGTGGATGTAGCGTGAGGAAACCCGGAAATGCCCGGCGATGCGTGCGGGACTGAGACTGGGGTCGCTGAGGTTCTGGTCGATGTAGCGGCAAATGCGCAGTCGCCACATGGTCTGCACGGTCGAACAGCCCAGGAGGGTACGGTCGGAGTCGATGAATGCGGCGGTCACGATGTCGCAGATCGAATCCGCGATCTTGTCGGCCGCCATGGCATCCATGCCTGATCTGCACTGGTCCCAGAACATGCCGATGAACCTCGACACCAGCGCTCCTGCTCCGGCGCTGCCTGACATGGGGCGGTTGATGAACACCTCCGGAGTGGCGAGGTGACGCTTGAGCAGCCGCTGCGGCATCCGCAATATCAACGTGCTGTTGTGGTCCGAGAATGTCAGCTCATACGGCTGGGAGTTGTTGCATAGAAAAAAGTCTCCGGGGCCGACCGTCAACTCACCGCGGGAGCTGTGATTCACGCAGCATCCCTCCCGCTGTACCTGCAGCAGATAGCAGGGTTCCTGCGGTCCTTGCCTGGCATCGGGTCTGTGAAGCACCCGGGCGGGGGTGGAGCGGACTGCGACGAAGTCGATCCCGCCAAATCGTGTTGCCGTCAGATCCGCGTCAAATGCGCCCTCCTGTATCGGCAGCACCTGAAGACTGGTGATGGCGCCTGAGACCTGTTCGTTCCAGAACTCGACGCGCCGATGGGGCGCAACGCCGCTGGTGGACCAGGATTTGAAATTGCTGTCCGGTGCGGTTGCCGAATTTCCTGCTCCCATGACCTCTGTATCCCCCAGATGGTTGGAGTTCCAATCATTTGGAGTCTACCGGACCTTTGCCAGAAACGCAGCATGAACTGGACAGAAGCTGGACGAGCACCGTTCGGTGCGGGTGGCTGTCTGGTGCGCGCCGAGTTGGCCGCCATTGGTCGACCGACCCTCGCCCATCTTATGATTCAGACTGGGGTCCAGGGGAACAGCGGGTACGGAGGGCATCATGCCGGGAAAGACTGCCTTTTATTACGACGAGCGTTGCATGTGGCACAGCACGGGGCTACACGCACTGGTTGTCCCAGTAGGGGGATGGGTCCAGCCGCCTGCCGCCGCGGGACACGCGGAATCCCCCGAAAGCAAGCGCCGGATCAAGTCGCTGATGGATGTCTCCGGCCTGTCAGCCCGCATCGATGTGTGCAGTGCGGCGCCAGTCAGCGAGGACGACCTTCGGCGCGTACACCCCGACAGCTACCTGAAGAAATTCAAGCAGGTCAGTGACGCCGGAGGCGGGGATCTGGGGAAGCTGGCGCCCTTCGGTCGCGGCAGTTACGAGATCGCAAAGCTTTCCACAGGGCTGGTCATCGGAGCAGTCGACTCGGTGTTCGCCGGCAAGCATCGAAACGCCTATGCCATGTCGCGCCCACCCGGGCACCACTGCCTGCCGGATCTGCCGATGGGATTCTGCGTCCTTGCCAACGTCGCGATCGCCGCTGAAGTGGCGCGAGCCCGCCATGGGCTTGAACGCATCGCCGTGGTCGACTGGGACGTACACCATGGCAACGGCACCCAGGCCATCTTCCATGATCGCCCGGATGTTCTGACCATATCCCTGCATCAGGACCGCTGCTTTCCCCCGGGCTACAGCGGCGCCGATGATCGCGGTGCCGGCCGCGGTACCGGATACAACTGCAACATCCCGCTGCAGCCGGGTGGCGGCGACGACTCCTACCGGTACGCCTTCGAGCGCATCGTCATGCCGGCGCTGGACCGCTTCCGTCCGCAGCTGATCCTGGTGGCAAGCGGGCTGGATGCAAACGCAGTGGATCCGCTTGCGCGCATGCTCCTGCACAGCGAGACCTTCCGCTGGATGACAAGGATGCTCATGCAGGTGGCCGCCACGCATTGCAGCGGACGTCTGGTTCTGGCGCACGAAGGCGGTTATGCGGAGGCTGCGGTGCCCTTCTGCGGCCATGCCATCGTCGAGGAACTGGCGGGCGAATCCATGGGAGTCGAGGATCCGTTTCTGGAACTGTTCCAGGCACAGCAGCCAGGTCCGGAGTTTCAGCGCTTCCAGCGTGGCCTGCTCGATGAGATGGCGCAAGGATTCGGGCTGCGGTGACAACCCTCATCCGGCGATGAGGGCGATGAGCGGCGCCTGGCGCCCGGTGCCATGCCCGCACTGTCAGTGCGCCGGACTGCGCACCACCTTGCCGTCCTTCATCACGAAGTCGATCTTGCGAAGCGATTCGATGTCGGCCAGCGGATCGGCCGGCATGGCAATGAGGTCCGCCTCATACCCTTCTGCAACGTGGCCGCGCGCCTTCGAGATGCGCAACAGATCGGCGGCCGTCGAAGTCATGGCTCGCAGGATCTCCTGCGGCGGAACGCCTGCCTTGCGCCATACGCCAAGGTAATCGAACATCATCTCCCCGCGGGTCCTTCCCGGCATGTCGACCACGACATCGGTGCCGAACACCAGCTTCACGCCAATCTTGTAGGCGCGTGTCAGGCGGTCGATGATCTTCGGTGCCAGCACCGCCGGCTCGGGCAGGATGCCTCCCGAGGTACCGATGATGTCCAGATGCGCGCGCGGAAAATCCGTGCTGCACAGGAAGATGCCCTTGTCCTTCATCTTGCGAAGCTGTGCATCGGTGAGTTCGAAACCGTGTTCGATCGAGTCCACGCCAGCCTCGATGGCATTGTCCGCGGCATCGCCGCTGTAGACGTGCACGGAGACCGGCAGGCCCGCATGGTGCGCCTCATCGACGGCCGCCTTGAACTCCTCCAGCGAGAAATGGTACGGGTTGTTGTCCCCCACCAGCTTGATCACCCGCGCGCCATAGTAGATGTTGGTGCGTACGGCCTTGCGCATCTCCTCCGGGCCATCGGCATCGATGTACTCGAACTTCCAGAACCGGCCCTGAGCCGGCGGGATGTCGCGTGACTGGCCGCCGAAGGGGGCGATGATCTTGCCGGCGTCGATGATGGTGGGGCCGACGAACCAGCCCGCATCGATGGCCCGGCGCACGTCGGTCATGGCGTATTCGGCGCTGTTGCCCACGTCGCGCAGCGTGGTGAAGCCCGCGTTCAGCACGGCCTGCGCGTTGTGCAGGCCCCGCAGGCCGCGCAAGGTCGAGCTCTGGTTGAGATAGAACGCCTCGAACGGCCCGTCTCCGCCGAACTCGGTCAGCGCCATGTGCGTATGCGCATCCATGAGCCCGGCCGTCACCCATTCATGCGACAGGTCGATCACCCTGGCACCCTGTGGCACGGACAGTCCCGGGCCGATGGCCTTGATCCTGCCGTCTTCCACCAGGATCACCTGATTCGCCGTCGCAGCGCCCTTCGCGGGGTCGATGAGGTGTCCGGCCCTGATGACCGTGACTTCCGCCGAGGCCATCAACGCACTCAGAAGCCCTGTAGCAAGGAGCAGTATCTTCATGACGGTTCACCCCGATTCAAGCCGAAGGCCGGCGAAAAAGCATTTCGCCGGCCCCCGGTTCAACAGAAAGCGGCCATAGGGGCACTCAGAATTTGTAGTTCACATGCACCTTGAACCAGCGCGGCATGCCGGGGTAGCGCTGCGCCAGCCCGTTGATGGAGGTGTTGTCGAAGCCCATCACCCCATAGTGCTTGTTCGCCAGGTTCTCGACCGATGCGCCCACCTGAAGCTTGTCGCCGGGCGCAGTCCAGTTGATGCGCGCGTTGGCCACGCCGTAGGCTGCCTGCTCGACGGCCGGCGTATTGCCGAGGTTGAACCAGAAGCGCGTCAGGTAGTTGCCGTCGACCTGCAGGCTCATCTTTCCCGATGCCACCGGGAAGGTGTAGGCGGCCATCGCATTGCCGGTCCACTTCGGTGCATTGGGCGCCACGAAATCGCCCTTCACGCCCGTACCCCTCGAGTCCACATCCTTGACGATGGCATCCACGTAGCCAAGTCCCAGTCCGAACCGCCACGCCTCGGTGGGTGCCCACTCCAGTTCAGCCTCCGCACCCTTGTGCGTGGCATCGGAATTGATCACCAGCTGATTGAGCGAGATGGTGTAGATCAGCGCCTGATAGTTCTTGTAGTCGTAGTAGTAGGCCGCCGCGTTGAAGCGCAGCGTGTGATCCAGCAACTCGGACTTGAAGCCCACCTCGTACGAGGTGAGTTCCTCCGGCCTGAAGGTGACCTTGTCGATGTCGGTGGTGAAGGCCGGGAACAACGGTGCATTGAAGCCACCGCCCTTCACGCCCCGGTTGTAACTCACATAGGTCAGGACATTGTCTGACAGATGGAAATCCACCTGCGCCTTGCCGCTCCACAAGGTGTCCGAGCGCGAGCCCGTGTAGGTCTGCAGCACCGCCCACGCCGGGCGGGTCAGCGGCGTCGTTGCACCGGTCGGGCTCGAGGGGAAGTACTCGTACGGATACCAGGCGTAGTCATAATCCTTCTTGTCCTTGGTCACCCGTGCGCCCAGCGTGAAGCCGAGCAGATCCGTGGGGCGGAACTCGACCTGTCCGAAGGCCGCATAGGACTTGGTCAGCAGGGAGTACGGGGCAATCGTGGCGGGCACGGCCCCATCCGGCGAGGGCACGCCGCCGGTGGTCCAGTACGGCGGCGTTCCATAGGGCCAGGCGCCGGGGACGTAGGCCGCACCGTTCGCATTGGAGGCGTTGTCGAACTCCTCGGCCGCAAAATAGGCCGGCCCCTGCCATCCCTCATAGTACTTGCCGTTGATGCGCAGGGCATACAGACCGGCGATCCAGTTGAAGGTCTTGTCACCACCGTTCAGGCGCGCCTCGAGCGACTGCTGGTCCACGTCACTCCCGTTGAAGAACTGGAACAGCGTGTAGGGCGAGGAGTCGGAGTCCTCGGCATAGTCCTTGCGCAGGGTGTTGTAGTCGGCGATGACGGTGAGCGTGGAAGCGCTCAGCGGCTGCGAGTAATGCAGGGTCAGCCCCGATGTCTTGATCTTCGCAAATCCGGCGAGGTTGTCGTGGATGGTGAAGTTCTGTCCACCCAGCACACCGGTGGCATTGCACCCGTTGCACGTACCCCAGGGATTCTCGTTCGGACCGGCCAGCGCATCGATACCCGGCCCGATATTCTTGGTGGTGTAGACCTCCCAGGATCCGGCATGCACATCCGTGCGACCGAAGCGGGCCGAGGCCAGCAGGTTGCCTTCGTTCGGCAGGTCGAAGGACAGCTGGCCACGCAGCGCCCAGTCGTTGCCATTCTCCGCGTTCGGTGCGCCACCGGCGACGTTGCGGAACAGCGGATCGTAGTGATTGGTCTCGAACGAGAGTCGCCCGTTGATGCCATCGCTGATCGGACCGTTCAGCGCACCTTCCACGCGGGTGAGGTTGCGCTCGCCCAGGGTCAGGTTGATGTATCCGCCCGCCTCGCTCGTAGGCCGCCGCGTGATGAAGTTGGCAAGACCGCCCGTGGCATTGCGGCCGAACAGCGTGCCCTGCGGTCCGCGCAGCACTTCCACCCGGTCGATGTCGAACAGCGAGAAGGCCAGACCCGACATCTGCGACACATAGACTTCGTCCAGATAAATGGCAGCCGGGCTCTCCTGGTGATCGGCGAAGTCGTTCTGGGTCACGCCCCGGATGGCCAGGCTGAAAGAGGCCGGGCCGTTCGGCTGGGTCAATACGACCGAAGGCATGTCCTTGGTGACGTCACTGGCAGCCACCGCACCCATGGACTCCAGATCTGCCCCGCTCGCCGCCGAGACACTGATTCCCACATCCTGTGAATTCTGGGCGCGCTTCTGCGCCGTGACGATGATTTCAGCAAGCGTGCCGCCGCTCGGTGCCTGTTGGGCGATCGCGCCCGCGGACAGCATGATGCCCAGGGCGGCCAAGGCCGATCCCTGGCGGGATTTGATGGTATTCATTCCGGATTCCCCTGCAGTTGTATCGCTCCCGCAACATCAGGAGCAGCAGCCAAGGATAATCCTCCACGCCTGCACTCGGCAATACGGGCTCATGACGGGCTCATGCGGTTCGATCATGTGGTAATGACGAAACAGTCTTTGGGAAATGGACACCGGGTTGGAGCGTCCCCGAGGCGGGGTTACCATCCCTGAACCTTGCAATACCCGTTCGTCCCCTATCCGTTCCGCCCTCGCAGCCATCCGGCCCGACTTCCGCCGGAATCCACTCCTGGCGAGACTGCTGAAAGCGTAGTCATCGTCGGCGGAGGTCCGGTGGGCTTTGCCACTGCGCTGGGCCTGGCAAACCATGGCGTACGCAGCATCGTGCTCGAAGCCGACGAGGGCGTCTGTATCGGCAGCCGCGCCATCTGCATTTCGCGCCGGAGCCTGGAGATCATCGACCAGCTCGGAGCCCTGCCCGCATTTCTCGCCAAGGGCCTGCCCTGGAGCGGCGGGCGGAGCTTCTACCGCAACGAGCCCGTGCTGCACTTCACCATGCCTCACGATGACACGCAGCGCCTTCCACCGATGATCAACATCGAGCAGTTCTACATCGAACAGTTCCTGCTCGATGCCTGCGAGGCACGCGCCGACCTCATCGACATCCGCTGGCAGTCCCGAGCCACGGCAATCGAGCCCGGGACCGATGGCGTACGGCTCATGGTGCGGACACCCCTGGGACAGTACCCGCTTCGCGCAGCCTGGCTCGTGGGTTGCGATGGTGCCCGCAGCGCCGTGCGCGAAGCCGCGGGACTGAAGCTCGATGGTACGAGTTACGAGGGCCGCTACATCATCGCCGACATCTTCTGTCCGACCCATCGCCCGGTCGAGCGGCTGGCCTGGTTCGATCCGCCCTCGAATCCCGGCTCCACCATCCTGATGCATCGGCAGCCGGATGATGTCTGGCGCATCGACTATCAGCTGCGTGACGACGAAGACCCCGAAATCGCCGTGCGGCCCGAGAACGTGATCCCGCGCATCAAGGCTCATCTGGACATGATCGGTGAGCGCGCCGACTGGAAACCGGTCTGGATCAGCCTGTACCGGGCGAATGCGCTGACCGCGGATCGATATCACCAGGGACGCTGCCTCCTTGCGGGCGATGCCGCCCACCTCGTGCCCATCTTCGGTGTGAGGGGCGCGAATTCAGGTTTCGAGGATGCGCACGGACTGGCCTGGCGCCTGGCCTTCGTGATCAAGGGTCTTGCGCCCCCGTCCCTGCTCGAGGACTATTCGCGCGAACGTGTGCAGGCCGCCCGCGACAATCTGCGTGCCGGCATGAAGAGCACCGAATTCATGTCGCCCCCCAGCTTCGCTTTCGGGTTGATGCGCAAGGCGGTACTGTCGCTGGCCTCGCAACATGAATGGATCCGCCCGCTCATCAATCCCCGGCAAACCCAGGCAGCTGCTTATGCGATGGATCCGACCCGCCTGAGCGAACAGGAGTGTGGATTCTCCGCAGGCCCATCGCCGGGGTCGGTTCTCATTGACGCGTGGCTCACCATCGGCGAGGGCGATCATCGGCGGAGCGGGCATCTCACCGAACTGCTCGGTCCCTGCTTCACCCTGCTGTCTTTCTGCGACTCGCTGCCATCGGCGCTGCGCGCGCTGGATGCATCGCTCGGTGCCCGCGGCATCCCCTGGAAGCTGATACCGGTGTTCCGGATCGATGCTCCCCATGCCGGGCTCCACGGCATCGACGAGCGCGGTGAGGTTGCACAACGCTACGATGCCAGCCCAGGCACTGCTTACCTGATTCGTCCGGATGGTCATGTCCTGGCACGCTGGCACCGGGTACGGGCATCGGAGGTACTGGACATGATCGATCGGGAATTGCGGCATGAATGAAGTCGAGCTGGACGAGATGTATGGAGAACTGTGCCGGGGGCTCGATGCAGCCGGTCAGGAACAGGCGCCGCTGGTGCTCGCACGCTTTGCCCTGCTCGCGATGCACCGGATCGCCGACCCGGCGGTGATCCGCGATCTGGTCCGCCAGGCGATGCTCATGGACTGACGTGGCGGGAGACGGCACCCGGGTCGGTATCCCGGGGGGCCTCGTATCCGTCCGTCAGTGTCGCGAGAAACGCCACGATGTCGGATACATCCTGCTCGACAAGCCTGGGCTCATCGCCGGGCCTGCCGCCAAATGGTGGTTCGTTGTCGACATTGCCACGATACCGCGCCGGCAGATCGTCATATTTGCTCACCCTGCCATCCCCTGCCATCGGGTACCAGCGACCCGGATCGGTATCACGCGTGGCATAGAAGGCAACCGCATCCTGCAGTGAATGCATGACGCCGTTGTGGAAGAACACCCGGCGTGTGGCCACATTGCGCAGGGAAGGCGTCTTGAACATGCCGCAATATTCGGGATGATCCGCAAGGTCCCTGCGCTCCGGGCCGCACAGGCCCAGATCGAAGTACGAGGCATCGGCGTTCCGTGCGAGCCGTCTGTTGCGGGGAGCGCCGATCGCGTTGTACCCGAAGTCGGTGAACACCGGCAGGCTGCCCTGCACGGAGGGCAACGCGCGATGGCAGCGCTGACAATTGCCGCGCGCGGGATCGATGAACAATGCAAGTCCCCTCATCTGCTGATCGGTGAGCCGGGCCTCACCGCGCAGATACGCATCGTACCGGCTGGTGAAGGGGCTGAATTCGGAGGGCGTTTCCTGATAGGCCTCGATCGCCTCTCCAATCGCGAGCAGTGTCTGATGCGGGTCCCTGAATATGTGCTCGCCGAACAATTGTCGCATCTGCGCCGCGTAAGGCGCGGCCGCCATCCGCGCCATCAGCGCCTTCCCGTCAGCATTGGCCATTTCATTCTGCGCGAACAGCGGGATCGTCACCTGATCCCGCGGCCGGTCGACCCGGCCGTCCCAGGTTCTGCCACCCGCCGGCCCTTCATCCATGCCGCCGTTCTCCCCTTCGTCGGGCTCCGTGAAGTGCTCCGAGAAAAATGGCGTGGCAGCGGTGTAGGCCAGTGAGGGCACGGCACGATGGCCAGGCAGATCGAGCTTCTCGCCCCCAAACTGCACATCGAGCCCATTTGCCGGTGCGAAGTGGTTCGCCGGATCGTGACAGGTGGCGCAGGACAGGACTCCCGAAGCAGACAGGCGGCCATCGGCGAACATTTCCCGGCCCAGGGCTGCCAGGGCCGTTGCACGCGGAACGCCAGCACCGGTCAACGCACGCTGCGAACCCGGCGGATCGCCGGCAAGGCGCGCATCAGGGTCTGGACGCGGGGCCTGTGCCCAGATGGCGGCCACCAGTACCCAGGCCAGCCCGAGCGCAAGACCGGCCGGCTTCAGGCGCGAAAACAGGAACGGATACGACTCTGGCATGGTTCGGGTCCAAGCATACGATGATCCCGCCCGTGAGAGCATGACGGCATTTCTGGGGTAGACTGACCGTCGTGAAATCACTCGACCATCTGCTCGACAACAACCGCGCCTGGGCCGAAAAAATCCTGGAGCGCGACCCGGAGTTCTTCCATCGTCTGTCCCGGCAACAGACACCCCGCTACCTGTGGATCGGCTGCTCGGACAGTCGCGTCCCCGCCAACCAGATCGTCGACCTGCCACCGGGGGAAATGTTCGTCCATCGCAACATTGCCAACGTCGTCGTGCATACCGATCTCAACTGCCTCACCGTGATGCAGTTTTCCGTCGACGTGCTGAAGGTCGAGCACATCATCGTGGTCGGTCACTACGGTTGCAGCGGTGTGCGGGCCGCGATGTCCAACCAGCGCATCGGGCTTTCGGACAACTGGCTGCGGCACGTGCAGGATGTGGGCAACCTGCACCAGAAATTCCTGGGTGCACTGCCCGAGGGCAACGAGCGCGCCAACCGGCTGTGTGAGCTCAACGTGATCGAACAGGTAACCAACGTGTGCCAGACCACCGTCGTCAGCGAAGCCTGGGACCGCGGCCAGCGCCTGACCGTGCATGGATGGATCTACGGCCTGAACGATGGCCGGGTCCGCAACCTGGGTTACTCGGTTTCCGACGCTGCGCAGATTCCGGAGCGCTATGCGCGCGCGTTGAAGGACCTGGGCGCACCGCGCTGAGATGACCGCGCCCGGAAGTTCATGATCCGGGCGACCCCTCAGAGCAGACCATCCGCCGCCAGCGGCGCCAGGAGCTTCAGCCCCAGGCGCAATGCAAATGATGTTTCCGGATCCTTGTGCCAGATCCGGTGCATGTTTCCCTCGTCCTCGGTCCACACGATGCCACGCCGGTCGGGAGTCAGCCCCAGCGAATAGCTTGCGTCGGACACCGCGTCGTCGAACAGGGCTTCGACCTGGTTTGCGACGAGGGTGCTGTGGATCACCAGCCCCAGTTCGCTGTTGGTATGGGCCGAACGCGCATCCATGTTCATCGATCCGATGAACACCGTGTGATGGTCGACGACCACGGCCTTGGCATGCAGGCTCGCGTGTCCAGACTTGAACGGATGGAACCGGGCCTTCTTCTGTCCGGGCACCGGGCGCAATTCGAACAGTTCCACGCCTTCGCGCAGCAACGCACGGCGATACCGTGAATAACCGATGTGCACCAGCGGCGAGTCGGTGGTGGCCAGGGAATTGGTGAGCACCCGCACGCCTACCCCGCGCTTGACCAGGTCCCCCATCAGCCGCACACCTGACTCGCCCGGCACGAAGTACGGCGATATGACCGTGACCTCACGGGTCGCCTCGCCCATCAGGTCTCCGATCGAAGAGGCCACCGGCAGGAACTGCTCGGGATGTTCCTCCCCCGCGATTTTCGCCGGTGCGTCCGCCAGCACTGCCACGGGGACCCAGGTCATGTTGAGCCTGCCCTGTTCGAGATCGTGATCGAGGAACTTCGCCGCGTCCGGAATCACCGGATCGGTGGCGCTCGCGGCCGCGCCCTGCTCCGCCTCCGGCGAAGCCACCGAGGCGATGGGATAGGCAAACCGGCTGTTCCAGAAGGCATCGAAGCTGGCGGACAGGTCCGGCACCGCACGGCCGGCAACGATCACGTCGAGGTCGACGAAGTTGTAACTGTTGCTGCGCACGAAGTACTGGTCGCCGATGTTGCGGCCTCCCGTGACGGCGATGGCATCGTCCACGACGAACAGCTTGTTGTGCATGCGGTGATTGATGCGCGGGATCTCCAGCGCCGAGAAAGCAAAGCGGGTCATGTAGGACAACCGCCCCGCTGGAAACGGGTTGAACACCCGTACCTCGAGATTCGGCTCCTCGGCCAGATGCAGCAGTCGCCGGTCCTTGCCGACGGTGTTCAGATCGTCGATGAGAATGCGCACGCGCACGCCCCGCTCGGCGGCAGCGCGTACGTGCCGCAGCACCGCACGCGAGGTCTCGTCCTGTTCGATGATGTATTGCTGGATGTCGATGCTGCGTTCGGCGTGATCCGCCAGCGTGATCAGGGAAGCCAGCGCCTCATCGCCGGATGCGATCAGCCGAACTCCGGACAACTGCCGGCCTTCGGCGGAATCCGCCACCAGTTTCCCCCAGACTGTCCGGGTCGATGCCGGCAGGGTCACCGAAAACGGCTTGTCCACGACCCTGGGGAGCGAAGCGCATCCCGAAAGGAGCAGGACTGCGATCCACAGCGTGAGTCTTCGCACCATGACCGGATGATATCAGGCACACTTCAGATCCATGGAGCACAAGCGCCGCATCAGGAGCTACGTCCTGCGCGCGGGACGCATGACGGATGGACAGGCGCGTGCATGGCAGGATCTCTTCCCGCGTTATGGCGTGGAGTTCACGCAGGGTCCCCTGGATCTCGACGCGATCTTCGGCCGGCAGGCCCCGCGTGTCCTGGAAATCGGCTTTGGCAGCGGTGAGGTGATCGGGCAACTGGCGAAGGACAACCCCCAGACCGATTATCTCGGCATCGAGGTCCATCGGCCCGGTGTTGGCCGGTTGCTGCAGTATTGTGCAGCCGAGAATCTGGGCAACCTGCGCATCATCTGCCATGATGCTGTCGAAGTCCTGGAGCATGGCATTGGCGACGCTGCGCTCGACGAGATCCTGGTGTTCTTTCCCGATCCCTGGCACAAGAAGCGGCACCACAAGCGGCGACTGGTGAATCCCGGATTCATGGCGCTGGTGGCGCAGCGACTGCGCCCCGGCGGCATCATCCGGCTGGCCACCGACTGGCAGGATTATGCCCTTCAGATGCTGGACTCCGGCAACACCTGCCCAACACTTGCGTCATTGAGCCCGGATGGCGGGTTCGTCGAACACTACCAGGGACGCAGCAGTACCCGCTTCGAGCAGCGAGGTGCCCGACTGGGTCACGGCATCCGTGATCTGGCCTATCGGCGCCGCTGAGAAGGCCGCGTTGCAACGCGCCACATCTGCTGCATTTGCGCAAAAATCCCGATTGCATCAGGCAGCCGATCGGGTGTTGAATGGAGCCGAATGAAGACATGATCGTGGAGGCACGAATGAAAGTGCTCAAGCCTGAAATCGGCGAGTGGTACCGGGGCGAGACCAATGCCCTGTTCGAGGTCGTCGCCATCGATGAGGCGGACCGGACGATAGAGATCCAGTATTTCGACGGCACAGTCGAGGAGCTGGATTTCGATTCATGGGATCAGTTGCTGCTCGATGAAGCCATCGAGAGAGCCGATGCGCCCGAGGACTGGTCTGGTTCGGTGGATGTCGGCCCGGAGGACCTGGATCGCGACTTCGAGGACAATGCCAAACCGCTCTGGTCCTCGCCCGAGCATCACCCGCGCGAATAAGCGCCGGGAGTCAAGCTACCCTGCCTGCCTGGACGATGAAAAGGCTCCACGTCCATGCAACAGCGCCAGCAGCACGAGGCCGGGCAGGCTCAGTGCAGCCGTGTAGAGAAAGAACCTCGGATACCCGATGGCATCGACCACGAACCCGGAAGTGCCCATCAGGAGCTTGCCGGGCAGTGCATACAGGGAAGCGAACAGTGCGTACTGCGTGGCGGTGTATCGTTCGCTGGTCAGGCTCGACAGATACGCGATCAATGCCGTGCCATGCACGCCCACGGCGAGATTGTCCACACTCACCACGGCGGCAAGTCCGATGATGCTGGCGTGACCTGCCGAGGCGAACAGGGAATACCCGAGATTCGACAGGATGATCAGCATGCTTCCCAGCAGCAGCGAGCGCAGGCGCCCCAATCGGGCCACCGCCAGACCGCCCAGGATCACGCCGCACACGGTGGCCGCAATGCCGAAGAACTTGGCCACCAGTGCGATCTGGTCATTGGTGAATCCCAGATCGGCGTAGAACGGATTGGCCATGGTGCCCATCACGAAATCCGTCAGCCGGTAACTGCCGACGAAGGCCAGGATCAGCGCGCCGAGCGCCACCCCCTGGCGAGAGAAGAAGTCCACCAGGGGGCAGATCACGGCTCCCACGAACCAGCCCCCCGCATGCCGCAGGCCATCCGGCCAATGAGCCCTGGCCTGCAGCCAGTCGAGTACCCGCTGCTCGTCCTGCACCGCCCGCGGCAGCGCCACGCGCTCCGGTTCCTTCACCAGCACGGTGACCACCATGCACAACGCAGCCAGCACCGCCATGGTGTTGTAACTGATGAACCATCCCGAGGTGCCCGCAAGATAGATGGCACCGGCACTGGCCACGGCAATGGCAACCCGATAGCCGAGCTGATAGGCGGCCGCCATGGCCCCCTGCTTCGCCCGGGCCGCTGATTCGATGCGCCAGGCGTCCACGGCAATGTCCTGGGTGGTGGAGAAGAAGGCCACCCACAATGCCCAGCCGGCGATGTACCGGATGCTCTGCTGCGGACTGGACTGCGCCAGGTTCAGAAGTCCAATCGCGATTCCCGCCTGTCCGAACAGGATCCAGGCGCGACGCCGGCCAAGCAGCCGGTCGAACAGGGGCAGCGCCACCCGGTCCACCACCGGTGACCAGAGAAACTTGATGGAATAGACGATGCCGATCCAGGACAGCATGCCGATGGTCGCACGCTGGATGCCGGACTGGCGCAGCCACAGCGACAGGGTCGAGAACACCAGCAGGAACGGCAGCCCCGAGGAGAACCCCAGCAGCAGCATCGACAGGACGGGCCGCTCGGCGTAGATGCGCAGCGCATCGAGCCAGCTACGCGCTTCGGTGGGTTCGGTGCGCACGCGCGGCATCATAACAGCGCACAGTTGCAAATGACCCGGTGCCCTTGCCAGACTTTGACCCATGTCCGCCACCTACAAATCAGAATTCCTGGATCTGTGCCTTCGCATCGGCGCCCTGCGCTTCGGCAACTTCAAGCTCAAGTCGGGCCGGGACAGTCCCTACTTCTTCAATGCCGGCCTGTTCAACGATGGCACCGCCATCGCCGCCCTGGGCCGCGCCTATGCCGCTGCGCTGGTCGGCTCAGGACGTTCGTTCGACTGCCTTTTCGGGCCGGCGTACAAGGGCATTCCGCTGGTGACCGTGACGGCCGCCGCGCTGGCCGAACACCATGGCCTGGATCTGCCCTTCGTCTTCAATCGGAAGGAAGCCAAGGACCATGGGGAAGGTGGCCGGCTGGTCGGCCGGGGGCTCACGGGCCGCGTGCTCATCGTCGATGACGTGATCACCGCCGGGACTGCAATCCGGGAATCCATCCAGATCATCCGCGATGCGGGGGCGCTGCCCGCCGGTGTCCTGATCGCCCTGGACCGGCAGGAACGGGGACAGGAAAGCGCCCGATCCGCCGTGCAGGAGGTCCGGGAGCAGTTCGGCATCCCCGTGATTCCGATCGTGGACCTGTCCGATCTTCTGCAACACCTTGCCCGGCACGGGCGGTCCGAGGACCTCACCGCCATGCAGGCCTACCGGAACCGCTACGGTGTTGCCGAAGCCGGCGCGGCGGAACGATGATCGGCGCGAAGCGCAGTTCACGAAATCGTGAGCCGGGACACTAGGAATATGGCTGGCGCATGGTCAGAATAACGGCTCCGGCCTCGCGAGGTTTCCCGTGATCCGCTCTGCTTGCTTCATGATCCTGCTCCTGCTGGCCGTAGCCGCCGCCCCGGCGGGAAGTGCAGGCACCGAAGGCCGAAAGCTGTACAAGTGGACCGACAAGTCCGGGCAGGTCCATTACGGTGACCAGATTCCTCCCGAGTACGCCGGCCAGGAGCGCCACATCATGAATTCACGTGGTGTGGAGATCGACAGGCTCGGTGCACAGCAGACACCGGAGCAGCAGGCTGCTGCGGAATACCGGGTCAAGACCGAGGCTGCCGAGCGGGACCGGGATCGCAACCTCCTCAACACCTATGCCTCCGTCCAGGAAATCGAGCGGCTGCGTGATCAGCGCCTGAGCCTGGTCGCAGGCCAGATCAAGGTCACTTCCCAGTTTCTCGATACCCTGCAGGCCCGCCTGACAAAACTCCAGCAGCAGAGCATGAACTTCCGGCCCTACAGCACCAGGCCCAATGCCCCGCCCATGCCGGACCAGATGGCCGACGATCTGGTGCGCACCGGCAATGACATCCGCGCGCAGCAGCAGAACCTCAACCAGAAACGCCTGGAAGAAACCAATGTGCGCACCACGTTCAATTCGGACATCGAACGCTTCAAGCAGCTGAAGGTCATCCATTGACACCGAAGAAACGCGTCCTGCTCGGTGTGACCGGCGGCATCGCCGCCTACAAGAGCCCTGACCTGGTGCGCCGCCTGGCCGAGCGCGGTGCAGATGTCCAGGTGGTGATGAGCGCCGGCGCGCAGCATTTCGTCTCGCCCACCGTATTCCAGGCCGTCTCGGGCCGGCCGGTCCGAAGTGACCTGTGGGATGCGGCGGCTGAAGCGGCCATGGGCCATATCGAACTCGCCCGCTGGGCGGAAATCATCCTGATCGCGCCGGCCACGGCGGATTGCCTGGCGCGCCTTGCGCATGGGCGCGCCGACGACCTGCTGATGACCTTGTGTCTGGCCAGTGAAGCACCGGTGGCAGTGGCACCGGCGATGAATCGCCTGATGTGGACCAGCAAGGCCACTCAGGCCAATGTCGCGACGCTCCTTTCGCGCGGCGTGCGGGTGCTGGGTCCCGGCGTGGGTGACCAGGCCTGTGGCGAGACCGGTGCGGGTCGCATGCTCGAGCCGGTGGATATCGCCGACCGGCTGCTCGCACCGCCTGCCCATGCGAACCTGCTGGCGGGTCTCAATGTCCTGATCACGGCCGGGCCGACGCGCGAGGCCATCGACCCGGTGCGCTATCTCACCAACCGCAGTTCCGGCAAGATGGGTTTCGCAGTTGCGGCCGCTGCCCACGAGGCCGGTGCGCGTGTCACGCTGGTCAGCGGGCCCGTGGCACTGCCCACACCCGCCGCCACCATCACCCGGATCGATGTCCAGAGCGCCCGCGACATGCACGCTGCCGTGCATCGGCACATCGCCGCCACCGACATCTTCATCGGCGCTGCGGCAGTGGCCGACTTCCAGCTGGCCCATATCGCCAGGGAAAAAATCAAGAAGGACGGCAAGCCGATGGAACTGAGGCTCGAACCCGCGCCCGACATCATCAAATCGGTGGCGGATCTGGCCAAGCGTCCGTTCGTGGTCGGTTTCGCTGCCGAGACCAGCGACGTGGAACACCATGCGCGAGCCAAGTTGAAACGCAAGCGCCTGGACATGATCGCAGCCAACCAGGTCGGAGACGGCATCGCATTCGACTGCGAGGACAACGCACTCACCGTGATCTGGCCGGGGGGAAAGTCGGACATTCCGCGTGGCCCGAAGCTGGATGTTGCGCGTGAGCTCATCGCCCTCGTCGCACGGCATCTTCCGAAGGGAACAGGGCCTTCGCGCCACGCACCGCGGCCGCGCCGGGCAGGCTCGGCGGCACCTCGCGACCGACTTCGCAGCCGGCGCACACGCCGTTGAAAGCGGTCAAGCTGAAAATTCTCGATGCGCGCATCGGGATCGAGTTTCCGCTGCCGCAAGCGGCCACGGCGGGTTCCGCGGGCCTGGATCTGCGTGCCTGCGTAGCCTCGCCACTGCAGCTGGCCTCTGGCGCGACAGAACTGATTCCCACCGGCATCTCGATTTTCATCGACGATCCGGGATACGCCGCCATGATCCTGCCCCGCTCGGGGCTGGGCCACAAGCACGGCATCGTGCTCGGCAACCTGGTGGGACTGATCGACTCCGACTACCAGGGCCCGCTGATGGTTTCATGCTGGAACCGGAGCCTTTCGCCTTTCACCATCAACCCCGGCGATCGCATTGCACAGCTGGTGATCGTGCCCGTGGTGCAGCCCCGGTTCGAGCTCGTCGAGGAGTTCGAGCAGACAGCGCGGGCCGCCGGCGGGTTCGGAAGCTCCGGGCACGGATAGCGCGGGGAACGTTCGCCGATTTCTGGCAGAACACGCAGCCAGTACGCATCGACCTGTCCACACGGCAGGCACATGCTGCCTGCATGTCGATCAAGGATTGGCCGCTCGATGAGCGTCCTCGGGAAAAGCTCCTGGCGCGCGGCGCCAGCGCATTGACGGATGCGGAGTTGCTGGCCGTACTGCTGCGCTTCGGCACGGCGCGGCGCACGGCACTGGACAATGCCCGCGACATCCTGCAGTGCTTCGGCAGCCTGCGAAAGCTCATCGCCTCGGACCGGGAACGCTTCTGTGCGCAGCCCGGCCTGGGACTGGCGCGCTTCGCCGAACTCCAGGCAGCACTGGAAATCGCACGTCGCCAGTACGCGGAAGACCTGCGATCAGGCCCGGTGCTCACCGCACCGCGCACCACCCGCGATTTCCTGTTCGCCCACATCCGGGACCTGGAGCACGAAGTGTTCTGCTGCCTGTACCTGGACAACCGCCACCGCCTGCTGCATTTCGCGGAGCTGTTCCGCGGCACCATCGACGGGGCGAGCGTGCACCCGCGAGAGATCGTCAAGCAGGCGCTGCGGTTCAACAGCGCAGCCGTCATCGTCGCGCACAATCACCCGTCGGGCATTGCCGAGCCCAGCCAGGCGGATGAACTCATCACGCTCAGGATCCGCGACGCGCTGGCGCTGGTGGACATCCGGCTGCTGGACCACATTGTCGTAGGGGATGGCGTGGCGGTGTCGCTTGCGGAGCGGGGGTTGGTGTAGGAGCGGTCGGCCTTCAGGATATCGACTGGCTCAATTCTCTGCGGTTTCGGATCATCTCGCGCACCGCCTGCTTGTTGACCTTGCCTGTGGCGCCCAGCGGGATGGCATCCACGAAAACGAAGGCATCGGGCATCCACCATCTGGCAATCCGTCCCTCCAACAAGACACGCAGCTCGTCCGCGGTCACCGCCATGCCGGGACGGGTCTCGACGACGAGAATTGGGCGTTCACCCCATTTGGGGTGTTGCATACCGACCGCTGCTGCATTGGCAATAGCAGAGTGTGAGAGCGCTATGTTCTCGATGGCGATCGAGCTGATCCATTCGCCGCCTGATTTGATGACATCCTTGGCGCGGTCGGTGATCTGCATCGCACCATTGGCGTCGATCGTGGCAATGTCGCCGGTATCGAAGAAACCATCGTCATCGAGGATTTCGCCGCCCGCGCCACGCCAATAGCTTTGTGCTACGGCGAAGCCGCGGACAAGCAACCGGCCGCACGCCTCACCGTCCCACGGCGCGTCGGCGCCCTTGTCGTCCACGATCTTCAGTTCCACGCCGAATGGTGGTCGCCCCTGCTTGAGTTTGTACTCCAACCCGCCCTGGCCAGCAACCGCTGCGGGTACGCCGCTGATCGTGCCGATCGGCGAAGTCTCTGTCATGCCCCAGCCCTGGATAACCTCGACTCCATAATCCTCTTCGAAGGCGCGAAGTATCGCTTCAGGCAGCGCGGCACCGCCGATGATCACACGCTGAAGATGGGGCAGCCCAAGATCATGAGCGCGCATAAAATCCAGAAGCCCGAGCCAGACGGTAGGCACAGCTGCAGTGATCGTCACTTTCTCTCGATCGAGCAGTTCATAGAGCGACGCCCCGTCGAGTTGTCCACCGGGCATGACCAACTTCGCACCGGCTGCTGGACAGGCGAAAGGGAGCCCCCATGCATTCGCATGGAACATCGGCACCACCGGCATGACGACGTCATCGGGGCCGACCCCCAGCACTCCCCTGGCCATCACCATCATCCCGTGCAACACGTTTGAGCGGTGCGAATAAAGCACACCCTTGGGATTCCCGGTCGTGCCCGACGTGTAGCACAGGCCGCAGGCAGTCTGTTCGTCGAATCCGCCCCAGCTGGCATCTTCCCCGGCGGCATCTATCCATTCCTCATAAGGCAGTGCACCAAGCGCGTTGGCCGGCATTTCGCTGGCGTTTGCGATGACGACATATCGCTCAAATGGAAGGCTATCGCGAATCGGCTCGATCAGCGATACCAGATCGCGGTCGAGCACGAGTACTCGGCTGCCCGCATCCTGGGCGATCCAGGCGAGCTGATCGACGTGCAGGCGGGGGTTCAGCGTGTGGAGAACGGCCCCCATGCCCATCGCGCCGTACCAGCATTCCGTGTGACGCTCGCTGTTCCACGCAAGTGTCGCAACGCGATCTCCCTCGACGATCCCGAATCCCTTGAGCGCCGCCGACACTCGCCGCGCGCGATTTCGCAGCGTGGCGTAGTCGCTGCGGTGAATCGCACCGCTCGTTCGTCGCGTGACAATTTCCCGGCTACCGTGAATGCGGGCGGCATGGTCGATGATGCGATCGACGGTGAGCGGCCAACTCTGCATCAGTCCAAGCATGGTCACGTCTCCCGACCTATCGAACTTGAGATGTCTTACTTCCGGTTCTCATCGTCACCCTCAGATGGTCCGCTGACTCCAAACACTCCACCAACGCGAATATTGGCCACGTGCGGGCCGTTCTTGCCGACCGTCACCCAGGTGATGTGATCAACTGAGCCCGGCCCCTTGCGTATCCAATCGCCACCCGTCGTGCCAAGACGGAAGTAATCATGACCATCAATTACCTCGTGCTGATAATAGTGCTCGTGCCCGGCGAACACGGTATAGGGGTGACTGGAAAGTGCGGACTGAATCTCGGGAAAATGATTGCTCTCGCTCCGATAGAGCCAAGCCGGCTTGTGCATTAATACCATCGTCCAGCGCACATCACGATGCGCAGAAATCGTGTGCCGCGCCCAATTCGCCTGCTCCTCGGAAACGCTGGCAGGGATGACTTCTCCAGCCGGCATTTTGAGCTTTTCAATCTGCGCCGAGATCAGTTCGTCGGCTCGGCGCGGGTCGGATTCGAGCATTCGCTCCATTTCAATCACCTTGGCCGGTTCGGGGAACAGGCGCGACAGGATGTCGTGCGACGATATCGGCGGATCGTCCGTGTCGAGTACGAGAAACAGCACGTTCTTGTAGATGAAGAAGTAATATGGACTACCAGCGCGCCTCTTCCAAATGTCCAGCATGGCGTCATTGCTGAGATCGTGATTGCCTGCGACCTGGAAGAAGCGCATGTCGAGGCGTGCAACAAGGCCATCAAATTCTTGCCATTGTCGGGCGAGAACGTGCGGGTCCTTCATGTAGCCTTCTACGAGATCGCCGACGCTGATCACGAATTCGGGTTGCAGCAGATTCAACTCGTCGATCGCGCGCTCGAACACTCCGGGTCGCGCGCCGCCGGTTCGATCGGAAACTATAGCGAAGCGAAACCCGCCCTCCGCGTCATGGAACGGTTTGTCTGTGGACGGTGAAGCCCCCGACGGCGGCTGGTAGCCAGGCGTTGTCGCCAAGGTGCCACCCATGAGGAAGCATGCGGCCGCCACTGCGGCAACCCACCGGAATCCGCGCTTGATTGCATTCGACATGGTTCCACCTCGAATTCGTGTCGAAGCGAGAGCTGTATCTGTCCAGCGGTGCGAGCAACTTCCCTCGCGCTGACGGTTTCGATCACTATTCAAGATAGGCCGCCCGCAGCGCACCGATATCCCGCTTGCCCAACCCGATTTCATTCTCGAGATAGTTGCCAACGGAACCCCAGCGCGCATCGATTTCATCAAGTGCGTACGAGAGGTATGAAACCCCGTCGGCGCTCACCAGCCGCTCCGGCTTGCTGGCGGCTGGATCGTTCTGAGCTTTGGCGAGCATTGCTGCAATCGGGCTGCTCGCTGCCATTGCCGCTGTGATGTGTGGAATTTCCCATTTCGGCCGCCGGTTGGCAGTCGAAAGCGCATAGTCAGCGTAGATCGTTTCGCGCGGCACTCCGAGCGCACTCAGGATAAGGGCCGCCATGAAGCCGGTGCGATCCTGGCCCGCGGAACAGTTGTAAGCCAGCGCCCCCTCCCTGGAGAGCAGCTTGTGGAACACGACCCGAACCTGGGGTGCGAGGAGGATGGGGAAGGTCCGGTAAATGGCTTCCATGCTCGGCATGGCGTAGCCGCCGGGCGCCCGCAACATGATCTTGGTGATCGAATAGCCAACAGCGTTATAGGTGATTCCATCGAGCCGTGTCGGCGCAAGAACGCGTTCTTCGTCCGATTGGAGATCGACGAGATTGCCAATCTGCAGGGCCTGGATGCGCTTGACGTCCGATTCCGTAAGCATGGCCTGGCCTCCCGTGCGGTAGATCAGGCCCCAGCGAACATGCTTGCGACCCCGCGTGGCGTAGCCACCGATGTCACGGAAGTTGGAACCCTGCTCGAGCGGCAGGACGCGCTCGGAGACCCGGATGAGGGTTCCGGTTCGGCTGTCCCGGAGCAGAAAGAACAGTCGCGCGCCCTTCACGGGGGAAGCCGATTCATAAATCCCATCGCGGTCCCGGCCTGACACCAACCTGGCGCTGGCTATTGTCGCGTCCGGCCGTTCAGACTGGAAAACGTCGACAGGATCAGTGTCGCTCCAGCGGACAACGATCCGGTCAGAAGACACACGTTCAACTGCGGTATTGTCGATTGTGCCGGCAATGGCCGATGGGGCCGCCACCACCATGACTCCCAGGAGCGCGGTCAACTCCTTAAGGCGTGCCATCGTGATCATCCTTCCGGAGTGCGACTGGGCGTCGGGAAATCACATCAAATCCGGTGGTGTGCATTCCGTTCTCGTCATGGGTCGCGACCGATACTCGCCCCTTCATCAACCCACCGGCCGAGCGTGTCGCGTTCGACCTTGGACATCCCAGTTTCATTGCGCAGCGGCATCGCATCGGTCGTCACCGCCAGCGCCTTTATCCTGACTGCGTACTTCCTGACGTCCTCGGGACGATCAAAGGCAACACCGACAGGTGGCGCATCGAAACCTGGATGAGTCGGGTGGCTGCTGTGACACGCAATGCAATGCTTTGCAATGATCGGTGCCACCGCCGCGTAGGGATCGGGCTTCTGAGCACACCCCGCCAGCACGAGAAGGGCCAACGGAGCATATTTCACCAGGTCCGTGCCCGCCACAGATCAAGCCCGAGCAGGATGAGCCACAAGGGGACCGGGAGAACCGCAACCAGTTCGACCAGCTCGGCTGCAGCATCTGCTCGCACGAAAACAAGAAGGAAATAGAGTGCATAGCCGCAGCCCAAAGCCATAAGGAAACGCCCGAACCGCAGCCCCTGCGCCCGCATCGCCGCTCCGGTGATGATCGCCCAGAAGGCGAAGGTCGGCCCTTCCATCCACCAGACGGCACGTTGCGCGATGTGGACTATGAGCAGCCATGCGGTCTCGCTCCCCGCCCTTACCGCTGGGTCGGTGCTCTTGTGGATTTCGGCGAGCAAAGGCAAGGCAACGGTCTGGATCGACGTGCCGACGATGCCCAGCATGATGTATATGACGAGTGACAAAAGTGCGGCGTCGACCAGCGGCCCGCCGCCTCCCCGCAGCTTCGCGCACAGATAGGCGCCGATCGGCAACATCGGCAAGTAGTAGCCAAAGCTGTCCAGCAGCTGGCCGAGCCGGAACAAGTCGATCGTCCCTGGCGTCAGCGATAGGGCCTTGACAGGGTCGAACAGCAACGCGGTGTCCCCGCCAGACACCGCCAGGTAGAGCACGATGTTGAGCCAGGCGAGCGGCGCCGCGATCAGCGCCGACCATGCGGCGAAGCGGCGCGCCTTGGCCATTGCTGGCTCGCCTGCTCCGATCACGCGACGCCCTCCACGAGCGTGCCCAATGCCTCGATGGCTGCGCGGCGGCCAGCGCGCACTGCTCCATCCATATAGCCCATCCAGATTGTCGAGGTTTCTGTTCCCGCCCAGTGCAGCGAGCCGGTTGGCGCACCCAGACCAACCCGGACCTTGCTCAGGAATCCCGGGCCGATTGGCGAGACGCACCCGCGCGTGTAGCGCTCTTTGGACCAGTCCTGAAATACCCATCCAGTGGGATTGGCCGCTTCCGGACCGAAGCATCGGACCAGCGTCTTCAATGCCGCTTCCTTGCGCTCTTCGGGCGAGCCGCCGATGCCCGCAAGGCCAAGCGTCTTTATGATCCCGATCGAGCCGTCGGGGGGCGACAGGTCGGCAATCAGCATCGAAATGTCGCTGAACAGCTCCACTGCAAGCCCCGACAGGCCTGCATCGCGCCAGAATGGTCTGCGATATCCGAAGTGCATCGTGAAGCCCGATCCGCCGCGCGGCCAGCCGTCCAGTATCGCCTGCCGGGCGGGAGGTAACGGGGGGTCGAACTTGATCTCCGCAGCCTGCGAAGGGCTGAGCGCGAGAATCACACGGCGCGCTTCGATCGCGCCTTTGGCCGTATCCACCCGGATCGGCCCGCGGCCCTCCCAATTGTGGATCGACGTAACGGGGCTGCCCAGCCGAACCGCGCTGCCCAGCCTGTCGCGCAACGCCAGCGACACCGCCTGCGACCCCCCTGCGATCCGGTCCTGCTGGGCGCCGCCATCCATGCTTTCGAGCAATGTGTAGCTGCCTGCCGAGTGGATGTAGTGCAGTACAAACAACAATGAGAGCTGATCAGGCCGCGCACCGAAGGTCTGGGCAGCGAACAGATTGAAGACGTGAAACTCCTCGCGGGGCATACCTTCGTCGAGCAGGAACTGACCGAAGGTCTTCGCGTCGAGCGCTGCAGCGTTTGGTGCGGTCCAGGGTGCTTCGACCGGTACCGTCCTGGCCAATGCCTCCAGCTTGGCAAGCAGCGCCGGGTTCTGGATCGGCGGCCCGAGATCCCCCGACAGTCGATGCACGACGCTGCCTTCCACCAGTTCTGCGTCGCCCGCCCAATGCGCGTGAAAAGTGCCGATGCCAAGTTCGCGACACAGATCATAGATCGCGGTCTGGCCCGGCCCGACCCACGTCGCGCCAGCTTCGACCGGAGCACCGTTCACTGTCTGGTTCAGCGTGCGTCCGCCGACCCGATCGCGTGCCTCGACGATGGCGAAGCTATTGAATCCGCCCTTCTTCAGCTCCCATCCTGCAGCGAGACCCGACAGCCCGCCGCCGACTATGAGGACATCCAGCTCGCCTTTCGGCTTGCGCGCGCATCCCGACACCAGCGGCGTCGCTGCCAGAGACACGGCGCCAAGCACCCCCATGCGCGTAAACGTACGACGATCCACGGTCATCTACTGTTCCTTCCTGTGGTGATCGGATTGGCTCGCAAGCCAGGTCAGCAGGCGGGCGGACACCTCGGCCGCATGGTCGATCATCATCCAGTGCGTGCCGCCCTTGATCTCCATATATTCGAACCGCCCCGCAACCCGCTTGCGGGTGTTCTTCATCTGCGATAGCCACAGGTATTCGTCGCCCGTGGCGGCGATTCCGAGGACTGGAACGGTATATTTCGGCAGCGCCTGAAGTTCACCCTTGTTGGCGGCAATATAGAAATCAATGACCGGGTTGGCCTGATCCCAGCGCAGCATCGACTCGATCGCGCCGGGTTTCAGCAACCGTGCGATGACGGAATCGATTCTGGGATGGGAACGCAGCACGGTCCGGCGCATGAAAGCACCACCATTCGCCCGATACAGTTCAGACGCGCGCGGATACCCCTGAAGCAGGATGAACCAGTTCCAGCGACTGTTTTCGAAGCTCAGCGATTCTTCGGCATATTGGCCCGGATGCCCCACCGCGAGAAGCGCAAGGGATTTCACCCGCCCTGGCACGCCGTAGTAAAGATCGCTGGCGACCGCCACGCCCCAGTCGTGCGCGACAACATGGACGCCTTGCCGAATCTGCAACTGGTTCAGCATCTTGTCCATATCGGCCGCGACCGAGGCTGTCCGATAACGGTCGAGTGCTTCGGGCTTGTCGGATTTTCCGTAACCGACCAGATCGGGACAGATGACACGATAGCCGGCCCCTGACAGGGCCGCGACCTGCGCGTCCCAGACCGTGCAATCGTCGGGTTGTCCATGAAGCATCAGCACGACGCTTCCGCTTCCGCCGCTGTCGCGAACGAAATAGCTCAGGCCGTTGACCTTCTGGTATGAATCCTTCGCCACCGCCGGACTCGCAACCAACATTATCGGAAGCAACAGGCCGACGAGGCGCACTGCCAAATGGGCGATCATCTTCACGTGGATCTCCTCAGAATGTCTTGCGCAAGGTCATGCCGATTTCCCGCGGCGCCCCCAGGTAGCGCTGGAACGAACCGTCGCTGACCAGATTGTGGGTGCCATCGATCAGGATCACGGTCTGGTTGAACAGATTGTTCGACCAGACCGACAGATCGAATCCGCTGCCAAACCGCACGCCCAACCGCACGTTCACGAGCGCATAAGGTTTCTGGACATGGGTCGGATCGAGCGTTGCGTCGGTCAGAATGCGCGACGACCAGTCAGCGTCGAGGCGGCTGTAAACCGCGCCAAATCCGGTGGGCCGCTCGAAGTTCAAACCAGCGGTGGCCTTGAATCGTGCCGCATACGGAAGCTGGCTTCCTGACAGGTCACAGGCGGTGAACACACCGTTTACCGGCAGGCTGTCCGGCGCGCGCCCAACGTAACATGCCCCGCCGAGATAGGTGTCGTATTGCGCATCCAGCCACGTAGCACCGACGTTTACGGTCAACCCTCGGGTGACCAGAAAACTGCCATCCGCCTCCACCCCGTTCACTGTGGCCTTCTTTGCATTGTTGACCAGGAACTGAAGTCCGATGAAGCCTGCGTTCTGGAAATTGTCATAAACGGTATGGAACGCCGCGAGCGTGGCCCGGCCGCGCTTTTCGGCGAAATCGAATTTCGCCCCGGCTTCGTAGTTGTCTACCTTCTCGTCGCCAAATGGTCGCGCCTCGCGCGGTGCACTCCCGTAGCCGATATTGAACCCGCCGGATTTGCTGCCTCGCGCCCAGGTCGCATAGAGCATCATTTGGTCACTCGGTTTGTAATCGGCGGTCAGCGACCATGTGAAATCGTCGGTCTTGTGGCGATAATCGCCGTCGCCTTCCGGGGACGAGAGCACCGCCGTGATCAGATTGATATCTTCATAGCCGGTGCCGATGAGCGCCGGATTGGGAGTTATGTCGAAACTGCTGTGTTTCGATGCTTTCTTTGTTTCCGTCTGCCATCTGAGGCCGGCGGTGAGCGATACCTTGTCTGCAACTTTCACGGTCGTCTGGCCGAAGAGCGCGCCATAATCCGAACTGGCGCGGGAATCGATGAATCCGCGGTCGCCATCCTGCCCCAGGACGACTGCATCGGGCAGACTGGCATCGAGCGGAATATATGCGGCGGCCGGCTGGAGAATGAAATCCGGTGTGCGGCCGCGATCTCCCCGCTCGAAACTGCTGTGAAGATAGTATCCGCCAACCAGCCATTCCAGATGGCTGCCGCTCGGTGAGGCCAGGCGGACCTCCTGCGTAAAGGTCTTGCCCGTCTGAAGATCATGCTGGCCCGCCACGGGGATTTGCAACTGGTCGATATCGTCCTCCATGCTGGCGGACCTGTAGTTCGACCAGGCGGTGATCGCAGTCAGCGTATTGTTTCCAACATCGGAGGTCAGCGTCGCAGAAAATATGTTGTTCTGGCTCCACGCACGGGCTGGGGCCTGGCTGCAGATGACGCGGTTGTTGGGATTATTGTTGGGGCAAGGTTCGATGCCGAACATCGGACCCAGTGCCGAATCGAGATAAGTGGCGACAGGACCGAGGTACAAACCAGGGTCGATTCCGCGCGTGTCATAGACCTCGGCCCGGGCTGCTGCCAGCAACAGGCGTGTCTGGGCGGCGAGATCGAACTCAACCTGGCCGCGGATGACATAGCGCTTCATGTCGTTGGCATTGCCCGCAGTCGCAAACAGGTTGCGTGTCGTCGCGCCCTGGTCGTACCACACGCCCGTTGCCCTGGCGCGAATTGCGTCGGATAGTGGCCCGGAAATCGAGCCGGCGAGCCGCCCGGCGAGCGCGTCGCGGCCGCCCTGGAGCGTCGACAGGCTGGCATCGACATGACCCTCGAACGAATGTGACGGGCCCTCGGTAACGATATTCACAACGCCAGCAGTCACGTTCTTGCCGTAAAGGGTGGATTGCGGCCCCTTCAGCACCTCGAGGCGGGCAATGTCGACCAGGTCGTCAACGCCAAGGCCCGATCGCGGCATGTACACGCCATCGATGAACAAGCCGACATCGGGCTCGAATGTCGGGATGTTGGCATCTGAGCCGATCCCCCGCAGGCGGTAGCTTTGCGCGATAAGGTAGTCGCTCTGAACGAAGGTCAGCGATGGCACGAGCATCGCGACCGATTGCATGCTGGTGGCGCCCGAGTTTTGCAGATCCGCACCGCTGAGCGCCGAAACGGCAATTGGAACGTCTTGCAGCGACTGCTCGCGCTTCTGTGCCGTTACGACGATATCTGCCAGGACAGTCTGCGCCGTCTCATCTTGCGCCCGCGCCACCTGCATATGAAGTTGCAAAGCAGCAGCACTGAGAATGGCCAGCATGACCGACCGGAGGCTGATTTTCAGCATGTATCCCCCCCTCCCCGATGAATTCGTCCGGATCGATCTGACGATTCCCGGACCAATTATTGCACGCCGTGCACTTATGTAACTTTATTGCACGTCGTGCATGTTTGTCAACAGATCGCACGATGTGCAATATACTTCGGCGCTTCAGTCAATCTTCAGACAATGGAACGGGCAGGAATTGATCATTTGTCGAACAGGACTGCCACGTGCAGCGGGTCCCGCCAAGAGCGAGTGAAAGCCTGTGAAAACAGGCTTTTAGATCACGCATGAGCCTCTGATTTGCCCACACGAACTCATGGAGACGCTATATCATTTCGACCATCATGACCGAGTACGGAGATGCGCCCAGGCGAAACAGCAGGGGCGGCAAGAAAATGCAGGACAAAGCGATGTCACGACGGGAAAAGAATAACGAGAAGCGGCGCCGCAGGTTGCTGGCAGCTGCGCGGACTCTCTTCGACCGGCAGGGCTTCGAGGCTACGACGGTCGCCCAGATTGCCAAATTGTCCAAGTCGGCACTGCGGACGGTTTACAACGTATTTCCAACCAAGATGGACATATTGGCAGCATTGCTGTCTTCGGAAGCGAAGGCTCAACTGACGGCCCGCCTGGCAGAATCCAGGGCTGCCCGAAACAGCTCGCCCCAGCAACGCCTGCTGCAGTTCCTGGAAATGTTGACGCATATTTTTGCGGATGGATCCCGCCACGAGAGTCGACTGGTCAGCGCGCATGCCATCTCGGCGGGACGAACAACCCTGGCTGGTCGGATCTACGATGACATCGACAGGGAGGTGCAGCGCAGGATCCTCGATCTCCTGTTGGAACTACAGACTGAGCAGGCTTTGCACAGCGATGTGAGAGCCGAGCCATTGGCACGCCTGGTTTTCAATGCGGTCAACGGGCTGTTTTTTCTATGGCTTGGCGACGACGCGATGACCAGGTTGCAATGTTATGAACGCCTGGAAGAGCATGTCGCCATTCTCCTCCCCTCGGCAAGAGTCTACGCAGAACGAGAGGCCGATGACGGCGAGAGCATTTCCAGCAATCATCGCAATCCGGGTGCGAGAAGGCCCGACGTTGCGGAAATCTGCGACAGACATGCGACAAGCAAGTCCTCAGGAAAACCGATTCATCCCGCACGGAAGCGAGGCATGGGAATCCGGGCGAATGATCCCGCGCCGGCAAATCGACGTCGCTATTTGTCGGGATAGGCAGCGCCTCCCTTGCCACAAGGGCTTCCGTGCATATCAGCCGGATCCAGCCCGCCGCGCCCGGACGGAGGGCGCGGCACTGCGCAGGATTGAACGAAATTCCCTCATCCGGCAAAGCTGGTGACATCATGGGGCGTGATGCCCTGCGCCTCGCAATACGCCAAATAGCGATCGACCAGAGTCTTCCAGTTCTCGATGGCAAGGACCTTCCCCGCATCGTCGGTATAGAGCAGCTCACCCATCGTGATGTTGAGCGTAATGACCTCGTCGCCATGTCCCTGGACTGCGACTGGAGTATGTGAAGTGGCAGCCGTCTCGAACACCACGCTGCCTGCATGGGCGACCCAGTCATGCTCCTTGTAACGCCACGCGCCAGCGATCGTGTAGACAATCACCGTGCCGGTATGGTGATGGCACGGCAGCTCCATCGTCGAAGGGACCTTGAGCAGGGTTATGGTCTCTCCCCGTACCGGATCCGCCTTCAGGAGCTTTACGTGCACATCCGGCGTATAGGGCGTGAAGGGCACCCAGGGCAGCGCCTCGTGATCAATCAATGCGGTGTTCACATGCTTGAAGTACATGCTTGAAGTCGTCATGGAATCCTCCAAAGGATAAGAGATCAATGTGGGGCTGGCTGAAGGGCGACCTGCATCAGCCGCGCATTCAGCGATCATGAAGCTGATTGGCGTCAACAGGTCATCATGACCCAGGATCGATGCAGATGAGCTCCGCTTTGCCGCCTTCAAGCGCGCTCACCGGCAGGGGGTTATTCGATGTGCAGGCGAGCCCTTCCTTCGTGAACGACACCTCACGTGTATATGTGCCGCGCAGCGGCAGCGCATACACAGTCCATCGATCGCTCATCGGATCGTAGCGGTACAGTCGATCCGTCATGGTCTCGTTGACCCATACATGGCCGGTAACAGGCGAAACCGCGAGCGCGTAGGCCGCCGGCCGATATCCCGGCGCGAATTCAGGCAACGGGTGGACGCGACTCCAGAATGGGCGTGCACCGTTGGTTCGCAGTTCGGCAATCACGCCGTCGGAGTACCCCGTAAGCCACATCGTGCCGTTCTTATCGAATCGCAGTCGGCGCGGGCTTTTTACCGGCGCATCGAACTCGGTGACCTCCAAGGTCTGTGGGTCCACGCGACCAATACGATCGGCCCACAAGCGTGCATACCACACGGCGCCGTCCTTCGGATCGACATCGATGCCATAAGGAATCGTGCCTGTTGCTACGCCCAGTGACTTCGCCGGCGGCAGATCGATGACATCGATCTTGCCTGTCACCGGATCGAGACGACCTATCTGTTCGGAAAAGGTGATTGTGAACCAGGCCTTGCCGGTGCGATCGAAACGGATAGTGTGCGGATACAAGCTCGGTGATTTTGCGGTATCCGGAATCGCGTATGACGCATCCCACGCCATGGTCTTCGGATTGAATGCGCCGATGTCCGAGGCGAAGGTATCCGTGGTATACCAGCGCCCGTCCGGGCCCAGCGCGAGCGAGTGCGGGCCCTTGTACAGATGAGAGGTCACGTCTCCCAACGCCTGCAGGCCGAGCCTGGCAAACTTGCCGCCGAACTGCATGCCCTCGTGGTTGACAGGGAAATAGCGCGACACACCGCTCTTCAGATCGGTCACGATAAGTTGGTCACCCAGCTGGTCCGAGATATAGACCAGCCCGTCGTTGGGGCTTACTTCGGCATCATGCGGAAGCTGCGCGTTATCAAGCCGGTACTGGATTACGTGTGCTTTGGTCACATCGGCATCGAACGCAAAATCTGGCCGCGCCTCGACAGGATCTCCATTCATGGCGTCAGCCAGCAGCTTTGCCCGATGCGCACGCAGTTTTGCGTCGAAGTTGCCGAGGTACTTGTGCATGCGCGCGATGGTGAATTCCCAGGCCTCGACGCTGCGTGGTGCACGCGTCAACTGGTTGCCAACCTGATGACAGGTCAGGCAGTCTCGCTGGAAATTGGCACGCGAAAACGCCGTACCCTCCTCGAACTTGATCCGGCCAAAATGGTACGCAGCCGGCAGGCTTTCGGAGATTTCCCTGGCATCGGTCATGGCCGACAGTCTGATGTTGTATGTGAGTGGTCGCTTCTTCTCCAGACGAAGCTCACCCGTCGCATCCCGAAAATACGGCTGCCGCGCACGCAGGCGAAGTTTTCCGGAAATGAGCCGGGTCTCAAGCGTGTAGCGCCCGTTGGCGTCCGCATATACGGACTCGCCGATGCCGCGCTTGGCGTCGCTCAGCGTAACCATGGCGCCTGCGACCACGCGGCCATCATCACCCGTCACCTGACCCTGCATGGTAGCGGCATTGGTGGCAGCGATCGCAAACAGGGAAGCCGTACCCATGGTTGCCAGCATCAAACGTTTCATGTCGTTCCCCGTCCAGACCTCATGATTTGAACGCCACTTGGCCAACCTTACGCGCGGGGAAAGCGGCAAAGTTGACTTCGCGCGCCAAAATGTCGATCGTCGGCAGGGAGGCGAACAATGACCAAATGGGTTCGCAGCGGGGCGCTTGCCAAGGCAGCGGATCTCGTCGCCGACTTGCAAGGCCAATTCAGCGCCCTGGCGGCGGAGGCGGGGCTGCGTGCCGAATCGCTTGCCAACGCTGACTTTCCAATTGAAGCGGCGGCGGTGCCGCGTTTTCTCGATCTGGCTTCTGAACGCCTCGGATGCCCTTCGTTCAGCCTTCAACTCGGACAGCGCCAAGATATGAGCTTGTTCGGCTCCCTCGGCCTGCCGATCCGAAGAGCA
>JBGAGK010000059.1:0-9674 GCA_044226785.1 Steroidobacteraceae bacterium | reverse complement strand
AGAGGTGGCCTGGGTTTTTCGGACAGGTCTGAAGGTGGAATGACTGCTATATTTTTCAACGATAGCAGGAGTATTCCCGATGAAACGACCGAGACGCAATCACTCACCGGTCTTCAAGGCGAAGGTGGCTTTGGAAGCCCTGAAAGCCGAGAAGACGATCGCGCAGCTTGCTGCGCATTATGACGTGCACGCAAACCAGATTACCAGCTGGAAGACGCAGTTGCTGGAAAATGCCGCCGGGATTTTCGGCGCCGGTGCCGTCGAGAATGCCACGGACCGCGAACGGATCCGCGAGTTACACGCGAAGATCGGCGAACTGACAGTCGAGCGCGATTTTTTAGACTCCGCGCTCGGTCGCTTCCCCGGACCGAGCGGACGACGATGATTGACCAGGGGGCGAAGTTGAGCGTCGCGCGTCAGTGCGAACTTCTCGATCTGAACCGGAGCGGCGTGTACTACACGCCGCGTCCGATATCCGAGGAGGACCTTCGGTTGATGCGGCGGATCGACGAGCTGCACCTCGAGCACCCGTTCTATGGGGCGCGGCGACTCGCCAGGCAGCTCGAGCGGGAGGGCCTTGACGTCGGACGGCTCCACGTCACGACCTTGATGCGTCGCATGGGCATCGAGGCCCTGTATCGTCGGCCACGAACTAGCATTCCCGCCCGGGATGCAAAGATCTACCCCTACCTGCTCGAGGGCTTGACGATCGAGCGGCCCAATCAGGTGTGGGCGTCGGATCTCACGTATTTGCCCATGGCGCACGGGTTTTTGTACCTGGTCGCGATCCTGGACGTGGCGAGTCGCAAGGTCCTTTCATTTCGAGTATCGAACACAATGACGCCAGATTTCTGCGTCGATGCGCTGACCGAGGCGATCGCGCGATACGGCACTCCCGAGATCGTCAATACCGACCAGGGGTCGCAATTTACCAGCAAAGCCTGGACCGACGTGGTCGAGGCCGCTGGGGCTCGCATCAGCATGGACGGCAAGGGGCGCTGGATCGATAACGTGTTCATCGAGCGACTGTGGCGCAGTGTCAAGTACGAGGACATTTATCTCCGAGCCTACGAGAACGGCCGTGACCTGCAGGCCGGCCTGACTCGCTATTTCGATTTTTACAACCGACGGAGGATTCATCAGTCGCACGACTACCAGACGCCCGACGAAATCTACTACGCGACCAACGTAACCGAGCCAATGGCGATCGCAGCCTGAGAAATCGGCTATGCACGCAGCCAGCCGCAGTGATCGAGAAATGGGGGATGCTCGGGTAGCGGGTCTCTCGAGATCTCGGCTCCTGCGCCTTCCTACGCGAATCAATTTTCTCAGCCAAGAAAAAAACCCGGAGCTTCTGCTGCCTTCGGCATCAGACCGCGCTTGGGTTGGAGCGATAACAAAAGATCAGAGACAAAGACTTGACGAAGAACGCCCTCGCAGGGTTCAATCGATCAGCAGCTCTTTCCACTTATCCCCGAAAGATTTCTGTCCGAACTACCCGAGCCACCGCTCACCTGGTCGTCTCTGCGAACTCCAGTCCACGGATAACAATCATGTCGCGGAACTCGCTGGGCTTGCATCGGGCATCAAGGGTTGGCGTGGTGCCGTATCGGGTTTGCGCTCTCGAAGGAACTCCGACGACCTGGGCAGACAGGATGAAGCCTTCGCATCTGGTGGTGCGTACAGCGGCGGGAAACACCTTCAATATGACGCTGCTGATGACCTCAGGATCTTCGAGTACCAGAAATAGCCTTCAGCCGAGATGCGATAGGCGAGAGCCGGAAGCGCAACTTGGGTGTTCGTCATCAGCCGATATTGGTGCTTGGGCTTCCTCGAACCGGTTCGACGCTGGTCGAGCGAATCATCTCACATAGTTCGGTGATGTCGGTTGGAGAGACCGATTCATTCTCGCGCTCTTCATTGGTCTTCTGAGCGAGAGGAAAGCGGACGCTGCCATCGAGACTGCACCTGCCGAGAGCAACTCTCAGTCTTGACATGCGGGAATTGGGCGAAAGCTACGTGTCTGCGTTTGAATCCAGGGCGTCGGGATCGAACTCGCATCCCTGACAAGTTTGCCCAAATAGCCTGAATCTGGGCTTCGATTCACTCAGTCTGCCCAAGGCCAAGATCATTCATGTCGTCCGCATCCGGTATCCGCGTGCTTTGGTACGTTCAGATTCCTGTTCAAGCAGGGATACCTTTTCCTACGACTTGTTGGAACTTGCCGATTATTACATTGTGCATTATCGGCTTATGGCCCATTGAGACGTGTGCTGCCATGGCAGCTTTCGACATTGCCTACGAGGACATCGTCCACCGACAACGGGAAACATCGAAGACCCTGGACGACTATCTCGATCTCCCTGGGAAGAGGCGTGCGTTGACTTCAAATCGAATGCTTCGCCAGTAGTTACCGGGTGCGACCCAGGTGCCCAGTTACTGTATTTCGTCTATTGACGCCTGGAAACCCTATGCGAAGCAACTTGAGCCGCTGGTACATCGACTCAGAACAGCGGGACTACCGGTCGATTCAGACACGAAATCATCGAGCATTCAATATGAGCATCATGCGCAAGTACTCGCGATCCTCCCGTTCGTCGTCACCGAGCAAACCCTTCGGTCTCACCGCGAATTTGGTGGCGGGATGCGGGGGTAACGGCTCCATTATTCATGCGGTGGCATTGCAAAACGGTCCCAGACCTGACCAGTTCCAGGGCGAAGGCTTCCGCCATGCCATCGAGGAAACGGTGGAACTCGTCGAAAGATCACAAGCGGATTTCCTGATGGCATCATGATCAGCTGCTTGAGGATCCCGCACTCGCCGAGTCGCGGCAGGTTTCTGCATACCGGCAGGGTCGGTCCATGCGGAGACAGCGATGATCTTGGTACGGCTATCCGCTCGACCGTTCTTCGTTTCGCTGACCCCGGCAGCGAAGCGCACTATCGCAAGGTGGCTGCGGATCAGTTTTCCGACCGCTTCAACTCCTACGAGCGTGTCGAGGTCGATATCGAGGGGGCTTCACTCGATGAGGCCGGAGTTGTGTCCAAGGTCACGAGCGCTATTGAATCAGGCAAAGGCACCCGTCGCCATCGCCATCCTTTACTGCATCGGCCTTCGGCGAGCATGCATCTGCGATTCGGAAGCAGAGCGGGCGGCATCGTCCTCGAACCCGCAACCGAGGGTATTCGCATGCTCGAGATGCCATCGACCTCAGGTCCTCGAGACTACGAACGGAGTCGCTCCGCATGAACACACGGCGATTGAGCCGCCTGAAATTGATCGAGGCGTTCTGGATAGAAAGTACTCACCTTCGCGCAAGGCCATGACGGTGCGCTACGGCCGACGGACCACCTGTTCCTTGCGGAGTACGCCCCTGAAGAATGATCTCAAGGATGCCCTGAAGTTCGAAGTTGCCATCGGCGCGGGAATCTGAGCCGATACAACGTTACAGCGGCCGCGACAGGCTGTGGTGCAACAGATTGTATCAACAGAAAGGCAAGGTCGTTCGACTCCCCGCCGACCTGGATCGGCGCATCCGCCGACCGATACCTACCACTGGGTGATCACCGTCTGAGATCAGGCACCTCGCGGTCCATTCGCATCGGCGGAGAAGCAGGGCGCACGCAGATTGACCTCACCCCATGTGGCAGCTGTCGCAGGAACGACGCTGCGTGTCGAATTTCAACGCCATCGATCCTGCAGTGCCGCTGTTGATCGAGTGGAAAGGTTCGAGGGCGCGGCGGCAGGATCAGTTCGACGATACAATCTTCGTCTTCATCGACGATTGCCGCGGAGAGGTGGTGTTCTTCGAGGCCTTCCGACAGAAGCGGACCGCATTTCCTTCGAATCACTTCTGTCGTCGTCCCCGCTGGACTCCTGAGGGCAGGCGAGCCGTACACGATTTTCTACTCGCAATGCAAAATGGTTGATCAGGATATCCGTGATGGACTGGTCAACGTCGCCGTGAACTCCTTCGGCGTGGAACTCGATATTCATACTACCGTTCAACGAGGTGATCCTGCCCATGCGGTGCCGCATGGCGCCATTTGCTGGAAGCGCAAGACGAAGGTGGCGCGGGGCCTCGAGACCTGGCCAACCGCTGCCGACGAGGGCCTGGTCCAAACTCGGGATATGCAACATGATCGGTCTCAAGGATTGACTCCAACGGTACCACGGAAGCCAAAGCGCTGGTGGCGCAGCATGCCGACGCGGTTCGCATTCAGGCTATTATCATTGACTGCGCACGGAGCCTGGGATCAATGCAGATTTTTCGTCGTACACACCAGCCAGGTGGATACATTCATCGTCGACCGCGCTCTGCGATGAGGTTCGCGCAGCGCTTGGTGTAAATCAGCTATGCTATAGCAACATGACTTCAACGCGAGAGTGATCATGAACGGCGCGATCCGACTTTGATCGTGCGCCGGGTGTATGTCACGGCCGCGTATCTTTGCGATTTCCATGCTTCCTGGCGCAATCGCCCCGGCGTTTATAGGTGCTGCCGCGGGGACGCTGAGTCTGACGTGGAGGCGCAGTTGGGTCTGTTCATTGGAAGTTACTTTCTTGATCTGGCCGAGTAGCGCGAGTGCCTATCTCTGGATCCGCGAAGTCAACTGGCGCGCCTCTTCGATTATCGGAATTGTTGTCATGAGTGCCACTTTTCTCCTGGGGCACCTGCCGGCTTCCGGCCTTGCTGTGTCTAATGTTGGCCAATGGTGCGGAGCGGGACTCTGGGCTTCCAGCCATCACGGTGGCTGGTGACAGACGCGGCCGGAGCGGGGCTTTAGCACGATAATCGTTGTGTCAGTAGCCTGCTCGGCCATTCTGTTGGCATTTTTGCCCTTTGTGACCAGTCGGCGGGTTTTCGCGGGGTCACGACAGTAATGGCGGGGATAACGCTAACCTGTCTGCTCCTTGTTCCCCTGGTTCCTGCAGGCAATTTCGTGCGCGCTCCAGCAGCACGAAGCACAAGTGTGGAAGCTGGCGAAACTGGCTCCGGCTTGCTCCTCCAGATTGCCGTTGCTTGCCCTTGGGGGTAGCTGGCGTTTTTCACGCTGGGTTTCATCGGAATGTGGGCTGCTGAGCGGGTGGTGACCCACGCTGTTGATGCCCGCGGCATTGGTCAAGCGCTTGCCGTGGGAACGCTCGTTGGCGCTGTCGGTGGGCTGCTGGCTACATACATGCAACGGCGCATTCCGATGCGCTTTCGCCATTTTCGCATTGGTAATACTGTGGCGCGATAGTGATCACCTTGTGCAGCCTGACTGCATTTTCGCTCACGAGTTTCTTCGCTACTTGTGTCTCGTTTGTTCGTTTCCAATGCTACAAATGTCGGGATCTGCCTGATCATGTCGCTGACAGCGGCAGTAGATAGGGTGGGAGATTCCGTCGCATTGATTCCGGCAAGCGAGACATATCGGCGCGGCTGCCGGTCCATGATTACCGGCATCGTGCTGCAATCCGTTGGATTGTCGGCGATGGTTGTCTTCACTATCGGAGTATTTTCATCTCGGCGGCGTTTTTCGCCTACGTTGATCGCAACAGCCTGCTTTCTCGCCTAACAGGTGGGGAATTGCGAGGAGGCATCCGCCGGAAGGCCAAAATATCGGAGCGAGTTCAGGCGACGCCAAAACAGTATTTTCCAATCGTAATATGAGGCTGAAAGTGTAGCGGTCAGGCGGCGGTATTGAGTTGACGGTTAATGGATTGGAACAGCCGCTTTCTGGCCTGCTGAACCTGTTGTGCGGCCTGATTATCGCTCATTGTGCAGTGGCCTGGTGTTGAGTCTGGCGGCGGTGATGCTGCGCTTAAGGTGCTGGGTGTATTGGTGATGGACTGCAGACGCTGGAACGGGGTCATGATCAGTTCGCGGGGGTAGCTCTGGATCTTGCCTTTGGCATCGAGGGTATCGAGCGCGAAGTAGCAAGGTCGATGGAAATTCAGGTGTAGGGATTGAGGGTTTCGGTGTAGAAGTGATTGATTGCGGTGGCGTGTTTTTGCTGGATGTGGCTGTAGCCCATGATTTTGCGGATGACGGCGCCGTTTTTGGATTCGGCCAAGGCGTTGTCGTTGGTGTGGCGGGGGCGTGATTTGGTGAACTCCACGCGCAGTTTCTCCAGCAGCTCGGCAACCTCATGATTGATGTGTACCGGAGCCTCGAGTCGGAGTGAAAGCCGCGGATCAGGGAAAGGGCTTCCGCAGGAGCAGTGATGACCGGCAGCAGGTACGCCTCGCTGATCTGCCCACCGAGGCCACCAGTTCCCATTGGGTGACGATATCCACCGCGTTGATGTGCAGACGCCCTTTATCCCATCCTGATCGCCCTGGTGCACGGTGTCGATGTGGATGTAGCCCGGTAGGCCCGTGCGGGGCGGGGGCTTATGGATGCCGATCGGCACGTTTGCGTTGAGTGCCGTGCCACCGTGGTTGCCTTTGTGTCGAGGGGCTGGCGCGCAAGTTGTACAGATGGAGACGGAGATTTGCGACAGCGCCTCAGCAGGCACGCCAAAGGTGCCGAAAGCCCGTCGCAACAGCACCTGGGTAGCCGGACCGGACAGCGTGTCGTGCCAACTGTCGGTCTGAGCCAGCAATGCCACGTCCGCGGGCTGGTATTTGCGCGAAAAGCTGGTCCGACTGGCACGGCTCGCCGGCTCGATGGAGTGCCGGTGGCGATATTGGGCGATCAGCCGGGACAGGTGCTGGCGCGAGTAGCCGCTCAAGCGCTGCATATACTCGAACAGCACCCCCCGCTGGCCTTTGGGTCGGCAGTCATAGCGAAATCGGCGAAGTACTTTGGCCACGAAGGCCCGCCGCCGGGGTTCATCGGCCGGGATGGCAAAGGCCATGTCGCAGGTGCCTGCCAGGAACTCCCGGATTTGCTCGAGCGTTGCGAGCCTGGATTCGTTCATATCGATCACCATCCCTTGATGATCGATCCAATCCCGGACCTTTCAGCCTCCTATGCCGTTGGAAACACGCACCCCCTTTCAGCCTCCTATGCCATTGGAAGAGGCTAAAACTTGACGCTGCCTCCGCATTGCCGCCATACTCGCCGCATGCCGATTCTGCGCAATGCCTGCTGGTGGTGGCGCCCCTCCCGAACGGAGAGGGTGTGGATCGACTGATGCCGAGCGCATAAGCCCAGAAACCCAGAAGATCTCACAGGAACCCATCTCCGCGACAAGTGGTGGTGGGTTTTTTGTTGGGCGGATGTTTTACGCGACATGATGAAACTGTTCGATATTGCAGCCGATCTGGACACGCCGGTGTCGGCGTATCTGAAGCTCGCTGAATTCAAGCCGCGGTTCCTGCTGGAAAGCGTCGAGGGAGGCGAGCGGCTGGCCCGCTATTCCTTCATCGGCTTCGGGGACTGCCTCGACGTGCGCCTGGACGCGGCAGGGCTCCATGTGGGCGCGGAGCATGCGCCGCGGCCGCGGAGCCGGAAGGAATTCCTGGACGCCCTGCGTGCGGCCCTGGCCTGCGCCCCGAGACCGCTCCCGGAGATTCCCGGAGTACCGTTGTCCGGGGGGCTGGTGGGCTACACGTCCTACGATGCCGTGCGCTATTTCGAGCATCTGCCTGCGCGCTCGCTCGACGACACGGACGCTCCGCATGCGCACTACGTTGCGCCTCACTCGTTGCTGGTGTTCGATCACCTGACCCACCGGATTGCCCTGTTGCACGATGGCAGTGAAGGCGAGCGCGCCGCCCTGCGACGGGAGGTCGTGCGCGCTTTGCAGGGGGCGGTGCCTGCGCGGCCGGTGGGTGGGCGTTTCAGCAACGGCATCATGTCGCTGGATGAGGCCGCGCATGCGGCGCGAGTCCACCGGGCGCAGGAGCATATCGCGGCGGGCGATGTCTATCAGTTGGTGCTCTCCTCGCGCTTCGAGAAGTTTATCGGGCGCTGCGCCTGATCAATCCTTCGCCCTACATGTTCTTCTGCGAACTCGGGGATCTTACCGTGGTCGGCACCTCGCCCGAAGCTCTGGTGAAACTCAATGCAGGCCAGGCGCAGCTCCGGCCCATCGCAGGCTCGCGCCCGCGCGGGGCCAGTCCCGAGGCCGATCTCGAACTGGAGCAGCAACTGCTGGCGGATCCGAAGGAAAATGCCGAGCACGTGATGCTCGTCGACCTCGCCCGAAACGATCTGGGAAGGGTGGCAACGGCGGGTTCGGTTCGCGTGGATCCGTACCGGGTGGTCGAGCGCTACAGCCACATCATGCACCTGGTCAGCGGAGTTTCGGGCACTCTGGCGCCCGGTCGGGACGCGTTCGATCTGTTCGCCGCCACCTTTCCGGCCGGCACGCTGGTGGGCGCACCCAAGGTGCGCGCCATGCAGATCATCGATGAGCTGGAAACCACGGGGCGGCGCCTGTATGGAGGCACGGTGGGTTACTTCGGACGGCAGGGCGACATGGATCAGGCCATCACCATTCGCACGCTGGTGTTTCGCGGTGATTCCTACAGTTACCAGGCGGGCGGCGGCATCGTCGCGGACTCGGTGCCCCGCGCCGAATTCGAGGAAGTCATGGCCAAGAGCGCAGTGCTGCGCCGGGCATTGACCATGGCGGCGGAGGGTCTGTGAGCGCACGGCTCCTGTTGATCGACAACTACGACTCCTTCACCTACAACCTGGTGCAGGCCTTCCTCATGCTGGGTGCGCAGGTCGAGGTATTCCGCAACGATGCCATCGACGTGGCGCAGGCGCTCGCGCTTCATCCCACTCACGTGGTGGTCTCTCCGGGGCCCGGCACTCCGCAGGACGCCGGTGTCTCCATGGACATGGTGCGCGCCTTCGCAGGCAAGGTGCCGGTGCTGGGCGTATGCCTGGGACATCAGTCGCTGGTGGAGGTATTCGGCGGCCGTGTCGTGCGTGCAGGCCGGCTGATGCATGGCAAGGTGTCACCGGTGCAGCACGACGGGCGCGGCGTGTTCGCGGGCCTGAGCTCTCCGATGCAGGCCGGACGCTATCATTCCCTGATCGCCGAGCCTGGAACCCTTCCTGCAGTTCTGGAAGTCAGCGCTCGCACGGCGGAAGGAGAGATCATGGGCGTGCGGCATCGGGAACTCATGGTCGAAGGGGTGCAGTTCCATCCGGAGAGTGTGCTCACACCGGAAGGCCCGGCGCTGTTGAACAATTTCCTGAAGATGGCCCGGTCATGACCGATATCTTGCGCCGCATGCTCGAACAGATCCTGGATGGCCAGCATCTGTCCGAAGCCCAGGCAGGCGATCTGCTGCGGGCGCTGACATCTCCGGACGTTCCTGCGCCGCTGGCCGGGGCGCTGCTCGCCGGGCTGCGTGCCAAGGGCGTGGTGGCGGAGGAGGTGCGCGGCTTTGCGCTGGCGATGCGCCAGCTGGGACGGCGGCCGGATTTCCCCCCCGGACTGCCGGCCATCGACATCGTGGGTACGGGCGGCGATGCTTCGGGTAGCCTGAACCTGTCGACGGGTTCTGCGCTCCTGACCGCGGCTGCCGGTCTGCCGGTGATCAAGCACGGCAACCGGTCCATATCCAGCCGCAGCGGCAGTGCGGACCTCATCGAACGACTGGGCGTTCCCATGCCCATGGACGAGAGGCTGGCGCGGCAATGCCTGGACTCCTGCGGATTCACCTTCCTGTTCGCGCCCTACTATCACCCGGCGATGAAGACGCTCGCACCGGTTCGCGCGGC
>JBGAGK010000001.1:0-316137 GCA_044226785.1 Steroidobacteraceae bacterium | reverse complement strand
ACCCAGTCGCTGGAGTTCTGCACCACCAGTGCGTCGATGTCTTCGGCCTGCATGCGGGCACGCACCGCGCGCCAGCGGCGGTTCATTTCCTCGATCGAGACGGCATTCAGCACCCGGCTGGTGGAAGCATTCATCGGGTGGAATTCCCGCGGGTCACCCGGTTGATCATCTGCTCGGGGCGGCCGGCGAGGAAGTGCTCGAGATTCTGGCGCACGATGGGATACGCCTGCTCGAGATACACATTGCTCATGCCCCCCAGGAGCGGCGAGATCAGCACACGGTCCTCGCGCCACAGCGGGTGCTCCGGCGGCAGCGGCTGATCGCGAAACACGTCCAGCGCCGCGCCGGCGATGCGGTGCTCGCGCAAGGCCCGCAGCAGGGCCTGCTCGTCCAGCACGCCGCCGCGCGCCACATTGATGAGGTAGCCGTGCGGGGGCAGCGCGCCGATCACCTGCTCGTCGACCAGGTTTTCGGTTTCGGTCGAATACGGCACCACCAGGATGAGGAAGTCGGCCAGCGCGGCCGCCCGGGTGATCTCGCTGCGCGGGAAAATACGGTCGAAGCCTTCCGGTACCCGCGATGAATTGCTCACACCGTACACGGTCATGCCAAAGGCCTTGCATCGCGGCGCCAGAGCCTCGCTGATGGCCCCCACTCCGACGATCACGGCAGTCTTTCGCCACAGCAAGGGCTGCGGCCAGCGCTCCCAGCGGCGCGCCGCCTGATTGCGCAACATTCTCGGAAAGTCCCGCAGCAGCGCCAGCATGTGCAGGAACACGAGTTCGGACATCTGCGGGCCGTGCATGCCACGCGTGGAGGTCACCCGAACCTCGGGCCGCAGGTTGCGGAGCCTCAGAATGGCATCGGTGCCGGTGGTCAGCGACTGGATCCATGCCAGCCGGGGTGCAGCTGCGAGCAGCGTCTCGTCGAACTGGAAGTGATGCGCAATGATGCCGCGGGCATCGGCCAGCAATGACCGTGCCGCGAGCCGGTCATCACTTCCCCCCAGATCCGCATCGGGAAAATCGGCAACGGCACGCGGCCGGAAATCCGCCCAGCTCGCCTCCGGCGCTCCGATATAGACGATGTCGCTCACGTGTCACTCACCCTCATGCTCGGCGTCGGGCCGGCAGGTTACCTTTCCACGGTCCAGTTATGCAGTCAAATGTGCAAATGTTGATGATCCATAGGTAAGATCTATGACTTATGACGGCCATCGATCCTCGGGCCCTGCGGACTTTCCTGGCGGTCTGCCAGGCACAGACCATCAGCGGGGCTGCACGGACGCTGCACATCTCCCAGCCCAGCGTGTCGGTGGCCATTGCCCAGCTCGAACGCCGCCTCGATGCCAGCCTGTTCGAACGGAGCCGCAACGGAATCCGGCTGACTGCCGCGGGCGAGGTGCTCAAGCGTCGTGCCGAAGCCATGGATGGCCTGCTGCGCGAGGCAAAGGCGGAAGTGGCACTGGCGCGCGACGGAGTACTCGGACCCTTGCGCATCGGCGGCACTCCCGGTGCGCTGGCGAGCCTGGTGCCGGAAGCGGTGAGCCAGCTTGAGCGGGCGGGGATGCGCTTCGCGCTGAGCGTTGTCGAACGGCCTGACAGCGCGCTGGTGGACCTGCTGCGTCGTCGCGAAATCGAGCTGGCCTTCGTCACGACGGCCCTGGATCCGCCTCCCGATGACATCGAGGAACGGTCCTGCGCGCGCGACCCGTTCGACTTGCTGGTGGGCCGGCAGAATGAGCATTTGCCCGGGCGGCTCTCGTTGCGGGAGGCTCGCTCATTGCGCTGGGTGCTGCCGGATGCCGCGGGAGGCTTTCGACGACAGCTCGATGCCTTGTTCATCGCTGCCGAGGTGCCAGCGCCCGCCGACGTGATCCGCTGCGACTCCCTGCTGACCACCAAGGCCATCGTGCGGGAGAGCCGGCATGTCACCATCCTGCCACAGCGGGTCGCGGGGGCCGAGTTGTCCATGGGGCTGCTGCGGGTCATCGCCCTGGTGGATGCGCAGGTGCAGCGCACCGTAGGCATCCGGTGGTTGCGTCAGGTCCGCCTCGGTGAGTTCGCGGAAAAACTTCTGGAGATCCTGCCGATACTTCCCTGATCCATCGTCTGCGGCTATGGATTACAAAAAACAAAGTATTTTCGTGTATTGATCAAATTGGATGGAATGCACTCAGGGCTACTCATCGGCCCGGGGGTGTTCCATGCTGAGACGATCCATTACAAGTGCCGTCATTGCGTCGGCCGCTGCGATGACGGTTCTGACGGTTCAGGCACAGACGGCAGATGAGCCGGGCGTCGACGATGGGCAACTGCAGGAAGTGGTGGTGACGGCCACGCGGCGCGAACAGCGCCTGCAGGATGTGCCTCTGGCGGTGTCGGCGCTCAGCGGCGATCAGCTCAGCGCGGCCGGCTTCCAGAACCTGCAGGACATTCAGTATCAGTCCTCCAGCGTCCAGTTCGGTGTCTCGCCGAATGACTCCGGGTTCCGGCTTCGCGGCGTGGGTTCTGCCGGCGGCTTCACCAGTTCCTCGGAGCAGAATGTCGGCACGGTGGTCGACGGCGTGGTCATCCCCTTTGGCAATCCGGTGGCGAGCCTGGGTGATGTCGAGCGGGTGGAAGTCCTGCGGGGACCGCAGGGAACACAGTTCGGCAAGAACGCCTCGTCGGGTGTGGTGAGCATCACCACCGCCCGGCCCGATACCGCAGGATTTTCCGGCAGCGTCTTCGGCTCCTTCGCGCAACTCAACGAGCACGACTTTCACGGCTCGCTCAACGTGCCGCTGGGCGAGCGCGTGGCCCTGCGCGTATTCGCCTTCGACCGCAAGCACGACGGATACATCGACAACATCACGCTGAACGAGAAATGGGGTGGCGAGCATTTCTACGGCGGCCGCGCCAAGCTGTTGTGGAAGGTCAATGACGATTTCACGGCCTATCTCATCGCCGACTGGTCCGCGCAGAAGCAGGACGGTCCGGAACAGATGTGGACGCTGCGGCTCCTGCCGGGCTTCGCCAATCCCCTGATGGCCGCACGCTTCGCACCGCTGCTCGCGCGCGGCATCCAGCCCGGAAATGACAACGAGATCAGTGCCGAGGATACCGACACCCGCATGCGCCAGAAGAACTATGGCACCTCACTGCAACTCGACTGGAACATCGCCGAATACACGCTGACCTCGTTGACGGCCTGGCGCAAGTACAAGCGTGACCCCACGACCTTTTCCATCGATACCATCGACCTGCCCGTGTTCGTCGCGACCAACAACGACAACCAGGATTTCCTCTCGGAAGAGCTTCGGCTGACCTCGCCTTCGACGGGACGGCTGCAGTATGTCGCCGGCCTGTATGCCTCGAAGCAGCGGGTGGGCCAGGATACGCAGAACTGTGCGCAGTTGCGCCCGGCGCTGCCCTTCAACCCGGTGACCATCGACATCTCGGCTGGCTGCGCGACCACCACCACCACCTCCAAGAGCACGGCGCTGTTCACCGACGGTTCGTTCGCGCTCACCGATACCTTGCGGCTCCTGGGCGGTGCGCGTATCACGCGTGACCAGGTCGATGCCTCGATTTATTCGGTGATCGACCCGGCTTATCCGCCGGGTCCCGGACCCAATGGCTTCGTCGTGCCGTACACCACGTTGCCGCTGACGACGGGCGAGACCCGCAAGACCGACTGGTCGGGCAGGTTTGGCCTCGAGTACCGTCCGGCTCAGGACGTGATGCTGTTCGCCACGCTGGCGCGTGGCTATCTTGGACCCACTGTCACCTTCTCCGGCCTCACCGGCGTCAAGACCTCGGTGAAACCGCAGACCGTGCGCGACGTCACCCTGGGCGTCAAGACCCAGTGGCTCGATCGCCGGCTCACGCTGAACGGCGACCTCTTCTTCGACCGCTACAAGGATCTGCAGACCTCGGTCTTCAATGGCATGGAGTTCCTCACCGAAAATGCGGGCGGATTCGATGCAAAAGGTCTGGAGATCGAGCTGGGGTATCGCATCACGCCACGCTTCGGTCTGAACGCTTCGTACACGCATTCGAAAACCCGGTTCACCGACTACATCACCGCCTGTCCGAACAGCATCATTGCCCTGGGTGCTGCAGCAGTCGCGACGCAGTGCAACGCGCCGGGATCCACCGCGGGCACTGCGCTGTATCAGGCCAAGGGCTTCCCGCTGACGGGCGCTCCCAGGAACAGCGCAACGCTGGGACTGGACTTCCGTCAGCCGATCAGCGGCAGCCTGCAGTTCGATGCGGGCGTGAACTACTATTATCGCAGTGGCGTGTATTACGATGTTGCGAATCCGCTGTCCTGGCAGGGCGGCTACGCCATCGTCGGCGCAAACGCGGGACTGGGCGCTGCCGATGGCAAATGGCGCGTGGCGGCCTTCGTTCGCAACGCCGGGGACAGACACTTCCAGGCCGCCGTGATCGGCCTGCCGTTTGCGGATGCGGGCGGCGAGGTCAACTGGAATACGCGCGAGGCGCGCCGTACGGCAGGGGTGTCGATCGAAGCGAAGTTTTGAACACCGGGAGCGCTGCCATGATCGATCGGCGAACTTTTCTTGCGGCGACGGGTGCCCTGTTCAGCAGCGCACGTCCCTTGCACGCGGCATCGAGCGCCGGGCCCGGCGGCGCCGCGGCCGCCAGTGCCGCGGCCACCGGCGCCGCCTTCCCGCACGGTTTCCGCTGGGGCGTCGCCACGGCGGGACATCAGGTCGAGGGCAACAATACGGCCGGCGACATGTGGCTCCTGGAGCATGTGACGCCCACGGCCTTCAAAGAGCCCTCGGGCGATGCCTGCAACAGCTTCGAGCTGTGGCGGCAGGACCTTGACCTCGTCCGCTCGCTGGGGTTGAACAGCTACCGTTTCTCGGTCGAGTGGGCGCGCATCGAGCCCGAGCCCGGCGAGTACTCGATCGCCATGCTCGATCATTACCGTCGCATGGTCGAGGGCTGCCGCGAGCGGGGCCTCACGCCGGTGGTGACGTTCAACCATTTCACCTGCCCGCGCTGGTTCGGGGCGCGCGGCGGATGGCTGGCGAAAGACTCGAGCGACCGGTTTGCGCGCTACTGCGAGCGCGTGGCGCGACACATGGCCGCGCATATGGGCTACGCGACGACGCTGAACGAACCCGATCTCACCCGGATTCTCGCCACCGCCGATCTGCCGCCGGCGCTCCGGGAAGCGGATCGGGCCATGCGGGCGGCAGCCGCCCGGGCCTGCAATACCGAACGGTTCGTGCCTGCGAACAGCATCGACCCGCAACTCGCGGAACCTCTCCTTGCACCCATGATCGCAGCCCATCGCGCCGGCAGGAATGCCATCAAGAACGTGCGTCCTGACCTTCCCGTCGGTGTGAGTCTCGCCATGTTCGATGACGAAGCCGTGGGTGCGGACAGCATCCGCGACAGGATGCGCTCGCAGATGTATGGAGCCTGGCTCGACGCGGTGAAGGGCGACGATTTCATCGGCGTGCAGAACTACGAACGCGTGCGCTGGGACTCGAAGGGCCGGCTGCCACCTCCGGCCAATGCCCGCCGCGGGCATCTCGGCGTCGAAGTGTACCCGCCCTCCCTGGCAGGGGCGGTGCGCTATGCCCATGCCGCCACTGGAATTCCGGTCATGGTGACCGAACATGGTGTGGGGACCCCGGATGATACGATCCGTGCCTGGCTCATTCCGGAGGCGCTGAAGGATTTGCAGCTGGCGATCGCCGATGGGGTGCCTGTCCTGGGCTACATGCACTGGTCGCTGCTGGACAATTTCGAGTGGGTGTTCGGCTATGGGCCCAAATTCGGGCTGCATTCGGTCGATCGCACCACCTTTACGCGCACGCCCAAGCCCAGTGCCCAGGTGCTGGGCGAAATCGCGCGCCGCAACGCTCTGAGGAGGACGTCGTGAATCCATTGACCTCGACATGGGCGGGGCTGTTCGCCGCAGCCGCGCTGCTGACCGGTGCCGTTTCGCGGGCGCAGATGCCCGTTCCCGTTCCGGCGGAGGCGCCCGCCCAGCCCGGTGCGATCCCCTTGCGGCCGCAGGACCCGGACAGCGGGATTGCAGAGCGCTGGGTGAAATTCATGGGCAAGGACTACGCGGTCCGCAATGTCACGCGTCCCACGCTCACGCCCTTCCTGCCGCCCGCGGGGCGGGGCAACAAGGTGGGTGTCATCGTGGCGCCGGGCGGCGCGTTCATGCTGCTGGCGTGGGATCACGAAGGCACGCAGGTCGCGAAGGCGCTGGCGAAGCGGGGCGTGGCGGCGTTCGTGCTCAAATACCGCCTGAACCAGACCCCGGACGATGAAGCGGGATTCCAGCGATTCGCGGCGGAACGCCTGAAAGAGATCACACCACCGTTCCCCGGAAACCGGATGCCGGAGATCAAGGAACCTCGCGCCACGGAGGACGCACTTACGGCGGTCCGGTATGTGCGCGAACATGCCGGAAAATTCGGAGTCGATCCGCAGCGCATCGGCATGATCGGCTTTTCCGCCGGCGCGATGACCGCACTGAACGCGGGGCTTTCTCCCGACGCGGCGGCACGGCCCGCCTTCATCGCGCCCATCTATCCGCCCATGCTGGCCGTCGACGTACCCAGGGATGCACCGCCGATGTTCGTGGCCATCGCCCTCGATGACGAACTGTTCGGGCAGCAGGGGTTCGGGCTGATCGAATCCTGGCATCGTGCCGGCCGGCCCGTGGAACTGCATGCCTACGAGCGCGGCGGCCATGGCTTCGGGCTCGGCAAGCCGGGAACGACCTCCACGCTGATGCTCGATGAATTCATGGCCTGGCTCGAGGCCCGCGGACTGCCGCAGTCCCGTCGACACTGAACCGCAAGCCCGACATGCCTGTGCCCATCAAGCATGCCCTCGTCGCGTCGTTCGTCGCGGCATTGTTTGCGGGTGCCGCGATGGCGGCGGACCCACTGGTCGACGGATTCCGGAATCCGCCCGATTCCGCGCGGCCCCGGACGTGGTGGCATTGGGTGAACGGCAACATCTCCGAGGCCGGCATCGATGCGGACCTCGCGTGGCTGAAGTCCGTCGGCATCGGCGGCGTACAGAACTTCGATGTCAATCTCGGCATGCCGACGCTGGTGAAAAAGCGCATTGCCTACATGACGCCCGAGTGGAAGCAGGCGTTCTCGCATGCCGTCGATGTGGCCACGAAATACGGCCTCGAGTTCGCCATCGCGTCCTCGCCCGGCTGGAGCGAAAGCGGTGGGCCGTGGGTCGCGCCAGCCGATGCGATGAAAAAGCTGGTCTGGAGCGAAACGCTGATCGCGGGCGGAAGGCGCTTCACCGGGCGCCTGCCGGCACCGCCGGCCACCACGGGGTCATTCCAGGATCTGCCACACGACGAACCATTCGCAATGGGTGCGGCCTCGAAACCCGCTGCATCGTATTACCAGGACAGTGCGGTCATCGCATTTCCCGTGCAGACGCTGCCGCTCCAGGAGATTCCCGCCGCACGTAGTGCAGGCGGAGAAGTCCTCGATGCGCAGGCGCTGGCGGACGATCGACTGACCACCGAGGCCGTCCTTCCCCGGCACGCCGGTCAGATACCCACCGTGCTGCTCACGTACGCAAAGCCGGTGACCCTGCGCACGGCCCGGCTGTTCATGCCGGGGGCGGTGCCGCCCTTCGGTTCCCCGGTGTGGCGTCCGGTGCTGGAGGCGCGTACGGCTACCGGCTGGTCGCGCGTCGCCGACCTGCCCCTTGCGACCGTACCGACCACGGCCAGTTTCGCACCGGTGCGATCGCGGGAGTTTCGCGTGCGATTCGAGCCTCTCCCGGCCGCGCCGGACTTGATCGGCGCTGGTGCGCCGGGGGCCATCGTCGTCCAGATGTTCCCCCAGGCTGCACCCGATGCGCCACTGCGGCTCGCGATGCTGCAATTGAGCGCAGAGGCACGAGTCTCGGGATTCGAGCAGAAGGCCGGGTTCGCGGTGGCGCTGGATTACGATGCGCTGGATTCGCAGGGACCCCCCGACGAGGCGGGCGTGCCGCGCTCGAAGGTCATCGACCTGACCGGGCGGATGAAGGCGGGGACCCTGGACTGGACGGCGCCGCCGGGACGGTGGCGGGTCCTCAGACTGGGCTGGTCGTTGACGGGCACGACCAATCATCCGGCCAACCCGGAAGCCACGGGACTCGAGGTGGACAAGTACGACGGCGCAGCGGTGCGTCGCTATCTGGAGACCTATCTGCGCGGCTACCAGGATGCGGTCGGCGGCGAGCGCATCGGGCGGCACGGGATCTCGGCCCTGCTCACGGATTCCACGGAGGTCGGTGCGAGCAACTGGACCGCGCGGTTGCCTGAACGTTTTCGCGCGCTGCGCGGTTATGACCTGCATCCGTGGTTGCCGGCGCTGGCGGGTTTCATCGTCGAGTCGCGAGCAAGGAGCGATGCCTTCCTCGATGACTTTCGCCGCACGCTCGCGCAACTCCACGCCCGTGAGCACTACGGCACCATCGCGACGGTCGCCCATGAACACGGGCTCACGGTTTACGGCGAGGCCCTGGAATCCCTGCGCCCGACACTGGGCGATGACCTCGAGATGCGGGCCCATGCGGACATACCGATGGCGGCGCTGTGGACTTGGCCACGGGACGGGGCGCCGCGCACCACCCTGCTGGGCGACATGAAAGGGGCCAGCTCGGTGGCGCACGTGCGCGGTCGCAGCGCGGTGGCGGCGGAGTCGATGACCTCGGCCTTCTCGCCCTGGGCCTTTGCGCCTTCGGACCTGCGCCGGGTCGTGGACCTCGAGTTCGCTTGTGGCATCAACCGTCCGGTGATCCACACCTCGGTGCACCAGCCGCTGGATGACAAGGTCCCGGGCCTGACACTGGCCATTTTCGGACAGTATTTCAACCGGCACGAGACTTGGGCGGGCATGGCGCGACCGTGGATCGACTACATCGCGCGTTCCAGCTTCCTGCTGCAGCAGGGGCACGATGTCGCCGATGTGGCCTGGTTCATCGGCGAGGAGCGGCCGCTGACGGCGCTGTTCGCGCATGAGGCACCGCACGATCTGCCGCAGCGGCACGCCTGGGATGCCGTCGATGCGGACATGCTGATGCACGAGCTGCGGGTGGAGAACGGGATACTGGTGACGCCTGGCGGTGCGCGGTATGCGACCCTGTATCTTGGTGGCTCGAGCCGCACCATGACACTGCCAACGCTCCGCCGGCTGCGTGAGCTGGTGGATGCCGGCGCCACGCTGATCGGCGAGCCGCCGATCGCGGCGCGCGGGATCCAGGCTGATCCAGAGGCGTTCCCGTCCCTGGTGGCTTCCCTCTGGAACACCTCGTTGCGCGCCGGCGGCGGACGGGTCATCGCCAGCCGGAAGGTCGACGAGGCGCTGGATGCCATGGGCGTGCTGCCCGATGTGGACATCCGCCCCGAGAGCGCGCCGGCGAAGGTTCTCTCCGTGCACCGTCGGCTGCCGGAGGCGGAAGTTTACTTTCTCGACAACCGGGAGTCCCGGCCCGTAACCCTCGATGTCCTGTTCCGCGTCGACGGTCGGGTGCCGCAGCGCTGGGATGCGGTCAGTGGCACCACCGAACCGCTCGCCTGGCAGAGCGATGCAGGCCGGACCCGCATTCATCTGGAACTGGGGCCGGAGGAGTCGACGTTCGTGGTGTTCGGCGAGCCCACGCGCAAGACGGCCGGCGAAGTGCCTGCCACGCGCCTTGCGCGGTTGTCGGGCATCGACGGACCCTGGGAAGTCGAATTCCAGCCGGGGCGCGGCGCGCCGCCCTCCGCCCGGTTCACCCATCTTGCCTCACTCGGTGAAAATGCCGATCCGCGGATCCGCTATTTCTCCGGCACGGCGACCTATCGCACGAGCTTCGAGCTGAAGCAGCTTCCCGCGGCGGGCACATCGCTATTGCTCGATCTGGGGCGAATCGGCGATGTTGCCGAGGTGAGCGTGAATGGCAAGCCGGTGGGGACGACCTGGTGGCCGCCGTATCGTCTCGACATCGGCGCCGCTGTGAGTCCGGGGCGAAATACCCTGGAAGTGCGTGTGGCGAACCTCTGGGTCAACCGGCTGATCGGCGATGCGCAGCCTGGCGCAGCGAAAGTCGCCTTCGCCACGGGGCCGACTTACCATCCCGACGCGCCGCTGCGACCCTCGGGGCTGATGGGGCCGGTGATGCTGCTGGTCAAATCGGCGCCGGAACGCCGTCCATAGGCCTGTGGATCAGCCTGCACCTGCCGAGCTCATCCGGCCGAAGTGAGGCATCGCCGGGTGCGGCACGAACTGTGTACGGCAGTCGATGACGGCGGGCAGACCGGAGTCGAGTGCACGACGGATCGCAGGTCCAACCTGCTGCGCCGACTCGACCACTTCGCCATGGCAACCGAACCCGCGCGCGATGGCGGCGTAATCCGTACCCGACAGCATCGTGCCGAAGTCATTTCCTGAACCGAAGTCGAAGCCCGCGCGTCCGTATGCGAGCCTGATCACGCCCCACTGTGCATTGTTGTACACCACAGTGATCACCGGCAGGCCATGGCGCCGCGCCGTGTCCAGTTCCTGCAGGCTGAATCCGAAGGCACCATCGCCGGTGACGTTGAACACGGGCCGTGAGGGGTGGAGGAGCTTCGCCGTCAGCGCCCAGGGCAGTCCGAACCCCAGCTGGCTCATGCCAGGTTCATTGAAGCGGGTGCGAGGGGCCGGCGCCGGCATGAAGTCGTTGCTCCAGAACGTGGAGTGACCGCCGTCGAACACCGCCAGCGCATCGGCTGGCAGGGCCGCGGCGACCTGCGCTGCGGCGGCTGCCGGGTGCATCGGCGACCCCGGTGCCGCGGCGAGGGTCGCGAGCCTGGCCTGCCATTCGCGCCGGGTCGTGCGCAGGGACTCGAACCATGACACATCGCGCCCGGAGTTCGCTTCGTCCCCCAGGGCGTTGTCCAGTGTAGCCAGCGTCGCACGCGCATCGGCACAGATGCCGACGGTGATGGGTGCATGCTGCCCGATCACGGTGGCATCGCTGTCGATATGGATGAGCTTTGCATCCGGATTCAGCAGCGTGCCCCGGTCGTTGCGCAGCCAGGAAGAGAACCGGCAGCCCACGGCGAGCACCGCATCCGCCTCGCCCAGCGCCCGATGCACGGCATCACCGCCACACACCCAGGCCATGCCCAGGAAATCCGCAGCCCCGCCCGCGATGGCGCCATTGCCCATCTGGGTGGCAAGTGCCGGCGCCTGCAGCCGGAGCGCGAGCTGTCGGAATTGCTCGGCCGCGCCGGCCAGGGTGAGACCGCCTCCGGCGATCAGCAGCGGGCGACGCGCACTGCGCAGGATTCTGACTGCTGCCACCAGCTCGGACTGCCCGGGCGCCGGTGGCTGCAGCAGCCGGTACTGCGAGGGCGTGCGGGAGAACTCGCTGTCCTCATACTCGAAGCTGCCGCGCAGCACATCCTGCGGCACATCCAGGTGCACCGGGCCCGGGCGACCGCTGAAGGCCTGACGAAGAGCTGAGCGGACGAGTTCGGGGATGCGGCGACCGTCATGCACCACGGCATTCCATTTCGTGGCCGGCGCGAACAGTGCCTGATTGTCCATCTCCGCGAACATGCCGCGCGAGGGATAGCTCTGCCAATGCTGGTTGTTCGAGGTGATGATGAACATCGGCAGGGAATTGCTGCGAGCGATGGCCGCGCCGGGCAGCATGTTGGCGCCTCCGCCTCCGCATTCCCCGACTGCAAGGCCGAGTTGTCCGCTGATCGCGCCGACGGCGCTGGCCATCATCGCGGCATGTCCTTCGTGGCGGGTGCCGATGAAGCGGATGTGGGGGCGGGTGGACAGAGCCTGCAGAAAGGGCGCCAGCTTGCCGCCGACTATGCCTGCGACAAACGGGATCTGCTCGGGCTCCAGGCTCCGCAGCAGCGCCTCGCCGCCGCTCAGCCGGAGGGCAGGCACGGCACTCGCGGGCTCATGGTCCGGCAGAAGGCTGCACTCGGGTGTGTCCCTGAACGAAGGTCAGCCACTGTCTTCGTCAGCATTGCCGAGTGCAACCAGAATGGCTTCGCGTGAGGCGAGGATCTCCCGGACCAGTTCGGGTTTGAGACGCTTGAACCGGGTGGTGGGGACCGGGACCGACAGCGCGATGGCGCGCCCCAGGGGATCATGGAATGCCGTTCCCACCGCCGAGATGCCCTCGGTATGTTCTTCGTTGTCGATGGCCACACCGGTCTTCACGACCGACGCGATCTCTGCGCGCAGTTCGCTGGCGCGGGTGATGGTCGCCGGCGTCATGCGGGTCAGCGGTGTGCGCAGGAACTTCTCGAACTGCGCTTCGGGCATCAGGCTGAGCAGCGCCTTGCCGTTGGCCGTGCCATGCAGCGGGAAGGTCTCTCCCACGGCCGACACTGCGCGCAACCGGTGTGCGCCCTGGACCTGGTCGGTGAACACCGCAGAAAACCCTTTCAGTACCGACAGGTCGACGGTTTCACCGAGCCGTTGCGACAGGTCGGCCATGATCGGGCGGGTGATCTGGTCGAACTCCACGCTGGCGGACGCCGCGAGACGGATCAGCGCCGGCCCGAGCCTCACGCCGGAGGTCGGCGTGGCGGCGATGAGAAAATGCTCCGCCCGGAGAGCATCGACGATCCGCTGGACAGTCGAGCGCGCCAGATCCACACGTTGTGCGATCTGCGCAAGACTCAAGCCCGTCTGCTCACCTTCCAGTGCGCGCAACACGCTGGCGGCCCGGGCAATGACCTGGATGCTCTGGCCCGTGCTGCGGGCGGGTGTTTTTTTTGTCATGTCCAATTGTACCTGCCGTGGGTCACACCTGCCGCGGGTCAGAACATGCGGCGCAGGTGGGAGGCGAGCCGTTCACGCAGGGCCGCGACCGATTCTTCCGTCCAGCCCGTATGGTACCCCTCGCCACTGGCGATGCCGCTGTGCCCTGCGGCCAGCCGCGCAGTCAAGCCGGGCGATGGGGTGGTCGTACGGCTCAACAGGGGCAGTACGACCTCATGGATCTGGCGCGTCAGTTCAAGTCCCACCAGATCCGCATTCTCCAGTGGCCCGAGGACGGCGAGGCGTGCTCCGAAGCTGCGTTTGATGATGTGATCCACATCGGCCGGCGTGCAGACACCCTCGTCGACCAGCGCCATGGCCTCACGCCACAGGGCATGCTGCAGCCGGTTGCCGGGCACCACGTCGCGCCGCACGTGCACCGGCTCCTTTCCCGCGGCCGCAAGCAGGCCAAGCGCGCGTTCGATGCTTGCGAAGGCCGTGCGCGGCCCCTGGATGACTTCCACCAGGGGAATGAGATCGGGTGGATTCCAGAAATGCGTGCCGAGCACGCGGCCGGCCTGTGCATCCGGCACCTTTGCCGCCACCGTGGCCACGGGAATGACCGAGGAGTTGGTGGCGAGCAGCGTGTGCTCGTCAATCAGCGAGGCGAGCTGGGCGAACAGTTCCTGCTTGATGGCCGCCTTTTCGACGATGGCCTCGATGACGAGGTCCGCGCCTTGCACGGCATCGCCCAGGTCCTTGGCCTCTCGCACGCCGGATACCGCGCGGCACAATCGTTCCAGCGCCGGCGTGCTCGCGTCCCAGACGCTTACCGGCCAGCCGGCGGCGCGGAACACCCGCGCAAGGCCATTGCCCATGAGGCCCGCGCCGATCAGGGCGATGGAGGCGGTCGAAACCGCAGGTGTCGCAGGTGCCGTGGGTGAACTCACCATGGCCGGCGCAGCCCTCAGGCGGCGATGCGGACGTTGCTGCGCCCTTTGAGCGCCAGCATCTGCCGTGCTTCATCCGGTGTGGCGGATTGAAGTCCCAGTTCGCCGAGGAGGGTGCGGATCTTCGTGACCTGTTCGGCATTGCTGGCGGCAAGCTTCCCGCGGCCGATGAACAGGCTGTCCTCGAGGCCCACCCGCACGTTGCCGCCCATCATCGCCGCCTGGGTGATCAGCGGCATCTGGTGCTTGCCGGCGGCCAGCACGGACCATACGTAATCCTTGCCGAACAGCCGGTCGGCGGTGCGGCGCATGAACACCACGTTGTCGGGATCGGCTCCGATGCCGCCGAGGATGCCGAACACGCTCTGGATGAACAGCGGCGGCTTCGCCAGGCCCTTGTCGAGGAAGTAGGCCAGGTTGTACAAGTGCCCGATGTCGTAGCACTCATGCTCGTAGCGCGTGCCGTGTTCGGCCATCAGTTCGTACACACGCCGGATGTCCGCAAAGGTGTTGCGGAAGATGAACTTCTCGCTGTCCAGGATGTACTTGTTCTCCCACGGGAATTTCCACTGCTTCACCTTGCGGCCCATGTCGTGGAAGGAGAAGTTCATCGAACCCATGTTGAGCGAGCACATCTCCGGGCTGAAATGCATGGCGGCCGCTAGCCGTTCCTCCGGCGTCATCTCGGGGCTTCCACCCGTGGTGAGATTGATCACGGCATCGGTGCTGGCGTGGATCTGCGGCAGGAACTGTTCGTAGACCCTCGGGTCGCCGGTCGGCGAGCCATCGACGGGGTTGCGGGCATGGATATGCAGGATCGAAGCACCTGCCTTCGCGGCGGCGATGCCCTGTGCCGCGAGGTCCGCGGGCTTCCAGGGCAGGGCGTCCGACAGCGTCGGTGTGTGGATGGCGCCGGTGATGGCGCAAGTGATGATGACCTTGTCGTTTGCCATGATCAACCTGCCGTATAGCCGCCGTCCGCGTAGACGATGTGGCCGGTGTGGAAATCCGAAGCGCGCGAGCACAGGAACAGCAGCGGCCCCGCCAGGTCCTCAGGCTCCCCGAGCCGGCCGATGGGTACGCGTGCGAGGAATCCGGCGCGCACGGTGCGGGCCTTCTCGTCGTCGGCGAACATCCAGGCGGTGAGCGGAGAGCGGAACACCGTCGGCGCCAGCGCGTTCACCGTGATGCCGTACTTGCCCCATTCGCAGCCCAGGGTTTTGGTCAGGCCGTCGATCGCGGATTTCGAGGTGCAGTAGGCCGAGTAGCCGGCCGGATGCCCGAGCTTGCCACGGGCGGAAGACGTGAACACCACCTTGCCGCCGTTGCCCTGGGCGATCATCTGCCGGCCCACGGCGCGCGCGATCAGCCACGCGCCGTCCACGTTCGCGAGCATCACCTTCCGGAATCGCTCGGGCGTCATGTCGACGATGGGGGCGACGTCGTTCATGCCGGAGGCCACCACCAGGATGTCGATGCGACCGTAGGCGTCGAGGGTTGCCTTCACCATGGCCTCGCAGTCGCCTTCCGTGTCCGGACGGCGAGCGATCTGCACGGCCGGAATGTCCGCGGACTGCAACTCGTCCTTGAGCGCGCCCAGCTCCTTTGAATTGCCCGCGGTGATGGCGAGCCTCGCGCCGGCCTTGCCCAGGGTCGAGCACACGACCTTGCCGAAGGCGCCCGTCGCGCCCACCACCAGCGCCGACTTGCCGCGCACCTCGAACAGGCCCGCAAGGTCGATGGCGGGCAGGCTCATGGCTTGCCCGCAGGGTAGGGCATGATCACGATCATGCTGGCCACCGTGTTCGAGGCGTTGCGTACTTCACGCGCCTCGCCCCCGGGGATGAAGCAGCTATCGAGCTTTTTCAGTACCGCGCTTTCTCCCGTGCCCAGCCGTACCGTCACCTCGCCCTCGATGACCACGTAGATCTTGGCCAGCGGACTGGCGTCCATGTCGGCGCCTCCGCCGGGCAGGATGTGGCTCAGGCCCGTCCACGCGAAATCCGCACGGCTCGCATCGAACCCCTGCAAGCGCAGGGCCGTGACGCCGTGATGGAGCGGGGCCTGGTATTCGCGGGCGTCGGCGAAACGCGTGACCTCCATGGTTACTGGTCTTTGCCCGTTTCGATGCGGAAAGATCCCTTCGGGTCCAGCATGGCGACCAGGCGCACGATGCAGCCGTCACCCCGGGTCCAGCGCCAGGGGAAGGCGGCAAAGGTGACCCGCTTGCCGGTGACCTTGTCGATGTCGCCGCCGACGTTTTCAAATCCGCAGATGCCGGCCGACAGGATGGCGTTGTGGCAGGGCTCCCACCAGGGGAAGTCCTCGATGACCTTGTGGCCCGTGGTCTGCTCATATTCCTGGTTGATCTTGGGAAGCAGTCCGTTCGGTGCACCCGGGCCATGCGGACCGATGGCGGTGCCCAGCGGATGGTCCAGAGCCTGGGTGTCCGAGCCGCACATCTTCACGCCCCGCTCCACGAACCACTCGCCCGCTTCCTTGTAGAAGCCCGGCGAATAGCCGTAGTAATGCGAGTTGTCGCCGTAGTACTTGTGCCAGCCGGTGTTGACGATGACGATGTCGTCCTTGCGGATCTTCGGCCGGGCATTTTCCAGGTCCTTGGCGGTGATGACCTCCCACTTCTTCTTCGGGATGGATACCACGACACCGGTGCCGAAGAAGTAGGGCAGCGGCACCTCGTCCATGAACGGCGTACCCTGCACCACATGGGCCGGCGCATCGATGTGCGTGCCCGAGTGCATGACCGTGGTGATGCGCTGCGTGAGCACGCCGGACTTGGACATGCCATGCAGCCGCTCGATCTTCACGTCCTCGAAATACGGCCAGCAGGGTTGACCCAGGCCCCAGGGATGCGACAGATCGTAAAATTGCAGACCCATGTTGTTCTGCTCGTTGGATTGCGCGAATTTGCACAGATCCGGATTTCGCCAGTCCATGATCGACCCCTTGCGTATGTACTATAATGTGATACAAGATACTCGCAGCTTGGTTTAATGTCCACAACCAGGATCTCGCATGCGGTCGATTGAGAGTTCGCGGAACGAAAGACGCGCAGTGGCGGTGCTGTCACTGGGCTTTGGCCTGGTGGGCATCGACCGCTTCCTGATCTCCACGATGTATCCCACCATCGCGCGGGACCTGCATCTGGGCTATGGGGACATCGGCACCATCACCGGCGTGCTGGCGCTGGCCTGGGGGCTGGCCGCCCTGGTGATGGGCAACTTGTCCGATCACGTCGGCCAGCGTCGTGTGCTGACCGGGTCACTGGTGGTGTTTTCGCTCCTGATCGGGGCCAGCGGCCTGGCCGGGGGGCTGGCCGGCCTGGTCCTGGTCCGGGTGGTCATGGGATTCGCCGATGGCGCCTATACGCCCGCCAGCATCGCCGCCACCATCCACCAGTCCCCGCCCGAGCGTCACGGCCGCAACGTCGGGCTTCAGCAGTCCATGCTGGTGCTGTTTGGGCTGGGCCTGTCGCCCCTGCTGGTGGGCTGGCTGCTGCGTGAGGGCATGGACTGGCGCTACATCTTCTCGCTGTTCGTGCTGCCGGGCCTTCTGCTCGCCTGGCTGACCTGGCGGATCATTCCCGACAACCGGCGGGCCGAAATCAGCGAGCACGGCAGTTTCAGCGATTGGCGCACGGTGCTGAAATACCGCAACATCCGGTTGCTGATGGGCGGCATGCTGTGCTGGCTCACCACCCTGATCACCACCAGCGCCTTCCTGCCGAGCTACTTCGTCGATCACCTCAAGCTCGATACGGCGAGCATGGGCACGGTGATGTCCGCGATCGGATTCGGGGCCATGGTGGGAACCATCCTGCTGTCCGCGGCATCCGACCGGCTGGGTCGAAGGCCCGTGATGCTGGCCTGCAGCGTCGTTACGCTGGGCGGACTGCTCCTGCTGGGAAAACTGGGTCCTTCGGTGCCAGGGCTGTTCGGGTGTCTGTTCCTCATCCACTTCGGCAACAACACCCTGATCACCATGACGGTGGGACCCGTGGCTGCCGAGACCGTGCCGCCGGCGCTGATGGCCACCGCCTCGGGTGTGGTCATTGCCACCGGCGAGCTGCTGGGCGGCGGACTTGCGCCCATGGTCGCCGGTCAGGTGGCTGAGCGCTTCGGCATCGAGCACATCCTCTGGCTGCCCATCGTCATGATGGCCCTCGGGGTGCTCCTGTGTGCCAGCCTGAAAGAGACCCGTCCCGCCTTTCGAACAGGAGTGCTGTCCACATGATGAAGTTCATCCTCGCCGCCCGGCGCAAACCGGGAGATACACAGGAACGTTACTTCTACGAGTGGAGCATCATCCACGTCGCGCTCATGATCACCAACCCGTCCACGCAGCGGGCTTTCAAGCGCTATGCGCAGCACTACACCATCAACGGCGTGTCCAACGATCTGCTGTGGCATCCGCTTTCGCCCATGGCCTGGGACAACATGGCCGATCACTGGCTGGAGAAATTCGAGGATCTGGGCGCCTCGGTGCACAACGAGGACTACGTGCGCCGCATGCAGCCTCACAAGTTCGGGGACGACGCCTTCGCGGTGGAGCTGTGCGACGGACGGGTGATGCACGAGGCACCCGGCTTCCAGAACGGCGGCGTGAAGCTGATCCACTTCCTGCGTGTGGCACCCGGTCTTTCGCAGCAGGCATTCGATGGTCGCTGGAAGGACGAACATGCGCCCTTGCTGCTCGATGCACTGAAGGGCCCAGGCACATTGCGCAAGTACGTGCAGAGTCCGCGGCTGCCTCTGGACCCGGCACTTTTCAAAGGTACGCTGTTCGAGGCGGGCGGTTTCGGTCAGCACGGCGGAATCGAGGAACTCTGGTTCAACGACCTCGAGGACCTCGCGCGGCTGCGCCGCGATCCGGCCTGGGAGCGCATCCGGAAAAGTTACGCGGGACTGACCGCGCCGGGATCCTTCTCGATGGTCACCACGGAGCGGGTGGTGTTCGACTATGTCACTCCGGGGCGGCAGACGCCGAAGCCCGCGGTGCTCACGCCCGGCACGCTCGAGTACCTTCTGGATCAACAGGGGTACTCCGGGTTCAATGTGCCCAAGCCACCCGGGGCACCCCCGGGCCGGTGATGAATGAACACGTTCAACGATTTTGACGCATGCAGGAGCCTTCCATGAAGAACACCGTCAGCCACGATGCCATGGGAACCCATATCGACTGGCAGCACGATGGCCTCACCGCAAAGATGATCGACTGGTTCTGGAGCAACATGGAGAAGGGCTTCATCCTGTGGCATCCGGAACAGCACGAGCCACTGGTGTGGGCGGTGCCGGTGAAACACGGCAACCCGGTAGGCTCCATCCACATCGCGCCGCAGACTTGGAACGACGGGCGCCGGCAGAACCTGTACATCCGCTTCGAAAAGCTCGAGGACGTGGAGCCCGAGATCCGCGACTACATCATTTACGAGCATGTGGTGATCGTGGCCGGGCTGGGCCTGGGTGAAAAGTGCCTGGTCAATCCCAGCCCCATGGGCTATCGCATCCATCAGTGGCAGAAGACCGACTACGGCGTGGAGGGCAAGTCCAGCGCCATCGGCACGCGCAAGAAGGAGACGGTGGAGGATGGCAAGGTCTGGGCCGCGCACAACATCCAGGAGATCGGCAACTGGGGTGTGTTCCTGGCTCAGGTCTACACCTTGTACAAGGTGGTGACCGACACCAGCCGCAATCCCTTCGCCGACCTGTCCGTGGAGGGCAGGGGCCGCAACGCGCATTACCGCTACATCAAGTGACATGAGTACTTCCTGCGACATCGTTGCGATGGGTGCCGGCCACAATGGCCTGGTGGCGGCTGCGTACCTGGCAAAGGCCGGCAAGAAGGTGCTGGTACTGGAGCGCAAGCCCTACCCGGGTGGCGGCGTCGTCACGCGCCAGCTCAACACGCCGGGTTACTGGCATGACGAGCACTCCAGCGTGCACATCATGATCCAGGGCAACCCCATGCTGCGGCAGGACGAGCTGGGGCTGCTCAGCAAACACGGCCTGAAGTACCACTACTCGCAGGTGCCGCACGCCACCATCTTCGCCGACCAGTCCACGCTGTTCAGTTACAAGGACCTGGACAGGACCTGCGAGGGCTTCGCGCGCCTTTCGCAGAAAGATGCCGACACGTACCGGAATTTCGTCAGGCTCAGCCAGCAGATCCTGGAATTCTTCATGCCGGGCCTGTATGCGCCACCACCACCGCTCGGCGAACTGGTGGCCCTGCTGGACCGGAGCGAGCAGGGCCGGCTGATGCTGGACTTCATGTCGCGGGACTGCCTGGATCTCGTCAACCAGATCTATGAGAACGACAAGATCAAGATCCACCTGCTGCGGCTGGTGAGCGAGAACCTGCAATGTCCGAACGAGCTGGGCACGGGCATGGGTGTACTGCTGATGCCGGGCATCATTCACACCTATGGCGTATCGCAGCCGGTGGGCGGCAGCGGCAAACTCACCGAGGCGCTGGTCCGCTGCATCGAGAGCCACGGCGGTGAAGTGCGCTGCAATGCCGAGGTCGCGCGCATCCTGACGAGCGGCGGCCGGGCCACGGGCGTGCGCCTCGTCACCGGCGAGGAAATCAGCGCGAAAGACGCCGTGATCGGTGCCCTCCACCCGCACGTGATCCGCCGTTTCGTCGACGGAGTGCCCGAGCCCGTGCTCCAGCGCGCCGAGCGTGCGGCGCTTGCGCCCTTTTCCATCATGGTCAGCCACTACGACCTCAAGGAAAAGTGCCGCTATTACGCCGGTGAGGAAGTGGGCCAGGCCACCATGCTGGAACTGGTGGACGCGGAGCGGCTGGACGAGGTGATCGCGGATTTCGATGACCTGCGACGAGGCCTGATCACGCCTCGCCGGCTGTGCGCCGGAGGGGATGAGAGCATCGGCGACCCGACACGCGCACCGCCGGGTGCGGGCCTGTTCCACGGCATCACCTTTGCGCCCTACACGGTGCGCGATCCGCGCTGGGCGGGCCGTCACTGGGATGACTTCAAGGAGGAGATCGCGGATCTGTCGCTGGCGCACTACCGCAAGTTCGTGTCGAACCTGACGGACGAAAACATCATCATGCGATCGGTGGTGAGTCCGGTGGACATCGAGCGCAACAGCCCGAACAGCATGATGCGTGGCGACCTGCACGGCGTGGCGCCGTATTTCTACCAGAGTGCCGGCCACCGGCCGACGCCGGACCTCGGGCAGTTCACCGTACCCGGCGTGGAGCGGCTGTACCTGGCTGGTCCCTTCCAGCATCCCGGTGGCGGGGTCTACGGAGCGGGTCGCGCCACGGCCATTCGCATGTTCGACCAGCTCGGCATGGATTTCTCCGCAGTGTCAGGGGGCGTCCGTCAGGACGTTCCGCCGCCACCCCGCGCTGCGGCGGGCGATGCGCCGAAATCCGCGGGCCTCGTGTTGCGTGGACCGGCCGATGAGGAATTGATGAACGTGTCCGCCCTGGAGCGCCGCGGCGATGAGCTGGTCATCAAGGGCACGAGCTTTGGCACCTTGCCCCTGGAGGCACGCATCGACGGCCCGTCCGCACGCGCGGGCTTGAAAATGCTGGGTCTGAAGAACCTCGGCTTTCTGGCCACGCTGCCGTTTCGCGGCAAACGCAAGTGAACGCGATGTCTGCGGGAACGGCAACGACCTCTCGCCGTCACCCATCGGACCGGGTCGCTCTGGTCACCGGCGCGGCCCGCGGCCTCGGCCAGGTGTTCGCGCAGCGACTGGCGCAGGACGGCTGTCGGCTGGTGCTGGTGGACCTGCTGGAATCGACGCAGACGCTGGCGTTGGTCAAATGTACAGGCTCTTCGGCCCGATCGGTCCGCTGTGACCTCGCGATCCCGGAGCAGATCGACCGCCTGGTTGAAGAAGTGCTCGAGCATGAAGGACGGGTGGACATCCTGGTCAACAACGCGGCCTGGCAGCCCATGATCCCCTGGCAGGATCTGACCCGGACGGAACTGCGGCGCATGCTGACCGTCAACACCGAAGCGAGTTTCTTTCTTGCCCAGGGGTTCGTGCCGGGCATGATCCAGCGTCGCTGGGGCCGGGTGATCAACCTGGCCTCGAGTTCCGCCTGGTCCCCGCCGCCGGCCTTCACCGGCTACATCACCTCGAAGATGGCCAACGTTGGCCTGACACGATCCCTGGCGCGCGAGCTCGGAGGTCACGGGATCACGGTCAATGCGATCGCGCCGGGCCTCACGCGCACCGAAGCCGCGAAGGCCGATGTCCCGCAATTCGTTTGGGACCGGGTGCGCGATCAGCAGCTCATTCCGCGATCGGCAGAACCCGGTGATCTTGCCGGTGTTCTGTCCTTCCTGGCTTCGGACGATGCGGCCTTCATCACGGGCCAGACCTGCCATGTCGATGGCGGTGCGGTCCTGTAGCGTGCGCGGGCTGGCGAATGACGATGGTTCCCTGTTGTTGAAGATGCGAGGCGAGGCGATTCCATGAGACAGATGATGACCAGTGCCCAGGCCATGGTAGATGCGCTCGTGCGCAATGGCGTGCGGCATGTATTCGGAATTCCCGGCGTCCACACCTACGCGCTGTTCGACGCGCTGTACGAGCGGCGCGCGGACATCACGTTCATCGGTTCGCGCCATGAGCAGGGAGCGGCCTACATGGCCTATGGATACGCCCGGGCCACCGGCGAGGTGGGCGTGTATACCTGTGTCCCCGGCCCCGGCGTGCTCAACACCACCGCTGCGTTGTCCACGGCTTATGCCGCCAACGCGCCGGTGCTCTGCCTGACCAGCGAAATCCCTTCCGCCGAGATCGGCCGGGGTCACGGCATCCTGCATGAGCTCCCCGATCAGCTCGGGCTGCTGCGGGGTCTGACCAAGTGGTCCGACCGGATTCGTCACCCGTCCGAAGCGTCGCGCAAGGTAACCCAGGCATTCACCCAGTTGCGCAGTGGCCGGCAGCGGCCCGTCGCACTCGAATGTCCCTGGGATACGCTGGGCGAACGTGCGCTCGTGGAACCGGCCAGTCCCGCCGTGCGGGAGGAGCCGCCGGTTGCAGATCCCGGGAAGATCCGCAAGGCCGCCGAGCTGCTGGCGGCTTCAGCGAATCCGATGATCATGGTGGGCGGGGGCGCCGTGGCTGCGGCGGCCGAAGTGGCGGAATTGGCCCAGCTCCTGCAGGCGCCGGTGATATCCCATCGCGGAGGACGCGGGATCGTGGCGGACGATTCGCCCTGCGGGTTCGATCTCGGTGCGGCATTCGAACCCTGGCAACACTGCGATGTGCTGCTCACGATCGGCTCGCGCATGGAACTGCAATACGTGCGCTGGAAGAAGTTTCCGCCCAACCTCAGCATCGTGCGCATCGACATCGATCCGGAGGAAATGAGCCGCCGGAAGGCCGACATCGGGATCGTGGCGGATGCGGCCGCGGCCACTCGTGCACTCATCGAAGCGCTGCGCGAGGCGAAGCTTGCGCGTCCTTCGCGTGCCGCCGAATTCGGCGACATCAAGGCAAGGGCGCGTGCGAAGGCGGCAATGATCCAGCCGCAGATTTCCTATCTCGAGGTGATCCGGCAGGCGATGCCGCGCGATGGCGTGTTCGTGGAGGAAATCTCGCAAGTGGGCTTCACGGCGCGTTTCGGTTATCCGGTATATGCGCCGCGCACCTACATCGGCAGCGGTTACCAGGAGAACCTGGGTTTTGGCTTCATGACCGCACTGGGCGTGAAGGTCGCGGCTCCGGACAAGCCGGTGGTCTCGATCAGCGGCGATGGCGGGTTCATGTTCGGTGTCCAGGAACTTGCGACCGCCGTGCAGCACGGCATCAACCTCGTCGCCATCGTGTTCAACAACGCAAGCTTCGGCAATGTGCTGCGCGATCAGCAGCAAAGCTACGGGGGCCGCGTGATCGGCGCCAGCCTCGAGAATCCCGATTTCAAGGCGTTGGGCGAGGCCTTCCGGGCGGCGTCCTTCCGGGTCGAATCCCCGGATGCGCTTCGACAGGTCCTGCCCGGGGCTTTGGCGGCAGGACGACCGGCGCTGATCGAGGTCCGGCTTGCCCGTGGCAGTGAAACTCCGCCCTGGTCCATCCTGCATCCCAACGGGTAGGCGGCACTCTATCTCGAGTGTCTTCCGTTGTGTCTGCGCCACGATTCCGGGTTCGAGCGCTGCGGCGCTGCGGTGCTCTCGCGCCTCATCCAGACGTGAACGGGATCAGTGAAAGACCTGCTTGCCACCGAAGACCGTATTGCGGTACAGTCGAGCTGTATTTCAATACGAGTCGATTGTAGTTTCAATACCACGTCCCGCCTGTGCAACCGCTGCGGGAATTCGAAGCAACCGCTTCTGCAAGGGGGAAACGATTCATGGCGACCAAGTTCAACCTCACGCTGCTCGCACTGGCTTCGGCAGCTCCGTGGCTGGCCGCCGCGGCCGACACATCCTCACCCGGTGACACCGCACAGCTCGAGGAAATCGTCATCACGGCGCAGAAGCGCACCGAGCGCCTTTCGGACGTGCCGGTTTCGGCCGCTGTGCTGGGAAGCGACACCATCGCCCGGAACAATGCCGGCGACATCTCGGACCTGAACCGGCTGGTGCCCTCCGTGAGCCTCAATGGCACCATCAACGGCCGCGTACCGATGGGCATACGGGGCATTTCCTCGGTCTCCAACGAGGGCACCGTCGGACTGTCCTCGGGCGTTGCCATCATGATCGACGGCGTGCCGGTACCTTCAGATTCGCGCGCGGGCAATGCGCTGGAGGACGTGCAGAGCATCGAGGTCCTGAAAGGCCCGCAGGCAACCCTGGGCGGGCGCACCGCGGCCTCGGGCGTCATCAACATCGTGACGCGCAAGCCCACCGATACATTCCAGGGCAACGTCAGCGCCATGCTCACCAATGATCATGAGTACCGGTTGAACGGTTACGTCTCCGGGCCCATCTCCGACAAGGTCGACTACAGCCTCGCCGCCTACGGCACGACGCGCGATTTTCCGATCAACAATCTCCACCTGAATGAAAAGACCCAGGAGCGGGTCTACGGTGTGCGGGGCAAGCTCCTGTTCAAGCCCACCGAAGATCTCGACATCACGCTCGCGGCGCGCATCGGCAAGGACAATTCGCGCGGCTTCAATTTCGTCTACACCCACCTCTCGCCCGGCATCCACCTGCTCACGGGCGCCGGCGGTCCACCGTTCATGGCGCAGGATGCGCTGCTGCCTGGCATCACGGCGGACATGAAAAACCTGGATTACTCGAGCCCCGTGGAAGGCAGTTCGGATGTAAAGGACACCGACGGGTCCCTCGACGTGCAATGGCGGGTGGGCGGCCTCACCCTGGGTTCGACCACCGCTTATCAGCACGAGAAACAGTTGAACGTGCAGGACCTGTTCGCCGTGGACCGCTATTTCTGGAACGAGCTGACGGGCGCGGGCAATCCAGGGGCTCCGCCGCCGTTCTTCAACCAGCAGACCCAGCACATCGACATCAAGCAGTTCAGCCAGGAGCTGAAGCTCCTGTCTCCCACGGACCAGACCTTCAGCTACCTGGTCGGCATGTTCTACTCGGACATGAAGCTTCACTACGTGCTGGAGCGCGGACTTCTGCCGGCGTTCCAGAACCTCGATGTGCAGCCGGACACCAAGACCACGGATCTTTACGCTCGCGGCACCTGGAAATTCGCGCCCGACTGGTCGCTGACCGGCGGCCTGCGATACAACTACGACCAGATCAGCTATTCCTACCTGCAGAGCCTGTACACCGCAAGTTTCCCGCCACCCGTGATCTATGCCGATCTGTCCGCCTCGGACAGCTCGAGCGAATCCACGGTGGTGGGCGATCTGAGCCTCCAGCGCAAGCTCGGCGCGGACACGATGCTGTACTTCACCTATGCGCGCGGCACCTCGCCGGCGGCGTACAACACGGCGGCCAACCTCACTCCCACGAGCCCCACGTTGGGGGCGCCGGTGAAGAAGGAGAATGTCGACCACTTCGAGCTTGGCACCAAGGGCAGCTACTTTGACCGGCGTCTGACGCTGAACGCGGCCATCTGGGACACCAAGTACAAGGATTTCCAGGTACAGATTTTCGACCAGAGGAACACCTCGATCAGCCCTCCGTTGGTGCTCACCAACGCGGGCGAAGCTGAAACCCGGGGTCTGGAAGTGGATGCAGCGGTGGCCGCGACCGATACGCTGCGCATCAATCTGAGCGCGGCCTACATCGACGCCAAATTCAAGGACTACAAGGGTGCGCCCTGCTACTATCCGAATGCGCCCGGCGAGATCCCGGCGGGCTGCGTGCAACTGGTGGCCGGAGGCCCGGTCACCCAGGATCTGTCGGGCAAGGGGATGCCCAACTCGCCGAAGTTCAAATCCGTACTGAGCGTGGAGAAGCGCCAGCCACTGGGGAGCGGCGCCTACGAGTTGGTATTCGGAGGTACCTGGTCGTACCGCAGCAGCGCGCAGATGCTGGTCGACCAGAATCCCTACGCCATCCAGTCGGCCTTCAGCATCGTGAATCTGGACGTCGGCGTGCGCGACAAGTCGGGCAGGATGTCAGTGACGGCCTTCGTCAACAATCTCACCGACCACATCTACTACACGGACTTCGAGGACTTCTGGAGCAGCCCCTGGGGCGCGACCAACACGGTCACCGCCCAGCCGGCACGCGATGCCCGGCGCTACTACGGCGTGCGGTTCAGTTACGGGTTCTGATCCGGACAGGTCTGCGTCACCCTGACCGGTCACGGCACCGGTCGGGGCGGGCGCGGGACGAGTCCCTGGCGTGACACTTCAATTGCTGGATGCGGGAGCGCCCAACAGATAGCGCCATGCCTCGATCACCTCGATGTCTTCAGGAATGTTCTGCTCCGGGAGATCCCCTACTACCAATATTCGCCTCGCTCGTGGCATCTGGCTGGATGCCCACCTCAAGCCCCCGACTTCCCGATCATAGACCTCGGGTCGACCGATGTGATTGGCGACGTTGACCAGCTGCTCAGGGTGCTCGGGGTTGACCACCAGATCAATCTCCCGCTTTCCGCCAATGTAGCCCAGATCTTCACGCTGCCGGCGCCAATGCAGGTAAATTGCGCTCTCGAGCTTGTGCCCGACGTTGATGAAGGGTTCCGGTACCAGTGGATACCCCAATGCCCAATCCACCGCGTGCAGCTTCCTGGGATTCATCGCACGCTTGCGAACAGAGCGTTCTGCCACTGGCAGGAGGAAGATGATGAAGGACTCTTCAAGGTAATGCAGGTAACGGTAAAGCGTATCCTTCGACAGCTCGTAGCCCTGTGAGCGAAAGTCCCGGTAGATCCTGTGTGGGCTCAACAATGAAGCCGGTTGGCTCAGACACTGCTTGAGGAGCTGCTTCAGAAGTGCGGGATTCGCAACCCTGTAGCGCTCGACCAGATCCTTGTAGAAGATCAGATCGACATACTCCTTCAGGATGCGCGGTCTGAGGTCCGCATCTGCGAGCACCACCTCCGGGAGCCCGCCGACGGCCAGATAGTCGCTCAGAGCTGCAGCCATACGGCTGTCCGAACTTGCCGACCAAGGTTCGTGTTGCAGACCCCGAAAGCGGAGAAACTCGGCAAATGACAGGGGAAATACTTCGTAGGACACCGTGCGCCCGCGCAAGCTGGTAGCCAGCTCGCGGGCCAGCAGATGGGACGACGACCCCGTCAGAAAGATCTGCGCATCCTGTGTGTCGTGCAGCCGGCGGATGAAAGACTCCCACCGCGGAGCGGTTTGAATCTCGTCGAAAAAGAAGTACTTCCTGCGGGTCGCAAATTCCGGGTAAAGCTCAGCATGGGCGCCCAGGATCAGGTCGAGCTCTCGGGCCTTGATCGGCATCAGGCGATCGTCCTCGAAATTGAGGAATAACATCTGCCGACGATCCACGCCGCGCTTTTCGAGCCGGCGCATGGTGTCATACAGAATGCAGGTCTTTCCGCTGCGCCGGATACCGACAAGGGTGACCACCTTGTTTGTATCCAGCGGCAATTCGAGCTCCCGAGCCACGGTCGCCGGAAAATTCCGCGAGGTGTTTTCCGTCAGAATGTATTTGAGAGATTCCTTTCGCATAGGGAAAGTATATTCCAAAGATTTCCCTGTCCACAAGGAAATAACCAAAGCGGACCGGATTTCCACGGACACATGCAGAGGACAGATGCCTGTGGATGCGGCGGCGCTTCTTGCGCTTCACGCGCCGCTCATCCATGCATCATCCCGAAGGCGATGCCGTACTCGAGTGCTTCGGCATACAGGTCCACCACGGGCCGCGCGCCGCCGGCGACCCGATGCGCGGCAGTCGCGGCCACCCAGGTGTGCAACTCGAGCGAACCGATGCCGGCATGCTCCACCATCCACTCCGGCTCGATGGCGTCGATGTCCTCGAGCCGCTCCGAGGTGAGGATGTCGAGGATGAGGTGGTCGACTTCCGGGTTGAGTTTGAGGTCGGCGCGCGTGCGCGTGCCGTCAACCAGCATGTGCGCGCCCTCGCGATGCATGCGTTCCAGCCGCTCGAGCCACTCCGGGTGAGACAGTCCCTTGCCCGTGCCTCCATGAAGCTGGTAGTCCGTCACGGCAGGCTCGGCGCTGCCGAAGGCCGGATAGTAGCGGGTCGGATTGTGTGACATGCCACCGGAGGCGAGGAACAACACGCGCTTGCCCAGTGCGCGCACGAAAGCGCCTGTCGCCTCGCCGAGCAACCGCGAGCGCCGGAAAGGCACGTAGGGTGGCGTGATGCCGTTGATGAATACCGGAATGCTCGGGTAGCGGTCGAGCGACCCCAGCACGCGCGTCATGGTCTGGGAGAAACCATGATCCACGGTCATGTCATAGGAGACCGCCAGGTCCACTCCGGCGCGCCGCACCGCGTCGATGAGCTCAAGCGCCGTGTCGGCGGCCACGTCGAGCTCGCCCGGAAAGCCGCCGATGTCAGCCACCGCGTGGCAGCGCAGCCCTGCACAGAAAGGCGGCACCAGCCGGAGGAAAAAACCATTGTAGTGATCCGGACCGAAGACGATCACGAGCTCGGGGTCTGCCGCCGCAATGGCAGCTGCGCGCTCGGCCGTCAGGCGCTCGCTCGCCTCGCGGCATGCGGGCGGGCGCGCGCAACAGTACAGCAGCGGGGAATGCGCGGAACACAGCAGCATCGGGCTCATGGAAGGGTTCCAGTTGCGTGGCCAACGGGGCCGGGGTTGTCCGGCGCCACGAAAATGCGTTCGATGTGACGCCGTGCGATGAGCCATCGCCCGGACCCGTCGCGCTCATACGAATCGATGAAATCGGCGACCAGGTGCGGCGCTGCCTTCGCCACCGGCGCCGGCCCGTCGAAGGCAAATGTCAGGCAGGTGCTGGTGCCGCGCGCGCGGTCGGGTGAGTCGATGTGGATGCGCAGCCCCGAACACAGGTGGCGCACGGTGCGCACGCCTGTCGCTGCGCGGGCTTCGAAAAGCCGGCGGATTTCCTCCCGGCCGACGCTGAGCCGCTGCCCATGGGTGTACACCGCCTGGTCGGTGAACAGTCCGACCAGCTCATCGAGTTCACCGTGATCGAGGTGGTGCACGAAAGCGGCATTCAGCTCCCCGATCTCCAGGCGGATGCGCAACGTCTCCAGGGTGTCCATGCTCAAGGCCTCTCCGCAGATTCAGGATTCATGGGGGATGGAGCAGCCGATCAGGAACCGGGACACCATGTTGTAGGTTGCGATGACCGCGATGAGTTCGACCTGCTGCGCGGGCTGTGGCAGGCAGGCGCGCAGTGCCTCGAACGCCATCTCACTGACACGCGATTCGCACGTCAGTTCGAACGTGACGCGTAACGTGGCCCGCTCCAGGGCGTCGAACAGCGTCTCATCCTGTGCGGCGGCGGCGACATCCCCGAGCGCCTCGGCGGCCGCAGCCGAGCCTCCTGCACGCCGGAACTCCGGTGCATGCTGCGCGAACTCGTAGTCGGCGCCGTTCAGGCGTGCCACCGCGCAGATCGCCAGTTCGCGCAGTTTCGGGCTTATCGACAGTGTTCCACGGATGGCGCCCAGATAGTCATTCCAGGCGCGGGCCAGCGCCGGACTGTGAAGCAGCATGCGGTCCAGATTCAACAGCGTGCCGCCCCGGCGCGCGCGCATGGCAGCAAGCAGGTCCGCGGGTTGGTCGAGATCGGCAGGCGGCAGTGGAATACGGCTCATGACAGACCCTCAACGCTTCACCGGATTGGTCAGGCATCCGAGACCCTCGATTTCAACTGACACCGATCCGCCGAGCACATTCAGGTCCACGTTCTGGATGGCGCCGCCGCGCGCGGAGGCGGCCAGTGCCGTCCCCATGGACACGATATCGCCGGGCAGCAGCGTCATGTACGCCGACAGGAATTCGATCACCTCGGGAATCTTGTAGAACAGGTTGGCGGTGTTGTCCTGCGTGACCAGGCGCTCGTCGTGCCGGCAGCGGACAGTGAGCGCATGCGGTCGCGGCACTTCATCGGCGGTGACCAGCCATGGCCCCATGCAGGCGAAGGTATCGGCGCATTTGTAGCGCCCCGGGTAGCTCACCCAGGTATCGACGTAACGGATCCCGTCCGGCTCGCCGGGAGCCGGATGGATCGCACGGTAGTGGAAGGTGTCCTCGGTGCGCATGGTCGGCGAGGTGATGTCGTTGTGGATGGTGTAGCCGAACACATGAGTGTAAGCATCCGCCGCCGCCACGTCCCGGGCGCGCCGGCTGATCACCACGGCAAGCTCGGGCTCGGGATGCGTGCGGCCATACTGTGGCTTGCACACGATGGCTTCGCCATGACCGGCAAGCGCGCTCGATGGCTTGATGAACATGGCAGGGTGTTTCGGGCCTGAGAGGATGCGATCGGCATTGGCGCTGTTGTTCAGCGCCAGGCAACAGATCTTGGAAGGGCGGCGCACCGGCGCCCGCCAGTGGACTGCGGCAGTGGAGTAGAGCACGGCGTGACGCTCGGCCGTGAGCCGGTCGGTGCGCGCCGCGGCGAGGCCCTGATGGAGCAGGACCAGTGCATCATCGCCGCCCTCGATGAGTTCCTGTACTGTGCGCGGCGCCTGATTGCCGGCGCCAGACAGGACGAAGGCACTGGACAGGTCGAGAAGCGTGTCGGCATCGAGTTCGACACCGGCCCGGTCGGCTCCCTGATATTCAAAGCTGGCGAGTTTCACCTTACGCTCCGTCGCGGTCATGCGCGATATCCTGCGGGTCGGGAGTGTGCCATCAAAGCCTGCCGCGGCGCATCCACCGGCTCTTTTCAGTACTGACAGGTGATGCAACTGCACCGTATTTCGCATAGGATGGAGAAAGGATTCCGGAGGTCTACCATGAGCCAGCCCGCGGTAAAAACCATGTACCTGTTCGCCAATGTCCGCGTCTTCGACGGCAGCGGCACGAGTCCCTTCGAGGGCGAGGTGCTGGTGCACGGCAACCGGATCGCGGCCGTGGCCAGCGCCGGCGAATCGCCGCTTCCACGCACAGGGGCCCTGCTCATCGACGGAAAGGGAGCCACGTTGATGCCGGGCCTCACCGAAGCGCACGCGCACCTGAGCTGGCCGAGCTCGGTGGAGCGGTTCGTACCCGGCATGTCACTGCCGCCGGAGGATCTGCTGCTCAATACGGCGCGCAATGCACGCATCCTGCTCGATCACGGATTCACGAGTGCCTATTCGGGAGGTTCGCTGGGCAAGACGATGGAGATCAGCCTCAAGGCGCAGATCGATTCCGGCGGCATGCCGGGGCCACGCCTGATCCCTTCCTCGATCGAGCGCGAACCGCCCACCGCAGATCCGGCCCTGGAGCCGGGCAAGGTGGCCGATCACGGCCGCGGTCCCGAGGCCATCCGCACCTTCGTGCGCGAATGCGCGGCGCTGGGCGCGCGTGCGGTCAAGTTCCTGCTGTCGGGCGAGAGTGCGCTGAAACCCGGCGCCTCCCTCGAGCTGCAGTACACCGAGGACGAGGTCCGCGCCGCCGGCGAACAGGCGCGCGAATCGAAGGTGTGGCTGACCGGTCATGCGCATGCGGCCGAGGCCGTGAAGCTCGGGGCGCGTCACGGCTTTCGTGTACTGTATCACTGCACTTACGCGGACACGGATGGCATTGCGATGCTGGCCGAGCGCAGGGATGATCTGTTTGTCGCACCCAGTGTGGGCATCGTGCAGGCGACGCTGGATGCGAAGCCGCCACCGCATTTCGACATGACCCACATGAAGGCCGATGCGGCCATCGTGCTCGAGCATCAGAAGAAGCTGGTTCCCGAGTTGCGCCGGCGGGGCGTGCGGGTGCTGCCGGGCGGCGACTATGGCTTCCCCTTCAATCCCAACGGCCGCAACGCCCGTGACCTCGAGCTGTTCGTACGTCATTTTGATTACACCCCCACCGACGCGCTGGTCGCTGCCACGCGGCTGGGCGGGCAGATCATGGGCATGCCGCAGGAACTCGGCCAGGTGAAGCCCGGGTTCCTGGCGGACCTGTTGCTGGTGAAGGGAGATCCCACCCGCGACGTCACATTGCTGCAGGATCGCGGCAATCTGCTGGCCATCATGAAGGACGGCCGCTTCCACAAGGCGCCTGCGGGCATTACGTGAAACCGGCTGGCGCCCCGGCTTCCGGCTTTCGTGGCCCCCCCGCCAGGTTCGAGCGCCAGATCCGCGAGCGCGGGCCCGTGCTCGACATGTCGCTGGTCCAGTCCCTGTACGCTCCGCTCCTCGAAGCCCAGTGTCGCGAGGGGGTGACCTGCGAGCGCGATCTGCCCTATGGAGAAGATGCGCGCCATCGCCTGGACGTGTACCGGCCAGTGCAGGGACCCGCCTCGCTCCCGGTGCTGATCTTCCTGCACGGCGGCGGCTTCATCCGCGGCGACAAGGCGGCGCGCGAGAACGTCGGCCTGTATTTCGCACGGCAGGGTTTTGTGGTGGTACTGCCCAACTACCGTCTGGCCCCGGCGCATCGCTGGCCGGCGGGCGCGCAGGACGTGGCCGCTGCGTGGCAGTGGGTCCAGCAGCGGATTGCGGATCACGGCGGTGACCCCGCGCGCATATTCCTCGGTGGAGAGTCGGCCGGCGCCGCGCATGTGGCGGCAGCCACCCTTGTGCGGCGCTTCCAGCCGCCCGGCGGCCTGCGCCCGGCGGGAGTGTTGCTGGTGTCGGGAGTGTACAACGCGCATCTGGAATACCTCGCGCGCCGCCAGTTCGGCATCGCTACGCCCGATCCGCGCAACGATGCCTACTTCGGCGCCGACCCGCAAAGCTTCGCCGCCATGTGCACCGTGGATCTCATCGACGTCGCGCCGCTCCCGCTGCTGATCACCTTCGCTGAACTCGATCTGCTGCAGATGCAGGTGCAGGCCGGCGAGCTGTTCGCACGCCTGGTCACGCAGCACGGGTTCTCGCCGGACTTGCAGGTCATTCCCGGACACAACCACCTGACCCAGGTCTACGCGGTCAATACCGGTGATGAATCCCTGAGCGGTCCGGTCCTGTCGTTTCTGCTCAACGCGTGAGTTGTGCCCCGGCCCGCGCAGTCCGGCCGCGACCGAATGCGACCCAGGCGACCAGCGCAATGGCTGCCGTGGTCAGACTAACCCTGCCCAGGACACCAAAGGCTGCGAGGATCGAACCGCCCAGAAGACTGCCCATGTACTGAAGGACCATGCCACTGGCAAACAGCCCGAGCCCGAATGCGCCCTGCCAGAGGCCATTGCCGCGACCGCGGATGTGATAGGCAAGCCCTCGGGTAGCCCATACCAGCAAAGTCGGCAGCACGAGCCCGCAGCCAAGCTGCTGCAGGTCCGCCGCCATCACATAGGCGGACGGCGTGCCTGCCGTGGACATCAGTACAAAGCCGATCCCGATGATCAGGAAATCGACGAACAGCAGCAGGCCGATGTGCAGGCGGCCCAGAAACCAGAAAAGCACCGTGCCCACCGGCACTCCGAGGCTGGCCCAGGTTGCGTAGGTGCCGATCTGTGCCGGGTCCCTGACCCCGAGCTGCACCAGTGCGTTCGCGTTCTGGGTGATGGTGGAATAGAAGAATACCGAGCCCACCAGCGTGATCAGGATGATGCCCGACATGCGGCCCCAGGGAATGCTCTGGTAAATGGCATCCGCATTCACCTTTGCTATCTCGTCCGTGGTCGGCGCCACGTGTTCCGGCTCCCAGGCGTAGATGGCAACGAACACGACCAGAACGAGACTGACCAGATACACCAGGAACGGACCCTGCCAACCGAACCTTGCACCAAGCACGCCGCCGAGCGGGATGATGAGCAGTGCCGAAAGCGAAGCGACTCCGGTCTGGCTGGCGAGCCAGCGCTCGCGCGATTTCCCGTGGAAGTAATCGCACAGCATCGTCGTGGTCACCGTCAGAACCACTGATTCGCACATGCCGACAAAGCAGCGGGTGACCAGAATCGCCCAGATGTTCTCCATCCAGAATGGCGCGACGCCCACCAGTGCGTACACCACCATCGACGCCATCAGGATGTTGCGCCGTCCATAGCGATCGGCGAGCCAGCCAGCGATGGGGGAGAACGCCACGATCCAGAAGCCGGGCATGGTCTGCAGCAGATTGACCCAGTACGCGCCGTTCGGCACGTAGTGGAAGTGCTCCTGCATCTGGTTGACGGTTGCGGTGAATACGGAGACCCCGACCACTCCGAGCACGATCGGAAGAAGCAGGAAGAATCCCTGGGGAAACCCCGGTTTGCGGCCGGTGATCATGTTGTTCATGGACGAATACCCACCTGGTTCATGACGTATGGACATCGCGTGCGGTCCGGCTGTGCTGCCGATTCCGGATTCCGGTGCCGGCCTGCAGGCCGGTATCATACCCACATTGCGATACAGTTGACCCGAATATTTGAAGATGTTACGGTGCCGCCGTTTGTGATGAGTATATCGGGATGTGGTACACAAGCATTGCATGGAAATGATGACAGATGTGTGCATCATCCTGATGCGGAACGGACAGGGTCGTTACAAATAGGGGGATGACCATGCGCATTGCGCGAAATTGGGCACTTGTATGCGGTGGTGCGGGGCTGTTGACCCTGATGGGAAGCTCCGGACGTGCACAGGACGCAGGCAGCGACGGGAACACGGTCGCCATCCCCGAGATCGTCGTCACGGCCCAGAAGTTCGAGCAGAACATCCAGGACACGCCGATCTCGGTCTCGGTGGTCAGCGGCGCGGAAATCCAGAAGGAAGGCCGTACCAAGCTGGATGATGTCCTGGTCAATGCGCCCGGCGTTGAAGTGCAGGGAGTGGCGCGAGGCTTCATGGTCTCGATTCGCGGCCTGGGACTCAACCTTCCGCCCCAGAACGGCGCCGGCGCCGTGGCGACCAACTACGATGGCATCTACAACTCACGCGGCGAGGCGGCGGCGACCGGATTCTACGACCTCGAGCGGGTCGAGACCCTGAACGGTCCGCAGAGCACGATTTACGGACGCAATGCGGTTGGCGGTGTCGTCAACATCATTTCGCGCAACCCCGTCATCGGCAGGTTCGAAGGGTATGTCCAGGCCGAGGGGGGCAACTATTCCTCCATGCGCGGAGAGGGTGCGATCAATGTGCCGCTGGGTGAGGCGTTCGCACTGCGGGTCGCCGGCGCGGCGGTGGGTCGCGACGGTTATATTTCAAATGGGCGGGATGACAACAAGGCCTCATCCGTCCGGGCCAAGCTGCTGTACAACCCGAACCCGGCGGTTTCCGCCCTGGTCGGCTTCGAGCAGACCACGCTCCGCGGGAAGGGTCCCGGTGCGATTCCCGATCGATCCTTCGAGTCGGATTCGCGCTTCACCACGGATCCTCCCGACGGCTTCCAGCACCATGTTGCGCGCAAGTACTGGGCTGATGTGAGGCTCGACCTGGGTCCGGGACAGCTCATCCTGCTGCCTTCCTACCAGACCCTGCACGGCATCGTGCAGGGATCCTTCGGCGGGAATTTTGCCTACAACTACGACCCTCTCTACACGGACCAGTTCGCGGTCGAAGCGCGCTACGCGTCGAAGCCGGAGGCTGCGATGCCCTGGACGGCCGGCTACTACCACTATCACAACAACGGCACAGGCCCGTTGAACATTTCCGGATCCTGCTACGCGTACTCGCCAAATGGCGGACCGGGCACCAACACGGTCTATATCCCGCCCCCCGGCTACAGCAACGCGGCAGCGGGACCACCGGGATCGCCGTGCGCTACGACGGCCTATCCGACCGATTTTGGCGTCGACGAACGCACCACCAACGTCGATTCGGTCTTCGGGCAGGTGATCTTCCCGCTCGCATCCGCACTGCACCTGACCCTGGGTGCCCGTGAAAGCTGGGTCAAGACGGGTGGAACGACGGACTTGAACAACAACAACACCGCCGGCGCGAACGGCCCACCCGTGACCACGTCCAACATCGTCAAGCTCGCCGATGTACGCACGAACTACTTCGACTACAGGGCGACGCTCGAAGCAAACGTGGCTGCCCACTCGCTGGTCTACGCCACGATCGCCAGCGGCCATCGCGAAGGGGGTTACGGATTCTCAAGCCCCTTTTCGGCTCCTGATGCCTACGCGCCGGAAAACATGGTCGACTACGAGGTGGGCACAAAAAATACGCTCATGGACGGCGCGCTGCTGCTCAATGCCGCGGCGTTCTACTATGACTACAAGTCCTATCAGCTGGTGTACGCGGCGTTTCCGAACCCGCCGAGCTTCCTCACCTTTCCGGGTCGGGAGGTGGGTGCCGAAGGCAGCGCGGCATACGCCCTGACCCGCGCGGACAAGCTTACCGGCTCGCTGGTGTATCTAGACTCGAAGATCACGGGTACGAGCCAGTACGCGGGATCGCCGTTCACCAATGCTCCCCGCTGGACTTTCAAGGCCAGCTATGAACACGACTTCGACCTGGCCGGGTCGGGGCGCCTGTGGATGCGTGGCGATTTCCGCACCATGTCCTCGCAGCTGGTGTTCCCGGTGTTCGCCGCGCAGCTGGAAGGATCACCCGCGGTCATGGGGAGTTACTCCACCGGCGACGTGTTCGTCGGATGGACGCCCGTCAGTGAGCGGTACTCCGTGACCGGATTCGTCAAGAACGTCAATGACAAGCTGATCAAGACATCCGAATTCTTCGGCTATGCCCAGGTGCAGGCACCGCGGACATACGGTCTCACGGCGTCGGTGAAATTCTGATTCCGCGATGAAGGACAACACGATGAACACCAGGCGTGCCTCGTTGCTGGTCGCCGTGGGACTGCTGGTACCGCTCATGGCTTGCGCACAGGCGATCCCGCAGCGCGCGGCCGAGGGCTCGCCTGAGGCAAGGCCGCCGGTGCCGGGCGGCCCGATGGCGCCTCCGCCGGCAGGACTGCCCCCGGGTCCGCCTCCGATGATGCCGGCGATGTCGCAGACGCACTATGACATGGCGCTGGGCATCAGGGACGGGGTGATCGGAGCCGCTGGTGCGGAGGTGAGCGGGTCGCCGAGTGCGACACTGCTTGACCGCATTGAAATCCGCTCGTCGAAAAATGCCCTCAACGGCCTCATCGTCAGCGGGGGCCGCTCGGCGGTCACGGTACGGCAGGGCAGCGTCCGCCTTTCGGGAACCGGCAGCAACGATTTCCTGGGAATCGGGGCCGGGATTCTGGCTCGCGCCGATGCGGCACTGGTCATCGAACGCGAGAAAATCGAAACCAGCGGGGCGGTTTCATCGGCGCTGGTAGTGGCCGAGGGAGCCACGGTTCGGGTCTACGATTCCACCCTGACAGCCAACGGCGGTCCATTGCCTCCCGGCTACAAGCCGCATATCGGACCCGGCATGATGCAGCCTCCCCCGCCACTGGGGCTAGAGGGCGATGCGCGCACCGTTCTCGCGATGAGCAACTCGAGGACCTACCTGTACCACACGCGGATCGAAGCCGATGCCTGGGGCGCGCTGTCCACTGACGCCACCGGCGGCAACCTCTATCTGGAGGCGAACGACTGTACCGTCGTCGTGCGCCGCAAGGGGTACGGAACCTACGCTGATTTCGGCGCGCACGTCGTGATCAACGCCTCCCGCATCGACAGCGGCGGCGATCTTGGCATCATCGCCGGCAAGGCACGGGTCGATTTCGATCGCGTGACCGGCCATGCTGCACGCAATGGCGTGATGATCCATTCGGTGATGGCATTCGATCCCGCGGAAACGGGGGAACTGACCCTGAAGGACAGCACCTTCACCAGTGACGGGCCCGTGGTGCTGGTAAAGAGCGCGAACGCGCTCATCCAGGTCGACGGTGGACACCCGTCCAGCAAGTCCGGCGTGCTGCTAGAGGTGAGAAAGAACGATGATCCCAACGCCACGAAAACGCAGGGCAGGCAGGTTCCCGGCGTCCGGATGACGTTGCGGGCAACGAAACTGGCCGGGGACGTGATTGCCACCGATCCCGAGCGGACAACGACTGTGGAACTGGCAGGCGCGCAATTGTCCGGAGCCTTGAAGGGCGTCACGCTGATCGCCGATGCGCACAGTCACTGGACGGCGCGCGCGGATTCGCAGGTGGTGCTTGCTGCCTCGACTCCGGCCAGCGTGATCGATGCTCCCGCGGGAGTCACGATCCACGCCCGGTCGCTGGCACGAAAGGAACATCTCAGACTGCCGTCCGGAGGGACGCTGATTGTTTCGCCGTGATCGCCGCGGAAGCTCATCACTCGGGAGAATGCAGAACATGAGTAGTTCAGGCCTTGCAAGATGCTGTGCCGTCGCCCTGGTCGTCGTCGCGCTCGGGGCTGTTCCGGCGTGGCCTGAGGATCTGCCGGCCGTACTGGGTGAGACAACCGGCTACGATGTGCTCACGATCGACAAGGGCGGGGTGCCGACCGCCCCGCCCGGCAAGACGCTGACGCTCACGGTGAACGGAGTGGAAACCAGCCTGGCACCGGGGACGTACAGGGGCAAGGTCGTCCTGTCGGTAGCGGATGATTTCCCGGTCAAATTCAAGAATCTGCCCGCACACCATTTCCGGACTGCCGTCTTCATTCAGGATGGCGCGCCGCTGGCGTCAAAGTCGGTGCCTGCGGCAGTGCTTTCCGGCACGGTAGGCGCGACGGTGGCGCGCGACGTGCGGATCGAGTCGCGCGGCGAGCGCTTCAACGGCATCATCGTCGATGGAAAAGGCTCCTACACCATCGACCACCCGATCATCGACCTCACCGGCAATGGCGGCAACGATTTCGCGGGATTCGGCGCGGCCATCATGGCAACCGGCCATGCCGATCTCACCATCGAACGCCCGATCATCCGAACCCACGGCGCCATCCGCACCGCGCTGTTCATCGGTGGCGACGCCACGGTCAGGGTCAATGATGCGGAGATCGAGGTCAGCAACGGAACACTTCCGCCGGATTACCGCTTCACCGTGGATGTCGGCAGGATGATGGAAGTGCCGTGGATGCTGGGTCTGTCCGGCAATGCGCGCGCGACCAACCTGGTGGAGAACGGGACCGTCCACTACAACCGCTCGCACATCCGTGTCCAGGGCTGGGGGGCGATGTCCACCGATGTGACCACGCACACGCGCATGTTCGTCACCGACAGCCTGATCGAAGCCGTGGACAGCGGCTATGGCGCATACTCGATCGGAGATTCGGTCGACACTTTCGACCACTCGGTGATCCGCGCGGCAGACATCGGTGCGATCATGGCGGCCGAGGGTTCAGTGACTTTCACCAACGGCACCTTGGTGGAATCAGGCCGCTACGGCGTGATGATGCATTCGGGCACGGGCGGTGGCACGCTCACCATCGACAAGGGCAGCGTGTTGCGCGCCGGGCAGACTGCGATCCAGGTCAAGGGGATCGGCACCACGATCATCGTTGACGATGCCCGGGTGATCTCCGACAGCGGGGTGATCCTGCAGTCGATGGAAAACGACGACCCGTTCATGAAGGCCATGATGAGCGGTCATCTGCCCGCGGGAATGGATGCGCCACCTCCGGGCATGGGACCTGACGGGGACCATCCGCGAGGCTCGGCCGCACCGGCCAGCCCCGATGTGACGGCGGTGTTTCGCAACACTGCCATCAAGGGGGATTTCTACAACGGACGGGCGAAGAAGAGCACGATGCGGCTCAGCTTCGAAAACGCTACGGCCATGGGGGTGATTTCCACGTCCACGACCGCCCCCGCAACCGGCAAGGAACCGACGCAGGAAACCTACCGCGAGATCGGCCATGTGTCGAACACCGTCGTACTGCCGGGGCCGGACAATGGCCTGAGCGTAACGCTCGATGGTCGATCGCAGTGGACGGTGACGGGACGATCCTTCCTGTCGGAACTGACGGTGGCACAGGGTGCCCGCATCGATGCAGCAGCGGGGCATCATCTGCGCTTGACCGTGGACGGCAAGGCCAGGTCCCTGCGCCCGGGGAGTTATCGCGGGTCCATCGTTCTGGACGTCTACTGACCCTGCGATGGCGGTCGTAACGCGGACACGGCCGGAGCTGGCACAGCAGGTCAGGCCATGCGCCGCAGGGTCGCGCAAGGCACTTGTCTCGTGCGATCACATTGTTGCTACACTCCCGGCCGATGTCGGGCAAGAAACCTTCCCTGGGCCGTGGCCTCGCTGAACTGAGTCCGTTTCTGGCGCGTTCGGCACAGTCGGCCGTGCCGGCTGTCGCGGCACAGGCCTCACTTCCGCCCGGTGACCGGCTTGCCACGCTTCCGCTCGATCTGCTCCAGCGTGGCAAGTACCAGCCGCGCTCGGACATGCGTCCCGAGACGCTCGGCGAGCTGGCCGAGTCGATCAGGGCCCAGGGCATCGTGCAGCCCATCCTCGTGCGGCCGGTGGGCCGGCCCCAGCTGGGTGAGTCGCAGCGCTACGAGATCATCGCCGGCGAGCGCCGCTGGCGCGCCGCCCAGATGGCAGGCCTGTCGGAGATTCCTGCGGTGGTGCGCGAGGTGCCCGATGAGGCTGCCGTGGCCATGGCCCTCATCGAGAACATCCAGCGCGAGAACCTGAATCCGCTGGAGGAGGCCGGCGCCCTGTCCCGGCTGATCGATGAATTCGGCCTGACCCATCAGGCGGCTGCCGAGGCCGTGGGTCGTTCACGCGCAGCGGTGAGCAACCTGCTTCGACTGATGGAACTGGCCGATGAGGTCAAGACCCTCGTTGAGCAGCGCAGCATCGAAATGGGTCATGCCCGGGCATTGCTGGGCCTGACCGCCCGCCGGCAGCAGGTGGAAGTGGCTCATCTTGTGGCGAAGAAGTCGCTGTCGGTGCGCGAGACGGAAGTGCTGGTCCGCCGCCTGTTGTCTCCGCCGGCGACCAGAAACCAGCCGCTCGCCGAGACCGACCCCGACATCCGGCGACTGGAGATGGATCTGGCGGACAAGCTGGGCGCCAGGGTGGCGTTCCAGCACTCGGCCAGCGGCAAGGGCAAGCTGGTGGTGAGCTACAACAGCCTGGATGAGCTGGAAGGCATTCTCGCGCATATTCAATAAGCCACATTCAATAAGTGATAGCCGCGGGCCCGTGCGGTGTTGCCACAATCCGTGCATTGTCAAAAAAGCCAGAGCGTTCAGCGCCTTGAAGCCGGCCTTGCTCGTCTTTATAATGCGGCGTCTTTTTTGGACCGCTTCGGCCCGACCATGACAGTGCAGGCCACCCGCCGATGCGTGCCGGCCTGCGCCCGGCTCCCCCATGGGATGTCAGACGGATGAACGATCCCCTGCTGCGCGGCAAGCGCACGGTACTGCGGGTGGTCGTGTGGCAGGCAGCCACCGGGCTGGTGGTCGCACTGTGCTTCGCGATATTCGCGGGCAGAAGTTCCGCTCTCGCGGCACTGTGCGGGGCGTCGATCATCGCCGTGGGAACGGCGGTGTTCGGCTGGCGCCTGTTTGCGCCCGGCGTTGCCGGTGCGCCGGTGATCCAGCGGGCGCTGATGGCCGGCGAGGCGATGAAGTGGCTGTGGCTGGTGCTGGCGGTGTGGCTGGCGCTGGCGAAGTTGAAGCTGGCACCGCTCCCGCTGCTGATCGGGCTGATCGCAGCGCAGTTCGGTTACTGGTTCGGATTGGTGAGACGGGAAGGGGACTGAGGGCGAATGGCAGCGGCCGAGACTGAAACCAGCGGGATGACCGAGTACATCCAGCACCACCTGAAGCATCTGACGCTCAACGAGGGTCAGGGTTTCTGGGAGATCCACCTCGACAGCGTGGTGATCAAGCTGCTCCTGTCCCTGCTGTTCCTGGCGGTGTTCATCTGCGTGTCCCGCCGCGCCACATCCGGTGTCCCGGGCAAGTTCCAGGCCTTCGTCGAGATGGTGGTGGAGTTCGTGGACGGCCTGGTGAAGGAAACCTTCCATGGGAGCAGCCGGCTGATCGCACCGCTGTCCATCACCATCTTCTGCATGGTGCTGCTGGAAAACTTCCTGGACATGCTGCCGGTCGACCTTCTGCCCTGGATCGGCCAGCAGGCGGGCGTCAGCCACCTGCGCATCGTGCCCACCGCCGACCTCAACACGACCTTTGGTCTTGCCTTGTGCGTGTTTTTCCTCACCCAGTACATGGGCATCAAGCACAAGGGTCTGGGGCTTTTCCTGCACGAGTTCATTTCGGTGCCCTTCCACGCCAGCGGGCCGGTGGGCAAGGTGCTCACGGCACTTCCGAACCTCCTGCTGCGGCTGATCGAGGAAGCGGTGCGCCCGCTCTCGCTCAGCCTGCGGTTGTTCGGCAACATGTACGCGGGCGAACTCATATTCGTGCTGATCGCGGTGCTCACGCTGGGATCTTCGATGTCGAAGGTATCCACCTATTTCTTCGGAGCGGCGCAGTTCCTGGCCGGCTTCGCGTGGACCGCGTTCCACATCCTGATCATCCTGCTGCAAGCCTTCATTTTCATGGTGCTGTCCATCGTGTACCTGAGCATGGCAGCCGACCGGCACTAGTTTCGTTCACTGACCTTCAGACCTTCGGAGAGAAAAATGGATCACGTTCCCCAGCTGGCTCAACTGTTGAGCATGACCGTCATCGCGGCGGGCCTCCTGATCGGCCTCGGCGCGCTCGGCACCGCCATCGGCTTTGCGTTGCTCGGCGGCAAGTTCCTGGAGGGCGCTGCCCGCCAGCCCGAGCTGACCCCGATGCTGCAGATCAAGATGTTCATCGTGGCCGGTCTGCTCGATGCCGTGCCCATCATCGGCGTCGCCATTGCGCTGCTGCTGCTGTTCGCCAATCCGTTCATCGGCGTGCTGAAGTAAGCGCACCGGAATCTTCGCGCCGCGCGCACGGGTGCGCGGCGCCTGACCCCTTCGGGAGTTGATTCGGAATGAACCTGACAATCACCATCGTCATCCAGGGCCTGGCGTTCTTCGCCGTGGCCTGGCTGGTCATGAAGTTCGGCTGGCCGCACATCATCGGGGCCATCGAGGAACGGCAGAAGAAGATCGCCGAAGGACTGGCTGCGGCCGACAAGGGCCAGCAGGATCTCGACGAGGCCAAGGCGCGCGCGCAGGACATCATCCGCGAGGCGCGCGACAAGGCCATGCAGATCGTCGATCAGGCGAACAGGCGCGGCAACGAGATCGTCGAGGACGCGAAGAATACCGCGATCTCCGAGGGGCAGCGCCTGCTCGGCCAGGCGCGCGAGAGCATTTCGCTAGAGAGCGCGCGGGCGCGTGAAGGTCTTCGACAGGAAGTCGGAGCGCTGGCGGTGAGTGGCGCCTCACGGCTCCTGGGCCGCGAGATAGACGCGAAGGCGCACGCCGAACTGCTCGACCAGCTCGCCGCCGAGATCGCACGTGGCTGAGCGCGCCACCATTGCGCGCCCCTACGCCCGGGCGGCGTTTGCCGCCGCGCGCGAGGACCGGGACCTGACCGGCTGGTCGCAGGCATTGCAGGCTGCGGCGGCCTTCGCGGCCGATGCGCGCGTCGAGCAACTGATCACCAGCCCCAATGTCGCCGAGGACGCGCTGGTGGACCTGATGAGCGATGCAGGGGGCAGGGGTGGCGAAGCCCTGCGCAACTTCATCCGTCTGCTGGCGAGAAACCGACGGTTGTCGCTCCTGCCGGACATTTCGGCGCAGTTCGAAGTGCTGCGCGCCGAGGTCGAGAATACGGCGATGGTGGAGATCACCTCCGCGGTCCCGTTGAGTGACGGGCAGAAGTCAAGGCTGGCGGCGGCGCTGCAGGCCCGGTTGAAGCGCGAGATCCACATGCAGGCAACGGTGGATCCGGACCTGCTCGGCGGCGCCGTGATCCGCTGCGGTGACCTGGTGATCGACGGCTCCGTCAGGGGCCGGCTCGCGCAGCTGCAAAACGAATTGAGCAATTGAGGTTTTGAACCATGTCCATCAAGGCATCTGAAATCAGCGAGCTCATCAAGGAGCGCATCCAGAAGTTCCAGGCCGGAACCGATGCGCGCAACGAGGGCACGGTGGTCAGCGTGACCGACGGCATCGTGCGCATCCATGGCCTGGCGGATGCCCGCTACGGCGAAATGCTCGAGTTCCCCGGCAACACGTTCGGTCTGGCGCTGAACCTGGAGCAGGACTCGGTGGGCTCGGTGGTGCTGGGTGACTACAAGCACATCTCCGAAGGACACAAGGTCAGGACCACCGGCCGCATCCTCGAAGTGCCCGTGGGTCCCGAGATGCTCGGCCGGGTGGTCGATGCGCTGGGCAATCCGATCGACGGCAAGGGTCCGGTGAACACCTCGCGCAAGGCGCCGCTGGAGCGCGTGGCTCCGGGCGTGATCTACCGCAAGAGCGTGTCGCAGCCGGTGCAGACCGGCCTGAAGGCCATCGACTCGATGGTGCCCATCGGCCGCGGCCAGCGTGAGCTGATCATCGGCGACCGCCAGACCGGCAAGACGGCCGTGGCCATCGACACCATCATCAACCAGAAGGGCACGGGCGTTAAGTGCATCTACGTGGCCGTGGGCCAGAAGCAGAGCTCGATCGCCAACGTGGTGCGCAAGCTCGAAGAGCATGGCGCCATGGCCCATACCATCATCGTGGCGGCCTCGGCCTCCACCCCGGCGGCCCTGCAGTACCTTGCGCCCTATGCGGGCTGCGCAATGGGCGAGTACTTCATGGACAACGGCGAGGATGCGCTCATCGTCTATGACGACCTGTCGAAGCAGGCCGTGGCCTACCGGCAGATCTCGCTCCTGCTTCGCCGGCCCCCGGGCCGCGAGGCCTTTCCGGGCGACGTGTTCTATCTGCACTCGCGCCTGCTGGAGCGTTCCGCGCGCGTCAACGAGGAGTACGTGGAGAAGGCCACCAACGGCCGCGTGAAGGGCAGGACCGGGTCGCTGACGGGGCTTCCCATCATCGAGACCCAGGCGGGCGATGTGACCGCGTTCGTGCCCACCAACGTCATTTCCATCACCGACGGCCAGATCTTCCTCGAGACCGACCTGTTCAACGCCGGCATGCGTCCGGCCATCAACGCCGGCATCTCGGTGTCGCGCGTCGGCGGCGCCGCGCAGACCAACATCATCAAGAAGCTGGGCGGCGGCATCCGCCTGGCGCTGGCCCAGTATCGGGAGCTTGCGGCATTCTCGCAGTTCGCTTCGGACCTGGACGAAGCCACCCGCAAGCAGCTCGAGCGCGGGCAGCGCGTCACGGAACTCATGAAGCAGAAGCAGTACGCACCCATGTCCGTGGCGGAGATGGCGCTGTCGATCTATGCCGCGAACAACGGCTATTTCGACAAGGTCGATCGCAAGAAGGTGGTGGAGACCGAAAGCGCGCTGCAGGTGTTTGCCAGGACCAATTCCGGCGCAATGCTCAAGGCCATCAACGACAAGCCCGACCTGTCCAAGGACGTCGAGGCACAGTTGAAGAAGACCTGCGACGAATTCTTTGCGACGGTTTGAGCGATGGCTGGCGCAAAGGAAATCCGCGGCAAGATCTCGAGTATCAGGAATACCCAGAAGATCACCAAGGCCATGGAAATGGTGTCGGCCAGCAAGATCCGCAAGGCACAGGAGCGCATGCGGGCGGCACGCCCCTATGCGCAGAAGATCCGGCTGGTCATCGGCCACCTGCGCAAGGCCAATCCGGACTACCGGCATCCGTTCATGGTCGAGCGGCCGGTAAAGGCGATCGGGATCATCATCATCAGCACCGATCGCGGCCTGTGCGGTGCGCTGAACGCCAACCTGTTCAAGGCGGCGATCACCGCCATCCGCACCGCGCAGTCGCGCGGCGAGCAGGTGCATCTGTGCCTGATCGGGACCAAGGCCGTGCAGTTCTTCCGGCGCCTGGGCCTGCCGATCATGGCATCCACCACTCACCTGGGCGACCGGCCGCACGTGTCCGATCTCATCGGCACCATCAAGGTGATGCTCGATGCATTCCGCGAGTCCAGGATCGACCGGCTGGTGCTGGCGCACAACGTGTTCGTCAACACCATGACGCAGCGGGCGCAGATCGCGCAGCTGATGCCGGTGGAGACGCAGGACGAGGCCGAACTGCAGAAGCTCTGGGACTACATCTACGAGCCCAGTGCGCGCGAGCTGCTCGATGGCATCCTGATGCGCTACGTGGAGTCGCAGGTGTACCAGGGCGCGGTGGAGAACGTGGCCTGCGAGATGGCCGCGCGGATGGTGGCCATGAAGAGCGCCTCCGACAATGCCGGCAACCTGATCAGCGAACTGCAGCTCATCTACAACAAGGCGCGCCAGGCGGCCATCACCAAGGAATTGTCCGAAATCGTCGGCGGCGCGGCTGCCGTCTAAGTCATGAGTCAAGGATCAACAGTCATGTCCAGCGGAAAAATCGTACAAATCATCGGCGCGGTGGTCGACGTGGAGTTCCCGCGCGACCAGGTGCCGGCCGTCTACGAGGCGCTGAAGCTCGATGACGTGGACCTCACGCTGGAGGTCCAGCAGCAGCTCGGTGACGGCGTGGTGCGAACCATCGCCATGGGCCCCTCGGAAGGCCTGCGCCGGGGACTGGGCGTGAAGGCTCAGGGAAGTCCGATTTCGGTGCCAGTGGGCACGGGCACGCTGGGTCGCATCATGGACGTGCTGGGGACCCCGCAGGACAACCGCGGTCCGGTGCAGAGCACGGAAAGGCTTCCCATCCATCGCCCTGCGCCCGCCTACAGTGAGCAGGCCGGCGGACAGGATCTGCTGGTCACCGGCATCAAGGTCATCGACCTGCTGGTGCCGTTCGCCAAGGGCGGCAAGGTGGGTCTGTTCGGGGGCGCCGGTGTGGGCAAGACCGTCAACATGCTCGAGCTGATCAACAACATCGCCAAGCAGTACAGCGGTCTGTCGGTGTTCGCCGGGGTGGGTGAGCGTACCCGCGAAGGGAACGACTTCTACCACGAGATGATCGAATCGGGCGTCATCGACAAGGACAACCTGTCGAACTCCAAGGTCGCCATGGTGTACGGCCAGATGAACGAACCGCCGGGCAACCGGTTGCGCGTGGCGCTCACGGGTCTGACCATGGCCGAATATTTCCGCGACGAAAAGCAGGCCAGCGGCAAGGGGCGCGATGTGCTGTTCTTCGTGGACAACATCTACCGCTACACCCTGGCGGGCACGGAAGTCTCGGCATTGCTGGGTCGCATGCCCTCGGCCGTGGGCTACCAGCCGACGCTGGCCGAGGAGATGGGCGTGCTCCAGGAGCGCATCACTTCCACCCGGACCGGTTCGATCACTTCCATCCAGGCGGTGTACGTACCGGCGGACGACCTCACCGACCCTTCGCCCGCCACGACCTTCGCGCACCTCGATGCCACCGTCGTGCTGTCGCGCCAGATCGCAAGCCTGGGCATCTACCCGGCGGTGGATCCGCTGGACTCCACCAGCCGGCAGCTCGACCCGCTGGTCGTGGGCGAGGAGCACTACAACACGGCGCGCGCCGTGCAGGCCACGCTCCAGCGCTACAAGGAACTGCAGGACATCATCGCCATCCTCGGCATGGACGAGCTGTCGGAGGAAGACAAGCAGACCGTGTTCCGCGCACGCAAGGTGCAGCGCTTCCTGTCGCAGCCGTTCAACGTGGCCAAGGTGTTCACCGGGCAGGATGGCAAGATCGTCCCGCTGAAGGACACCATCCGCGGCTTCAAGGCCATCATCGCCGGTGAGTACGACCACCTGCCCGAGCAGGCCTTCTACATGGTCGGCAGCATCGAAGAAGCCGTCGAGCGCGCGAAGACCCTGCAATAGACGCAAAGCCATGGCCAACACCATTCATCTGGACATCGTCAGCGCCGAAGGCGAGATCTTCTCCGGCAACGTGGACATGGTGTTCGTGCCGGCCTCGGAAGGCGATATCGGCATCGCGCCGCGCCACGCGCCACTTCTCACCACGTTGAAGCCGGGCGAGGTACGGGTGAAGACAGGCGATCAGGAGGAATCCTTCTACGTCGGCGGCGGCGCGCTCGAGATCCAGCCGCATCAGGTGACGGTGCTGGCGGACACGGCCGCCCGTGCGAGCGATCTGGACGAGGCGGCGGCACTGGCCGCGCGACAGCGGGCCCAGGAGGCCATGGCCGACAAGAGTGCTTCCATCAGCCTGGCCGAAGCCCAGGCCGAACTTGCCCGGGCCATGGCACAGCTGCGCACCATCGAGCGGTTGCGCAAGAAACGCTGATTCCCTCCCCCGTGAAACTGTCGGTGGTCATACTGGCGGCGGGACAGGGCAAGCGCATGAAATCCGCGCTGCCGAAAGTCCTGCAGCCGCTGGCCGGCAGGCCGTTGCTCCAGCATGTCATCGACACCGCACGCCAGCTCGAGCCGGCGGGTCTTTGCGTGGTCTACGGTCACGGTGGCGAGCAGGTGCGCTCTGCAATGTCGGCGGAACCGGTGACCTGGGCACTGCAGGCGCAGCAGCTCGGCACCGGGCATGCGCTGATGCAGGCCATGCCCTCGATCCCCGACGATCACCGGGTGCTGATCCTGTATGGCGATGTGCCGCTGACGCTGCTGGCAACGCTGCGCGGGCTGGTGCAAGCGGCTGGCAACGATGCCCTGTCGCTGCTCACGGTGAACATGCACGACCCTTCCGGTTACGGACGCATCCTGCGCGATGCCGCCGGCCGGCCCACGGCCATCGTCGAGCACCGGGATGCCACCGAGGCGCAGCGCGCCATCCGCGAGATCAACACCGGACTGATGGCCGTGCCGGCACGACTCCTGCGGCGCTGGCTTTCGGAATTGCGCAATGACAATGCGCAGGGCGAGTACTATCTCACCGACATCGTGGCCGCCGCCGTGCGCGAGGGCGTCGCGGTGAACGCCGTGCTGGCTGCCGACGAGGTGGAGGTCATGGGCGTGAACGACAAGGTCCAGCTTTCGGAAGTGGAGGCCGCGCTTCGCCGCCGGCGGGCACAGGAACTGATGCTGGCCGGTGTCACGCTGGCGGACCCCGCGCGCATCGACATCCGCGGTGAAGTCGAAGCCGGTACCGACGTGTTCATCGACGTCAATGCGGTGCTGGTGGGCAGGATCAGGATCGGCGCACGCGCGAAGATCGGCCCCAACTGCTACATCGAGGACTGCGAGATTGGCGAGGACACGGAGTTGCGCGCCAACTGCCACCTGGTGGGAGCTCGCATCGGCGAGCGCTGCGACATCGGCCCCTTCGCCCGGCTGCGGCCCGGCGCGGTGCTGCGCGACGGGGTTCACATCGGAAATTTCGTCGAGGTCAAGAACAGCGAGATCGGCGCGGGCAGCAAGGCCAATCACCTGTCCTATATCGGCGATGCCACCATCGGCAGCAAGGTCAATGTCGGTGCCGGCACCATCACCTGCAACTATGACGGCTTCAACAAGTGGCCCACCCTGATCGAGGATGGCGCTTTCATCGGCTCGGGCGCCATGCTGGTGGCGCCGGTGCGCATCGGCGCAGGCGCCGTCATTGGAGCCGGTTCCACCATCACGCGCACCGCCCCCGCCGGCACGCTGACCCTGGAGCGATCCCGTCAGTCCTCGGTGGAGGGCTGGAAGTCGCCGGGCAAGGTGGGCGCGGAAGAAAAGCAGGCGCGGATCGATGCGGCCCTGAAAAAGCCCGGGGGCTGAGAGAATCCGCGCCGAGGCCGCGCCAGGCTTCAGCGCGCCACCAGCATCACCTTGGCGAAATGCGCATGGAGTTTCGCAAGGCCACGGGCCAGGTGCAGGAAGGTGGTCAGCAGCAGCACGCCCGCCAGCACCCACAGCGGCAGCAGCCAGGTGGTGCCGATCCAGGCGGGCGAGAAATCCATGCCATTGAGCTGGAAATCGCCATTTCCCCAGAGGGCGGATGACAGCCATCCCAGCCGCACTCCCAGCTCGGCCGCCGGAGCGAAGATCAGCGACAGGCTGATCGCCAATGCGCTCACCGAGAGGGTGAAGTAAACGATGCCCAGCGGCAGCATCAGCGCGAAGTAGGCCAGCGTGGTCCAGGTGCGAAGATCCGCCAGCATCTGTCCAACGCGGCTCCAGAATCCGGCCGGCGGGCCGGGGTGTACGGGACGACGCGGCATGCGCTCGCCCGTGGTGGCCTCGATCAGACGCCCCTCGGCCAGTGACAGCACGCGCGACAGGCCGATGAAAGCGAGGAAGAACGGTACGCCGATGATCAGCACGGCGAGACCCACCGACAGTGACATGCCCGTCACGACGAAAGTGAAGTAAATGACGCCCGTGGCCAGGCTCAGCAGCAGGAAGAACACGGAGGTGTACGTGCGCGGGTCCAGGTACACGTCGAAGAACTGCCGCCAGGCACCCTTTTCGGCCGATGCAGGTCGGGCCGGTGTCTTCAGCGCGGCCTTCACCCGGGCCTCGGTGTCGCGGTAGGCCGCCGCCACTTCCTCCGGATCGCCATAGGTGGATGCGATCAGCTCGAGCACATCGGGTTCGGCCTTGTCCGGATGCGCTGCAACTTCGGCGCGCAGGTATTCCTCCGCGTCGTAGAGCGCGTCCTGGATCAGCGCGGCATCCTCGCCAGCCAGGGCGGCACGCAACTGCGCGAGATACTGGTCGATGGAGCGGGGTGCGGACTGGGTCATGGTGACTCCCGATGCTGGGTGGCCGTGGGCGAGGGCCGGGCCGGTTCCGGATGCCCGGATTCGGTGAACTGGTCTACGAAGCTGCGGGTGTCACGCCACACGCTGCGCCACTGCGACAGCACGGCGCGGCCCTGCTCGGTGATCCGGTAATAGCGGCGCGGCGGTCCGGAATAGGACGGGACGATGCGGCTGGTCAACAGTTCCTGTGCCGCCAGTGCCCGCAACACCGGATACAGGGTGCCTTCCTTGAAGATGGGCTGGCCGTCGCTGGCCTTGTGCAGGCGCTTGGCGATCTCGTATCCGTACAGGTCTTCGCTGGTCTGGGCGAGGACCGCGAGCAACACCAGCCCGACGAGGCCTGAATTGAGGTCCTTCTGGAATTTCCGGGTATTGCTATCGTCCATAGGCCTGTACTATATAGTTACTAATATTAGATATCAAGCTATATAGTCTGATCTACACGACAGGGATGATTTCCTCGGGTTGGTTCTTGATCCAGATCGAATATTTATCGTTCCGGACAGATGCCTGACCGGTACTCGGGCAGAATGACCCTTCCGACAGAAGGGCCGGCCAGAATCGTTCGTCAGAGGAGTCATCAGGGATCATGTGCGGAATCGTTGGAGCCATTGCCGAACGCAACGTCGTGCCGATCCTGCTCGAGGGACTGCGGCGCCTCGAATATCGCGGTTATGACTCGGCGGGCCTCGCCGTCCTGAACTCCGGCCGGCACATCGAGCGCCTCCGGACCGTGGGCAAGGTGAAGAACCTCACCGATGCCGTTGCCGCCAGCGATACCCACGGCCCCATCGGCATCGCGCATACCCGCTGGGCCACGCACGGTGTTCCCAGCGAGCGCAACGCGCACCCGCACATGTCGCCCAGCGGTGTGGCCATCGTCCACAACGGCATCATCGAAAATCATGAGGAACTGCGGACGGACCTCAAGGCCAGAGGCTACATCTTCACCTCGGAGACCGATACCGAGGTGATCGCCCACCGGATCGACTGGCATTCGCGCGACTCGAAGGATCTGTTCGAGGCCGTGCGCAGGACCGTCGCGGAACTCAAGGGCGCCTACGCACTGGCGGTGATGAAGGAATCGGATCCGGACTGCATCGTGCTCGCCCGTGAGGGCTGCCCTGTGGTGGTGGGCCTGGGGATCGACGAGAATTTCGTGGCCTCGGATGTATCGGCCCTGCTGCCGGTGACGAGGCGTTTCATGTTCCTGAACGAAGGCGATGTCGCGGAGATCCGCCGCAAGAGCGTGCGCGTCACCGATGCGGCCGGCAAGCCGGCGCAGCGCACGGTGCGCGAAAGCGAGCTGTCGGCGGATGCGGCTGAACGGGGCGAATACCGGCATTTCATGCTCAAGGAGATCCACGAGCAGCCGCGCGCCATCGCCCAGACGCTGGAGGAACGGATCGCCAACGGCCGGCTCCTGGACGCGGCGTTCGGTCCGGCGGCGCCCGCCATCTTCGCCAGGACCCGCGCCGTGCACATCGTGGCCTGCGGGACCAGCTACCATGCCGGGCTCGTCGCCACTTATTTCATCGAGCAGATCTGCGGCCTGCCCGCGCGCATCGAGATCGCCAGCGAGTACCGCTACCGCAATCCGGTGGTGACGCCGGACACGCTGTTCGTGGTCATCTCGCAGTCGGGTGAAACGGCCGATACCCTGGCGGCACTGCGGCTGGCGAAGCAGCACGGCTATCTGTCCACGCTGGCTATCTGCAACGTGCCGGAAAGCTCCATGGTGCGCGATTCGGATCTGGTGCTGCTGACCCGCGCAGGACCCGAGATCGGCGTGGCTTCGACCAAGGCCTTCACCACCCAGCTCACGGCACTTGCGATGCTGGTGATCGCTCTGGCAAAGCACAACGGTGCCGATGCCGAACGCGAGCGCGGTCTGGTCACCCGGCTCCTCGAACTCCCCGCCCTGGTGGAGAAGACCCTGGCCCTGGATCCGGTGATCCGGAGCCTGGCCGAGAAGTTCGTGGAGAAGCGCCACGCGCTGTTCCTCGGCCGCGGTGCGTTGCATTCCCTGGCCATGGAAGGCGCACTGAAGCTCAAGGAAATCTCCTACATCCATGCCGAGGCCTACGCCGCGGGCGAGCTCAAGCACGGACCGCTGGCGCTGGTGGACGAGGACATGCCGGTGATCACGGTCGCGCCCAACAACGATCTGCTGGAGAAGCTGAAGTCGAATCTGCAGGAGGTGCGGGCGCGTGGCGGTGAGCTGTTCGTGTTCGCAGACCCGCAAGCGGGCATGGAAAGCGGCGATGGCGTCACGGTGATCCCGATGCCGGCGCATGTCAGCTATTTCCAGGCGCCCATGGTCTACACCATTCCGCTGCAACTGCTGGCCTACCATGTCGCGGTGCTCAAGGGCACCGATGTCGATCAGCCGCGCAACCTCGCCAAGAGCGTGACCGTCGAATGATGCTGCACCAGCCGGCATGAAGTCCCTGCCCGCAAGGCAGCGCTTCGACCGCCAGTACTTCCATCGCTTCTACTATTCGCGCGACACGCGCGTGACCAGCGCGCGCGAGATGGGTGTGCGCGCCGAAATGATCGCCGCGGTGCTCCGCTATGCCGAGTTGCCCGTCCGCAGCATCCTGGATGCGGGCTGCGGCATTGGCCTCATGCAACGGGCGTTCGCGCGTGCGCTGCCTCGAGCGCGCTACACGGGGCTCGAAGTCAGCGACTACCTGTGCCGGCGATACGGCTGGATCCAGGGTAGCATCGCGCAATACCGGCCGGCCCGGCCGGCCGACCTGCTGGTGTGCTACGACGTCCTGCAGTACCTGGACGATGCCGAGGCCGCGCGCGCGCTGGACAATTTTGCGCATCTGACCCGGAGCGCGCTGTATTTCTCGGCGCTCACCCGCACGGACTGGCGCCGCAATTGCGAGCGCTCACGCACCGATTCCCGCGATGTGCGCATCCGTCCCGGTGCCTGGTACCTGAAGAAGCTGCGCCGCGATTTCGAATTCCTCGGATACGGTGTGTGGGTCCGGCGCAATGTGGGCGTGATCCGCTGGGAACTGGAGGACCCTGGGGCCGTGCGGGCGCCGCTACGTGGCGCCGGATCCTGCAAGAGCGATGGGCCGATCAACCGGGAGCGAGGCAGCTCAGGCCCGGCAGGCCTGAAAAATCGCCGGGATTCAGGGTAAGCAAGGAATACCCGTGCTCGATGGCCTGGGCGGCGATCCACAGGTCGTTATAGCGGGGGCGCGGTGATCGGCCGCCACTCTTGACGGCAGCGGCCAGGACGCCGAATGCAGCGGCAGTGTGTTTCGAAATTTCAAGCGTGGGTCTGTCCTCCAGCTGGCGCAGACAAGCGGACCTGGTCGCCCTTTCGGCAGGGTTCGAACAGGACTCGATTCCGAACCGCAATTCGCCAAGCGAGATCACCGACACGAAGACAGGTTCATCCCCCGTCATGGCGATGATCGTCCGGGGGTCCAGCTGTCCTGAGGCGATGCCGACCCAGACGCAACTGTCCAGGATCATTCCCACGGATTGCTGACTCGCTCGCCAAATGTCCCTTTGCTGTCCTTCAACCAATCCCTGGCATGTTTGGGCTTCAGTGTGGCGCGCAGTCCGCTGAGTGCCTGATCTGCCGTCATGATCCGTTCCGGTGGAACGATGCGCGCAACGGTGGTGCGATTGCGTTCGACCAGCACTGTCTCGCCCCGGCTCGAAACCCGATCAAGAATTTTCCGGGTATTTCTGGCCAGGGCACTGGCGCTGACGGTACTCATGACTACCTCCGGAATGTAAAATATGTATCAGTACATACTATACGCCTTTTTTGGGAGATAATTTCAGGCCCGCAGCGCAGCTTGCACCACGAAGCGTCTGTTGTGCGAGCATCAGGTCCGGTTGTGTCCTGCACACCCGCCATCCTCGGGTGCGAAGGCACGGGGGACGCCGGCCGACTTGATCGAACCGAGGTCATGCATGACCTCCGCTCGAAACGCGCTAGAGATTCCCGAGTACCCAGTCCACGAGTGCGGCGTGCACGGGCTCGCCTGCGCCGAAGTCGGCACGCGGATGATTGACCAGGCTTACCACCACGAAAGTATGACCGCTGCCGGCATTGACATAGCCGGCGATGCCGCTGACGCCATCGATATGACCGGTCTTGAGACGGGCAGCGCCGGCCGGCGTTTCCTTCAGCCGACGGCGCAGGGTTCCGTCGAGCCCGGCCAGGGGGAGTGAGCTCAGGAATTCGGGTGCATAGCGGCTGTGGTACGCAGCATTGAGCACCGTGGCCAGTTCGCTCACCGTGATCCGCGTGATACGCGACAGGCCCGAACCATTGTCGAGTTCCACATCGGCAAGCGGCAGACCGCGCTGCCGGCTCCATTCCTCGATGGCCTGTGCGCCTTTCCCGGGCGTGCCCGGCAAGCCGAATCTCTCCATGCCGAGAGTGAGCAACAGGTGCCGCGCCATGAGATTGCTGCTGAACTTGTTGGTCAGGCGCACGATTTCCGCCAGGCTCAGCGAGTCGAAGGACAGGTACGGACGTGCATCGGCAGGACTGGCCCCCAGCACCAGTTGCCCGTCGAATTCCCCGCCCAGTTCCCGCCAGATCGCCAGGAAAGTGCCGTAGGCGTATTCGGCAGGGCTCATCACGACGCGGCCGAAACTCCGGGGCGCACATTCCGCAGACAGCGCGCCATTGAAGATGACGCGGCGGTCGTCCCGGGGATCCACGGCATAGTCCACCCGGCGTGAAGGTCCACGGCAGCGGCTGGTGGAGTAACGCACCCGATTGTCGATCACGAGGTTGGCAGGCAGGGGATCGGCATCGATCTCCACCCTGCGCGTGGCCGGATTGGCCCGCAGCCTGAATTCAACGTTCTGGAAATTGACCATCAGGGCATCGGGCAGCACGTTGTAGTTGCGATTGGGCTTGCCGTCGAAGGCACCCCGATCGGTCTGCGTGACATGGAAGCTGCCGTCGTCGATGATGATGTTGCCATGGATGCGTTGCAGACCCTGGTTGCGCAGAGCCCGTGCGAAGCTCCACCACCGTTCCAGTGTCATGTACGGATCGCCCCCGCCCTGCAGGACGAGATCGCCCTTCAACGTGCCGCTTTCCAGTTCTCCCTTCAGCAGCGCGCGCGTGTGCCAGGTGTAGACCGGGCCCAGCATGTCGAGACTTGCGAATGTGGTCACCACCTTGACTGTCGAAGCGGGGCTTCGCGGAACCGCGGGATTGAGCGCTGCAACGATCCGCGAATCATCCGGATCCATCACCACGAAGCTCACCGCGCTCTGCGGCAGGCGCTGCGCGGCAATCGCCTGCAGCACGGCCGGCGGTACGGCAGGTGCACGCTGTGCAACGGCGCAGGGCGGCACCGCGAGCGTGATCGTCATGATCGCGAGCCCCGCCGTGACCCGCGAGCCCCGTGCGAGCTTCCAGGAAACGACACTCCAGGCCCGCCCGTGCATCACCTCGCTCCAGCGGGTGAAACGGTCCTGCCCGCGGCGATCCACAAGACAAGCAGGCCCAGTGTGGCGGCGATCAGGGATCCCCCCATCACGCCCATCCTGACCTGATCAGCATGTGGCCCGCTCTGCCCAAATGCGAGGGAGCCGATGAACAGGCTCATGGTGAAGCCGATGCCGCACAGGCAGGCGACCCCGATGCCATGCAGTGTGCCAGTGCCGGAAGGCCGGTCTGCCCAGCCCATCCCGACCAGAAGGCAGCCTGTCGAGAAGACACCAACCGCCTTGCCGGCCACCAGGCCGAGCATGATGCCCAGGGTGACGGGCTGCAGAAGGGCGTCGATGCCCGGGCCACGAAGATCGAGACCTGCGTTGCAGAAGGCGAACATTGGGAGCACGCCGAATTCGACCCACGGTTCCAGCCGATGTTCCAGAGCTTCGAGCACACTGGATTGCGTGGGGGAACGCGCCTGGGAACCGCGCAGCGGGATCGCCAGAGCCGTGACCACACCCGCGATCGTGGGATGCACACCGGACTTGAGCACGAAGTACCACAACAGCGCGCCGGTCAGCAGATACGCGGCAACCCGGCGAACGCCTGCAAGGTTCATCGCCAGCAGCCCGAGTCCGCACAATGACGCGCCGCCGAGCATCGTCAGGGACAGGGCGTCGGTGTAGAAGAGTGCGATGATCAGGATGGCGCCGAGGTCATCGATGATGGCCACTGCCATGAGAAAAAGCTTCAGTGCGGGAGGTATGCGCGAGCCCAGGAGCGAAATCACGCCCAGTGCGAACGCGATGTCCGTGGCGCAGGGAATCGCCCAGCCGCGCGCAGCCACCGGGTCATGATGGTTGAGCGCCAGATAGAACAGGGCCGGGACGATCATGCCGCCCAGGGCCGCCAGGCACGGCAACAGCATCCGGCGGGGTGAAGACAGCTCTCCGGTCAGCAGTTCACGCTTGATCTCGAGCCCCACCAGCAGGAAGAACAGGGCCATCAGCCCGTCGTTGACCCACAGCAGCAGGCTCTTGCGCAAGTGGAGCGAGTCGGAGCCCAGCGGCAGCTGCAACAGCTGGAGATATGATTCGTGCCAGGCAGAATTTGCAACGGCCAGGGCCAGTACGGCCGCAACCGTCAGCGCAACGCCGGGCGAGATGCTGTATCTGAATGCGAATGGGGGCTTTCCGGACACGCAGAAATCCGTCTCAATGAGTGAACGTGAGCTGGATGCGCCGCCAGGCGCCCGAACGCCAGCGCAGCCACAACATCAGTCCCAGCAGCATGATATAGGCCACGGCGGCCGACCATCCTCCGACGGTACCGAATCCCAGCGCCGGAAGCCACGAGGCCCAACCCTGGCCGGGCGCGAACGAGAGTGCATGCGCCAGCGGTACGAACACCAGCCATGACAGGGCGATGACCATGAACGCAGGCACCAGGGCATCGCCCGCCCCGCGCAGGCAGGCACTGCTGGAGATGTTCAGGCCGTCGAAGAACTGGTAGCCGGCCGCAATCCACAGCAGGAGCCCTGCGCGCGTGACGACCGCAGCCGCGCGCGGATCCGTACTCTCCTGGAAGAAGGGCAGGATCCAGGGACCCAGCACTGCCAGCGCGATGCCCGTGAGTCCCATGTAAATCACGACCCCGAAGATGATCCGGTTGCCGAGCGCAAACGCCCAGTCGCGATGGCCCGCTCCGATCGACTGACCCACGAGCGTGGTGCCCGCAAGTCCGAGACCGTACGCGGGCATGTAGGCAAAGGAGGTCAGCATCATCACGATCTGGGATGCGGCACCGTCCACCGTTCCAAGGCGCACCTGCATGAGCTGGAACAGGGCAAAGCCGAGGATGTCGGCGGCTGCAAGCAACCCCATGGGCATGCCCAGCTTCGCCTGCTGGATCAGACCGGCTGTGCGCAGGCGCAGGGTCAGGTGAGAGCGGAACTGGCGGCGTGTGGCGGAATTCAGGAACAGCATCATGGCGGTGATCAGCCCCACCGCCTGCGCCACGCCCGTCGCCCATGCGGATCCTGCAATGCCCCAGCCGTAGCGGAAGATGAAGATCTGGTTGAGCAGGGCATTGAGTACTGCGACGCCGACCGACAGCACCAGGGTGATTCGGGGCCGGCCTATGCCGTTGAAGAATCCCATCTGCCCCCAGAGCGCCACGCCCAGTGGAGCGGTGAGCATGCGCGGCTCCCAGTAGTCCATCGCCAGTGCCAGTACTTCGTCAGGCAGGCCGAATGGCGAAAACAGCCGGCGCCCTGCAAGCGCCAGGTACACGAACAGCGGCACCGTAAACAGGGCCGCCCACAGCGATATCCAGGAGACATGGGATGCGCGCGCATAGCGCCGGCTCCCGTAGCACTGCGCCACCAGGGTCTGGACCGCCATGCCCAGTCCGCCGAGCAGCACCAGGAATACCAGAACCGGCCAGTACACCGCGCCGATGGCCGACGTCGCATTTGCCGACAACCGCCCGATGAACCAGGTGTCGGTGGCATTGAGCACGGCCTGCACCGCGCTGTTCAGCATGAATGGAAATGCCAATGCGCCGATTGCGGCATAATCCAGGTGCGGCTTGCCATCCGCTCCGATGCGCTGACCGGGCAGCAATATTGTGTTTTCGCCATGCATGAAGCGCGGCAGAATATCATTGCAACGATGAATCGCAGAATCTGGACGGGCCGCTTTTCACTGAACGCGCGTGGCGGGGGCCTGATCGACATGCGGGAATTGCCCGCCGGCGCCGATGCAGCCGCGGCAGATGCTTCGTGGCAGCGGGGCATGACGGTGCACACGGGTACGATCGAGATCCTCTGGCATGATCGGGGTGTGACACTGCGTCTTTCAGGTGAGACGGGTGATGCAACCGTGGACGCAGCTTCGATCCTCGTGCATGAGCCGCTGCCCGATCTGTACCGGAGCCTGGATCTGCCCACCCTGCAACCCGATACACGACGCTTCTGGCGGAGACTGTTCCTCCTGGCCAGGATCCCGGGTGGCGCGGCATTGATCAGGCTTGCTGCAAGGCATCTGCGCGCCAAAGCGTGACTCCGGTCACAACGGCCGGGCCGGTCTTTCCGGCTCTGGATGATCTGCGACGCGGTTCAACGAGCCCGCCGGTGATTTGACCGAAATTAAGTCACCAAACCAGATGTTCAATCACCATCATGCCGGACACCGATAAGGAAGTTGCTTCACTGCAGGGATCGTTCGATCCCTACGGGCGTCTGCTGAAGATGCTCATGCCCAGCGTGACCGCAGTGGTGGTACACGATGCGACTGGCAGACTCGTGTGGGCGTCGGATGACCATCCGGCGACACCGATCGGGGATCTGGTCGCCGGAGCCCTGGCAGAGGCGCACCGTGAATCCGGGGATGCCGGTGATTGCGGCATCGCGCGCGCGCTCGACGCCGATCACATGGCCTACTGCTTCGCTGCCCGCACCGATCCCGCCGGGTTGAAGGGGTTCATCACCCTGATCACCCGGTTCGCAGATTCGCGTGGCGGTCCGCGGCCGCTCAGCTATGTGCAGTCACTGGTGATGCCGGCACTGGAATGCCTGACCCGCGAACTGGCCCTGCGCATCAGCCTCGGTCTGCGCGAGAGGGACCTGGGAATCCGTGAGCGCGACCTGTCGCTTATGGTGGAGATCTCCTCGCAGAAGCCGGCCGGTGCCAGCGACGCCGACGAACTCGATTCCATCCTGAAGGCCGGCCTCGATCATCTGAATGCGTCGCTGGCTGCCATCTGGGTACCCGAGAAGGGTCTGTCGATGAGCATGACCCGCAGCGGCAAGCCGATGTCGGGCGGCGTCCTCGAGAAGATGGAAAAGCACCTGATGGCGTGGATGCTGCTGCAGCAGCGCACCATCATCGTCAATCGTACGGCCAGTGTGTCCAACGAGTCGGCGGCTCCTTACAAGATCCTGGCCTGTCCGGTGCGTCATCCGTCCGAGCGGGTCATGGGCGTCCTTGTGCTGTTCAACCCGCCGAGTGCCGTTGATTTCGATGACCACCAGCAGCGTATCGCCGAATTGCTGGCGAAGAAGGCGACAGCGATCATCCAGGCGCAGTACGATCCGGGCACCGGACTGATGACGCGCCACGCATTCGAGCGGCACGCAGCCGTGACCTTTGCTTCATGCGGTTCCAGCGCATCGCATGCCATCCTCTATCTTGACATCGACCGCATGCATGTCATCAACGAAACCTTCGGCATGCATGTGGGAGACGAGATCATCGGGCACGTTGCCGGGATCCTGGCGCAGGAACTGCCGCCGGGAGCCCTGTCGTCGCGCATTTCCGGCGATCGTTTCGCGGCGCTGCTGCCCCGGACCTCACTCGAGGATGCCGGCGGGATCGCCGCCGCGGTATGCACCGCCGTGGCGGGAACGGCTCCCGTGCGCGGACCGCAATCCCTCCAGGTGTCAGTCAGCATCGGCGTATCGCCCATCGTCGGTTCAGGCAACCAGCTGGCTCATGCGCTGGCCACGGCTGAAATTGCCTGCAAGGCTGCCAAGGACCGGGGCCGCAATCGCATCGAAGTTTTCCAGGACTCGGACCAGAGCATCATCCGCCGTCACACCGACATCATCATCGTGGGCAGCGTGCGTGAGGCGCTGGACAATGACCGCTTCCGGCTGGACGCACAACCCATCCTGCCGTTGCGGAGCAACTACGGTCGGCCACGCTTCGAAGTGCTGCTGCGGATGATAGGGAGCGAGGGTGAGGTGATACCGCCGGGCAAGTTCCTGTCCGCTGCCGAGCGCTACCAGCTCATGCCGGCAATCGACCGGTGGGTGGTGAAGCATGCCTGCGAACTGCTGGGACAGCACAACGCGGCATTGGGGCCGGATGCGGCAAGATTTGCAATCAACCTGTCGGGTCAGTCACTGCAGGATGCGGAATTCCTGCCATTCGTGATCGAGCAGATCAAGGCCTGCGCGGTGCCGCCGGAACTGCTGTGCTTCGAGCTCACCGAGACGGCCACCATCGGCAATCTGGAAAAGGCCCAGGCATTCATGGCGCGGCTCCAGGACATGGGCTGCCAGTTCGCACTGGACGACTTTGGCACCGGCGTGAGTTCCCTGGCCTATCTCAAGGCGCTGGCCGTCAGTTATCTCAAGATCGACGGCAGCTTCGTGCGCGATGCCCTCAACAACTCGCGTTCCGAATCGATGATCAAGGCCATTGCACAACTGGCCAAGGTCATGTCCATGCAGACCATCGCCGAATATGTGGAAACCGATGCCTTGCGGATCCGCATGGCCGATCTCGGTGTGGACTATGGGCAGGGGTACTGCATGGGACGCCCGCAACCCCTGCGCGACCTTCTGGGGAACCTTGCCGCCTTCGAGGCTTCCGTAAGCAGCTGGGTGATGGCCGGGGGCGCGGAGATCGGCGCGGCCCTTGCCACGACGGATCCGGTGAGCCATCCGGCGCTGCAATCGGCCCTGGCCGGCTGATCGGTCTTCAGGGGTCGATCGGCGGATTGCCAGTGCGGTCTGCGCTGGCAGCGCTGGCAGGATTCACGAACGCGAGGCGAGCGAATCGGCAGCAGTGTGGATGGCGGCCCGGATCCGGCTGTAGGTTCCACAACGGCAGATGTTGCCATTCATCGCCGAGTCGATGTCGGCATCGCTGGGCGCATTGTTCTGCGCCAGCAACGCGCTGGCCGACATGATCTGGCCTGGCTGGCAGTAACCGCATTGCGGAACGTCGTGCGACGTCCATGCCTGCTGCACGGCCTTGCCAGTCTTGGTGGCTCCGATCCCCTCGATGGTCGTGACCTTCCGGCCGGCCACTGCGGAGACCGGCACTACACAGGCGCGCGCCGCAACGCCGTCCACATGAACCGTGCAGGCGCCACACAGAGCAATGCCACAGCCGAACTTGGTGCCGGTCAACTCCAGCACATCACGCAGCACCCACAGGAGCGGTGTGTCCGGTTCTACCTCCACTTGTTGAACCTTGCCGTTGATGTCCAGTCTGAGCATGGGTGCCTCGTCCCTCATGTCTGCAGCTGCGCCGATGGATACCGGGCAGCCAGTGTGAGAATATTTGCACGGCTCCACAAGCCAATCAATCCGCAACAGGGAATTATCCGGCAGGAGCGCACCTGCCAGGCCAACATCATGACCAATGTCCCCCAGCTTGCCCCGGAATGGTTCATTCAATCCTGGTTCAATTGTGAAACACCGCTCCTGCTGTCCGGGTTGCGTGGCCGCGTAGTGGTGCTTTGTGCGTTCCAGGTGCTGTGCCGGGATTCCAATACCCACGGCATCCCGCAGGCGTTGCGCATTCACACCACGTTCGAGCCACGTGACGTGGCCGTGGTGGGACTGCATGCCACGTTCGAACATCACGTTGCCATCACCCCGGCCGTGATCAGGGCCTATCTGCATGAATTCCGGATCCGGTTTCCGGTGGGTCTGGACATGGCGAGTCCCCAGGGCCCGATTCCGCGCACCATGGAAACCTATCAGATGCGGGGCACACCCAGCCTGCTGCTGATCGACCGGCACGGTTTCATCCGCAAACACGCTTTCGGGCCTGTGGACGATCTGCGCCTGGGTGCCGAGATCGGCGCGCTGGCACAGGAATCCTGCGCCGCGGGCGCGACGCCGGCTTCCGTGACGGCCGCGGCCGGACTGATACCGGCGGTGGCGGAAATCAGCGCTGCGTGAACCGGTCTGGCACCGGTCTGGCACCGTGCTGCACATGCCGGCCCGCCGTGCTCAGCCGGTGATCAGACCGCGCAGCCGGCTGGCAATGCCCTCGACCTCTGCCTGGGTGTTGTAGTGGGCAAGGCCGATGCGCAGCACCCCTTCGCGTTCATCGAGTCCCAGGAATCGAGCCACCTGGTAAGCATAGTTGTGTCCTGACCAGACGTTGATGCCTGCCTCGCCCAGTGATCGTGCAAGATCGCTGTTACGGTGCCGGGGGTGCGTGAACGAAATGGTGGGCACGCGGACGTTCAACCGGTTCGAGTCGCTGATGCCCTGGATTGCAAGCCCGGGAATACGCCGCAATTCATCGATCAACAGCTGCGCCAGCGGCATCTCGTGACGGCTGGCCGATGCATAGGCATGGGTAATGAGCGCGCGCCGCGAGCCGCTGCCTCCGGTGACCTGCCCCAGCCAGACCAGGTAATCGACCGCAGCCGCAAGGCCTGCCAGAAGTTCTGTCTGTGGCGTGCCCAGTTCGTGCCGGCCCGGCAGATCCTGGGTATTGCAGCGTACGGCGTAAGCGTGCAGTTCACGCAGCAGATCGGCCCGCCCCCACAGCACTCCCAGGTGTGGACCGAAGAACTTGTAGGCCGAGCAGGCGAGGAAGTCGCAGCCCAGGCGTGACACGTCGGCCAGCCCGTGCGGCACGAATTGCACGGCGTCCACGTATACCAGCGCTCCGGCGCGTTTCGCCATCTGCGACAGCTCTGCCACCGGATTGATCGAGCCCGTGAGGTTGCTCGCGTAGTTCAGCGCCAGCAGCCGGGTACGCTCATTGAGCAGCGGGCCGAGGTCGGCCGGCTCGATCCGCCAGGTGTCACGGTTGAACGGCAACCAGCGGATCTTGAGCCCCAGATCCTCGGCGAGATGCAGCCAGGGGGAGATGTTTCCCTCGTGGTCCATCTGCGTGACGATGATTTCCTCACCCGGCCGGAATCGACGGCCCAGTGACCGCGAGACGTGGAAGGTCAGCATGGTCATGGATTGACCGAGGGTGATCTCGCCGGGACTGTCCGCGCCCAGCAGTTCGGCCATGGTCTCATGGGCTCTTGCGTAATGGCTGTCCGCGCGGCGTGAATCGTCGAAGGCTCCACCGAGGTTGCTGGCAGCGGTGGTCATCGCGGATCGCACGGCTTCGATGACCCGTCCCGGGACCTGCGTTCCGGCCGGATTGTCGAGATATGAACATGCACTGGTCAGCGCCGGGAACTCGCCGCGCACGCGCTCGATGGGAAAGTCCGGCATGAAGGGTCTCCGCGATGCTGGGAAAACGAGCAGCCCTTATGCCTGATCAGCGGATCGAATGCCAGAGTCGGGTGCCATCACCCGGCCACGGCGTTCATGGCGGGAAGGATCACTGATTCAACGAGAAACGAAGGCGAAGGCGCGTCCGCTGCTCGACCGGCGTGCCATCATGCATCGCCGGACTGAATCGCCAGGTCTGCACGGCGCGGATCGCCGCCTGATCGAAAACGCCGGCGGGCTGCGCGTTGCGGATGATCGGTTCATGCACGGAGCCGTCGGCCTTGACCAGGAATTCAAGATCCACCCAGCCCTCTATTCCCTGGCGTTCGGCGTCGATCGGATAAACGGGTGCTTTGCCCGACAGTCGCGTGAGCGACGCCGCACTTGCCATTTCGGGAGCTGCGGCAGGAAGTGCAGTCTGACTGACCGGGACAGACGCGGCCAGCTGCGGGCCAGGGGCTGGCGTTGAGGCCGCCGGACGGGGGGTATCCGTTGCAGGCGCAGGCAAGGACACAGGCGCCGATTGGGTTTTGTCGCTCCGCACGGCAGCACGCATCGTGGCCAATGTCGTGCGTGCCGTGTCGATCTCACGCTGCGAGGCGATGCCTGCGGCAGCCTGCAGCAGCCGTTCACTGCGATCGAACTCACGCGACTGCATGGACGTGCTGGCCTCCAGCAGCAGGCGTGCAGCCATCGCGCGCCGCGTCTGTTGCACGCCCAGATCGCTGGAATCGATCTCCATCGCACGCCGGAAATGGAACATGGCACTGTCGGATTCCGGGTCCAGCAGCCGACCCTGGTCAAGCCGGTCGGCAGTCAGGCGCAGCGCCTGCGACAGGCCATCGTCGGGTGGCTTCGCCGGCTCGGGCGCTGCCGGTCTTGCGCGAAGCACCGGCTTCTGCTGGCTGCGCGCCTTGTCGAGCTGGGCGGTCAGGAATGCGATGCGGCTGTTTTCCACACCCGAGCGGCGGGCATCCTCGATGGCAGCACTGGCATCGTCGAGCCGGTCTTCGAGCAGCGAATCCTCGGCGCGCGCCAGCAGGCGGGCCTGGATCGCAGCGAGGTTGGCGCGACGCAGCTGAGCCTCGACGGCGCCGGGGGCCGGGGATGGAGGCGGGAGCGGAGGCGTTGCGTGGCGAGTTGCGAGCCAGATTCCCACGATGATGACCAGTGCCAGGCCAGCGCCAGCCGAGACGATCGGCAGCCTGGATTTTCGTGCGGGCCTGATCATCGCCGGCAATACCATGGTGCTGCGGGGATCCTCGTGCTTGCGGATGGCAGCCTGGACGAACAGCCGCGCTCTCGCGCTCGACAGGGGCTTGTGGATGAATCGATAGACCGTTCCGTCGCTGATCAGGCCGGCGAGCCGGGTTTCGTCTTCGCGGGTGCCTGCAAACAGGATCACCAGCTCGGGAAACTGCCGCTTCAGTTCCTGGATGAATGCCGTGTGTCCGGTGATCGCTGCGCCATCGATGGCCAGGATTCCCACCTCGCCGGCCAGCAACAGGTCGGTGACTTTCTCTGGCGAACTGACATTCCAGAGCCGTGTGGCCCCGTTGACAGCTTCGCGCAGGGTGGCCAGGAAGTGATCTTCGGCCGTGAGCACCACCAGTTCGACGATTTCATGAGCGGCGCTCGGACCGGAGGACCCACCGGCAGGTGGCCGATCATCCGCGGGCAGCACGGTCGGCATTCCTTTTCGTCCAGGTGAGGGCGGGATGCATCATCACAGGTTGCTGGTCACAAATCCGTCGGGACGCTATACGATACGGGGCTCGAGGACTCAGATGGCGATTGTTGCGTTGCGATAGGGCGGTTTTGTGACCCGCCGCTCAGGCAGGAACCTGGGTACGGGCCGAATTCACCGGGGGATCGATTGGGCACCGCAATCTGGATCACGTCCAGGCTTCCCACATCCCAGCGCGAGGCGCTGGAGCAACTGGTTTTTTTCAATGCCAACCAGCACCGGGTACGGCCCGGCATCGAACAGAGCATCAGGACTTATGGTGCTCCGGAGATATACGAGTTCGAGGGGAGCCTGCGGGTCCGGGTGGGCATCGTCAGAGACGTCCAGACGCTGTTCGCCGTCAACGAGCTGGGCAGACCGGTGGGGGTGGCGGTCTTCGTGCGGCAGGAGCAGGCCCGTTTCGTGGTCCTGCACGTGGTGGTCGAGCCGCGGGCCGGTCTGGTCGCGGGCCTTGCCAATCCGGTGCTGTTGCGCCTGATGCATGAGATCCGCCGGGCAGCGCGCATCACGCGGGGTGTGGACCGGATCGAACTGCCCTACAAGGGCGATCATGCCGTTCGGCTGCAGACCACACGGATCTGATCCGCGATGGCAGCAGAGGCCGAGGTTTCAGCGCGGGTACGCGAGGGTCGTGACAGGACTGCGGTCCGTCACGCCGATGGCCTTCGGCGCTGCGCCTGGTGTGGCGAGGATCCCCTGTACGTGCGTTATCACGACGAAGAATGGGGCCGCCCGGTTCACGATGAACGGCGTCTGTTCGAGATGCTGTGTCTGGAAGGAGCGCAGGCGGGCCTTTCCTGGATCACGATCCTGCGCAAGCGGGAATCCTATCGGGCCGCTTTCGCGGGCTTCGATCCCCGCCGCATGCTTGCCTTCGATGCCGCGCGCCGCGCAAGGCTCATGCACGATGCCGGCATCGTGCGCAACCGGCTGAAGATAGAGGCATTCTTCGCCAATGCACGGGCATTCCTCGACATCCGGGAGCAAGGTGAGAGGTTCGACGCACTGCTGTGGCAGTTCACCGGCGGGCGCAGCGTTCGCCGGCGGCCTTTGCGGCTGGCCGACGTCATGGCGAGTTCGCCACAGAGCGATGCCATGAGCCGGGAGTTGAAACGGCGCGGGTTCCGCTTCGTGGGCACGACCATCTGCCACGCCTTCATGCAAGCGGTGGGCATGGTGGATGAACATCAGCGCAATTGCTGGGTCGGACGGGAATCAAGGGGGAAATGAGAGCATGAAAAGGCTGATCTTCGGCGCATGCCTGCTGGCATGCATGTTGGGCACGGCCGTGGCAGATGACGCACGGGACCGCATGTTCAAGCCGCTGGACGTATTCGACCTGTCGTGGGTGGCGGATCCGCAGATCTCGCCCGACGGCCGGGAGGTAGTCTACGTGCGCATGAACGAGGACATCAGGACCGACCGGGCGCGCCCCAGTCTGTGGCGGGTGGATGTGCAGAGCGGTCGGGAACTGCCGGTGGGCTCTCCCGAACTGACCAGCACCAGTCCGCGATGGTCACCCGATGGTTCCCGCATCGCCTATGTGGGGCAGCGGGCCGATGGGAGCCGGCAGTTGTTCGTGCACTGGGTGGCTGCGGCGGCAAGTGCCCCCATCACCAATCTGGCGGAAGAACCCGACTCTCTGGCCTGGTCGCCGGACGGGCGCCAGATCGCCTTTACCATGCCCGTGCCGGCCGACCGCAAGGCGCTCGAGGTGAAAATGCCGAAGATGCCGAAGGATGCGAAATGGGCCGACCCGGTCAAGTACATCGACCGGGTGGTGTATCGCGCCGACGGGAGCGGTTACCTGCCTGATGCCTACAGCCAGGTGTTCGTGGTGGATGCCAGCGGTGGCGCCGCACGACAGCTGACCCGGGGGAATTTCGATCACCAGGGCACCCTGAGCTTCACTCCTGACGGGACGCACCTGCTGCTCTCGGCCAACCGCCGCCCGGATGCCGAGTACGAGCCGGTGGACACCGAGATCTATTCCATCGATCTGCGCGATGGTTCGTTGACTGCGCTGACCGACCGGCGTGGTCCGGACAACTCGGTGGCCGTGTCACCCGACGGGCGTCGCATCGCCTGGCTGGGTTTCGATGATCATCATCAGTTCTACCAGGTGACCCGGCTGTACGTGGCGGACATCGACGGCCGCAATGCACGCGTGGTCAGCCCGACGCTGGACCGGGATGTCGTCAACCCGCAATGGGCCGCCGATTCGCAGCATGTGTATTTCCAGTACGATGACCAGGGCAGTACCCGGCTGGCCACCGTGGATCTGGATGGCAAGATCCGGGTGATGGCCGAAGACCTGGGCGGTCTCGACGTCTCCCGCCCGTATGCCGGTGGTGCGTACAGCGTCGCGAAGAACGGCCGGTTCGCCTACACGCGGGTCAGCCCCTATGCGCCGGCGGCCCTGGCGGTGGGCAGTTCGCCGAAGGACATCCGCACGATTGTTCGCCTGAACGACAACCTGCTGAATTTCCGCACCCTGGGCAAGGTCGAGGAGTTCCACGTCGAGTCCGGCTTCGACAGGCGGCGCGTGCAGGGCTGGGTGATCACGCCGCCCGGGTTCGACGAGCACCGGAAGTATCCGTTGCTGCTGGAGATCCACGGCGGGCCGGTGGCGAACTACGGCCCGAGATTTGCCGCGGAGCTGCAGTTGTATGCCGCTGCCGGCTACGTGGTGCTGTACATGAACCCCCGGGGGAGCGATTCCTATGGCGAGGAGTTCGGGAATCTGATCCATCATGATTATCCGGATCACGACTACGATGACCTGATGTCGGGCGTGGATGCGGTCCTGGCGCGCGGCTACATCGACCCCGCACGCCTGTTCGTCACCGGAGGGAGCGGCGGAGGCGTGTTGACGGCCTGGATCGTCGGACACACCGGCCGCTTCCGGGCGGCGGCGGTGGTCAAGCCGGTGATCAACTGGACCAGTTTCGTGCTGACTGCGGATGGTACGAACTACTTCTATCGTTACTGGTTCGCGGGACCGCCCTGGGAGGACCGCGAGGCATACTGGCGTCGTTCGCCGCTGGCCTACGTCGGGAACGTGGTGACGCCCACCCTGCTGATGAGCGGCGAGGTGGACTACCGCACACCCACCGGCGAGGCCGAGCAATTCTACGAAGCACTCAAGCTGCGCAAGGTGGACACGGCACTGGTGCGTGTCCCCGGCGCCTCGCATGACATCTCCGCACGCCCGAGCCAGCTCATCGCCAAGGTTCAGTACATCCTCGCGTGGTTCGCAAGCCACGATGCGGCGGTCGCAACAAATTCACAATGAGGTATCGACGGAATGATCGCTGAGCGGCACAATAGGCGCATCGAGGGTTTGCACCCGAGAATCACCCGGATCCTTCGGAGTCAAACAAGGAATGCGTCGACCCGCTCCGATCACCTTCGTTCAGTTGATGACCACGTCGGAGCGCGCGCTGTGGTGCACCGACGCGCACTCCGACTACTACCGCGTGCCTGTTGCGCGCCTGCTCGATGACGGACATCAATACCAGCGCTGGGAAGCAAGCTACGCGAGGCAGATGCGCGAGGTGGCGCATTGCGATGGAGCGGTGCGACAGGCCATGGAGTTGCGCAGGATCGCGCTGAGCCTGGTGCACCGGCGTGGCCTGGTCGACTATCTGAGAAACTGGAAGGTCACTGGCGAGCGGCGTGCAGAGCTCCTGCGCATGTTCTACGGGTGCATCGATCATCGCGAGGCCGTGATCAGCGAGCATCGCCAGTTCATCATGGCGGCCTCCAGCGGGCTGTGCACCGAAGTGCTGGTGGATGCGGTGAATGATGCCAACGGCTTCAGGCTGCTGGCACGGTATCAGCGGCTGTATGCACAGTATTTCCAGATGTTCTGCCAGTACAGCCTCGCCGGATTCACCGGTGAGCTGGAGCTGGCCGCCGCGCTGAAGTCCGGCATGCTTGAACATCGATCCTACGCCAACCTGGTGCGCCGGCAGATCCTGGTCGAGCCGCCGATGAAGGCGCGCCTGCGATTCACGCCCCTGCCGGCCACCGACAGGTCGGTACCCTACGCGATGTCCGGTTGATCGCCCGCACAGATCGGATCCGGTCCGGAGGAGTGAACCGGTCTCCACGGCGCCTGCGGCGCCGGGAACTTCCCGCCGACACGGTCACACTGGCGCGCTACCTGCTGGGCAAGCTGGTGGCGCGGAAGATGGGCCGCTCGACTGCGCTGGTGCGCATCGTGGAGACCGAAGCCTATGTGCCGGGTGACGCTGCCTGTCATGGGTTCCGCGGCCTCACCGAGCGCAACCGCTCCCTGTTCCTGCCGCCGGGGCACGCCTATGTGTATCAGTGCTATGGAGCCTGGTGGCTGCTGAATGTCTCGAGCGAAGCGGCCGGCACCGGCTGTGGCGTATTGCTGCGGGCCGCCCAGCCGCTGCAGGGAGTTGCGCTGCTGCGGCGCGGCCAGGAACACCTGCCCGAAACGGCGCTGTGCAAGGGTCCTGGCCGTCTGGGACGGGCGCTGTGCGTGGATCGCCGCCTGGATGGCATCGATCTGCTTCAGGGGAAGGAATTGTGGCTGGCCGAGGACGGGACCGGGATCGATGACATCGGTGTGAGTGTCCGCATCGGGATCAACCGGGCCGCGGATCTGCCGCTGCGGTTCTTCGTGCGCAACAATGCCTGGGTCAGCGGACCGCGGCGGCTCAATCGCTGACCGAGCCAGGGCTTCAGCCGGACTTCGAGCGCCCGGCGCCGGCGGACAAGCCTGCCGTGATCGCCAGCCGCATGGCTTCCTCGACCGGGATGTCCAGGGGTTGCAGGGACTGATGGGGCAGGTACACCGTGTATCCGCCGAAGGCATAGCTCAACGGAAAATACACCGCCACCCAGTTTTCACCGCCCACATCCAGCAGTGCGCGCGGAACATCCTCGCGCGTGACGAAACCGATGGCGCGCACTTCACCGAACCTCGCCAGCACCACGCGCTGCAGGTCGCGCTTCTCCCCGCTTCCGGAGGGCAACATGCTCACCACATCGCGGAAGCTGCTGTAGATGGTCTTGATGACGGGAATCCGGCCGAGCATCTCGTCCCAGAAATTCAGCACGAACTTCCCGGCATAGGCGTTCACCAGGACGCCGATCAACAGCAGCAGCACGAAAGCGGAGGCCAGACCCAGGCCCGGCCAGTAACGGGCCGGTGCGATGAGGTGTGAGCCCAGCAACAGGCTTCTGAGCACCGATTCAACCGACCGGACCATCCAGAAGATGACGTAGACGGTCAGCGCCAGTGGCAGCACGGTGACCAGCCCGCGCATGGTAAGCACAAGGATCTTTCGCATGGGATAATCATCGCATAATTGCTGCATGTGGCTGGGCCGATGCGCGCACGGTGTTGTGGATCAGGAGCATGAGGCGGGCATGAGTGGAAGGGCGATCAGGGCGATATTCCTCGGGCTGGCGCTGCTGGCGGCCTGCATCCCGGCGTGGTCGGAGTCGCCGGAAAAGACCGCCGAGGCCATCGTCCAGCTCACCACCAGCGGCGGTCCCGGTGCCGCGGTGATCCTGTACGAACCTGCCGAGGTTCAGCGCCTGCACGACAAGGTGCTGCTCGCGGCCGAGCGCGAGGCCGAAGGCGGCCGCAGGCAGATCCGTACCACGCTGTTTGGCGCCGGTCCGACCCTGGATGACCTGCGGCGGATGACACCGGAGAACATGCTGCTGGCCATCCTGGCAAAGCTCCCGGCACGCACCGCGAAATACGATGAGTTCAAGGCGCTGGGCAGTGTCCGCGAAGGCCAGATGCTGCATGTCGTGGTCCGCGCATCGCTGACCAGGGTGGAGCGGCTGAAGCGGCGCACCATCGTGCAGGTGGTCAGCCTGATACCCTCGGGCAAGGAGTGGCGCGGCGCAATACCCTCGGGAATCGAGTCCTACGTGGATGCAGTGCTGAACGAGGCACCCGACTACGCGCCGGCGGTGGTGCCAGCGCCGGCATCGATCGCGAAGGACCCGGCCGCCGACGCCTTGCTGGCGAGGGGCATCGATCTGCTCAGGAAGGGCAACTGCCTGACCTATTTCCTCGATGTGATGGAGCCCGGCTTCAGCAAGACCATGACGCAGAAGTCCTTCGACGCCATCGTGCGTGGCTGCGAACTCAACGAGAAGACCCGTGAGCGGTTCCGGGTGGGGCTGGAACTGGCGGCTGCCAGGGAGCCAGCGGTGGAACACGGAGGCCTGAAGCAGGTGTATGACCTGAAAGGCGAGGGTCTGCCCTATGACAAGGTTACCCTGGTGAAGCTCGACAATCGCTGGTACGTGGCCGAATAGGGAACTCCGGGAGCAGGCCATGGCGCAATCGAACGATCTGGAAATCCGCCCGGCGCAGCCTGCCGACATTCCGCTGGTGCTGGCGCTCATCCATGGTCTGGCCGAATATGAAAAGCTCGGACACGAAGTGGTGGCGACCGAGGAAAAGCTCAGGCAGTCCCTGTTCGGCGATCGCCCTTCAGCCGAAGCGCTCATCGCCCGTTACAAAGGCTCACCCGCGGGTTTTGCCCTGTATTTCCACAATTTCTCGACTTTCCTGGGTCAGCCCGGGCTGTATCTGGAAGACCTGTTCGTGAAGCCTGAATTCCGCGGCCACGGGATCGGTCAGGCGATCCTGGTGCATCTGGCGGCACTGGCCCTGGAACGCGGTTGCGGCCGTTTCGAATGGGCCGTGCTGGACTGGAACCGGCCTGCACGCGATTTCTACGAAAGCCTGGGCGCGAAACCGATGACCGACTGGATCATCCATCGGGTGAGCGGAGAGGCCCTGATCCGGCTTGCGCAAGGCGGCTGACCGGACTTCCGGTCAGCGTGATGCCTGCAGTTCGTCCGCCACGGTGATGCCGTTGCCGGCGGCACGAGTGGCGCGGGTGGCAATCTGGTCGCGGATGGCTTGTGTGGGAACCTGCCCCATGAGCTGCAGCCTTTGGCCGTCGAACACCACCTGCCCGTCGCTGATACCGGATTCGACCAGGGGCAGCAGCAAGGCATCGCCCGACACCCATGGCGCTTCCGCGACCTGAGCGGACACCTCGATCCGGTCCTGCACATTGCCTGGCCCATACAGCTGGTGTGCGCGCTCCAGCACGCGATCATGGGCGCCTGCATCGGGCAGTGATCCGCGCAGGGTGACATGACCTCCGGAGAAATCGGCTATCAGGCGGGCCGGCTGGTTGCCGTGAGGGGGTTGCCGACCACAGCTCCACAGCAGCAGCGCTGCAGCTGCCATGAGCGAGCCTGCCAGGAACGGGCCGGTGCCGGATCGGGAATTCAACCAGGAATGGGCGTGCATCTTACTGTCGTGGCAGCAGGAAGCGCAGGCTCTGGTATCGCAGCAGCACCCCGTCGCGGGTTATGCGCTCCACCGTCGGACCTTCCTGCAGCGTGGAACCCTCCTTGTACTTGCGATTGTTGATGAACACGAAGCGATCCGCAGGTCGTGCGGCATAGACATGCAGATCCAGATGCAGGTCGGGGATGGCGTGATTGCCGGAAAGGTTCAGTTCCTGGAGCGTGGGTACGACTTCGTTCGGATCCGGTGGAATCAGTGCTTTCGACGGCAAGGTCGTCTGGGCCGGCGTTGCGGGTTCCGGCCGGACAACCTGCATCCGGGAAGAATCCGCGGCAGAGGTTGCTTCGCGCGCGCTGGCATTGCCCTGGTCGACGGGAATTTCCGGTGCGTACACGGGCGCGGCATCCATCGGGCTGAACGGTGTGCCCGCAGGAGCCGCCGCAGGGGTCGAAGCCGGCGCAGATGCAGGCTGTGCTGCAGCAGTAGCCGTTTGTGCCGCGGACGGTGCCGGCTGTGCTGCAGCCGGTGAGGGGCGGGGCTGCGGCCGTTCCTGCAGCGGTTCACTGGTCACGCGGGAGGCGACCGGCCGGGCAGCATCGTGTCTTGCCAGAACAACCACCAGTACCACCAGATTCACACCCAACAGCAGTCCCAGCAGGATGCCCCAGATGGGCAGGCGCGACTTGCTGGCAGGCAGGGGAATGTCGAGAAGGCTCGGAACACTCTGGCGCTGGCGCTCCGATTCGGATTTCTTCAAGGCATCGAGAATGAACGACATGGGATTTCCTCAGCCGCCGCGCCTGGGCCCCGGTTGCAGCAGGGGGGAGCCTGGTTCAGCCAGCGCGGTGTCCAGCATCACCTGGGTGGTGAGTCCGGCGACACCGTCGGCTGTCAGACGATGCTCGCGCTGGAAGTTTTGCACTGCGATCACCAGTGCCTTGTCGTACACGTTGGGCGGCTCCACGCCACTGGTGTCGCCGCGGACGGCCGCAAGGCTCCTGCGCAGCCACTGAACCTGCTCGCCCCGCATGCCGGCAGACAGTTCGCGTGGCTTGCCGCTGCGGGGCTTCCACACCAGCGTGTAGCCTCCCATCCAGTAGCGCGAAATGTCCGGAAGGGCCACGCGCTGGCCCTTCTCGCCCAGCGCAAGCGTGGCGTACTCGTCGGTGAGTCCCGTGAGCACGACATGAGCCGTGCCACCGCGATCATCGTTGAGATCCAGGATGGCAGGGCGATTCAGTGCACGAAGCTGACCCCATGAGCCGCGATCGGACAGGCAGGCCAGGCCGTCCACGGCGGCCTGGGCACAGGGGTCCTTGTCCGAGGTCAGCACCTTGCCCCACAGGGCCAGCAGCCGGCGGAAGGCCGCAGCAGTCGTGGTCCGGGCCGGATCTGCCGACAGGATGTCCGCCATGGTGGCGATCGGAGGGCCTCGTGAAATGACTCCCGCCGAACTCCCCGATGTGGGCATCGATGCGTCGGCAGCAAGCGGCAGCTTCCCGGCCTGGGCTGCGCTCGGGGTGGATCTGCTCCCGCGCACTCCCGGATTGTCCGGCACGGCAACCGGGGAGACGCCAACCGGTTCGGGGCCCGGGGACTGGCGCAGCAGGAACAGGCCTGTGGCGCCCAGAAGAACCACCACTGCCGCACCGGCACTCCACAGCAACCAGGCGGGCGTGAAACGCCGCCCGTACACTTCGCCCGCCGCACGTCGCACCAACGCTGCATTGATGCGGCGGGTCTCGGTGGTGAAGGCGCCCAGCAGCGCGCGGTCACAGGTGACATTGATGACACGCGGGATGCCGCCGGAAATCCGGTAGACCTCGTCGAGCGCACCGGGCGTGAAGATCTCGCCGGAGGCACCTGCCACGCGCAGGCGGTGCCGTATGTAGCCGCGGGTCTCCTCGCGTGACAGCGGATGCAGGTGATAACGCCCGGTGATGCGCTGCGCCAGTTGCCGCAGGTCGTTGCGATCCAGCAGTTCGCGAAGCTCGGGTTGCCCGATGAGGATGATCTGCAGAAGCTTCTGGGTCGCGGTCTCCAGATTGGTGAGCAGCCTCACCTGTTCGAGGACATCGGCTTCGAGGTTCTGCGCTTCATCGACGATGATGATGACGCGCCGGCCGCCGGCATGGGTCGCCAGCAGCCGCCGGTTGAGTGCGTCGATCATCTCCTTGACGCTCCCCCGCTCGCCATCCTTGAGGGACACGCCCAGCTCCTCGCAGATGGTCAGCAGGAACTCGGCAGGCGTGACCCGCGGATTGAGAATGACCGCCACATCGGCGTGTTGAGGCACGCGTGACAGGAGAGTGCGCACCACCGTCGTCTTGCCGGTGCCCACTTCACCGGTGAGCTGGATGAAGCCGCCTGACTCGTTGATGCCGTACAGCAGATGCGCCAGCGCCTCGGCGTGGCGCTCGCTCAGGTAGAGATAGCGCGGGTCCGGCGTGATGGCGAACGGCTTTTCGCCGAGTCCGAAAAAGCTCGTGTACATGCGTGGCGGATGATATCAAGCCCGGTGGCGGCGAAACCTTGTGTTGTCCGATGGCGCCAGCAGGCCGCCACGCATGATCCCCTGGCTGCCGAACCGCGCGCGGATGGCATCGATGGCGGCATCGCGCGCGGTGGATTGGACGCCGTCCGCTTCGAACAGGTCGCCCTGGGAAGCGGGTGCCAGCCCGGTGACGCCGACGCCCAGCAGGCGCACCGGCCACCGCGGATATTCCTCCCGCCAGTCCCGGAACAGCCGGCGTGCCATGTCGATGATCAGCGTGGAATCGGTGGTGGGTGGATCGAAGCTGTGCCGCCGGCTGCAAGTGGTGAAATCGGCGCGTCGCACCTTGATCACGACCACGCGGGCCGTGAGTTTCGCAGCGCGCAATCGTGCGGCTGTCCTGTCGGCAAGCCGCGTCAGGTGTCCCTCGATCTGCGCTGGTGCGCGCAGGTCGACGTCGAAGGTTTCCTCGGAGCTGATGGACTTCTCGTCGCGATCCGGCACCACCGGCCGGTCATCGATCCCCGAGGCGCGTGCCCGGATATGGGCGGCATCCCGGCCGAACAGGCGGTGCAGGGCCCCGTCCGGTGCAACCCGCAGATCGCCAAAGGTGTGGATGCCGGCCGCCTGGACGCGCGGCAGCGTCTTTGGTCCGATGCCCGGCAATCGCCCGATGGGCAGCGGGTCGAGGAGGCTTCGCAGGTTGTCCTCGTCGATGTGGCAGAAGCCATCGGGCTTGTCGAGGTCCGAGGCGATCTTGGCCAGGAGTTTGTTCGTCGCCAGACCCACCGAGGCGGTCAGTCCGGTCAGGTTCGTGATCCGGGTCTTGATGTTGCGGGCGATGGTGTCTGCGGGACCCAGGAGGCGCTGGCTCGCGGTGACATCGAGGAAGGCCTCGTCCAGCGACAACCCTTCCACTTCGGGTGTGAATTCCTGAAAGATGGAAAACACCTGGCGTGACACTTCCGCATAGCGCGCCATGCGCGGATGGATGCAGATGGCCTGCGGGCAGCGCCTCAGCGCATCGCGCATCGGCATCGCGGAGCGCACGCCGAATTTGCGCACCTCGTAGCTCGCGGCAGCAACGACGCCGCGGCTGGAAGTGCCGCCGACGATCACCGGTTTGCCCGCCAGGCGCGGATCATCGCGCACTTCCACCGACGCGTAGAACGCGTCCATGTCCACGTGCAGGATGGCGTGGGCGGTCACTGGACGGTGATGGTGACGACCCTGGAGGCGACGAGCGGATGGAGCGGCACGTGTGCGTAATCCGCAAACAGAAGCTGCAGGGTGTGCCTTCCAGGCGGCAGGGTCAGGGTGGTTTCGGTCTGTCCCTTGCCGAAATGCAGGACCTTGTCGGTGGTCGGGAGCGGCGCATCCAGCGACAGGCCGGACAGCGGAGTGTCGATCAGCAGATGATGATGTCCGGTGTTGTCGAACTTCACCCCGGCGGGCGCGATGCCGGCGCCCTTGAGGCCGAAGCGCACGGTGAAAGCCCCGTGCAGCGTGGCGCCGTTGCGCGGGGAGATGATGTACACCTCGGCCTTTGCAGGTGCACCCGCCGCGGAAGCCGTGTTCGCCGTGGTCGGGGCGGGTGCCTGGGCGGATGCGACACCGATGGCAAGCAGGGCAATGACGAGCGAAAGGAGACGAGTCATGGGAATCTCCGCGTCCAGGGAAAGTCGCAGTCTACAACTCCCACGCCGCGTACAGGAACACGCCGATGCTGGCCAGCCCGAACAGGATCAGGTAGCTGACCAGAAGCACGATTTCCCGGATCAGCGTGCTGCCGATGCCGCGTCGGAACAGTTTGCGCAAGGCCCGGTAAAGGTAGACCGGAAGGTAGATCAGGATCGCACTCACCAGCACTTGCGAAGTTTCACCCAGGACCGGCAAGGCCGATCCAAGGCGGCTGATCAGCAGGGCCAGGGTGAGTGCCAGGAACACGAAGGCATGAATGTGCAGGAACAGCAGCAGATGCACGACGTAGCGTTCCCGCGGACGCCAGAACAGCAGCATGTTGAAGAATGCGGTCAGGGGCAGCAGCACGAACAGGACCTTCGGTGCGAGACCCAGGACGTCGTGCAGGAGAGTCCTCCCCCGGTCCCGGGCGATACCCTGACAGGCGCGGGTCAGATGATCCTGGACTGAGGGACCCAGGTCGGTCTGAAGATCCTTGCAGGTGATTTCCGGGGAGGCAGTGGGCTGAAGCCCGGCAGCCTGGGGGTGCTTTCCGCCTCCCAGGGAGGCGACGACGAAGAACAGCACGCTCATGACCAGATACAGCCTGAACGGCGGCAGAAAGGTCGCGCGCCGCCCCGCCACGTACTCGGTGGTGAGTTTGCCGGGCGCGAACACCAGGTATTTCAGGGTCAGCCACAGGCGGGAGTCGGAATGCGTGATGCCCTCGAGAGCCTCGAGGACGAGTTCCCGTGTGGTGGGCATGTGGACATCGCCCTTCTGGCCGCAGTCGCTGCAGAACGGGCCCGCCAGTGGCGCGCCGCAATTGTGGCACCACGGCTTGTCGGCCGGCGGGGCCGCCGCTGGAGACGTCGTTGGGGTCAAGCCTGGGTTCCCAGCTCGTGCTGCGCGAAGTCATCCACCTGGATCAGGTGCATGACCCTGGCATCGTAGTCGAGCAGGAACTGCGCTTCTTCGGCGCTGATCAGTCCTGCCGACTGTGCCTGCCGGATCTGACCGGGAGGATCCAGCGCCGTGATGCGCCCGCTCTTGACCCCTTCGGCACGGATCCGGCGCTCGAGCGGTTCGGCCTGCAGTGACAGCTCCAGAGCCTGCTGCAGCAGACCCAGAGGATTGGTTGCATGGGGAGTCTTGTAGATGAGGTCGGTGAGCCGCTCGCGCGGCTCGCCTGGTGTCATGATCAGTTCGACCACTGCGTGCCCGAGCCGGTCGCTGGGTGCGAAATAAGTCAGGCCGCGGGGGAAGATCATCATCCGCATCAGGGCAGCCATCGCCCGGTTCGGAAAATTGCGCAGGAAAGAATGCAGTTGCTCCTGCGCCTGGTAGATCAGGCTCCGGCAAGCCCATTCCACCAGGGGCAGGTCTTGTTCCGGAGCGCCCTGATCCTGATGATGCTTGAGCACCATCGAGGCCAGGTACATCGAGGACAGCACGTCGCCCAGGCGCCCCGACAGGGATTCCTTCTTTTTCAGATATCCGCCCAGCGTGAGCATGGCAACGTCGGTGGCGAAGGCGAAAGATGCGCTGTAACGGTTGATGTGCTGGAAATAGCGGCGGGTCGGTCCCTGTACCGGGACCCCTGAAAAGCGCGCGAAGGTCAGGGCACACCACCAGGAGCGCACCGCGTTCGACAGGGTGAAGCCGATGTGGCCGAACAGCGCCTGATCGAACTCGCGGGCGCCGCGCCTCGTGTCCGGGTCACGCGCCGCGTCCATTTCCCGGCGCACGAAGGGATGGCACCGCACTGCACCCTGGCCGAAGATCATCAGGCTCCGGGTCAGGATGTTGGCGCCTTCGACCGTGATCGCCACCGGGATGGCCTGGTAGCCGCGGGCGAGATAGTTGTTCGGTCCCAGGCAGATGCCCTTGCCGCCGTGCACATCCATGGCGTCGTTCGCGACCATGCGGCCGAGTTCAGTGACGTGATACTTCAGCATTGCGGATGGGACCGAGGGTCTCTCGCCGCCATCGATGGCGCCGGCCGTGACCGAGCGCGCGGCATCCATGATGTAGGTCCGCCCGGCCATGCGGGCCAGAACCTGCTCCACCCCTTCGAACCGTCCCACGGCCAGGTTGAACTGGCGGCGGATCCGGCCATAGGCGCCAGAGGCAAAGACAGCCGCCTTCGAGCCGCCGGTTGCGTTGGAGGGAAGCGAGATGCAGCGGCCCACCGAAAGCTGCTCGACCAGCATGCGCCAGCCCTGACCGGCCATCCTGAATCCGCCGATGATGAAATCCACGGGCACGAACACATCGGTACCCGAGACCGGTCCGTTCTGGAAGGGGATGTTGATGGGGAAATGCCGTCGACCGATGTTCACGCCCTGCGTGTCGCGCGGGATCAGCGCGCAGGTGATGCCCAGATCCTCGCGCTCACCCATGAGGTGATCGGGATCGAACAGCCGGAATGCCAGGCCGATGACGGTCGCAACCGGTGCCAGCGTGATGTAGCGCTTGGTGAAGTTCAGGCGGATGCCGGTGATATCGCGGCCCTGCCAGGTGCCCTTGCAGATGACACCGGTATCCGGAATGGAGGCGGCATCCGATCCGGCACGCGGGCCGGTGAGTGCGAAGCAGGGCACTTCCTCTCCGCGCGCAAGCCGTGGCAGGTAATGCTCTTTTTGTTCCTCCGTGCCGTAGTGCAGGAGCAGTTCCGCGGGACCCAGCGAATTGGGAACGGCGATGGTGGAAGATGCCGTGGTGCTGCGCGAGGCGATTTTCACCAGGACCGAGGAGTGCGCATAGGCCGAGAATTCCAGGCCGCCATAACGCCTGGGGATGATCATGGCGAAAAACCCCTGTGACTTGAGGTAGTCCCATACCTCGGGCGGAAGGTCGCCGCGCTTGTGCGTGATGTCCCAGTCATCGAGCATCCCGCACAGCGTCTCGCACGGACCATCGAGAAAGGTCCGTTCCTCGGCGCTCAGCGCCGGCGCTCTGGCCCGCATCAGCTTTGGCCAGTCCGGTCCTCCGGTGAACAGTTCCCCGTCCCACCAGACCGTGCCGGCTTCCAGCGCTTCACGCTCGGTGTCCGACATCGACGGCAGGAGCCTGGTGTACTTGCGCATGAACGGCCGGCTGATGAGCAGGACCCGCAGAGGCGTGATGGTGAGCAGGACGAGCAGGGCGAGCGGCGCACCGGCCAGGACTGCAAGCCAGACAGGTACTGGCAGCATCAGGAATGCCGCGTAACACAGCGCCATGCAGAGGGTGAACAGCCACAGCGGCGCGCGCCGGTACAGCAGTGCAAGGACCAGTGCCAGGAACAGGACGAATGCGGCCACGGAGGCCGCCACGGTCAAGGTGGACATGATCAAACCCCCTGTGCAACCTGCTCCGCAGCCGCACCGGACCCGCCAGGCGGGACGGGCGCCAGCCACGGGATCATCCGGGTGCTGAGTCCCGGATGATCAGATCAGTTCTCTTACACCGTCGCGTTCTTCCCGCAGTTCCTGATGTGTGGCAGCCATCTTGCCGCGGCTGAACTCGTCGATCGGAAGATTCTTCACGATGCTGTACGTGCCATTGCTGCACGTGACCGGATACGAATAGATGACGCCTTCGGCAATGCCGTAACTGCCGTCCGAGGGGACTGCCATGCTCACCCAGTCGCCCTCGGTCGTACCCATCATCCAGGTGTGGATATGGTCGATGGCCGCCGACGCGGCGGATGCGGCAGAGGAAGCGCCGCGTGCCTTGATGACGGCCGCGCCCCGCTGCTGCACGGCCGGGATGAAGGTATCGCGGTACCACGCGGTGTCCACGGCTTCCCTGGCCGGTTTGCCGTCGATGGTTGCCTGGCTGATGTCGGGATATTGCGTGGATGAATGATTGCCCCAGATGATCATCCGGCGGATCGATCCGACACCATGGCCGGTCTTTTCGGCCAGCTGGGCAACGGCACGATTGTGGTCGAGCCGGGTCATGGCGGTGAAATGTGCCGGATTGAGCGAAGGCGCATTGTGCTGGGCGATGAGGGCATTGGTGTTGGCGGGATTGCCCACCACCAGTACTCGCACGTCGCGGCTGGCGACGGCGTCCAGCGCTTTGCCCTGCGCGGAGAAAATCTGCGCATTGGCCAGAAGAAGGTCCTTGCGCTCCATGCCCGGGCCGCGCGGCCGGGCACCCACCAGCATGGCGAAGTTGCAGTCCCTGAAGGCCACCTTCGGATCATCGGCGGCACTGACGCTGTTGAGAGTGGGGAAGGCGCAGTCGTTGAGCTCCATCACCACGCCCTGCACGGCGCCGATGGCGGCCGGAATCTCCAGCAACCGGAGGTTGACAGGCTGGTCGGTCCCCAGCATCTGGCCCGACGCGACGCGGAATGCGAGCGCATAGCCGATATTTCCGGCGGCGCCGGTGATGGTGACGGTGACGGGCTTTTTCAAAGGAAACTCCTCGAAGCAGATGAGTCGCAGCGGATGAACGCCAATGGTATCCGAAAGCCTGCGTCCGAGGTGCGTCGGGATTCAGTGAAAGCCGGGATACACCTGCCTGAATTCGCTGCGCTCCGCTGCCGCTTCCCCGCTCCGGCCCTCGCGCTCGAGCTGCTCGATATGCGCCTGCCATTGCCGTGGATCACGGCGCATGGCCGACTCAAGCGTAGATGACGGATTGGCAGGATGGGAGCCCGGCGGGTCCGTACTGTACAGGCGCCGCGACGGGATCAGGGGCGCAACATAGGGGCTGCTTTCCCCGGAAGGTCTCGTGGCAAATGCAGGTGGCGCCGGGTAGCGCAGCTGTGCACGATCATCGTGTGTGGCCACGGCATGAATCAGATGCACGGGCGGCTCGGCGTTCTGCGGTGCTGAACGCAGGTTGATGATGGCCAGCGTCATGATCGACAGCAGCACGCTGGCCGCCAGCGCGAGCCGGGCGAACCTGCCGCGTGCCGAAACCTGCCTGTGCGGAGCCAGCACGGCGCGCGCATGAAGTGCAATGCGTGCGTCCAGTTCCCGCGGGGGATTCGCGGCTCCAAGCCGCCGATAGGCGCGCGAGACTTCCAGCCTGTCGCGCGCAAACCGCTTGTCGGAACCTGTGTCCATCACCCCGCCTGCGCCACGCGTTCGTCGCTCTCGGCGAGCGATCTGCGCAGTTTGCCGATTGCATAGCGCAGCCGGCTCTTCGCAGTCTCCACGCCAACCTCAGTGATCTGCGCGATCTGCGCAACATCCAGTCCGGATTCCTCGTGTAGCAGGAATGCCTCGCGCTGTTCCTCGGGAAGCGCGTGAAGGGCACGTTCGAGGCGGGAAAGACGCTGGCGGGACTCGATCGCGAGGTCGGGCCGTTCGTGGTCGGGTGCAAATGCTGTGTCGATCACGACGGCAGCGTCTTCCTGCGAATCCACGGGTGTCGAGCGCGCGCGACGATGATGATCGACGGCGCAGTTGTGCGCGATGCGAAACAGGAAGGTCGCGAATCTTGCACGCGGCGTGTAGCGCTGCCGGCTCGCGATGATGCGCATCCAGACTTCCTGGAACAGGTCGTTGGCCGTCGAGGCACTGCCCACCTGGCGCAGGAGATAGCGGTAAAGCGGCCCCTTGTGACGGGCATAGAGGGTATCGAATGCAGGCGCATCCCCGGCCTGGTACCGAAGCATGAGTTCCGCATCATCCTCACGAAGGTCCATGACCCGAAGCATACGTGCCAGCCCGAAGCCCATGCCATCCGTTTCCGGGCCGATCGACGTAACCGTGCAGAAGGCAGGCATAGCCAGATGAAGTCGATTCGTCTTGAAAATCATGGTGTTATGGTCAAGAACGAACGACCTGGTGTGCCGGGTTAGGAGGGTACGAAAAAAAGTTGATCAGGTGCTTGCTTGTTCTAGTGTTGTAGATTAATATAACACCAAGTCACCAACACACCGTTGGGACAACCGAGAAGGAGAGAACCATGAACACCGAAATCACCCTGAAGCTCAAGGCCTTTGCGCTCGCCCTTTTGATGAACGGCATCGTACTCGGCGGAACCGTGGTCCTGTTCGATGCGCAGATGCATCGCGCAGTGGCCGGTTCGATGATGTCCCAGGCCTTTGGTGCGGCACCGGGCCAGGTCGTTGGCCGGGTCTTTCGTCCGTAACCAGTCGCGCGGCACGAAACCGGCGCTCTGGTAGATTAGTGTGGTAACTCCCCACGACACGATCTGGACAGCGAGAGTCGCGGCCATGGACCCGAACTGGAATGACAACCAGCCCATCTATCGCCAACTGCGCGATCGCATGGTGGCACTCATTCTGGAGGGCGCACTGAAGGAAGGTGATGCCCTGCCTTCAGTGCGCAACGTGGCCGCGGACTACCGCCTGAATCCGCTGACGGTGCTCAAGGGATACCAGCAACTGGTCGACGAGGGCTTGGTGGAAAAGCGCCGCGGACTGGGCATGTTCGTGAGCGAGGGCGCGCGCCGACAGCTCCTGGCGGGTGAGCGCGAAAGGTTCCTGAATGATGAATGGCCGCAGGTGCTGGCCGTGATCAACCGGCTCGGATTCAATGCCGAGGAACTGTTCAGCCGTAAGCCTGCCTCCACACCGCCGGCTTCACCACCGCGAAATCCCGACAACAAGGCTTGAGGGACTCACATGACCGCCCTGATCAGCGCCAAGGGTCTTGGCAAACGCTACGGCAAGTTCGTCGCGCTCGACGATGCCGGGTTCGAAATCCAGCCGGGGCGCATCGTCGGCCTGATCGGGCCCAACGGTGCGGGCAAGACCACGGCATTGCGTGCCGTGCTCGGGCTCACCGCCTACACCGGAGAACTGCGCGTGTTCGGACATGATCCCTTCCGGGACCGTGCCGCCGTCATGCAGGACACCTGTTTCATCCCCGATGTATCCGTCGTACCCGGCTGGCTCAGGGTTTCCCAGAGTCTGGACTTCGTCGGCGGCGTGCATCCGAAATTCCGGCGCGAGCGGGCGATGAGCCTTCTGTCGAAGACGCAGATCCGGCTCGATTCGCGCATCCGGGAACTGTCCAAGGGCATGAAAACCCAGGTGCACCTGGCACTTGCCATGGCCATCGATGCGAAGCTCCTGGTGCTCGATGAACCTACGTTGGGGCTGGATCTGCTGGCCCGACGGGCGTTCTACGATGCGCTGGTCAATGACTACATGGATGAAACCCGCACCATCCTCATCACCACGCATCAGGTGGAGGAAGTCGAGAACCTGCTGACCCACGTGATGTTCATCGAGCGCGGCCGGATCGTGCTGGATACGCCGGTGGATGAGATCGCGCAGCGTTACGTGGCCATCGCGGTCAAACCCGACCAGATGGAGGCAGCAAAGGCTGCGGGTCCGTTCTACGTCCGCCCATTGATGGGAAAGACCTTCATGTACTTCGACCGGCCAGGCGATCCGGGGCTTTCCGGGCTGGGTGAGCCGCACACGCCCAGTATTGCCGACCTGTTCGTATCCACCATGTCCAGAGGTGCCGCATGAACACCTGGCTCTGGCTGTTCCGGCGTGAGATGTGGGAAAACCGCGCCATCTGGGTGCTGCCCGCGGCGGTTGCCGGCGTGTTGCTGGTGATCGTCCTGTTCGGGCACATCCAGGTGGATGAACTGTCGCGGGATCTTTCGAGCGAGCAGTTGCGGCTCCTTGGACCCCTGGTGGTGGGGGGCATCGGCATGTCGGCCCTGTTTCTCATCATGAACGTCTACATTTCCTGGTACCTGCTGGATTGCCTGTACGCGGATCGCAAGGACCGGAGCGTACTGTTCTGGAAATCCCTGCCCATCACCGATACCCAGACCGTGCTGTCGAAACTCGCGATGGCGATGCTGGTGATACCGCTGGTGTACTTCGTCATTGCCGATCTCACGGTATTCGCGGCATCGCTGGTGCTGTCGGTGCGTGGCGGCTCGCGTATCGCGCAGGCGCTGTGGCATCCGGGCGACTGGCTGCAACTCCAGGCGCTCGGGGTCTACGCCATCCTGACCGGCGCCTTGTGGTTCCTGCCGTTCAGCGCCTGGTTCATGTTCGTCTCCTCATGGGCACGCAAGGCGGTGACCCTGTGGGCCCTGCTGCTGCCGCTGGCGGCCTGCTACGTGGAGTCGAAGCTGGTGGGTACAACGGTCTTGTGGCAGGCGTTGATGGCGCACATGGTGGGCTACGGCAACGCAGCTTTCGCGGGGTCGTCAGGGTGCATGCGGCATACCACCATCGGCACCGGCCACCTCGAACTGCCCTGTTCCCTGTCGAGCTTCGTCGATCCCGCCGGCTTTTTCGGCAGCGGGGAGATGTGGCTGGGACTGGCCATCGGCGCGGCTCTGGTCGGTGCGACCATCTACATGAGGCACCGGTTTACGGAAACCTGAAACCCAGGTTTGCCCGGGGGAGCGAAGCGGATCGGTTTTTCCATTGACCGGCCCGGTGACCATTGGCACTCTGTCAGCCCAAGCCATCGGATCCAGCAAGAAGAGGTCCAGTCATGAGCGAGATCCAGTCGGATGAGCCAAGGGTGCAGTCGGCACTGGGCACCCTGAACAGTCTTCTGACCACCGGCGAGACCGTGGAGGCATGGGCCACACAGCGACGCATTTTCGCGCTCAGGCATCGTCGGGTGATCCTGGTGGCCACGACGGGCCGCTTCATCGCCCTGACACGCAAGCTGATCGCGGGCTACGACACAGCGGACATCCGCTGGCAGGATCTGAAGGAGGCGCGCATCCGGGCCGGCATTTTCGGCGCGGATCTGACCCTGGTGGCGCAGTCCGATGCCGATCTCAACATCAGCGCCAGCGTGGATCGAACCTGGACTTTCACCGGCCTGCGCAAGGATCAGGCACAAGGCCTGTATCGGATCTGCCAGCAGCACGACCAGGCGTGGCGCGAGAAGCGCCGCGTGCGTGAGCTGGAAGAGCTGCGGGCCAAGTCCGGCGGCGTCCAGTTCGCTCCGCAGGCATTCGCCGGCACCGAGGCGGCCGGTCCCGCGCCCGGTTCAGGAACCGGCGAATCGGAAACCACCCGGCGCCTGCGCCAGGCGCACGAGATGCTGGAAGCCAGGCTCATCACCGACTCCGAGTACGAGGCCATCAAGGCACGCATCGTCTCCGGGTTGTAGCGGGCAAGCCGGCCCTTTCCGGTCCGGCCTACCCCAGGAGGTTGGCGAAATAGCTGTGCTGCAGCCGGTTGATCGGATCAGCGCGCTTTCGCAGCGAGCGGAACAGCTTGAGCCGTTCGCCGAAGGCCCTGGATACGTGCTGCGGCTGCAGCGCGCGGGTCTGGTTGAAGGTGGGTGTGCCGCCCAGCTTCGACGCGAAATCGTTGAAGTCGATCAGGAAATCGTCCCAGCCCTTCTCGCCACTCGATGAGGGTTCGATGGTGAATGCCGGACCGTCGTAGCTCAGCGAAAACAGCGAACCCCGGTCACGATGCAGTCGGGATGAGTTGTGGATCAGGTGGCTGCGGTAGCGGTGCTGGCGGTGGTACGCGTTGCAGAACGCGAAGTACTGCTCGAGGATCAACGGAAAATCCGCCTGCGGAAAGGACCACAGACTGTAAGTGTGGCGGGCCTTCCAGGCTTCACGCGGGAGTTCTCGCATCCACTCGTGCGCGTACATCACCACGCCCCGCGCTGCCCGGTCCAGCGTGGCCTGGGCAGCGCGCTGCATGCCGGACATGACCAGATGCTTGAGGCCCGGCACAGCCAGCACGCCGCCCACCGAGGCGCCGAAGGCCGGCAGCACATTCTTCATCACCGAATTGCGGATCTGCCAGATTCCAGAGCGGCTGGTGCTGGCCTCCTCGTCGAGCATGCGCCGCTCCACGGTCACGCGGTCGCTGAACGGAAGGATCTGCAGCCGGATGGCGCCGGGCGCACCGATCAGGCCGTCGAAGCGCGCCCTGAATTCCCTGAGCGAATGACTCTGGTAGTCGATTTTCACCGGCACCATGTCTCGCACCTTCAGCGTGACTTCGTGCACCACGCCGAGCAGGCCGAAGCTGGAGCGCAGCACACGCATCAGGTCCGCCTCCCGTTCGGTCACGGTCATCTCCCGGCCCTGCGGGGTCACGAGCTTGATGGCAGTGACGCAGGAGGACAGGTGAGACATGCCATCGGAAAGCGAGGGCTGCGGCAGGGTGGCGGTGGCCACCGCGCCCAGCGAGATGTTGGCGATCTCCGGTGTCAGCGGCAGCTCCAGACCCCGCTCAGCCAGGGCATGGACCATCTCGCCCACGCGCACACCGGCCTGCGCCCGAACCGTGTTGCCCGCGATTTCGATGATCTTGTTGAGCGGGGCCGTGTCCAGCGTCGTGCCGCCATCGCCACCCACGCAACGGGCCTGGGAATAGTCGGCGCCCAGCGGGCGAACCGGGGCCGGATAGGCGCGGGTGTTCTGCAGGATGACGGAAATGTCTTCGGCGCGCTTCGGTTTCAGCACCACGCGCGGGCGGCGGAACACGCCCGACGCGTCAACCTGCGGTGAACGGTCGACTTTCGAATCCATGGAATCTCCCCAAGCTGCTGACACAGGTCATCGACACAGGCTGTGGGGCAAAGCGATGGCTCGCCGGCAACCCCGCTATCGTTGAGCCCTCGAATCGAGCCCGTTAGACCGGAGGCTTTGCGTCCCCGCCTTTCGGCGGGTTTGCCCTTGAAACAGCGGCTGCAAATATGAGCGAAGCGTCTCGCTCCTGTAAAGACCGGGCGGGACGTACGTCCCGATTTCCTCGTCAATGCGAGAACTGCGTCACACCGGGGCGGAGACAGGTTGCAAATGCAGTGGCCGTCACCTTGCTTCATGATGGTGTCATGAATTGCATTGGTCATACTGTGGTAGTACCATTGCCGCATGAAAGTGGCCGTCTCGTTGCCGGATCCGGTTTTCGATGCCGCCGAGCGATTGGCGAAACAGCGTCGCGTGCCGCGTAGCCAGATCTTTTCGGAAGCGCTCCAGGAGTACCTGGCCAATCACAGCGGCCCGTCTGTAACCGCAAAGCTGAATGCAATTTACGACGTCGAGAAGTCCACGGTTGATCCTGAGCTTTCGTCAGCGCAGTTCGCGTCGCTGAGCCATGACGCGTGGTGAAGTGTGGTGGGCGTCGTTGCCTGAGCCTGCCGGCTCTGGTCCAGGCCTTCGCCGGCCTGTGCTGGTCGTTCAGTCCAACCCGTTCAACCAGAGCCGTATCAACACCGTCGTGGTGGCGGCAATTACCTCCAACCTGGCGCTCGCCGAAGCGCCTGGCAACGTGCGTCTCAGCAAGTCAGACGGTGGCCTCCCAAGGGTGTCTGTGGTCAATGTATCCCAGGTTCTCACCGTGGATCGCACGTTGCTGACTTTGCGCGTAAAGACGCTGCCAATTCCAGCAATGCAGCGGGTCGACGAAGGGCTGAGGTTGGTGCTCGGTCTGTGACCGATGCAAGCAAGACCTGCGGGCAGGCCGCATTCATGGTCGGACTCGCCGTTGCCAACGTACCGGGCAGTGGCCGGAAGCTGCGGCCGAAGCGTGGCATCCACTCCTGCACTGCCATGGGCGACAAGCCTCCGGGATCGAGATGAACATCAGTCGTGCACTGGACAAGACCGGCAGCCTGGGTGCGCTGGTCTCGGCGATGTCCTGCGCGGGTTGCTTTCCGGCGCCCGGATCGTTGGGAACTGCCATCGGACTCGCCCCCTCGCCGTGCTGTTTGCGTTGTGGGTGGTCTGGCACCATGACTGGAGCATCTACCTGTTCTATGCCGGTAGTGCACGTCATGTCACACCTGGCTGCGCCCCCTGCCCGGAGACTGCTGCGTGTTCTGCTCCTGCGGTTCGGTCAAGTGCCCGCCGGTCCAGCAAGGAAACGCATGCTGCAATGGCAGCGATGCATGAAGGCCCTCAGACGTGGGACGGATTGAATACTTCGGACATCGACGAAATCCCGACCATGTTCAGGCATCGCCTGTTGTCCATCCGTGCATACGATGCGACGGCCATGATGTTGGGCGCGGAGGTCGTTAATGGAGAAAAACCGGGGGATACCATCCGCCACCTGCTGACCAATGAAGGCGTGAGTTATCTGCATATCCATAATGTGGGTCCCGGATGCTACAACTGCCGTGTGGCACGTGCCTGACATGATGTTTGAACTGACAGGCTGGCCATCGCCGTGAGAAGGGTTGCGCGCTTCGCTCTTGCCTTGCTGTTTCCCGCCCTGGCGATCGTGGTGGCGGCGGGCGCCCAGGAATTGTTGTCACAATACGTTCCTGCAATGGGTAGCAGGCCGCTCGGATCCATGACCCTGGGGAATCATGTTGCGGTCATTCTTGAGTTCGTCGTATGTGCAGCAACTGGCTACGGGCTCCTTCGTCTCGCCGGCTCAACGGTTGAATTGATCATCGCCGGGATCGCGCCCATTGCATGGGCGGCGGCATTGCTCGTGGGAAATTTTCCGTTGGTCCGGTTGATCAATTGGCACAACCCGCTGGTGTGGTATTTGATCTGTGCGGCCGTCGCACCGGTTCTGGGCGTCGCGTTTGGCTGGCGTATTGCAGCCAATGCGCGTCTGGCGTCCAGTCGATAGCCGACTCGGGTAGTGGCGCCGGCGCGTGCCTCGTCGAATCTGTTGACTACGGCTACTGTAAGATCGACACCACATCAGCGCAGAATCGGCAGGGGGTGCAACCATGTCTGATCCAATACCATGGCGAGTCCTTCGCTATCTGTATGCGGCGTACTATCTTCTCATCGGAATCTGTCTCGTGCTGTCTTCCGTGGGTGCGCTTCCCGCGCCGCATCTGAAGATCAGCGAAGCGTCCGCAGCCCTTCAGGGCGCCCTGGGCAAGACCGGGTTCATGTTTCCATTGCTCGCATTCACCTATGTGGCTGCAGCAGTTGTGTCCCAACGTTGAAGGGGACGACGTGTTCAGGTAGTTGAACATGATACAGAAACCGCCATATTTTCTTGGTCTCGATTTGAACATCGATTCGGCCTCGCGCACCGTGACCGCGGCCCCCGCCGCGGAGTCGATCGATGCATCAAGGGCAGCTCGCTTTTTCGCAGTTGATGCGCCACTTGCCGCTGACTACGTTCCGCCGGTGCGTGGCGCGGTACGCCGGGGAACACAAGGTCAAGAGTTTCTCTTGCCTCGATCAATACCTGTGCATGGCCTTCGCCCAACTGACGTACCGAGAGAGTCTGCGGGATATCGAGTCGAGCCTCCGGGCTCAAGCCGCGAAGCTTTGCCACCCGGGGATTCGCGGCAACGTCTCGCGCAACACGCTGGCCAATGCCAACGCGAAACGCGACTGGCGTATTTGCGCGAACTTCGCCGAGCGATTGATCGGCATCGCGCGCGCCTTGTACGCCGAGGAACCCTTCGGCGTGGACTTGGCCGAGACGGTTTACGCCCTCGACGCGACGACGATCGATTTGTGTTTGTCGGTCTTCCCGTGGGCGCCGTTCCGATCGACGAAGGCGGCCGTCAAGCTGCCCACAGGCCGTGGTTACTCTTGATACGCATCAGATCCGTCCCGTCGGATCACGGGATCTGCTTGCTGTTCGTCATGTTGATGCAGCCTGAAAGAATCGCATCGGGAGTCCTCCCGCAAGTGCAAGGAATACTCGAGGTCGATTGGTCCTCGGGAATCTTGCGCAGCTCTTGGCGCAGGCCCCGGAGTTGCCATTGGCAACTTTGTATCGGCTCCGGGCGTCATGGTCGGCATTATCCCTGGCAGCAGGCAAATCAACGTGGTAAAACAGCCATGGCAGCCAATTGACGACCGCAACAAGTAACAACCGCGTGAGGTTCACGCACTGTGCGCGCCGCTGATTTTCCGCTTTTGGCCCCGGAGATCCGCCATGTCATCCGATCTTGCTGAAGCCACTCGCGTCGTAAACGCTTTTGCGGAGACCTGGAATCGGCACGACATGAACGCCTTCGCGGATCTCTTTGCGGAAGATGCGGAGTTCGTGAATGTTGTAGGCCTGTGGTGGAAGGGGCGACCCGAGATCAAGGGCGCACATCAGTTCACCCATCAAACGATGTTCAGGAACAGTCGACTGAGCATCCATGAGGTCGTAGTCCGCTTCCCGGCACCTGGCATCGCAATCGCGCGCTGTCGCTGGACGCTGGAGGGGCATGTGTCGCCGGAAGGTGGGCCGCTGCCGGCGCGGAACGGCATCCTGCTCAATGTGCTGCAGAAGACTGGCGGCACCTGGCGCATCATCGATTCGCAGAACACGGATATCATCGAAGGGGCCTTGTCCAGACCGCAATGATCAATGATCAGCCCGCGAGGCGGTCCCGCCCGCTTTCGCAGGCAGGTGGCCTTCAACATCAGGCCCTGATGGGCAAGAGGTGCAATCGTGACTGACTCGATTCCGTGGCGCGCTCTTCGTTACCTGTACGCAGCGTACTATCTGTTCGTTGGCAGCTATCTCGCGCTGTCTCTCATGGGCATCCTTTCGGCGCCGCACCCGAAGACAAGCGTCGCGTCCGCGGCATTTCAGGACGCCCTGGGCAAGACCGGATTCATGTTTCCCTTGCTTGCGCTTACCTACGTGGCATCGGCTTGCGCCCTGGGTTTCTACCGTACGGCGCCACTGGGTCTGGTGCTGCTGGCGCCTGTCGCGGTCGTCATTTTCTTCACGGACACGCTTCTCGACTCTGCATGGCTCTGGGGCACGTTGAACGCAGCAATTCTGGCAGCACTGGCCTGGCATTTTCGATCGGCGTATCGCTCTCTCTGGACATACCCGGCCAGGATCTGAGTCGCAAGTGGTGCCTGGATGTTCAGTCCAGTGACCGGCTCGATTGGCAAATATTCCCTGATCATCATCGCCGTTCTGGCCGCGGCGCTGTGGGCGGCACGGTGGTACCAGGCAAGAGCCTTGTCTTCAGCGGTTGCGGATCTGCAAGCTCGGGCTCTACGACAGCCCGTGCAGTCGAAGTTCCCCCGGTCTCTGGAGGAGCTGCCGCCACCGGTGCGGCGCTACCTGAATCATGTGCTGCCACCGGATCGTATTCTGAAATTCATCCGATATGAGCAAGCAGGCTTCATTCGCGCGAATCCAATGAGCGATCGCTGGATGCAGTTCACCGCATCACAGGTCATATCCCCGGAAACGACCGAGTTTCTGTGGACGGCACACGCATCGATCGCGCCACTGCTGCGCGTCGAGGTGGCGGATTCATTGCTCGGTGGAATCGGTGGCGGGCGTGTACTCCTGCTTTCCGCCATACCCATCGCTTCCGCGGCAGGGAACATGGAAATGAATTCCGGGGCACTTCATCGCTTTCTTGCGGAGGCAGTCTGGTATCCGTCCGCGCTCCTGCCCTCGCCGCACCTGACCTGGGCGCCCGTGGATGACCACACGGCGATTGCCACGCTCGCCGACGAGGTGACGGCCGTATCACTCGAGTTCCGTTTCAACTCGCAAGACGAGGTGACTGGCATCTACACGCCTGGCCGCTGGGGTACTTTTGACGGAGGCTACAGGAAGGTCGCATGGGAGGGGAAATTCCGCCGGTACTTCAGACAGCAGGGCTTGCTCATTCCGGGTGAAGGTGAAGTGGGGTGGCATCTGAACGGCGAGTGGAGGTCGGTGTGGCAGGGTACAGTCATGTCTGCGTCCATGGAGTTCCAGCAAGAGCTGCGTGGCACGAAGGAGAAAGTTGTCGCGATGAAGTACTGATGGCAGGCGATCCAGAGTGATGGACGTCCTGGAGAAGGATACTGGGAGCTGGAAGCCATTTCCGGATTCGAGCCGGATCATCTTCACTGACACGAGAGGCATCTCATGAGCAAAGTGTTCATCAACATCGGGCTTAGCCTCGACGGCTACATGGCACCGGAAGGAATGACCATGCAGAATCCAGGGTACAGGAACTGGGGTGCGAAGTGGGGTGGGCTGATGGGCTGGCTCCTCAGTCAGCAATACTTTCGTGAAAGCCTCAAGTTCGGAGCCGGAGGAGAGACCGGACCGGTGAATGACCTGGTTCGCAGTACCTTCGAGCGGACCGGAGCGAACATCATGGGCAAGCGGATGTTCGACCAGGGCGAGCGAACCTGGCCGGAGGATGCACCGTTTCACACGCCGGTATACGTTCTGACCAATGAAAAGCGCGAATCCTGGGTGCGCCCCGGCGGGACAACTTTTAGCTTCGTCAACGACGGACCTGAGCGCGCCCTGGATCTGGCGCGCGAATCCACGGGCAGGCGTGATATTCGTATTGCAGGCGGAGCGGATGTCATCCAGCAGTATCTGAATCTGGGTGTCGTCGATGAGCTGGAAATTGCTTTGGCGCCCGTGTTGTTCGGCGGCGGGCGGCGCCTTTTCGAAAACCTGCGCGAGCCGGGACCGAGGTTTCGCATTGACAGGGTGCTTGACGGCCCGGCAGCCACACATCTGCGCTATGTGCGTCAATGAGGACGGCTCAACTGCCGGATACAGCAGATGATCCGCTGCGCAAGCCGTCGCAGAACCATACGCTTGCTTCCTGTAACCGGGAGAAATTTCATGAAGATCGATGTCGAAACCGTCGTCGTTGCGCCCGTTGATGAAGTGTGGCGCGCGTATACAACGCCCGGAGACATCAAACGATGGAATGCTGCATCGGATGATTGGCACACCACCGCGGCAACCGTGGATCTTCGTGTCGGTGGGGCATTTTCCTCACGCATGGAGGCAAAGGATGGAAGTATGGGCTTTGATTTTGCCGGGACCTACACCCGGATCGTCAAGAACAGGCTGATCGAATACTCATTCGGCGATCGCTGCGCAAAGGTCGAGTTCGCCGACAGCCCGAAGGGTGTCACGGTACGAGTTGGATTCGACAGCGAATCCAGTCATTCCATCGAGCAACAGCGGGCGGGGTGGCAAGCCATTCTGGACAACTTCAAACGCCATGTTGAGTCGCGCAGCTGACACGTGATCCTGGTGGAGTTCAAGAAAGCCATTCCAGTAACGCGCAAGCTCCAGGGGTGATGGAAATCACCCCATCAGCAGCACCGACTCGGCATGCTCGAGGTTCTCGCGGGTGCCGTACAGCACCACCACGTCACCTTCCTTCAACATCGTATCCGGTGAGGGGTCGCGGCCGACGATGCCATCACGGCGCACGGCGCTCACCGATGCACGGGCGCCGCGTGCATTGATGTCCGCCACGGTTCTGCCCACGGCCCATGCATTGGGTGACAGGATCACGCTGGACAATTCCTCGCGGCGATTCAGGATGGTATCGCCGTCCGGCGCATCGTCGCCATGGAATATGAGCCGCAGCATCCCATAGCGATTGCTGCGGATGTTGTCGATGGTCCGGATCACCCGCCCTACCGGCACCTTGAGCAGCATCAGCAGATGTGACAGGAGCGTAAGGCTCGCCTCGAAGGTCTCGGGCACCACCTCGGTGGCCCCGGCGCGTTGCAGGCGCTCGAGGCTCGAGTCGTCCTGTGTCCTGACCAGCACCGGGACATCGATCCGGACCTTGCGCACCGCATGCAGGATCTGCAGCGAAACTGCCGGGCTTGCGAACGTGATCACGATGACGCTGGCGCGAGCCAGTCCCACGTTTTCCATGACCTCTATCTGCTTGGCATCGCCATACACCACGGGCTCGCCGGCCTGCCGGCCGGCGCGGATGCGCACCGGATCCAGATCCAGGGCGATGTACTCGAATCCGGCCTGCTCCAGCACCCGGGCGATGTTCTGACCGACACGTCCGAAACCGCAGATGATCACGTGGTCACGTTCGGCAAGTGCGCGGGTGGACTGCGCCTCGCGGCCCAGGTCGAGCTGGGGTCCCGTTTCGCGCAGGATGAATCGGGTGATGCGGCGGTTGTGGCGGATGATGAGCGGTGAGATGACCATGCTCACGACGGTGGCTGCCAGCAGCGGCTGCACTATGCCGGGCGCCAGAAGATTGCGCTGCAAAAGCAGTGTCAACAGCGCAAAGCCGAATTCCCCGCCCTGGGACACCACGACACCGACCCTCGCAGCCTTGAACCAGCTGCGGGTGGCGGGTTTCGCCACGACAGTCACCACCAGAGTCTTGATCAGGATCATGCCGACCAGCAGCATCGTGACCAGGGGCAGTTCACGCAGCAGCAATTCGACATCGAGCAGCATGCCGATGGTCACGAAGAACAGGCCGATCAGCACGTCCCGATAGGACCGGATGGTGGCCTCTACCTGATGGCGGAATTCGGTCTCCGCCAGCATCATGCCGGCCATGAAGGCGCCGAGTGCGAGCGACAGGCCTACGGCCTGGGTGGCCCAGGCCGAGGCCAGCGCCACCAGCAATACCGCGAGGGCGAACAGTTCGGTGGATCTCGCCCCGGCGATCGACATGAACAGGGGGCGGAGCAACCATCGGCCGGCGGCCAGCACCAGGGCAAGCGCCACGGCTGCGCCGGCCACGGTGCCGAGCAGGGCCTGTGGCGTGCCGAAACTTTCGCCTGCGCTCAGTGCCGACACCAGGGCAAGAAGCAGCGTGAAGGCCAGATCCTGGAACAGGCAGATGGCGACGGCCAGCCGGCCATGCGTGCGGTTGTTCTCCGACTGCTCGGTGAGCTGAGCCACGATGATGGCCGTGGATGACATGGCGATGGCGCCACCCGTGACCACTGCGACGAACGGGGCGATGTGCCCGGCAAACATGGCGATCACTGCGACCACACCGGTGGTGAGCAGCACCTGTGCTCCACCGACACCAAGGACTTCCCAGCGCATGGCGACCAGCCGCGGGAGCGAAAACTCGAGGCCGAGGGTGAACACCAGAAACACGATGCCGAATTCAGCCAACAGCTGGGTGGCAGCGTTGTTGTCGGCCAGAGCCAGCGCATGAGGCCCGAGCAGCATGCCCACCAGCAGGTAGCCGATGATGCCGGGCAACCGGATCTTGCGCACCAGGGCGACCACCGTGACCGCGGCCGCCAGCAGGATCAGGATCTGCAGCAGGGCATCGTGGTGTTCCATGCAATGGACGGTAATCGCTCGATGCGTTTCCCGCAATCCGGATACGTGATTCGGGCGGACAGGTGTGCCTCTGCCTGCTAGCATCTGGCGGATGCAGGCAGCCGCATCGATCGAAGTCACCAGTACGGGCGACATCTGCCGGCTCCGGATTGCCGGGCCCTGGCAGCTGGGTACGCTCGAGGGACTGGATGAACTGCTGGTACGGCTTCCGGCCCGGTTCGCGGGTGATGTCGAGCTGGACTGGTCCATGGCCGGTGATGTGGATCTGGGCGCCGCCTGGGTGCTGATCCAGCGGCTGGCAGCCCGGGGTGCAGGGAGCATCCAGCACACGGGGCGGCCTCCGGAACTGCTGACTCTGCTTGCCCGGCTGCGGGGACCGCGGGAACCCGAGCGTGAGATGCCCGAACAGGCGGGCTGGGTGCTGGAACGATCAGTGATCAGCCTTGGCCGATGGTCGATCCTGCAGGGCGAAAAAGCCCGCGAGGTGGTGGAGTTCTCCGGCCGGATCGCTGTGGCGATTCTGGGGATGCTTCGCTCGGTAAAGACCTTGCGCCTGAACTCGGTATCGCGTTTCGTGTATGAAACAGGCATCACCGCCATCCCCATCGTGGCCATGATCGCATTCCTGATCAGCGTGATCGTCGCCTACCTGGGTGCACAGCAACTGACCAAATTCGGGGCCGACATCTTCGTGGTGGATCTGGTCACGGTGGCCGTCCTGCGCGAGCTGGGCGTGCTGTTGACGGCGGTGATCGTCGCGGGCCGCTCGGGGTCGGCGTTTGCTGCCGAGATCGGCGTGATGCAGATCAACGAGGAGACCGATGCGCTGCGCTCCATGGGCATGAATCCGGTCGAGCTGCTGATCGTTCCGCGGATCATCGGACTGGTGATTGCCATGCCGCTGCTCACGATCATTGCCGATGCCATGGGACTGGCCGGCGGTGGGCTGCTGTCGCTCCTGCAGCTGGACATACCGTGGCTGCAGTTCGTCAATCGCATGAAGGAGGCCATTGCGCCCACCACATTCTGGGTCGGCATCATCAAGGCGCCGGTGTTCGCGGTCCTGATCGCCATGGTCGGTACCTATCGCGGCCTGCAGGTGCGCGAATCGGCACGCGAGCTTGGACGGCTCACCACCGTGGCGGTGGTGCAGTCCATCTTTCTGGTCATCCTGGCCGATGCGCTGTTCGCGATCCTGTTCGTCAAGCTGGATATATAGATGAGTGCCTCGCGCGGCGATGCTCCGGTGGTCAGCGTGCATGGCCTGGTGAACCGGTTTGGCAGCCAGGTGGTGCATCAGGGTCTGGACATGGAAGTCCACGAGAACGAGATCTTCGGTGTGGTCGGTGGCTCGGGGACCGGCAAATCCGTACTGTTGCGGACCATCCTCGGTTTGCAGATACCGGCTGCGGGCAGCGTTGCGCTGTATGGCCGGGACCTGCAGAGCATGACTCGTGCCGAGCGGATCGGGATGATGAAGCAGTACGGTGTGACGTTCCAGCGCGGAGCCCTGATCAGCTCACTCACGGTGGCCGAAAACATCCAGTTGCCGTTGCGTGAATATCTCAGGCTGTCGAGCCGGGTTCTGGACGACCTCGTCGAACTGAATCTGCGGCTGGTGGGCCTGCCGCTGGAAGCCGCCGACAAGTACCCTTCGCAACTGTCGGGTGGCATGATCAAGCGGGCTGCACTGGCGCGTTCACTGGCGCTGGAGCCCAGGCTCCTGTTCCTGGACGAACCCACGGCGGGGCTGGATCCGATTTCCGCTGCGGCGTTCGATGCGTTACTGTTGTACCTGCGTTCGCACCTGCATCTGACGGTAGTGATGATCACGCACGATCTGGATACCCTGTTTCGCACCTGCAACCGCGTGGGCGTGATTGTCGAGAAGCGCATGATCACCGATACGCTGGACCGGCTTCTGGCCAGCGACCAGCCATGGATACACGAGTATTTCCATGGCCCGCGGGCGCGTGCGGCCGTGGAAGGAAACCGGTCCGGCACCGGCGAGAACGGGGCGGGCAGTCATGGATAGGGACGCGAATTACCTGGCGGTCGGCGCCTTCGTGCTGCTGGTCATCGCGATGGCCGGTGCGTTCGTGTACTGGTACGCCGAACACCAGGACAAGCGCCACTACACCCGCTACGAAATCTATTTCCAGGGATCGGTCAGCGGCCTGAACGAAGGCAGTTCGGTCCGCTTTCTGGGGGTGAACGTGGGCAGGGTCAGCCGCGTAGCGGTGGATCTGCAGGAGCGCAACCGCGTCCAGGTGCTCGCCGACATCGACACGACTGCACCGATCGACGGCCGTACGCTGGCCTCCCTGAGCCTGCAGGGTGTCACCGGACTGCTGTTCATCGACCTGGAGCAGGACCACTCGGCCAACGCACCAACCCAGCTTTCGATGGGCCAGCGGTACCCGGTCATCCGCTCCAAGTCCTCGGATTTCGACAAGCTGCTCTCTGCGCTGCCGGTGCTGGCCGGTCATGCCGATGATCTGGTCAGCCGGCTGAATCTTGCGCTCAACGACGAGAACATCAAGGCATTCTCGGACACCATGCGCAACATGCAGAGCGCCAGCCAGCGGCTGGTGGGCACCCTCAAGGGCATCGATCAGATGGCCACGCAGATGCGTGAGGCCGCCGACGAGGTGGATCGCATGTCCTCCAGCATCCGCGGCATCAGTGACCAGGCAGCGCCCCAGGTGGGGCAGATCCTGAACCGCATACAACAACTGACCGAGAACCTGGCGATGACCTCGAAGAAGCTCGATGATTTCGTCGCGCAGAACGAAAAGGGGGTGGCCCGTTTCACCGACCGTGGCCTGCCGGAATTCGAGCGGTTGCTGCGTGAGGGACGTCAGGCCGCCAAGGACATCCGCGATCTGTCGAGGAGCCTGAAGCAGAACCCCTCTCAGCTGATCTACGAACCCAGTTACCGGGGAGTCGAGGTGCCACGATGATGCGAATGGGAGTGCCGCTGATCGCGTCAGCACTGCTGGCTGGGTGCGCAGGGTCGCTGTTCCAGAGCAAGCTTCCTGCGCCTTCCACCTATCTGCTGTCGGTTCAAGGCGAATCCCGGCCGGCAGGTGAGGCGGTGTTGCCCGTCGACCTGGCCGTGATCAAGCCGCGCATGGAGCCTGGCCTGGAGACCGAACGCATTGCGGCGCTCTACCCTGACCGGCGGCTGGAGTTCTACGCCGGTGCGCAGTGGAGCGGTGCGCTCGATGACGTGTTGCAGGCCCTGACCGTGCAGGCATTCGCGCGCAGCGGCGGGCTTCGAAGCGTGAGCGGGGAGTCGTCCCGATTCTACAATACGCATTGGCTGGAGCTCACGGTCGAGGATTTTCAGGCCGAGTACCGCAATGCCGGTGCGCCACCCATCATCAAGGTGCGTATCAGTGCGCGCCTGGGCAGCGCGGCCGGCCACGTCGGGCTTGGTCATTATGACCTGCGGGCAGAACAGCCCGCTGCCGCTGACCGGCAGGGTGCAATCGTGGAAGCGTTCGAGACGGCAGCCAATTCAGTGCTGGCGCAACTGGTGAGCGCCGTACTGGCAGATGCGGGACGCTCAATGCCATCGCAGTAGGGGTTCAAGGACGATGACGTCCTCATCTGCGCACGACCCTGACGCTTTTCTTCACCGCCTCGGCCAGGCTCAGGCCGCGCTGAGACTCGGGCGGACGGCGAGTGCAATGCAGCTGCTGGAAGCGCTTGCAACCGAGCGGCCGGAAGATCCCGACGTCCAATGGCTGAGGGGTGCGGCATTGCTTGATCTTGGCCGTCCGACCGAGGCTGTCGAATGCCTGGAGCGGCTGCTGGCACGAGTGCCGCAGCACGAAACCGCGCGTGTGGATCTTGCCCGTGCACTGAGGTGCGCAGGAGCGCCGGACGCTGCGCGCACCGCCGTGCGCCAGGTCCTGACGGAAAGTCCCCATCACCCACTCGCCTGGCTTGCGTACGGCGACATCCTGGTGGAACTTCGGCAACTGGATGATGCCCGGATCGCGTTCGAACGGGCGCGCCAGTGCGACCCGGAGCGCGCGCGGATCGAATCGGCGACCCGGGCCCTGCTCGAACCGGATGTGCGCGCGGCTGAAGAGCAGTTTCGCGCCATCCTGAGGAACGACCCGGGTCATGTCGCGGCCTTGTGCGGTCTGGCTGCGGTTTGCCTGGACGCCGATCGTGCCCTGGATGCCGAACGTCTGCTGCGGCATGCACTGCGCCAGACCGCATGGCTGCCGCTCATCTACCGCGGTCTGGTGCCGGCGCTGCTGCAACTCGGGCGTTTGTCCGAGGCCGATGCAGCGGCCGGATATCTGCAGCAGATCGAACCCGGGAGCGCGCAGACCTGGGTGACCAGCGCGGCGGTGGCTACCCGCTCCATGCGCCAGGAGGCTGCGCTGGCCGCGTACCAGCGCGCAGCGGCGCTGCGCCCGGGGGATGCGAGCCTGCTCATGTCGGCGGGGCATGTCCAGAAGACGCTTGGACTTCGCGCCGAGAGCGAGACTTCCTACAAGGCGGTGCTGGAAGCGGACCCGGCCAGTGGTGAAGCCTGGTGGAGCCTTGCGGACCTGAAGAACTATGTTTTCAGTGACGCGGAGATCGAAGCCATGACCCGGCTGATCACACCCGGTACGAAGGCCGGCGGACAGCCACGTTCCGCGCAGCCGGACAGAAGATCCAGCAGGGCACAGGTGCATTTCGCCCTCGGCAGGGCTCATGAGCAGCGTGGCGAACATGCGCGCGCGTTCGAGCACTACGCGATCGGCAATGCCATGAAGCGGCAGGCGGAACCGTTCGATATCGAGGGCTTCGAGCGTCGAACTGCTCGCATCTGCAATTTTTTCAGCGCGACATTCCTTGCAGGTCTTGCGGCGTGTGGCGACCCGGGGAATGCGCCGATATTCATCGTGGGCCTGCCGCGCTCGGGCTCCACGCTGCTTGAGCAGATCCTGGCAAGTCACCCGCGTGTGACCGGCACCATGGAACTGCCCAACATCCTCAATATCGTGGCGCAGTTCGACGATGTCGTTCCAGCACGCGATGGTTATCCCGAATCTGTCGCACGAGCCTCACCCGCAGATCTGGCCGCACTGGGACGGCGCTATCTGGCCGAGACTTCGATGCTGGCAGCAGGTCGGGAGCGATTCACCGACAAGCTGCCGAACAACTTCAGTCACATCGGTCTGATCCACCTGATATTGCCTCACGCCACCATCATCGATGCACGGCGACACCCCATGGATGCCTGTTTCAGCACATTCAAACAGCACTTCGCGGAAGGCCAGACCTTCAGCTACAGCCTGGATGATCTCGGGCGCTACTATCGCTGCTACCTCTCGCTCATGGATCACTGGGATCAGGTGCTGCCGGGAAAGGTGCTTCACGTTCAGTATGAGGCGGTGGTGAGGGATCCGCAGACTCAGATCCGCCGCCTGCTGGATCATTGCGGATTGGAGTTCGATCCCGCCTGTCTCGGCTTTCACACAACCCGGCGCGCCGTTCGCACGGCCAGCGCGGAACAGGTGCGTCAACCGATCTACGCCTCGGCAGTTGGACACTGGCGACATTACGAGCGGGAGCTCGATCCGCTTCGCAAGGCGCTCGGCGACAGTCTGGACCGGTTCGTGGATGGTTGACGGATTGCGCAGGAAAGCAGGATGATCATCGCCTCGACAAGACACATTGTGTGCGTATAGCGCACAGTCCGGCGCAGGGGAATTTCATGCAATCACGAAGCAATGTGCGCAGCAGGCACGAAGCACGACAGTCATCACGCGACAGCCAGTGCAACCGGCTGGCGCCCAGGGAGCGTTTGCCGCTATCGCCGCTGGCGGTGGCTGTGGCTGCCGTGCTGGGCACGACATTGCCCTGGCGCATGGCTGTTGCTGCCGATCCCGGTGCAGAGACGCTTCAGGAAGTGGTGGTCACCGCCCGCAAGGTGACCGAGAACCTGCAGGACGTGCCGATGAGTGTCGATGTCTTCACATCGAAGGACCTCAAGAACCTCGGCATCACCGGGTTCGAGGATTACGCACAGAAGGTTCCGTCGATCTCGTTCGTCAGTACCGGCCCGGGGACCCAGTTGTTCGTGATGCGCGGCGCCTCGGACGGCAGCAACCCGACGTATTCCAATTCCTCGATGACCGGTTTCTTCGTGGATGATCTGGCATTGAGTTCCGCCGGACAGCAACCGGACCTGCATCTGTATGACATCGAACGGATCGAAGTGCTGAACGGCCCGCAGGGTACGACCTATGGCGCAGGTTCCATGGCCGGTGCGATCCGCTATGTGACCAACAAGCCCGACCTGCATGCCTTCAGTGCAGGTGCCGACGTCGACATGGGACACATCCAGGGTGCGCAGCAGAACTGGACCTACGAAGGGTTCGTCAACCTGCCACTGATCGATGGCGTGCTGGGACTGCGCGCTTCGGCCTACAGCGATTCGCATGGCGGCTTCATCGACAATGCCCTGACCACGCGGGCCTGGGCCAATGGCGCGGTGTCGAACAACGCCCAGTGGGCGCGGCGCGATTACAATCGCGAGAACGTCGTGGGCGGGCGCATCGCGCTGCAGGCCGCCCTGGGCGAGGACTGGAAGGTCCTGCTCAGTTACGCGTACCAGCGACAGCACGCGTTCGGAGCCTGGGATCAGGATCCGGCCCTGGGGGAGCGCACCGTGTCCCGCTTCGGCCCGGAATCCAACGAATTCCAGGCGCGGATGCTGGACTTTCGCGTGGACGGCGACGTGGGCATCGGTGACATCGTCTTTGCGAGCACCTACTGGGCGCAGCCGCGGCGTCAGTGGAACGAATATTCCCAGTACATGGAGAATTACCCGGTTCCGGCCGCCTATCTGTTCTACCCTCCAGCCTCCGGGGAACCGGTCAAGGGCGCCCAGGAAGGCTTCACCTGTCTCGATGATCCTTACTACGGCGGTGGTCCCTACACCGGCTGCCAGCCTCCGGTGCAGTTCTACTCGTACAAGACAAATGAGGAGCTGTGGTCCAACGAGCTGCGTCTGAGCTCGAAGCCAGGCGGACGATTCCACTGGCTGGCGGGCTTGTATTGGGAGAAATCACGCGATCGCGGATACGGCAGCACCTTCTATATGCCGGGCCTGCAGTACAACGGCGCCGCCTTCCAGTCGCAACTCAATTACTACGGCCTGACCGAGGCGACCCTGCCTCCCGGCATCTGGTACAGCTACGAGTCGCGCTCGGACTACCGGCAGACCACCGAGTTCGCCAACATCAGCTTCGATTTCACTGACCGGTTCAATGTGGAAGCCGGTGTCGTGCATTTCAAGTCGACGTTCAACACCTACACGCCATTCGTCCAGTTCGCCTATGCCACTTCCGAACCCAGCAACGTCCCGGGAAGTTCCAGCAAGGTCAACGGCAAGCTGGGAGCCAACTTCAAGATCAATGACCGGATGATGGTCTACGCAAACTGGGGACAGGGCTTTCGCGACGGCGGGAGCAACGCCGGTTCTCCCCAGAATTGCTACAACAACGGCGTGCCGCTGAATTACTCGCCCGACACGCTCAACAACTACGAGCTGGGCCTGAAGAGCCAGTTCCTCGGCAATCGGCTGACCTGGAACAGCGCCGTGTATGACATGGAGTGGAAGCAGCTCCAGGCCATCATCTACAACCCGCAGGTATGTCCGTCTTCCAGCTATTACGTCAACGTCGGCAATGCGCGGGCCTACGGTGCCGAGACGAATCTCAACTATCAGCCCGACGAACACTGGGCGTTCCAGGCCTCACTGTCGTACACCGACTCCCGGGTCATCTCGGGAATCAGTTCTGCCTACAACGCCTATGTCGGCGAGCGGCTGCCATTCGCACCCTATTTCAGCTGGAGCTGGAATGCCCGCTACGAGCGGCCGCTGGGTGGAAGACTGCGCGGCTATGTGCAGTTCGACATGGCCCACAAGGGCGACATGTGGAATGCACTCAATCCCGAGGACAAGAACCTGAACATTCCGCGTATCCTGCAACCGGCCTATACCCTGGCGGACATCCGCTTCGGGATCAATCCGGGGAGCGAGCGCTGGCTCGCGGAGCTGTACATCACCAATCTGACCGACAAGAATGCGGTCGTTTTCACCAACACCAGCAACTTCGATGTGCGCTCCACCATAAACGAACCGCGGGTCTACGGCCTGCGCATGAGCTATCGCTGGGGCAAGGGGGCCGGGGCGGAGTAGGCGCGCGTCCTGTGGGATGCCGCGGCGATGGAGAACCGTTATTCCGTATATGCAAAATGCCGATTGCGACGTACAATCCCGCCGCCCAATTGACAGTTTGCGAGCAGTGGCATGACGAGCGCCAGACCCGGGATCGCATTGAGGAATCTGCGCAAGCGCAATGGCTGGACACTCGCCGACGTGAGCAATCTGACGGGCGTTCCAGCCTCGACACTGTCGCGCATCGAGAACGATCAGATCTCTCCGACCTATGACTTGCTGTTGCGGTTGAGTGGTGGCCTGTCGCTCGATCTCAGCGAACTCCTGTCCAATGCACCGGTCGGTGCTGCGCCGGCCAATGCGCAGGCTGGGCGGCGCAGCGTCAATACTTCGGGCGAGGGAGAGCTGGTGCGCATGCACAATCACTCGCTGCGCTACCTGAGCACGGACCTGCTCAACAAGCAGATAACCCCGATATTGTGCGAGTACCGCGCAAGGAGCCTCGAGGAGTTCGGTGACTTCATGCATCATGAGGGCGAGGAATTCCTGTACGTCGTAGACGGCCAACTCGAACTGCACACGGACTGCTATGCGCCGCTGAAGCTCGGCCCCGGGGAATCGGTGTACTTCGACAGCCGCATGGGACATGCCTATATCGCGGGCGGCAATGCCCCGTGTCACGCGCTGTCAATCTGTACGGTGCCCCGGCATCCGGCCGGATCGCCCGCAACCGTGGCGAAGACAGGAGTGGGCAACACGGCCATCCGGCCGAGTGCCGCGAAGCGTGCGAAGCCCGTGAAACGCGGCAACTGAGGCGGCACGGCCAGGGGTTCAGGCCAGACAGGAATCCACCAGCGCATCCAGTTCGGGTCCTGCACGCACCGGATCAGCCGCAGGCAGCCCGAGTTCACGGCTGCATTGCGCGAGCAGCTGACCAGCTTTTTCCCGGTCGAGGTGCGATGTATTCAGTGCGACTCCTGCGCAGCGCACCCGCGGATTGGTCGTTCTTGCCAGCCTGAGGTTCTCCTCGATGGTGTCGGCGATCGTCGGCGTCCTGAAGCCGTTCAGCCCCATGATGTGGTCTCGGCCGGATTCATGGCAAACGACCAGGACATCGGGTTGGCTGCCATGCAGGAGGCCCAGGGAAACGCCCGCGTACGAAGGGTGAAACAGCGATCCCTGTCCCTCGATGACATCCCAATGACTAGCCGGGGCGTCGGGACTCAGCATCTCGGCCGCGCCTGCCACGAAGTCGGAAATCACGGCGTCGATCGGGATGCCCGAGCCCGCGATGAGTATGCCCGTCTGACCGGTTGCCCGGAAATCCGCGGCGATGCCCCGCCGGCTGAATGCCCGCGCCAGGGTCAAGGCGGTGTACTTCTTGCCTGACGCGCAGTCGGTCCCGACGGTGAGAAGGCGACAGCCGCTCCTTTTGCGTCCGGATGCGACGGGAATGCCCGCCGGAGGCACGCGCACGTCAATCAGGCGACGGCCCAGTCTCGCGGCAGCTGCGGCGAGCGGTTTCACGTTCTCGAGCCTGCCATGCATTCCACTGATGATGTCGAGGCCCGCTTCCAGCGATTCGAGCAGCGAAGACAGCCAGCTGCTGCGCAGGGTGCCGCCCATGTTCGCCACCCCGATCACCACGCTGCGCGCCCCCCGCGCCTTTGCCTGTTGCGGACTCAGCGCAGGCAGACCGATGCTGACAGCTGAATTCGCCGATGCAAACTCACCAACGCAGGCCTCGGGCGCCCAGTCACGCAGACCATATGCGGTCTTGGCAAAAGCGATGTCTCCCGCTTCGCCAAGAAACAGAAGGTAGGGTCGGGGCAATTCGGTGAGGTTCGTGGAGTGGGTCATTGGATATGCGTATATGGAAAATCTGGTTTTATGTTTGCAAAATATTGCATATTCGCAATTATTGTGCAAGCATCTGCCCTGCTTCGGGGAAATCCGCATCTGGAAGTCAAGGGCTGGGTCGTATGCGCAATGTCACTGATTCGAGGTATCGGGGATTTCTGGCATGTCTGTTCTGCTTACTGCTGTGGGGCCTTGCCCTGCGGGTGGCCGGTGCGCAGACGCCGGGTAGTGCAGCCACGAGTGCCGCGTCCGACGATGACCTGCAGGAAGTGGTGGTCATTGGTCGCTATGAGTTCCTGAGCGCTGATACCAGCGGCGCCACAAATCTGCCGCTGCCGATCGAGAAGGTGCCGCAGTCGATCAGCCTGGTGAGCGAGGGTTTCATCAAGGCCGCGGACTTGAGGAGCCTTGGCGAAATCGCCCAGTACACCTCCGGAGCTCTCAATGTCGGCGACTCGGAGGGCTTTGGCACTTCGGTGAAGATCCGGGGCTTCGAGTCGCTCACGGCCTTCGACGGATTGAATGTGGGGGTGCTGAGCGGCAGCACGTACGAGCCGGATTACGCCATCATCGATCGGCTGGAAATCGTCAAAGGTCCTTCATCGGTCATGTACGGGGTTTCCAGTGCCGGCGGCCTCGTGAATTTCGTCACCAAGAGCGCCACTGCGGACACTCCTGACTATGTGTCGCTGCAATACGGCTCCTGGAACAGCACGCGCCTCGAGGGTCAGGTCGCCGGCGCTCTCACGCCCGCTGGAACACTGCGCGCCATCGGTGTTGCAGTCTACGACCGGGGCAACAGCTTCATCACCGACGTCGATCACTCAAGCGTCGTTGTCTATGGTGGCTTGAACTGGCAGGGTACGGATTCAGTAACCGCATTCCTGCATGGGGGGTACGAACGTCACCTGCGCACTTCCATCGATGGCGTTCCGACGGAAGCCGACGGCACTCCGGCACGCTTGCCGCGTTCCTTCCTGATTGGATCCCCGGACATGCAGCTCAGGTCGGAAGTCTGGCACACCGAGGCGAATGTGAGCTGGCACGTGAATGACCTTCTGGACCTGAGCCTCAAGGGCAACCTTCGGCGTGTCACCAACCGCGGAGTATCGCCCTATTCCTTCGGACTGGAGGAGGACGGCACTCTGGGTCTTGCCATCCAGGATTTCAGCGCCGGCATCCATGACAACGATTTCGCCGTCGGCCTGTCCGGCATCCTGCATTTCGACGCATTGGGTCTTGCGAACAGCTTTCTTTCCCTGTCAGCCATGTACCAGGACGCGCGGAGCATCGGCGCCGGTGGCCAGGCCATCTTCACCGGCCGGTTCGCGAGCCCTGATCCAGACACTCCGGTCCTTGGGGTCGTGAATATCCGTGAGGGACAGGCTGCAGTGGAAGAAGCTTTCAATACCGCCATTCTCACGGGTCCGCAGACGTTCTACGAGATCCAGTCGAAAACGCTCACCCTGTCGGCGCAGTCCTGGATACGGATCATCGACCGTCTGTCGCTGCTGGCGGGCGCTTCCTTCGCCAAGCCGCACGTCTCCAGCGAGACCGACGGCGTACTCCAGCACTTCGACTCCGGCAACCAGATGAGCTATCGCGGCGGACTGGTCTACGAGTTCCCGAAGGACATCAACGCGTATCTGAGCTACAGCCAGTCCTTCAATCCGCAGACCACGATCGACGTGAACGGTGCGGTGCTGCCACCCATCATCGGCAAGCAGTACGAGACTGGCGTGAAGTACCGCCCGGCCGGCGGGCGGCTGCTCCTGTCCGCTGCCCTATTCCATATCCTTCAGCGAAATCAGGGTGAGTTCGACACGCAGATCGACGGCCTGGACCGTTATGCCCCGGTTGGTGAACTTACCCACAAGGGGGTGGAGCTGGAGGCTGTCGGCCGCCTCCGGCCAAACTGGCAGATCAATGCCGGTTATGCATATCTGGACGCCAAGGTCACCGAAAGCTCGGATGTGACAGTGGTGGGCAAGCGTGAAGTATTCCTGCCACGCCAGACTGCAAGCCTGTTTTCCACCTTCACGCTGGACAAGGGCCCCTTGAAGGGACTCTCATTTGGAGCAGGCGTCCGTTACGTTGGCGCGGAACCCACTGCCTATGATGGCAGCACAAGGGAAATCCCCGGCTATGCCCTGGTGGATGCTTCGGCAGGGTACGGCAACGCAGGCTGGACAATACAGCTTAACGCCCACAATCTGTTCAGCCGGCACTACTACATCAACAACTACAACACGCTTTTCTATGGAAACATGGTGGGTGAACCTTTCAATGTCGCTCTTTCGATCCGGCGCGACTTCTGACGGCAAGCCGATGCGTGCATTGGTGGTCGCCCTTGCCCTGACATTTGCGGTTCCGGCTCATTCGGGTGTGGACGCGCGCCTCGCCGAAACCGCCAGGGCCATCGACGCCGTACTGGCGGAATCGTCAACGCCAGGCCTGATCATCGCGGTAACCGACCGTGACAGGCTGCGCAGTCTGGTGGTGCACGGCTATGCGGACCTCAAGGCACACACGCCGCTGAAGGCCGACTCGCGTCTGGCCATCGGATCCATCTCCAAGGCATTCACCTCCATTGCGCTTCTGCAGCTTGCAGATGAACGACGCTACGACATGGCTGTTCCGGTCACCCGGTATCTGCCGTGGCTGGAGCTGCACTCCCGCTACGCCGCGATGACCGGGCGCGAGCTCATGTCCCACACGTCCGGCCTGCCCAATTACCTGACCGATGCCGCATCCTCCCGGTACGCAGGGATCGAACTGAAGGATTTCGAGCCTGCCTATCCACCCGGCGCGCACTGGCACTATTCCAATACCGGCTATCAGCTTCTGGGTTATGTGCTCGAGAGCATCGAAGGCAAGCCGTTCAAGACCATCATCCAGCGGCGGGTGCTCGAGCCGCTGGGGATGAACTCTTCGTCAGCAATCATCGACGATGCAGGGCGAGCGCGCATGGCGATCAGCTACGTACGCTGGCCCTATGACGGTGCATATGTGGAAGCGCCATGGTTCGAATACACGGCGGGCGATGGCAGCATCGTGTCAACGGCCGCTGACATGAGTGCCTATGCGCGCTTCATTCTCAACCGTGGGATGGGTCCCAACGGCAGAGTCCTGTCGGAGAACTCATTCAGGATGCTGACCACTCCGGGTCTCGAGCACTACGGTCTGGGTCTGTGGAATGAGCAGGAAGACGGTCATGCCGTGATCAGCCACGGAGGCGGAATAGCGGGATTTCGCAGTTACATCGAGGCGCACATGGACGAGGGCTTCGCCCTGGTGTTCCTGAGCAATGGCGGCATCGGCACGGACCTGCGCAAATGGGTGACGGAAGCCGTCGCCGCGGCGTTTGCCGATCGGCCGCCGCCCGCCGCGTTCACGCCGGAACCCGACCGTCTCATGGCCAGCCTCGACGATTTTGCCGGCAGCTATGGTCTTGCGAGCGAGCCCGCCGGATCGCGCAGAACGAGGCTCCAGTTCGAAGTCCAGGGCGGAAGGCTCGTACTCAAAGGGGCCGGTGACAAGCCACTTCAGCGAATCGGCGTCGATGCATTTCGCATTGCCGGAGACAGCGAAGATACCTCCGCCTACATATTCACCCGCGCGAACCGCAAGGGCGATGGTGCGGTGGTCGAGGTGTCTCACGGTGCGGAATGGTTCGTTACCCGAAAATTCTCCGGGCAGGCCGGCTCCGCGGACCGGGCTTTCGCGCCGTACGTCGGACACTATGTGTTTCCCGGACCTGAAGGTCCGGACTACCGGGTCTATATCCGCAGCGGTGAACTGGTGGGCGTGGCGGATTGGGCGGAAGAGCAGTTCGTCGAGAAGTTCACACCGCTGGACACCGGCACCTTCAGGGTTGGTGAGGAAGCCTATTCACCTGAGCGGGCACACTTTGATTCCATCGTGGACGGCCATGCGCAGCGCCTCGTGATCTCGGGTGTACCGCTTTATCGGAGGGACACACCGTGAACCGGGCGCGCGGCATCACCGTCCTTGCAGTGGCGATCGCCTTTTCCGGAATGAGCGCCATCGCCGGGCCGGTGGTTACCTATGATGTGGTGGTAAGCAATGTCCGCGCCATCGACCCGGAGACCGGGCTCGATGCCATCCGCAATTTCGGCATTTCGGGCGACCGCATCGCCGCCGTCTCGGACAAGGCCCTGCGAGGCCGACGGACCGTGGACGGGCGCGGCCTCGTGGCGGCACCGGGATTCATCGACCTGCATTCCCACGCGTACGGCTACGAGACTGCCACGTACCAGGCGATGGATGGTGTGACCACACGGCTCGAGCTCGAAATCGGTGTCTACCCGGTCAAAGCCTGGTACGACAGGAAGGCCGGACACGAGCTCATCAACTACGGCGCCAGCGTCAGTCACAATGTGGTGAGATTCTTGCTGCAGTTGGGTGGTGGCGTGGGCGACCCGCGGATGGCTGGCGAGACCTTCGATGACATCTTTGGCGATCCCCGATACGACGAATTGAGCCGCAAGCCCATCCCTGCCGGTGTCTACGACAGGTTTGTGCCCATGCTCGAGTCCGGGCTCGATGACGGGGCCATCGGCATTGGCAGCGGTACGCAATATGCTCCAGGCATTTCACGTCAGGAAATGCTCGATCTGACCGGAGTGGCCGGAAGGCGGCATGTCTGTGTTTTCACGCATATCCGTTATGGCAGCCTGGTCGAACCCGGCAGCACTCTCGAGGCCGTGCAGGAGCAGATCGCCAATGCCGCCATCACCGGGAGTTGCGTGCACATCGTGCATATCAACAGCATGGCCATGTCCTCGACACCGGCCATGATCGAATTGTTCCATGAGGCACGCGATCATGGTGTCGACGTGTCGACCGAGATCTATCCCTGGGATGCATCGAGCGATTCGATCCGCAGCGTGATCTTCGATCCCGGCTGGGAGCAACGGTGGGGTGTCACCGTCGCGGACCTGCAATCCACGAGCACCGGTCGGCGGCTGACGCAGCGCGAGTTTGACGAGCTTCGCGCCGGCAAGGGTGACGACGGGGTGCTCATGCACATGAACAGCGAAGCCACACTCGTCAAGGCCCTGCAGGATCCCCTGGTGCTGGTCGCCAGCGATTCCAGTGACATCGAGAATCGGTTCAGTCATCCACGGTCCGCGGGGACGTTCTGCCGGGTGCTTGGTCACTATGTGCGTGAAACCGGGGCTCTGACGCTGTCGCAGGCGATTTCAAAGATGTCCTTCATGCCGGCGCGGCGGCTGGAGAGTTTTGTTCCGGAGATGAAGAAAAAGGGCCGCCTGCAGGTTGGCGCAGATGCTGACCTCGTCGTTTTCGACCCGGACACGGTGGCCGCGCAGGCGCGCTATCTCGATGCCAAGGAGTATTCGAAGGGAATGGTCTATGTTCTGGTCAACGGACGCTTTGTGGTTGATCGGGGCAGGCTGGTTCGTGACGTGTATCCCGGCCGGCCGGTCCAGTCAGGCTCCCCCGGGCGCGTCAACGACCGGTAAGCCATCGATCAGTCGTGGATCGATTCAAGCTCTGTCCCGACCTCGACCCATCTCGCTTCCGCGTCCGCAAGCTTCTTTGCGACATCGGCGCGCTCGCTGCCCCGCAACCGCGCATCGGCGGCGCGCGTTCGTTCATGCAGGCCCGGTTCGGCCAGCATGGCGTCGATGCGGGTCAGTTCTGCCTGCAGATCCGCAAGCTTTTTCTCCAGCTGGACGAGTTCGCGCTGCAGCGCGGATTTCCGGCGCGGTCTGTTGAGAACCGGTCCGGAATCGCCGGATGCAGCCGGCCTGGGTGGCGGGGAAGTGCGCTTCGCGGGTTCCGGCTCGCGGTTTCGATCCTTGAGCCAACGCTGGTAATCCTCCAGATCACCCTCGAAGGGTTGCACGGTGCCATCGGCCACCAGGTACAGCGAGTCCGCCACCATCCGGATCAGGTGCCGGTCGTGCGACACCACCACCATGCCGCCCTCGAAGCCCTGCAACGCCACGGTCAGGGCATGGCGCATCTCGATGTCCAGGTGATTGGTGGGCTCATCCAGCAGCAGCAGGTTCGGGCGTCTGGCCACGATCAATGCCAGCGTCAGCCGTGCCTTTTCGCCGCCCGAGAACACCCCAACCGGTTCAAACACCCGATCACCCGAGAAGCCGAAACGGCCGAGGTGATCGCGCACAGCCTGCTCCTCGCAGCGCGCGTAATCGGGGCCCCCGAGATTGCGCACGTGCCAGAACGCCGTCTCCGCCGGATTCAGCTGTTCGAGCTGCTGTTGTGCGAAGTACCCGACCGCAAGATCGGGCGAGGCGATGCGCTGACCCGCGAGCGGCGCGGTCTCGCCCGCCAGGAACCGGGTGAGCGTGGACTTGCCCGCACCGTTGATGCCGAGCAGGGCAATGCGGTCCTGCGGGCCAATGGACAGGCTCATGCCGCCGACGATGATGCGATCACCGTGGCCGCAGGCAGCCTCGTCGAGAGTCAGCAGGGGCCGGGGGATCTTCGCCGGCTTGCGAAACTCGAACTCGAACGGGCTGTCGACATGAGCCGGTACGATGCGCTCCATGCGCTCCAGCATCTTGATGCGGCTCTGCGCCTGCCGGGCCTTGGTGGCCGAGGCACGGAAGCGGTTGATGTATGAGGTGATGTGCGCGATCTGCCGTTGCTGGCGCGCGAGCAGGCTCTTCTGCTGTGCCAGCTCCTCGGCGCGCTTGATCTCGAACTGCGAATAGTTGCCTGAATAGGCGCGGATGGTGTGGTTCTCGATGTGCAGCACCCGGCCGATCACCGTATCGAGAAACTCCCGGTCGTGGGAGATCATCAGCAGCGTGCCGGGATAGCTGCGAAGCCAGTCCTCCAGCCACACGATGGCATCGAGGTCGAGGTGATTGGTCGGTTCGTCCAGCAGCAGCAGGTCTGCCCGGGAGTTCAGTGCCTTGGCCATCGCCAGGCGCACGCGCCAGCCGCCGGAGAATTCACCCACCGTGCGCTGATGGTCGGCAGTCTGGAAGCCCAGGCCATGCATGATGGCGGCAGCCCGTGCGGGAGCGCGATAACCGTCGATGGCGAGCAGGTCCGCGTACAGTTCGGCCAGTTCCATGGCGCGACTGTCATCGGCTTCCGCCGCAGCGATCCGGGACATCACCCGGCGCAGTTCCACGTCCCCGTCGAGCACGAACTCCAGGGCGGGGCGCTCCACGGCCGTGATTTCCTGCTCCACCACGGCCATGCTGAGGTTGGCTGGGACTTCGATCTCACCGCGGTCGGGGGCCAGTTCGCCGCGGATTCCGGCGAACAGGCTGGACTTGCCCACGCCGTTGGCGCCGGTCAGACCGACCCGGTCGCCGCGGAAGATGATGAAATTGACCTGTTCGAACAGCGGCTCAGGACCGCGCCGCAGGGTGAGATCCCGAGCCGAAAGCATGATGAGCAATCATACCGGATCGCGGCGCTCTGGAATGAACGCGCGGTCAATGCGGCGGAAAAATACCGTAGTCAATGACTGCGTCATTGTGCAGGTTTGCATAGACCCCATTCGGGAATGTCAGTTGTGTCATGGCGCCATGGGGATACTCCCGGGCAGGCTTGCCGAACTGGCGGATCAGATCCGCCCTGGAGCTGCCTTTCAGGTACGGCACTTCAGCAGGAGCCGATTCGCGGTTGCCGACGTATGACACCGCCTCGACGGTTTGACTTTCCGTACCTGAGCGCTCTCCCAGCAGGGCGGTGAGGACTCCATCATGGCGCTCATCGACGGTGTTGTAGTTCCAGTATCGGGGCATCTTGATCGCGGGGGGGCCCTTGGCTGCCAGCAATTCACGCGTCGTCATGCCAACTCGCACGCCGCCGATCATGGTGAATGCCTCGTGGGAGGTGCCCTCGGGACCGGCCGTCCTCGCCGGTACCACACTCCCCGTTTGCCGGATCGAGGCGGGCTGCGCAGCCGGAAACCTGAGGTCACAGGCCTTCAGTGAATACTTCGCCGTCCATGCCAGGGATGAGTATCGGCCCTCCAGGGTCGGCCGCAGTGAGCGATACTTGGGCGCGTCATTGGCGCGGCAGGCATTGTTGACAAATTCGTTGAGCAGGAAATCACTGGCCGGATGGCGCTTCTCCAGGTCTTCGAATCCCTTCTGCATGCGTTTCCAGTCCGCAAAGGTATCCGCAAACAGATCGACTTCATCACCCTCCATCCGTGCGTAGCTGGAGTACAGGGTGGCATATCGTCCGGCGCCCTGGCCATCCGGAGCCTGTTCTGCCACTCTTGAGATGAACGCATCTTCATCCTTGTAGGATCCACCCCACCTGGGCATCAGGATGCGCAGCATGGCGCGATGAAGTGGAAGATAGTCGGGGAAAAGCGCCGAGCCCTCGTCGTGCAATGCATGCAGGCTCGCGACATCCGCTTTCCGGTCCAGCCCAACATTCATCGACATCATGTACCAGGCCGGGTCGGCCCGGGCGCGTTGCCTGGTGTCATCAAGCGCAGCCGCGGCCATCTCGGTGCGATAGCTGAACATGGCCCAGGCCTGGGGTGTAACCGAGGCTGCGTATCCTCCACCTCGCGCAGCCCATGCAAAGCGCGAGAAGATGAAGGCATCGAGCACGTCTGCGTGCACACTGCCCGGCACGCGGCGACGCCAGTCCGCGGTCTTTCCCAGCAGGTCCAGGGGACTGTAGGCGCCATACGAGAACAGGTCATCGAGTCCGGCGATGATGCCTTCGAAACTGGAACTTCCATCAGGAAGGTCGTCAAGGTGTCGCATGGTCCGGTTCATCAGAACCTCCAGCGCACCGTAATCCGCATTCGAGAACAGGTGCTGCGCCTCGCACCCGAGCCGGTAGCGTACCGAAGGGCCATCCTGCCGATCATCGGATGCAATCGGAGTTTCGCCGCGCCAGGCCGGCGCATTCACGCAGGCATGGGACCCAATGGAAAGCAGCTGACGAATCTTCATTACCAGAGGACTGCTGGCCAATGCGCGCGACCTGTGGGACATCGCCGATTGCAGACTGAGCCGCTCGATTCGCGCCGTGAGGGCATTGCTTTTCTCCATCAGAGGCGCAATTTCCGGCAGCTTTGACCTGTCCCCGGTTGCCTCGATGATCTTGTTCACCCAATCCCGCCGGACCGTGACATATTCGGCGACCAGCGAGGCCATTGGCTTCTGGTTGGCCGGAATGGTGCGGTTATCCATTTCGAGCCGGGTGTGGGTTGCTTGCCAGAACGGGAGCACATCGCGCTTGAACCTCTCTCCCAGTTCCTGGTCGCTGATCGATCCACTGGCCGCCCGTGCGCCCAACTCGTTCCACAGGCGCAGATTTGCCGCTTCGCCGACCGCGTAGGCGGAATGAGCCTTCAGGTACTGCTCGACCGGCGTCAGACCCGAGCCTGGCCCCTGAATCTGCCACACTGCAGCTGCGATGCCCGTGATCATGAGGCCTGCGGCCGCACCGATCCGCACCGCAGGGATTTTCGACCGGCCCGTGCGTCCCAGGGGGCTGGACAAAAGCCAGCCCAGCGCCAGGCCGCTGCACAAGCCTCCGACATGGGCCGCATTGTCGATGCCGGCGATCTGTAATCCGCTGAGCAGGTTGAACAGCACGAACGCGGCAGCACTGATCCAGTACTGGCGTGCCAGGATCGGGGGTACCTGATTGCGCCGGTTCAGGAAGAACGCAAGGAACGCCCCCAGGATGCCGAATATCGCTCCGGATGCACCCACACTGACCAGGGCCGGGTTCCACGCAATGGATGAGAGGCTGGAGAGCAGCAACGTCGCTGTGAACAGGAACAGAAAGGTGGCGGAGCCAAAAATGCGCTCGGTCAGACGCCCCACATTCCAGAATGCCCAAAGGTTCAGCAGCAGATGAGCGAGATTCAAATGAAGGAACCCGGTGCTGAACAGGCGCCACCATTGGCCGTTGACCACCAGCGAGCCGGAATTGGCGCCCCAGGTCGTCAAGGTGGGTATGTCGAAACCACCGGCTTGCTTCGTGACCGTGCACAGGACTCCGTACACCGCCAGCATTGCAAGGCAGAGGGTTGGTGTGACCCAGACTCCTCCGGACACCTCACGCAGCCTGGCGTTGAACTCCGATATCTCCCGTGATCGCTCAGGACTCGCCGGCTGCCACCGCTGCGCCAGTGCGTTCATGCACGCGCAGGCCGCGGAATCGTGCGCACCGGAAAATTGAATGCGGCGCCAGCCGCGCCAGGCACGCTGATAAAGGAGATCGATTATGGAGCCGTGCAGGTCGATGTGCCGCAACTCGCCGTAGGGAATCGACACCTGCGTCTGGACGGCATTTCCAAGCCAGGTTCGCTTCCAGCCGTCGATCACCAGCCCCGTGTCGCCGATTTTGAGTGATCCGCTGCCATACACCGGCGATCGGATCCGCATCGCCGACAGCCAGCCGCGAAATCCGTCGCGAATCGAGAATCGCCCATCGAAATAGCCGGAAAAATCGATCAGGCCGTCGCTTGGATCACTTGCTTGTGCGGGTTCTTCAGTTCCCTTGATGTCCATGTTGGTTCCTGAAACGTGTTCCAGTCGGGCGCATACCCTGCGAGCCATCCTGACGACAGCGAAATCACCCCATGCTCAGTACCGGCCGTGAAGCTGCGCACTGTGCCGCGAAGTGCCCGCTCCCTTCGTGCTGTTCCACGAGGATCGCAAGCAGGCTGTCTGCATCCATGACCTCGCCGAACAGCAGGCCCTGCGCGAAGAAGCAGCCATGACGGCGCAGGAATTCAAGCTGGTCACGCGCTTCCACGCCTTCGGCGACGACTTCCATTTCCATGCTCCGCCCCATGTCGATGATGGTTCGCACAATGGCGGCATCGTCCGGATCCACTGCCACGTCACGCACGAACGACTGGTCGATCTTCAGGGTGCTGATCGGGAACTGCTGGAGGGATGACAGCGAAGAGTAGCCCGTGCCGAAATCGTCGATGGCCAGGTGCAGGCCCATGGAGTAGAGCTCGTTCAGCAGCCGGATCGTGCGTTTGGGGTCGGTCATGAGAGTGGTCTCGGTGACTTCCAGCTCGAAGCAGGTGGGCGAGACCCCATGCTTGCGGAATACCGAGCGAAACCGCGATATGAAGCTGGGCTGCTTGAGCTGCTTCAGGCTCAGATTGATGGAGATGCGTCCCGGCTGCGCCACATCCCGCTGCCAGTTGCGGTAGTCGCTGCATACCCTGTTCACCACCCATTCGCCGATTTCCAGGATCAGGCTGGTCTCCTCGGCCAGGGGAATGAACTGCGAGGGGGAGATATCGCCATGCCCCGGCAGCCGCCAGCGAAGCAACGCTTCCGCGCCGATCACGCGCCCGTTGCGAAGATCGACCTTGGGCTGGTAGAGGATGATCAGCTCGTCTCGCTCCAGGGCCCGCCGCAGTTTGCTCTTGAGCATCAGCCGTTCCACGGCCGCGGCGTTCATGTCCGGCACGTAGAAAGCATGCGAATTGCCGCCGTTCTGCTTGGAATGGTACATGGCGGCATCAGCATTGCGGATCAGGTCGATCACGTTCTCGGCATCGTGCGGGCAGATGGCGATGCCGATGCTGGCGGTCAGGTAGACTTCCTCCTGGTTGACGTAGAACGCGCGGCCGATTTCGTCCAGCAGGGTTCGCGCGAGCGAGGCCAGGGCCGCGCGGTTGTCCACGTCGGCCGGCAGCCCATCGACGAACATGGCGAATTCATCACCCGCCAGGCGCCCGATGACCATTTCCTTGCTCAGGCTTCGTGTGAGACGTTCGCTCAGGATCTCGAGCGTCCGGTCGCCGGCCGCATGCCCGAAGGTGTCGTTGACCTCCTTGAACCGGTCCAGATCCAGATAGAGCAGTGCCACCATGCGCTGGTTGCGGCGCGCGCGTGCGATGGCCTGCTGCAGAAGATGCTGGAACTGCATGCGGTTCGGCATCTTGGTGAGCGTGTCGTAGCGGGCAAGGTAGCGGATGCGGCGTTCGGCACGCTTGCGTTCGGTGATGTTGCGCGCCACGTAGATGTGGCCCTGGAACTGCGGGTCCTCGGTGGAAATGGGTGCGCCGGCCATGGAAACCGGTATGGTCTGCCCGGTCGCGGTTCGCACGACGGTTTCGCGATTCTCTCCAGCCACCTCGGTCGGGTTGAACGCGGCGCGATGTGCATCGTCGATGAGATCCAGCAGTGGCTTTCCCGCCAGTTCCTGTTCATCGTAACCCAGCAGGTTCTGCGCCGCCTGGTTGCTGCTCTTGACCAGTCCTTCCGGTGATGTCACCAGGACCGCATCGCCCAGGCTGTTGAGCACCGTCGTCAGGTAATTCTTGGTGATGGTCGTATCACGCAGATTCAGGCGCATGCGCTCGACCGCGTCCTGCAGCTGGCCGATTTCGTCCTGGCGCCTGACGTCCAGCGGCCGGGACAGATCGCCGCCCCCGATGCTGTTGGCCGTGTGCACCAGTGCCGAGATCGGCCTCGACAGGCTGCGGGCGATCAGCCACGCTCCGGCCAGGGCCAGCATGAGCAGCGGCAGGATGAAGCCGGCCAGTACCCGCATGCGCTCGCGGAAGCGGCTGGCCTGCTGGCCGCTGATCTGGTCGCTGAGCTTGTGAAGTACCGCCTCCATCGCGCCGTGGCTCATCCACAGGGTCAGCCGGGCGGTCTGCAGCTCGCCCACATGCGGTGTCATGAAGCTCAGGGGTGTATCCAGCCGGTAGGCGGGAAGGCTGGAGGGCAAGGTGTTCGATGAGTCGAGTCCGAGCAGGATCTGGCCCGTCGAGGAGCGGATTTCCACGCGGCTGACGTCATGGTCATCCAGCAGGCGCGTGGCGACCAGGCGCAGTTCTCCGCTGTTGTCCGCGCCGAGCGCGGCGGCCAGTTGCGGTGCTGCCTGGCGGCTGAGCTCCGTGGCGCGCCGCGCCAGATCATCGCTGAGCCTCTGCTGTACCACGCCGTAGGTGGCGGAGCCGATCAGCCGGGAGTCCGCACGATGTTCATTCATCAGCAGGAAGCCGACCAGAGCGCAGAGCAGCGCACCCGTTCCCAGGGCGAATGTCAGGTACTGCGACTTCAAGCTTCGTGCCATGCCAGCCTTCCGGCAGCGTCAATGATGAACGCTGTCCGGCATCTTACCGGTGCCAGCGCGGATACGGAAATTGGGCAAATGCCCTAAAATGAAACGACTCGATGCCAGGACCCGCCCCCGATGACTCCCGAACAGCTGACCGGTCGCGAAACCGGACATATCGTCGATGCCGGTCAGCCGGGTTGCCAGGTGCATGCCGGTTCCCGCGCAGTCCTGCTGGCCATGTGTCAGGCAGCCCGCGGTGCCGGGTTTGACCCGTTCGCGGTCAGCAGTTTCCGCAGCTTCGATCGGCAGCTGACCATCTGGAACGACAAGTTCAGCGGTCTTCGGCCGGTGCTGGATGCGTCGGGTCAGCCGCTCGATGTTCTCGCGCTGGATGAGGATGCCCGTGTTCGTGCAATCCTGCTGTGGTCGGCCCTGCCGGGAGCCAGCCGCCATCATTGGGGAACCGATGTCGACCTGATTGACCGCAACTCGGTGCCGCCGGGATACCGTGTTCAGCTGACCGCCGCAGAGTTCGATCGGGGAGGACCGTTCGAAGCCTTCCATGAATGGCTGGTGCGACATGCCCCGGAGTACGGATTCTTCAAGCCCTATCGTGGAGTCCTGTCAGGCGTGGCTGCCGAGCCTTGGCATTGGAGTCACGCTGCAGTGGCTGAACCGGCCCGTCAGCAACTGACACCGGACCTGCTCCTGCAGGTCCTTCGGGATGCGCCCATCCTGGGCCGGCAGACTCTGGTTCAACGCGCCGGGGAATTGCACGCGCGGTACGTGCGGGACATCGACCTGCCTCACCTGGCCTGAGCGGGGCTTCGTTTCAGGCCCATACGGCGCGCAGATGGTCCACCATCAGACCGCGCACCTGATGCATCTCGTCCGAATGCGTGGTGAACAACGGGGGCTTGCGACGCAGCAGCGGCCAGCGCTGACTGCGCAGCACGCGGTCCAGGTAAATCATGTTGCGGTCGATCGCTTCCATGTAGGGATTGCGTCCGCCAAACAGCGGCTCGATGAACCGGTAGGCGTGCTCGAATGCGGCCTCCAGCCGTTCGGTGCGCGCGATCTGGACGAAATGTGGTGTCTGCCGCAGTACATCCAGTCCGGAACCATACCGGACCTGTACCTTGCCGCCGGTACCGGATGCGGTGGCGATCCCGCCCAGGACGAATTCCGGGTACAGCCGGTCACGGCACTTTTCCAGGTAGCAGCGGTCGGCCATCTGCGCAATCAGGTCGGCTGTTCCCAGCAGATGCCCCGCCTTCCGGTCGCGGCGGTCGTCGAGATGGATCTGGTCGAACGGAACTTCGTAGCCGGTGAAGTGAACGATGCGCGTGGCAACAGGGATCCAGGCCTGAAGCCGCAGCTGTGGCAGGTATTTCGCCAGGAACTGGGCGCTGCGGGCGACGTGATAGAGCGTGAACTCGGCACCATTGCGATGCCGGGTGTCCGTGACCTCGCGGATGTATCCGGCATCATGGAACAGGGAGGCGACCAGGGCGAGCACGGCGCGCTCGCCCCCGAACCGGGCCGGTTCCTCGTTGCTGCGCTCGTACCCGGCCAGCAGGCGCATCATCGCCAGGGTCATGTCCAGCGTGTGCTGCCGGTCGTGATAGACGGTGTCCACGCCGCAATAACCCGGCATGCGGCCCGAGAACAGGGCGTCGAAATCCGCGAATGCCTGCTCGACCCTGTCGAATGCTTCCCGCGGCCAGATTGTGACGAACATCTCGCGAACCGCAGCGCACACGGCGGCAGACGAGCTCACCTGCACCGAGTTGGTGACATCGTAGTCGTTGCGGCGGAAGTCATGCATGTCGGAACGCAAGTGTATGCGCTCCATGCCTGCTGCGCCATTCCCCATATGCGACAGGGATGACTTATGTCCACGCCAGCCCATATGTCAAAGGCGGCCCTGCTCAGCCTGCAACACCGCGGGCATGCAGCTCGATGATCCGCCGGAGCGTGGCCTTGAGCTGCTCGGAACGCTCAAGCCCGAATGGCTCAAGCACCCGCCGCTCGTGCTGCCGCGCCAGCCGGATCAGTTGCGCCACCTTGCGCCGCCCCGCCGGGGTGATCCTCACGAGCGTGACCCGCCCATCGCGGTCATGGTCCAGCCGCCGTATCTGTCCTCGCTTTTCCATGCGGATGATCAGCCGTGTCAGCGTGGGCTGCTTGTGCAGGGTGATCTGCGCGAGCTTTCCGATGCTGATATCGCGTCCGTCCGACAGCGTCGCCAGCGTGCGCCATTCCGAAACCGTAAAGCCGTGCTGGCGGACCACGGTGTGGAATTCCTCGGAAATGAGGTGGCTGGCCTGTGCCAGCAGCGCGGCCAGGTAGCCGTCGGCGAACCGGTTGAGTGCGGAGGAGGTGCTGCTCAAGATTGCTTCTTCCTGACGAATTGCATGATTCTGTATGGATCTTCGTGCGAGGGCTGTATTATTATGTACCTGAAACAATCAGGCCGGGGGCAATCATGCGAACAGACTACCGGAACAATCCACAGGCCATCCAGGCGCTGGTGAAGCCGGATCGCGTGCATCGCGATCTGTACATAAACGAAGAGATCTTCCAGCTCGAGCAGGAGCATTTCTTTGCCAACACCTGGAACTATGTCGGCCATGACAGCCAGCTCCCGAATCCGGGTGACTACATCACCACCGAACTCGCGGGCCGGCCGCTGCTGGTGGTTCGGCAGAATGACCGTTCCATACGGGTGATGATGAACCGCTGTGCGCACAAGGGCGCCCGCCTGACCATGGCGCCCTGCGGCAATACCGGCAAGTATTTTCGCTGTCCGTATCACGCCTGGGTGTTCCACATCGACGGAGCCATCCAGTCCATCCCCCTGAAGAAGGGTTACGAGGGGACTGCGTTCAAGGATTGCGAATCCGCCAGGGGTCTTGCCGTGGTGCAGGACGTCGCGGTGTACCGTGGTTTCATCTTCGTCAAGCTCAACGCCGGTGGGCCGGATTTCCCTTCGTATTTCGGAGACTCGCTCTCCTCGATCGACAACATGGCGGACCGGTCCCCGGTGGGTGAACTCGAGGTGGTGGGCCCGCCACTGCGCTTCATGCACAACTGCAACTGGAAGATGTTCGTGGAGAACCTCAACGACACCATGCACCCGATGGTGGCGCATGAGTCATCGGCGGGTACCGCCAGGAATCTGTGGGCCGGACAGCCGGCGGATGCACCCAAGCCCATGGCGGTCGAGCAGTTCGTGCCGTTCATGTCGGACTACAAGTTCTTCGAGGACATGGGCATCCGCGTGTTCGAGAACGGGCACAGCTACACCGGCGTGAATTTCAGCATCCACAGCAAGTACAGCGGAATTCCCGAGTACGAGGAGGCAATGATTGCCGCCTACGGCAAGGAGCGGGCACAGGCCATCATCGGTCATGCACGCCACAATACGGTCTATTACCCGAACCTCACCATCAAGGGCGCCATCCAGTCGATCCGCGTCGCGCGGCCCCTCGCCGTAGACAAGACGGTGGTGGAAAGCTGGATATTCCGGCTCAAGGGTGCGCCGGAACTGTTGCTGCAGCGCACGGCCATGTACAACCGGCTGATCAACTCGCCTTTCTCGGTGGTGGGACATGACGACCTCTATGAATACCGGGGCATCCAGGTGGGTCTGCATGCCGATGGAAACGACTGGGTCAGCCTGCACCGCAACTACGATCCCAGGGAGACGGTGTCCGGGGATCAGGTCACCAACGGGACGAATGAGCTGCCCTTCCGCAACCAGTACCGTGCCTGGGCGCGGTACATGACGGCCACGATGTGAGATGCCCATGAACGCAACCCCGACACGCCAGGATCTCATCGACTTCGTCATCAACGAAGCCTTCCTGCTGGACCAGCACCGTTACGAGGAATGGAACGCATTGTTCACGGACGATGCGTTCTACTGGGTTCCGCTGGCGCAGGACCAGCCGGACGGCATCAACCAGACCTCACACATGTACGAAGACAAGCTGCTGCGGAACATCCGCATCGAGCGGCTCAGGAGCCCGCGGGCATTTTCGCAGCAACCGCCCAGCCGCTGTCATCACCTGTTGCAGGTGCCGGTGGTGCAGACATTCGAACCGGCGCAGAACCACTACGTCGTGCGCACGCCGTTCCATTACACCGAACTCCAGATGGATGACCAGAACATGTTCGTCGGTACCGCTTTCCACCAACTGTGTACCGTGGACGGTGCGATTCGCATGAAATTGAAACGGGTGAACCTTCTCAACAGCGACTGCGCACTGCCGTCCATCCAGCTTTTCATCTGAAAATGGCGACCGCCACCACGGTGCACGAGGCGTTTGCACTCAGCGCCCGGCAGGCGCCGGATGCGCCTTTCCTGTTCATTGAGCCGGTCACCGCCCGAACCTATGGCATTCCGGCCGGAACGATCACCTACGGCGAAGCGGCCGAAAGCGTCGAGACGCTGAAGAAGCGATTCCAGGCGGCAGGCCTGGGCCCCGGACATCGGGTCGGCCTGCTGCTGGCAAACCGCCCTTCGTTTTTCCATCACTGGTTCGCATTGAATGCACTGGGTGTGAGCGTGGTGCCGATCAGCCCGGAGATGCGCCGCGCGGAGTGGGCATATCTCATCGGTCACAGCGGCATGTGCATGGCCGTGTGCCTGGCCGACCGTGTACAAGACCTCACGGAAGCGGCGGGCGATGCGCGCCGTGAATACGCAGACGCTGCGCCACGATTCGCGGCGGTGGTCGAGGGGCTGGATGGCGGGTTGCCGCAGGTACCATCCGTGGCCGCAGCCGGGGGGGCGGACACAGCCCTGGAGCGCGAGTGTGCACTGCTTTACACGTCGGGTACCACCGGACGCCCCAAGGGTTGCCGGTTGAGCAACGGTTATTTTCTCAACTGTGGCCGGTGGTACGCGACGGTCGGGGGTCTTTGCAGCGTGAGGCGGGGCCGTGAACGCGTCATCACACCGCTCCCGTTGAGTCACATGAACGCCATGGCGGTATCGGCCATGATGGCCGTCACCAGCGGAAGCTGCGTCGTGCAGCTCGACCGCTTTCATCCGGCAACCTGGTGGCAGAGCGTGCGTGACAGCGGCGCCACCATCGTGCACTACCTCGGCGTGATGCCGGCCATGCTGCTGGCAGCCGCACCAGACCCGAAGGATCGTGAGCATGCGGTGCGATTCGGCTTCGGTGCCGGAGTGGACCCGGCGCACCACAGCGGGTTCGAGCAGCGCTTCGGCTTCCCGCTGCTGGAGGCCTGGGCCATGACCGAAACCGGGTCCGCGGCAACGGTGATTGCCAACCACGAGCCCCGCCACATCGGCACCAAATGTTTCGGCCGTGCAGAACCCTTCATGGAATTGCGGCTGGTCGATGAGCAGGGTGTGGAAGTGCCCACCGGTCAGCCCGGAGAACTGCTGGTGCGCAGCGCCGGCTCCGATCCGCGGCGCAACTTCTTTTCCGGCTACCTGAAAGATGAAGCTGCCACCGCTCAGGCCTGGGAGGGTGGGTGGTTCCATACCGGAGACGTCGTGCGGCAGGACGAGCAGGGCTATCTGTATTTCGTGGACCGCCGCAAGAACGTCATCCGCCGCAGCGGGGAGAACATTTCCGCCGTGGAGGTCGAGAGCGTGCTGAACCGTCACCCGGCGGTGCGTGCAAGCGCCGTGGCCGGCACTCCGGATCCGGTGCGTGGCGACGAAGTGCTTGCCTGCATCGTGACGCACGAGCCGCTGCCGCCCGAACATCGCGCAGCGCTGGCTGCCGGTATCGTCGAGCATGCGCTGTCGCAACTGGCCTATTACAAGGCGCCGGGATATGTCGCCTTCGTCGATGCGTTGCCGCTGACCAGTTCGCAGAAAATCCAGCGGGGTACGCTCAAGGATCTGGCTGCGATCCTGCCTTCGCAGGACAATTGCCTGGACATGCGCACCATGAAGAAGAGGAGTCGCTGATGTTCGACCCAGCAGAGACGATGCCCGGTGGGGATGGTTTCCCGGTGGAGTGCGTGCAGTGAGCGGTCCGGGTGTGGCGGTGGTCACCGGCGGAAGCACCGGCATCGGCTGGTCGATCTGCCAGCATCTGCTCGAGCGCGGCCATGAAGTCATCTCGCTGGCACGGCGCCCGCCCCCTGCGCATCATGCCCGCCTGTCGAGCGTGGAAGTGGATCTGGCCGATCGGGCTGCCACCGCATCGGCCGCCCGGGACCTGGCGGCACACAAGGAAGTCAGCATCTTCGTTCACAACGCGGGCATCATCAAACCTTCGCTTCTGCCGGATGTGAAGCTCGGCGACCTGGATTCCCTGGTGGAACTGCATCTGGGTGCGGCCATCCAGCTGGTCCAGGCCTTTCTGCCGTCCATGCGGGCGGCCCGCTTCGGGCGTATCGTGCTGCTGTCCTCGCGCGCAGCACTCGGGCTCGCCACACGCACTTCCTACTCGGCCACCAAGGCCGGCATGCTGGGCATGGCGCGCACCTGGGCCCTGGAGCTGGGCGCCGATGGCATCACGGCCAACGTGGTTGCCCCCGGCCCGATCCGCACCGACATGTTCTACGACCTGGTGGACAAGGGCAGCGAGAAGGAGCGGCAGATTGCCGCGTCCATACCGGTGAAGCGCCTGGGCGAATCCGCCGATGTGGCGCGTGCGGTGTGCTTTTTCACCGATCAGGCCAGCAGTTTCATCACCGGCCAGGTTTTGTACGTGTGCGGCGGCACGAGCATCGGGAGCCTCGTGCTGTAGCAGGTTGTCTAGAAAACCTTGACCCCGCCGAACCGGGCACGAATTCGCCGCGCCAGCGTCAGGTAACCCCAGCCGAAGCCGGCCGACAGGCACAGGAGCCCCGCAATGATCGAAGGCCCCACCCAGCCGCGCTGCGGCGCGGGGGCGGGAGCCGCAGTTGCTGCTTTCAGTACGTCGAGCTCGCGCTGCTTCGCCTCCAGTTTCCGGTTGAGACTGACCACCTCTGCATGCAGGGCAGGATCGGGCGGAGCCGTGCCTGATTTCAATGCTGCTGGCTTTGATCCTGCTGCCTTCAGGCGCGCAAGCTCCTGCTCCATGATCTTGAGCTTCGAAGCTGCCGGCTCCCGATCCGTCAGGAACGTGGATCGCACCCAGCCTTCGGAACCATTGTCCAGGCGCACCTGCGTGTACTGCCCCTCGTGTTGCAGCACCTCCACGCGGGTCCCGGAATGCAGCGTGGCCACGTGTGCACCCTGCTGGCCCTTGTCCGCGAACACGTTGAGCACCAGGTCATCGGTCACATAGGCTGGTTCGGCGACCGCCAGGCCCGCCATGAACAGAAGGGCAACGCCCATCGCGGCTCTCACGCCGCGATACCTGTCTGGCGCAACAGTGGCCGCACGTCCGGCTCGCGTCCGCGGAATTCCACAAAGGCCTCCATCGCGTCGCGGCTCCCGCCGCGTGACAGGATGGCGTCGACGAAGCGTCTTGCCACAGTGCCGTCGAACACGCCGGCCTCCTCGAAGGCTTCCCACGCATCCGCGGCCAGCACTTCGGCCCATTTGTAGCTGTAGTATCCGGCGGCGTAACCGCCGGCGAAGATATGGGAGAAACTCGAGGGCAGGCGATTGAACGGCGCGGCGGGTACCACCGCCACGCGCCGGCGCACATCCTCGAGGGTCTGAAGGACCCGCGGCCCGATGGCAGGATCGAAGTGCGCATGCAACTCGAAATCGAACAGCGCCAGCTCCAGTTGTCTCACGGCGCCCAGAGCCGCTGAAAAGGTCCGTGTCCCCAGCAGGCGCTCAAGCACCGCGGCCGGGAGCGGATCACCCGTGGCGACATGCGCGGAGATCAACGGCAGGACCTGCGGCGTCCAGGCGAAGTTCTCCATGAACTGGCTGGGCAACTCCACGGCATCCCAGGCCACGCCATTGATGCCGGCCACGCTGGGATAGGGCACGCGTGTCAGCATGTGATGAAGCCCGTGGCCGAACTCATGGAACAGGGTGGTCACTTCCTCATGCGTCAGCAGGGCTGGCCGGTCGTTGACAGGGGCGGTGAAGTTGCACACCAGCTGGGCGATGGGGAGCGCACTGCCGCTGGGCAGTGCCTTTCGCACAACGCATTCGTCCATCCACGCTCCGCTGCGCTTCTCGGAGCGTGAGAACGGGTCGAGATAAAAGCCAGCGAAAACATCCCCGCGTTCGTCCAGAAGGTCGTAATAGCGCACGCTCGGGTGCCAGACCGGGACACCCGCCCGTTCCCGCACCTGTGCGCCATACAGACGCTGGATCAGCGTGAACAGGCCCGACAGGACTTTCGGCAGGGGAAAATACGGGCGCAATGCTTCCTGCGATATCCTGAAGCGGCTCTCTTTCAGGCGTTCCGCGTAATAGGTCACGTCCCACGCCGACAGCCGCCGTCCGGCGAATTCCTCGAGTTCCTCGAATTCCCTCAATGCCGCGGGCCGGCAACGTCGTGCCAGATCGCCGAGGAACTCGAGCACCTGCGAACTGCTTCGGGCCATGCGCGTGGCCAGCGCAAAGTCGGCATAGGTCGGGAATCCAGCCAGGTTCGCCAGTCGATGCCGCAGGGGCAGGATCTGTGCGATCAGCGGTGCGTTGTCGAAGCGGCCGGCAACGGGGCCGGCATCCGAAGCGCGGGTCGTCCACGCTTCGTAGATGTCGCGCCTCAGGGTCTCGCTGGCGGCGCTTGCCATCACGGTGACATAAGTGGGCTGATCCAGCCTGAACAGCCAGCCCGAAAGACCGGCCTCGCGCGCATCCTCGGCCGCGCGGTCCACGGCATTGTCCGGCAGACCCTGCAGCTCCGATGCATCATGGACAGGGCGGGTGTATGCGCGCGCCGAATCGAGAACGTTCTCGGAGAACCGGGTGGACAACAGGGCGAGCTGCTGCAAGGTGGCGCGAAACTCGGCTTTGCTGTCTTCAGGCAGGTCGACACCCGCCAGCCTGAAATCGCGCAGCGCATTGTCCAGCAGCTTGCATTGCGCAGGATCGAGCACCGCGCCATGCCGCTCACGCACCTGCCGATAACCGGCGCACAGTGCGGTGTTCTGGCCCAGTTCACTCGAATACGCGGTGAGCAGCGGGATGCAGGCGTTGTAGGCCTCACGCATGGTCACGCTGTTGGCCACCGCGTTCAGGTGGCTGATGGGGCTCCAGACGCGGGACAGGCGGTGTCCCAATTCTTCCATCGGCGCGACCAGCGACTCGAACGTGGGATCGGCCTGTGCCAGGAGCTGCGCCATGCAAGCGCGATTGTCCGCGAGCACCTCGGTCAACGCAGGCAGTGCGTGTTCCGGCCGGATGCGATCGAAGGCGGGAAGCGTGGAAAAATCAAGCAGGGGATTGGTCATGGTGCGAGGATGAAGCCGCTGAAACGGGCTTGCGGAATGGTTCGATACGGCTTGCAGTATATCATTGGTGCTGGTGGGGTCTTTGCAACGGGGTTCACGTAATGGGTGCGCGGGAATTCGACTACATCGTCATCGGTGGCGGCAGCGGCGGGCTGGCCAGTGCGCAGCGGGCCGCCGAGTACGGTGCGCGAGTGGTCCTGATCGAATCCGGTCGGCTGGGTGGAACCTGCGTCAACGTCGGATGCGTTCCCAAGAAGATCATGTTCAATGCCGCCGGGATTGCCGAAGCCCTGCATCAGGCATCGGACTTCGGGTTCACGGTCGATATCAGAGGCTTTGACTGGGCGATCCTGAAGGAGCGGCGTGATGCCTATGTTGCACGCCTGAATGGCATCTACGAGCGGAACCTTGCCGCCAGAAAGGTGGAGTACCTGAAGGCGCGTGCGACCTTCCTCGACCCGCGGACCGTGGAGGCGGGCGGCCAGCATCTAACCGCACCCAACATCCTCATCGCCACGGGCGGCAGCCCGGAAGTGCCGATGATTCCAGGCGCGGAATCCGGCATCACCTCGGACGGGTTCTTCGAACTGGCGAGCCAGCCGCGCCGGGTGGCCGTGGTCGGCAGCGGTTACATTGCCTGTGAACTCGCCGGCGTGCTTCACGGGCTGGGGAGCGAGGTTCACCAGTTCATACGGCGCAACCGTGTGCTGGGCGTGTTCGATGCCATGCTTGGCGAAGGATTGATGCGCGAGATGCGCCAGGAGGGGGTCCGCATCGAGGAGCAGGTGGTACCGAAGGCGCTTCAGCGGCTGGGCGGTGGCATCACGCTGGTCGGCAGCGACGACCGGCGCTTCGAGGGCTTCGATTGCGTGCTGTGGGCGATCGGCCGGCGTTCCGATCATGCCGGCCTCGGACTCGAGCGCGCCGGCGTCAGGGTCGATGCCAACCAGTCCATCGTGACCGATGCCTGGCAGGAAACCAGTGTGAAGGGACTTTACGCCGTCGGCGATGTCACCGGCCGGGCACCATTGACACCGGTGGCGATTGCGGCGGGACGGCGCCTGTCGGATCGCGTGTTCGGTGGCATGGCCGGCCGCAGGCTTGAATACGAAAACATTCCCACCGTGATCTTCACCCATCCACCCATGGGTACCGTGGGCCTTTCAGAACAGCAGGCACGCGAGCGGCACGGAGATCGCGTGAAGGTCTACACCGCCAGCTTCGTGTCGATGCAATACGCATTGGGGGCCCGCAAGCCACGCACCGAAGCGAAACTGGTGTGCGTGGGCGAGGAGGAACGCATCGTCGGTTGCCATGTCCTGGGGCTTGGAGCCGATGAAATGCTGCAGGGTTTTGCCGTGGCCGTACGCATGGGCGCGACCAAGCGCGACTTCGACGACACCGTGGCCATCCATCCGACCAGCGCCGAAGAGCTGGTCACCCTGCGCTGATGAACATCCGGAGCTTTCAGGGGATCTCGCCGGTACTGGGTCCGCGCGTCTACGTGGATGAATGCGCCCTGGTCATCGGCCGCGTCACCATGGCCGAGGACTCGTCGATCTGGCCTTTTGCGGTGGCCCGGGGTGATGTCAACGACATCCGAATCGGCGCACGCACCAACATCCAGGACGGCAGCGTGCTGCATGTGGTGCACGATGGCCCGGTTCCAGGCGGTCTTGCGCTGGTCATCGGGGATGATGTCACCGTCGGCCACAAGGCCATGCTGCATGCGGTGACCGTTGGCCACCGCTGCCTGATCGGCATGTCGAGCACCTTGCTGGATGGCGCGGTCATCGAGGACGAGGTGATCGTGGCCGCTGGTGCCGTGGTTCCGCCCGGCAAGAGGCTCGCCAGCCGCGGCCTGTATGTGGGCAATCCGGCACGCCGGCTGCGTGAGCTCACCGAAGCCGACGTGGAGCGTCTGGTGTACAGTGCGCGGCACTACGTCGTGGTGAAGGAACAGCACCGGGCCGATCAGGCCTTGCGCGCCAGGGCATCCAGTACCGGTTGAGTGTCGGGGCGCAATCCCCGCCATTGCTCGAAGGATTCCGCCGCCTGTTCCACCAGCATGCCCCAGCCCTTGCAGATGCGGGCGGCGTAAAGCGATGCAGCCCACAGCGTGAATGGCGTATGGCCCTTGCCGTAAGCCAGGTCGTAACAGATGCTGTCCTCGCTCACCAGCCCCGGCGGCAACTCTGGCATCTTCCCCTGCAGGCTCGCGGACGTGGCATTGAGGATCAGGTCGTACGGCGGTCCCTGCACGGCCGCGAATTCACAGGTCTGGATCCCGAAGGAATCCCGGAACGCTTCGGCCAGTGCGTGAGCGCGCTCGATCGTCCGGTTGGCGATCACCAGGACCGACGGTCGAAGTTCGATCAGTGGTCCGAGAATTCCGCGTGCGGCGCCACCGGCGCCGAGGATCAGGATGCGTTTGCCGGTCAGATCGAGGCCGAGGTTCACCGTCAGATCGCGGATCAGGCCGACGCCGTCGGTGTTGTCGCCCTGGAGCGAGTTGTCCGGCTGGAGAGAAATCGTATTCACCGCCTGCGCGCGGGCTGCGCGCCGGGTGAGCGTGTTGACCAGTTCGGCGGCCGCCTGCTTGTGTGGCAGCGTGACGTTCAGGCCCCGGACACCGCTGGTCATGAGCCGCAGCACCTCGCGCCTGAAGTCTGCGGGTTCGATGTCGTGAAGCCGGTACACCATGTTCTGACGGGAGTTCTTCGCGAACATGCCGTGGATGAACGGCGACCAGCTGTGCGCGATGGGATGGCCCACGACCCCGTACTGATCCGGTGCTGCTTCGGGGATTGCCACTTCAGGGGCGCAGCCAGAGCGCAGCGCGTTTTGCAAAGTAGGTCAGGATCGCGTCGGCGCCGGCTCGCCGGATGCAGGTCAGGGCTTCGAGGACCACCGGGCGCTCGTCCAGCCAGCCGTTTTGTGCCGCGGCCATGAGCATGGAGTATTCCCCGCTCACCTGGTAGACGAGCGTCGGCATGCCGAACGTGTCCTTGACCCGCCGTACGATGTCCAGGTAGGGCATGCCCGGCTTCACCATGACCATGTCGGCGCCTTCCTGTATGTCCATGCGCACTTCACGCAGCGCTTCGTCGGAATTCGCCGGGTCCATCTGGTAGGTGTACTTGTTCCCGGTCCCGAGTTGTCCAGCCGAACCCACGGCGTCGCGGAACGGGCCGTAAAAGCTCGAGGCGTACTTGGCCGAATACGCAAGGATGCGGGTGTTGTGAAACCCGGCCTCTTCGAAGTTCGTGCGGATGGCGCCAATGCGGCCATCCATCATGTCGGATGGCGCGACGACATCGGCACCGGCCTCGGCGTGCGAGCGCGCCTGCCGCACCAGCGCTTCCAGCGTCACATCATTTGCGACATATCCTGCCGCGTCGATGATGCCGTCCTGGCCATGGGTGGTGAACGGATCCAGCGCCACATCGGTGATCACGCCCAGTTCCGGGAATTCCTTCTTGAGTGCGCGCACGGCTTGTTGGGCCAGTCCCTCGGGATTCCAGGCTTCGCGCGCATCCAGGGATTTTTTTCCGACCGGCGTCACCGGAAAGATGGCCACGGCGGGAATGTCCAGCCGGCAGAGCTCCTGACATTCGCGCACCAGTTCGTCCACGCTCATGCGCTCGATCCCCGGCATCGACCCGACCGGCTGCCTGAGCCCCCGGCCCTCGATGACGAACACCGGATAGATGAGGTCATCGACCGACAGGCGGGTTTGCCGCATCAGACGCCGCGAGAATTCGTCACGGCGCATGCGCCGAAGGCGCGTTCCCGGAAATATCGGGCTTGCGGATCCGGTCATCTGGACTATGGCTCCTCGTGCTTCACGCAATGCGACCGCGGTATTATGGTCCGGGACGCATTATTATTCCCGCTCCTGTTCACATCGGCCACACTTATATATGAACGTGTCTTCCGCCGGGGATTCCCGGTACGTGAAGTTCCAGGCGATGTGCAGCCGGTTGCGTCCGGACCTGTTGCGATTCGCGTTCTGGCTGTCGCGTGACCGTGCGCTGGCCGAAGATGTGGTCCAGGAGAGCCTGTTGCGTGCCTGGAAGGCGAGGGAGTCGTTGCTCGACGACAAATCCGCCAAACCCTGGTTGCTCACCATCGTCCGGCGCGAGTATGCACGCACGTTCGAGCGCAAGCGCCTGCCGACCGTGGATGTGGATGAACTGGTGGCCCAGGAGGCGCCGGTCCTTTCGCAGGGGCCTGATCATGACACCCTGGAGATCCGTCGCGCCATGTTCCGTCTTCCGGATGAATACAGGGAACCGCTGGTCCTGCAGGTCCTGATGGGCTACACCACGGCGGAGATTGCCAGCGAACTGAACCTGAGCCAGCCGGCAGTCCTGACCCGCTTGTTTCGTGCGCGCAACGCTCTGCGGAGCGCACTGGGCGAGGCAGATTCCGGAGAGCAGGAAGCATGATTTCCTGTGCAGAATACAGGCGCCAGCTGCTCGCCGAGCCGGACAGCGCTTCGCCCTTGTTGCTGGAGCACCGCAGGAGCTGCGCGGCCTGCGCCGATTTCACACGGCAACTGCAGAGGTTCGAAAGCAGGTTGCGCAATGCGCTGAACGTTGAACTCGTGCCCCGCGGATCGGCCGATGTGCTGCCGCTGGCCCGTCGGCACACGACCCCGAAGTTGCAGCAATGGCTGGCAGTGGCAGCCAGCATCGCTGGCGTGATCGGCATCGCCAGTTTCCTGTGGATAGGCAGTGCGCGCCAGAGCCTGGCATCGGCCGTGGTCGATCACATGGCGCACGAACCCCAGGCATGGGCGGTCACGGATGAACGCGTGAGCGCATCGCAACTGACCTCTGCGCTCAAGGATGCGCATGTTCGCCTGGGCCGGACCGCCTCCCGCGTCAGCTATGCACGGAGCTGTCTGTTCCGGCTGCATCATGTTCCGCATCTGGTGGTGCAGACCGAGTCCGGGCCGGTTACGGTCATGGTGCTGGCGCACGAGAAGGTTCGGGGGGCGGAGCGGTTCGATGAGGGTGGCTACCAGGGCATGTTGCTGCCGGTTCCCGACCATGGGAGTCTTGCGGTCATCATGCGTGGCGCAACCGGGGCCCAGGTGCAGCGTGTAGCCGATACCGTGATGCGTGAGGTGCAATGGCTCCCCTGAGCGCGTAGCCCGTCATTCAGGGCACAGCGTCTGGATCTCCACATAGCCGCCAGCGCCTGCCAGATGACGGTGCAATGCATCGTACTGTTCCCTCAACTGGTGTTCGACGCCGTAGGGCGTGTTGATGAGCAGCATGCCGCTCCCGGCGAGCCCCACGCCGGCGTCATCGGGCCTCACGGCGATGTCGAGCGCCAGGGTTTTCGGTATGCGCAGCGCACCCGCGCGAACATGCATGGCGTGACGGGCTCTCGCGCTGATGATGGGATACCAGAGCAGGAAGATTCCGGTAGGCCACCGGCGTACAGCCATCTGCAGTGCAGCCAGCACGCCTTTCATTTCGTCGGGATCCTCATACGGCGGATCGATGAACACCAGGCCGCGCCTCTCCGGCGGCGGCAGCAGACCCTTGAGTTCCAGATAGCCATCGCCCTGACGAACGTGCACCTTGCCGGCCGAGTGGATCGAGCGCTGCAACGCGCGCGCCTCCGGCGCCACCTGTTCAACGAACACGGCCCGATCACCCGGACGCAGGGCGTTGCCGATCAGGAGCGGTGATCCGGGATAGTGTGTCAACGGTTGCGGGTGGGTCGCGCCGATCGCGGAAAAATAACCGGCCAGCGCGGGTTCGGAAAACCCGCTGCGGATCAGCTTCTGCACGCCCAGGCCGGATTCCTTCGACTTGCGGCTCTCCGGCGACCGCAGGTCGTACAGGCCGCGCCCGGCATGCGTATCGATGGCAACGAATGGCGCATCCTTGCGCTTCAGCGCCGCAAGGCACGCGAGCAGCGCGAGGTGCTTGGCGACATCGGCAAAATTGCCGGCATGGAAGATGTGCCGGTAGTTCATGGCGCGCGCCTTCCGGTCTCGCTTCCCGTGAATGCGGATGAGTCGATGCTGATTGGCAGGCTACAGTTCGTTGAGAAAATCACGCGGCCTGAGATATCTTTCGTACAGTTCCGCCTCGGGCGTGCCGGGCTGGGGGTGCCAGTCGTATTCCCACCTGACCAGTGGTGGCATGGACATGAGTATCGACTCGGTACGGCCGCCCGATTGCAGGCCGAACAGCGTACCGCGATCGAAGACCAGATTGAATTCCACATACCGGCCGCGCCTGTACAGCTGGAATGACCGTTCCCGGTCGGTGTAGGGCGTGTCGCGCCGTCGATCGACGATGGGAAGATATCCCGGCAGGAAATGATCTCCCACGCTGCGGGCCAGTGCGAAACATCGTTCGAACCCCCCTTCGTTCAGGTCGTCGAAGAACACACCGCCCACGCCCCGTGTCTCGTTGCGGTGCCTGAGAAAAAAGTACTGGTCGCACCAGGTCTTGAATCGGGGGTAGGTTTCCTGTCCGAAGGGGCTGCAGGCCTCGAAGGCGGTGCGGTGCCAGTGCAGCACGTCCTCGGCGAAGGGGTAGAACGGGGTCAGGTCGAACCCGCCGCCAAACCACCAGATCCGGGCCTGCCCGGGAGGGCTTGCGACCAGAAAGCGCACATTGGCATGCGAGGTGGGTACATAGGGGTTGCGCGGATGCATGATGAGCGAGACGCCCATGGCCTCGAAGGCAGCGCCAGCGAGATTGCTCCGGTGACTGGAGGCCGATACCGGCAGTGACGAGCCCCTGATGTGGGAGAAGGCCACGCCAGCCTTCTCGAACACCGCGCCTTCGGCCAGTGCGCATGTCTCTCCGCCGCCACCCTCCGGGCGCGTCCATGCGTCGCGCTGGAAGCGCGCCTTCCCATCCGCCTGCTCGATCCGTGTGACGATGAGGTTCAGCAGGCCCCGAAGATACTCGAGAACGGCTCCAGGGTTGGGTGTGGTGGAAGCGGCGCCGGCATTTCCCACGCGAGAGCTCCTTGTCAGGGGCGCGTATCGGATCTTCGCGCAGTCGCCTTGCGCCCGGCCGTACCCGCGGCCGGACGGCGGGTCTTGCCCTTGGTGCCTCTGGTGCCGGCTTTCGCGGCAGCGCGGGTGGTGGCTGGGCGGGCCGGCTTGGTGCGGGGCGCAGCCTTGGCGGCCGCAGGCAGTCTCGCATGAGGCGTGCGAGCCGAAGCGGGTTTTCCCGTCCCTGCGCCTTCACGGCCCGGGCTCCGCCCGTTACCCGGTGCATCGCCCACCGCTGATTCGCCGGTGCGGGTTCTGCCGTTCCTCCTGCCAGCCTGTGCACTTGCAGCCGTCTTGCCGGACCTGGCTCCCTTTTTCGACCAGCGGCCAAAGGAGCGCACCGGTGCGGCAGCGAGCATTTCCTGGCATTGCGCCAGCGTCAGGGTCTTCGGATCACGGTCCTTCGGGACCTTGGCATTGCGCGCCTTGTCGGTCACGTAGGGGCCGAATCGTCCGTTGAGCACCTGGATTCCTGCCTCGGGGAAATCCAGAATCAGGCGATTCGCATCGGCGATCTCCTTTTCCCGGATGACCTCCAGCGCACGCGCCGGCTCGATGGTGTACGGGTCATCCACCTTCAGAGAGACGTATTTGGCTCCGTACTTGAGGTAGGGGCCGAAGCGCCCGACGTTGGCGATGATCTCATCGCCCTGTTCCGTGTGACCCAGCTTGCGCGGCAGCTTGAACAGCTCCATGGCCTGTTCGAACGTGATGGCATCCATCTTCTGTCCCGGACGCAGACCGGCAAACTTAGGCTTCTCCTCGTCATCCTTGGTGCCGATCTGCACGAAGGGTCCGAACCGGCCCATGCGCACACTGACCGGTTTGCCTGATGCCGGATCGGTGCCCAGCTCGCGCGCCTGGGCGATTTCATCCCGGCTCACGTTTTCTTCCGTGTGATTCACCAGCTTGATGAACGGCTTCCAGAAGCGTTCCAGCAGCGGGATCCATTCCTGCTCGCCGTTGGACACCGAATCGAGGTCGTCCTCCATCCGGGCAGTGAAGTCATAGTCCACATAGGGGGTGAAATACATCGACAGGAAGCGGCTGACGATCTTGCCGATGTCGGTGGCGGTGAATCGCCGGTTCTCGATTTCCACGTAGCCGCGGTCGCGCAGCGTGGAGATGATGGAGGCATAGGTGGAGGGACGCCCGATGCCGTATTCCTCCAGTGCCTTGACCAGCGAAGCTTCGGTGAAGCGGGGCGGGGGTTCGGTGAAATGCTGGGCCGGCACGATGCCGATGAGTTGCGGCCGGTCGCCGGTCTCCAGTACCGGAAGTACATGATCGGCATCGTCCTGCACGGCATCATCGATGCCCTCCTGGTACACGGCGATGTATCCGGGCTTCACCAGGGTCGAACCATTGGCTCTCAGCATATGGCGCATCGGGCCGTCGGGGCCGGCCAGCATGTCGACTGCCACGGTATCGAACACGGCCGGTGCCATCTGGCAGGCCATGGTCCGTTTCCAGATCAGCGAGTACAGGCGGAACTGGTCCTCATCGAGGTGACGTTCTATCTCGCCTGGCACGATGGCCGCGGAGGTGGGCCGGATGGCCTCGTGCGCCTCCTGGGCATTCTTCGACCGGGCGCGATACACACGCACTTCCTCCGCAAGCGCCTCCTGGCCGTACAGCTTCACGATGGTCGTGCGGATTTCCGCAATCGCTTCCTCGGCGAGGTTGACCGAGTCGGTACGCATGTAGGTGATCAGGCCGACAGCACCGTCTCCGATGTCCACGCCTTCGTACAGCCGTTGCGCGACGCGCATGGTTTTCTGCGCTGAAAAGCCCAGCTTGCGTGCCGCTTCCTGCTGCAGGGTCGACGTGGTGAAGGGCGGGGCGGGATTGCGCCGGCGCTGCTTGCGTTCGACTGAATGCACCAGCAGGTTGCCCTGGGCCGCCTCGCGCAGTGCCCGGTCCACCTCCTGTGCCTGTTGTGAGGTGGTGAAGCTGAATTGCTCGACCTTCGTGCCGCGGTATTCGATCAGCCGGGCGGGAAAACGCTGGCCGTTGAACTGCGCCTCGGAGTCGATGGTCCAGTATTCCTGGGCAACGAAGGCAGCGATGGCATCTTCCCGCTCGCAGATCATGCGCAGCGCCGGACTCTGGACCCTGCCGGCGGACAGGCCGGTGCGGATTTTCTTCCACAGCAGCGGGGAAAGGTTGAAGCCCACGAGGTAGTCGAGCGCGCGGCGTGCCTGCTGGGCATTGACCAGATCACCGGACAGCTCGCGCGGCTCGGCCATGGCCTGGCGTACGGCATTGCGCGTGATCTCGTAGAACACCACGCGACGCACCGGCTTGTCCTTCAGGTCACCTCGTTCGGCCAGCAGTTCGCGCAGGTGCCAGGAAATGGCCTCGCCTTCGCGATCCGGGTCGGTGGCCAGGAACAGGGCGTCGGCTTTCCTGAGTGCCCGCGAGATGGCATCCACGTGTTTTTCGTTGCGTTCGATCACCTGATACTTCATGGCGAAGTCGTGATCGGGATCCACCGCGCCGCCCTTGGGCACGAGGTCGCGCACATGACCATAGGAGGCAAGCACCTCGAAGTCCTTGCCCAAATACTTCTTGATGGTCTTCGCCTTGGCAGGCGATTCCACGATGACGAGATTCTTGCTCAAGGGTCAGTGCAGTGCTTCGGAGTGTGCTTCGAAAACCAGGTCTTCCATCTGCGCGTAAGCGGATTCCTGTCCGGGCTGGCTGAACAGCACCATCAACACCACCCACTTGACCTGTTCGATGTCGATATCGTCGGCTTCCAGCGCCATCAACCGGTCGATGACCACTTCGCGCTGGACGGTGGACAGGATGCCGACGTTCTCGAGATGCAGCAGATACCCGCGAACGTCCGTATCCAGGCGCCAGGCTTCATGACTGTTGAAAATGCGCACGGCACGCGCCGTGGCCTCGGCCACCCTGCCCACCTGCTCGCGCGACAGGTCGTCCAGCCACTCCAGTGCCCGGTCGATGTCGGCTTCCGCGAAACTGGCCCGCTCGAGCTCCCGCCTGAGCGAGGCACGGTCCGGTCGCGGTTCCGCGTCGATCTGCAGGTAATTCTCGAACAGGTAGATCAGCAGGTCGAGAACGTTGTCATTCACCTATCGGGCTCCTGGCGCTGCGTGTGTATCGGCCGCCGGGGGCGACTGTCACGAGGCCTTCGAGTTCCATCATCAGCATCATCGAGGACACTTCCTCCGGCTTCAAACCCGTGCGAAGCACCAGGACATCCAGATCCGACGGCTCGAAACCGAGCGCATCTAACAAGATTTCGTGTGCCTTGTCCATGCTTGAGGAGGATTTGAGTCCGGTTCCAGGCCTGTCCGGCACGGTCTCCGGCCGTGCCCGCAGAGAGGAAAAATCCAGTTCGCTCAATATGTCAGAGGTGTTTTCCACCAGCTTCGCACCGTCCCGGATCAGCTGGTGACAGCCGCGCGTCAGCGGGTTGAGGATCGAACCGGGCAATGCAAAGACCTCCCGTCCGGCCTCGCCCGCCAGCCGGGCGGTGATGAGCGAGCCGGACCGGCGTGCCGCTTCGATGACCAGGGTCCCCAGGGAAAGGCCTGCAATCAGGCGGTTGCGTTGGGGGAAATGGGCTGCACGGGCGGGCGTGCCCAGCGGGAATTCGCTGACCAGGGCGCCCGTGGCACATATCTGTTGTGCGAGGACGCCGTGCATGCGGGGGTACATGAGGTCGATGCCGGTGCCGAGCACGGCAATGGTGGGTCCCGGGACACTCAGTGCGCCGCGATGGGCAGCGGCATCGATTCCCCGGGCAAGCCCACTGGTGATGGTGAACCCGGCCATTGCAAGCTGCCGGGCAAAGTTGAAAGCATGCTCGCAGCCTGATGCAGTGGGATTGCGGCTGCCGACGATGGCGAGCTGCGGATCGAGCAGTCGCTGTGGATCACCGTTCACGTAGAGGGCCAGCGGACCGCCCCCGGTTGCAGCCAGCAGGGGTGGATACCGTGGATCGGTGAACGGGATCAGGTGATGGCCCGGAACCTGCAGCCAGCTTGCTTCTTCCGTCCGCAGGCCGGTGCGCCTGGAAAGATGTGACCGTGCGGCATCACCCACTCCGGCGGCAGCCAGGGCACGCGCCGGCATGCGAAGCACCGCGCCTGCACTGCCGGCATCGGACAGGAGCAGTTGCAATGTACGGGTCTGAAGACCAGGGGTGTTCGCCAGTCTCACCCATGCGGCCAGATCATCCGTGATCTCCATGCGCGATCAGCATAGCGCAACCCGGGAACGACCCGCCGTCCTTGTGCCGGCGGGTTGATGCAGAAATGCCCGACCGGCCGGGTCAGCGAAGCTTGCCGCTGCGATGAGACCCCGTCAGGGGTTTTCGATCCTGTCGAGTACCTTGATGGTGCTCTTGGCTTCCATCACCAGACCGTAGCTGATGCGATCGAAGGTCTTGAACACCATGAACGTACCGGTGCGTTCCTCGGGCAGGCGCACGTTCTTTGCGAACAGGGTCAGATTGTGCACCATCCGGTTCTTCTCACGATCCGGAACCACTTCGCCGCGGCGGTAGATGCCCAGCACATTGCCCGGCACGAGGCCGTTGCGGGCGCCCCGGTTGACCACCACCACCTGGTACTGGCCAATCATCTCGACTCCGTCATGGACGGAAATGATCTGGCCGTTGACCTTGACCTTCGGTGCACTGGGTACGAAATCCAGCGGTACATCGACGCTGCCGGAAAACAGCCGGTCGCCAGCCAGAGTCTCGCGCGCGGATTCGGTGAGCACGAGCGACGCGGGATCGCCCCTGTGGGTGACCTTGCCCGCAGCGGTGAAGATGCCGTCATAGCCCAGCACATCGCCACTGTCCGGATCCTTGAGCTTCTGGCCCAGGTGCATGATGTTGTACTGGGTGCCTACCTCGGCCGGTTCCTGGAAACCCCTCGCATAGATCGTATTGCCATCGGCCATCACCACATGCTTGTCCTTTGCGGCCAGGACGTACGGTGCCTTCCTGTACGCCTCGGCGCTGATGACGGCCGGTTTGGACATGAAGGCTGCCACGATCTCATACGGAATGGTGCGGATGGCTTCGGCCAGCGGTTCACTGCGCACGCGCGGTTCCACCCGGACGACATTGCCCCGCTCGAGCGTGACATGAGGCTGCCCGTCGATGTACACCAGCCGCAGCGTGTCGCCCGGGTAAATCAGGTGGGGGTTGTGGACCTGCGGATTGACGTGCCAGATCTCGGGCCAGTACCACGGTTCCTTGAGGAACATCTTTGATATGCCCCAGAGGGTATCGCCCCGCTTGACCACGTAGGAGTCGGGAGCACCGGGCGCGAGTGCGGGGCCGCTGCTGGCCTCGGAAGCCTGGGATGTGCCGGAGGAAGGAGCCGATTCGTCGGCGGCCTCCATGGCCGAGCGGTCATCGCCGACCACCGTGCCCTGGGCCTGCGTTTCCGTTGACGCCACAGGCACCGGTTCGGGCCCCGTGTCCTTCTTGTGGAACGGGTTCCATGAGGAGCATCCCGTGCCCAACACAAGACCAAAACACAATGGAATCAGAGTTTTATGTTTGCTCATAATCCGCCCGATCGTCTGCAGCTGCATTCGCCTTGCTCCTCGCCGCCACCGCAGGTCCGCAAGTGCAATCCTGGGTTGGCTGTATACTGCGCATCTGCCCCTCGTTACCAGGATGCAGTCCATAGGTTTTCGCGTCGGGTCGCCGCAGCAGGTATTAAGTTAAGCAACGGCGGAACTTTAGCAACAAATGGAAGCCGAAAATACGAATTTGCTCTCATAACGTCCATGACCCAACTGACCATTCTCGAGTACCCCGATCCGCGATTGCGCAACAAGGCCCTGCCCGTCACACGGGTCGATGCTGCGGTGCGTAAGCTCATGGACGACATGCTCGAGACCATGTACGCCTCGCGAGGCATCGGTCTGGCCGCCACGCAGGTCAACGCGCCCCAACGGGTCATCGTCATTGACGTGAGCGAAGGCAAGGACCAGCCGATGTATTTCGCCAACCCCGAGATCATCCGCTCGAGCGGCCGCCAGCCGCGCGAGGAGGGCTGCCTGTCCGTGCCCGGCATCTACGAGAAGGTGGAGCGGGCCGAAAGCATCGTGGTCCGCGCGCTGGGCAGGGATGGCAAACCGTTCGAACTGGCCGCTGACGGGCTGCTGGGAGTCTGCATCCAGCATGAGATCGATCATCTGGATGGAAAGCTGTTCGTCGATTACCTGTCCGAGCTCAAGCGCCAGCTGATCCGGCGGCGTTTGCAGAAGGAAAGAAAACAACGTGTGTCCGCCGCGGATCGTCGTACACCCATTCCAGTCGGCTAGGACAACCTGGGGATCCTGGAGAGCGTGTCCTCTCCTTCGTTGAGTACAGGGTTGCGACTCGCTTTTGCGGGGACACCGGCGTTTGCCGTGCCGGCGCTGGAGGCGCTGGCAGCTTCGCGACATGAGGTGCTTGGCGTTTTCACGCAACCGGACCGCAAGGCGGGCAGAGGCAGGGTGCTCACGCCCGGCCCCGTGAAGGCGAGGGCGCTGTCACTGGGCTTGCCCGTTCTCCAGCCCGAGAGTTTTCGCAGCGCGCAAACCCTCCGGCTTCTCGATGCGATGCACGTCGATGTGCTGGTGGTGGTGGCTTACGGGCAGATCCTGCCGGTCGAGGCGCTGCAGCTTCCCCGGCTCGGCTGCATCAACATCCACGCATCGCTCCTGCCGCGCTGGCGCGGCGCGGCACCGATCCAGCGCGCGATCCTTGCCGGTGATGTGCAGACGGGCATCACCATCATGCGCATGGAAGCAGGCCTGGATACCGGACCCATGCTTGCCAGCGCAGCCATCGACATCGGGGTGCGGGATACGGCCGGCTCTCTTCAGGCAACGCTGGCGTCACTGGGTGCCTGTCTCATGTGCGAGGTGCTGGAGCAGCTCGAGGCGGGAACGGCGGTCGGGACACCGCAGCCATCGCAGGGCATTACCCATGCGGCAAAGGTCGACAAGGCTGAGGCGGAAATCTGCTGGACTGCTCCAGCCGCCGAAATCGACCGGAAGGTCCGTGCTTTCAACCCGCGCCCGGTGGCTCAGACGCACTGGCTCGGGCAGCAGTTGCGGATCTGGCAGGCCGGGGTCCTGATGGCAGAGGGTGTGCGCGATGAACCGGGACGGGTGCTCGCGCACGCCCGGGCAGGCGTCGACGTGGCCTGTGGACAGGGCGTGTTGCGCATCGGGGAGCTGCAGTTGCCGGGTCGCACCCGGAGCAGTGCAGAGGAACTGTTGCGTGCGCGGTCGCTGGCAGGCGCCCTGCTGGGTGCTGCATGAGTCGCGCCCAGTCTGCCCGCGCCCTGGCGGCGCGCACCCTGGCCGCCGTGCTCGAGCAGGACGTCACGCTCGATGTGGCGCTGGAACAGATGCTGGATGCGGTGCCGGCGGAGCGGCATGCCAGTGTGCAATCGCTGGCTTATGGTGCCGTGCGCGGCTATTTCCGGCATGAGGCCTTGCTGCAGCGCCTGCTCAAGCAGCCGCTGCCGGCGTCGGCACATCTGCCCCGCGCCCTGCTCTCGGTGGCGTTGTTCGAACTCGAGGACGCGAACACTCCGCAATATGCGGTGGTGGATGCGGCAGTGGAAGCGGCGCGCGAGCTGCACCTGCACAAGCTCACCGGCCTCGTGAACGCAGTGCTGCGACGCTATCTTCGCGAAAGGCTGGTGCTGGATCTGGAACTTGCGCGGAATCCGGCGGTGCGCCATGCGTTTCCCGACTGGCTCGCGCAGCGGATCCGCGCCGACTGGCCGGTGCGCTGGACCCAGATACTGGCCGCCAGCGACCGCAAGGCGCCGATGTGGCTTCGTGTCAATGCGCGGCGGTCCACGGACCAGGGCTATCTCGAGGAGTTGCGCAGCCACGGCATGCCGGCGCATCTCCAGCCTGAGGTTCCGCACGCCGTGGTGCTGGAAAAGGCACGTGAGGTGGGCCAGCTTCCGGGGTTTGCGGAGGGACGGGTATCGGTCCAGGATGCGGCCGCCCAATGCGTGGCATTTCCGCTGGCGCTCGGGCCTGGTCAGCGCGTGCTCGATGCTTGTGCAGCCCCTGGTGGCAAGACCGCGCTGATCGACGAGCGTCAGCCGGATCTGGCGGCCCTGTGGGCCCTGGACATGAACGAGGACCGGGTGAGGCAGATGCAGGCGGGGATGGCCCGCGTGGGCTGCGAGGCGCACATCCTGCGTGCAGATGCGACTCGACCGCAGGATTGGTGGGATGGGCAGCGTTTCGATCGAATCCTCCTGGATGCGCCCTGCTCGGCGCTGGGTGTGATCCGTCGGCATCCGGATATCCGCCTGCGGCGCAAGCCCGGCGATTTCGACCGCTTCGCAGCACAGCAGCTGACGCTGCTTCGTGCCCTGTTCGGCTTGCTGGCAACCGGGGGCAGGCTGGTCTACGCCACCTGCACCGTGACGCGGCGCGAGAACCGTGACACTCTCAGGGCTTTCCTGGATCTCACCCCCGAGGCGATGGCTGTTCCTCCGGGGCTATGGGCGGGATGGCCGGGCTGGGGCGAGACGGACGAGTACGGTGTGCAGATCCTTCCCGGGGAGGCGGGTTCGGACGGCTTCTATTATGCTGCCCTGGAAAGGAAATGAACGCCCGATCCCCTGTCAATCCGGCTCACACTTCATGGTCCGCCACCTGGCTTGCGGTGCTGCTGGCGCTGTTCGTCCTCGTGCCGGCGCATGCCGATGGCCTGGGAGGGCGGTTCGAAGTGCGCTCGGCGGACCTGGCCCTGCGGGAAGGCGTGTATCACCTCAATGCGAGGCTGGTTCTGCCGATCACGCCCGTGGTCCGGCAGGGACTGGCCGATGGCGTACCGCTCTCGCTGCAGCTGGAACTGACGATCGAGCGGGGCAGGCGACTGCTGCCCAATGCAACCGTGGCCGAACTGGTCCAGCGCTATCACCTGCAATACAACGCCGTCAGTGCCCGCTACGTGCTGCGCAACATCAACAGCGGCGAACAGGAAAGCTTTGAGACACCGGACGAGGCGCTGGCACGCCTCTCGATCATCCGCGACGTTCCCGTGCTGGACCGGAACTTCATCGAATCGGGCCGGCACTACGAGGCCAACGTGCGCGCCAGGATCGACTACGGCACCGTGCCGCTGACCATGCGCATCCTGATGTTCTGGGTCGACGACTGGCATCGCGAATCCGAGTGGTACACGTGGACACTGCAAGACTAGGCCGCAGGGTCTCGATTCTTGCGCGCAGATACGGTTCCACCGCGCTCGGCGCTGCTGCGCTGGCGCTGTGGCTGGGTGCGCTGTTGCTGCTGGCGCATGCTGCGCAGAATTCCACCGATTTCGACCGCTGGCTGCCGTGGATACTGCTGATCAACATCACCGGGCTGATCACGCTGTTCGTGCTGCTGACAGGCAAGCTGTTCCAGCTGGTGCGGGAGTACCGGCGACATGTGCCCGGTTCGCGCCTGACTGCGCGGACCGTCGGCGTGTTCAGTGTGCTCGCGGTGGGGCCCATCCTGGTCGTGTACTATTTTGCGCTGCAGTTCGTGAACCGGGGCATCGACAGCTGGTTCGAACTCGAGGTGAGCCAGGGGCTTTCCGATACGCGCGAACTGTCGCGTGCGGCGCTTGATCTGCGTGTGCGCGAGTTCCTGCAGCGCACCCAGGGTGTGGCGCGCGAACTGGCCGACCTGCCGCCCATCGATCTGATCGGCACGCTGGACCGTGAGCGCCGCGGCACCGGGGCGCTCGAATTTTCGGTGATCGGTCCGCAGATGCGCATCCTGGCCACGAGTTCGGATCGTCCGATGGACGTCGTTCCCCTTCCCGCGCCGGAGGAGATGATCTCGCAGGTCCGGCGGGGCCGGCCCTATGTGAGCATGGACACTGGCGCGGGCGGCGGGTACGTGGTGCGGGCGGCGGCCCTGCTCGATGCCGAGAACAATCCGGGATCACGGGTGCTGATTGCCGTGTTTCCGGTGCCGCAGCAGCTTTCCCAGCTGGCGGACACCGTGCAGCGTTCCTACACCCAGTACGCGAACCTGGTGCAGCTGCGCCAGCCGCTGAAATCCACACTGGCACTGATCCTGACCTTCGTGGTGCTGATGTCGCTGATCGCCGCAGTTTACGGTGCGTTTTTCACGGCGCAGCGGCTGGTCAAGCCGGTGCAGGACCTGATCGCCGGTACCCGCGCGGTGGCCAAGGGCGACTACGACACCCGCCTGCCGCTGCCTTCGCGCGATGAACTCGGGCATCTGGTCATTTCCTTCAACGACATGACCAAGCGGCTGGCGCGGGCGCGCGAGGAGACCCTTCGCAGCCAGCAGGCCGTGGAATCCGAGCGCGCGAACCTGGCGGTGATCCTGGCGCGCCTTTCCACGGGAGTCATCGCATTGCAGCCGGATTTCACCGTGCGTACGGCCAATCAGGCGGCGGGCGCGATCCTGGGAGTGGATCTCGATGCTGCGGCAGGGCGACCGCTGGCCGATGCCGGAAGCGGCAGCGCGCTGTTCAGACAGTTCCTGGTCACGGTCGAGGAGCGGCTGAGGCGGGGCGAGATGGATTGGCGCGAGCAGATCGAGTTGAAGTCCGAGTCCGGCAAGCGTGTGCTGATGTGTGCCTGCACCGCCGTGCCGAGTGATGCGGGCGGAGTGCCCGGAATGGTGCTGGTGTTCGATGACATCACCGCGCTCCTGCAGGCGCAACGCGACGCGGCCTGGGGCGAAGTGGCCAGGAGGCTGGCGCACGAGATCAAGAACCCGCTCACACCCATCCAGCTGTCCGCCGAGCGCATGCGGCGCAAGTTCCTGGCGAACATGAATCCCCAGGATGCCCAGGTCCTGGAGCGAGCCACCACCACCATCGTGGCGCAGGTGGATGCCATGAAGCAGATGGTCAATGCCTTCAGCGAATATGCGCGTGCGCCCGACATGCACGTCTCGCGATTCGACCTGAACCAGCTGGTGCGGGAGGCGGTCGATCTGTACAGGGTTCATGCGGGCACTGTGCTGATCAGGCTGGATCTGGATGAGCATCTGCCCGATGTGGCTGCGGACCGCATGCGCGTCCGTCAGATCCTCAACAATCTGCTCACGAATTCGCTGGAGGCACTGGAAGGCCGGGTGGATGCACGTGAAGCACGTATTGATATTGAGACTCACGTCGCGGAGGATGCCGGGCAGGCTCATGTCGCGTTGCTGGTATCGGACAACGGTCCCGGGTTCCAGCGCGAGCTCATGGGCTCGGTGTTCGAGCCCTATGTCACCAGCAAACCCAAGGGCACGGGCCTGGGCCTGGCCATCGTCAAGAAGATCGTCGAGGAGCATGGTGGGCGGATCGAAGCGGAAAACCTGCAGTCCGGAGGCGCCAGGGTCCGCATCCTGCTGCCGCTGGGCGAGAGTTCGCGTGGCCCGCTGGCGCGCGTGGCGCGAAAGGGTGAACTGAGGAGAGAACGGGCATGAGCGCTGGCAGAATCCTGGTTATCGACGACGAATCGGACATTCGTGGCCTGTTGAAAGAGATCCTCTCCGAGGAGGGCTACGAAGTCGAAGTGGCGGCAGATGGTGCAGAGGCACGCGAAAAGCGCACCATCCATGGGCCTGATCTGGTACTGCTCGATATCTGGATGCCGGATGTCGACGGCATCACGCTGTTGCGGGAGTGGTCGGGACATCACGGTGACGAGTGCCCGGTGGTGATGATGTCCGGTCATGGCACGGTCGAGACAGCCGTCGAAGCCACGCGCCTGGGCGCGTTCGATTTCGTGGAAAAGCCGCTGTCACTGACCAAGCTCCTGCGCACGGTGGAAAAGGCGCTGGAATCCGGTCGGCGCAAACGTCAATCGGGCCGGGGCACGAACACACCGCTGGTGGCGCCTATTGGCAAGAGCAGGACCACCCTCATGCTGCGCGAGCAGATCCAGCAGGCAGCGTCCAGCAACTCTCCGGTGCTTCTGGTCGGGGAACTGGGCACCGGCCGCGAAGCCTATGCGCGCTATCTGCACTCGCTGGGTCCGCGTTCACTCAAGCCGTTCGTATCCATCATTCCGGCAAGCCTGGTCCCGGATCCGGCGGTCGTGCTCTTTGGCGCCGAACGCGAGGGGCGCATCGATGCGGGACTGCTGGAACAGGCCAATGGCGGCTCGATATTCGTGAATTCGCTCGAGGATCTGAGTGCCGAATCACAGCGGCTGATCGTGGGCGCCATCGAACAGGGTGGATTCATGCGCGTCGGAGGGCACCAGCGGATTGCGCTCGATGTACGATGGATCGCCTCGGCACAGCCGGGGTTCGATCAGCACAATGGCGCTCCGCCGGTGAGGCGGGATCTCATCGCCCATCTCGACGTGATCAAGTTGCGGGTTCCGCCCCTGCGGGAGTTTGCCGAGGATGTCCCCGATCTGCTGCGCTACTACGTGGATCGCCTGGTCGATGACCAGCACCTGCCGCTGCGGCGTTTCAGCGTGGCCGCACAGAACCGCCTGCGCAACTATCCCTGGCCTGGCAACGTCGGGGAGCTGAAGAACCTGGTGCAGCGGCTCCTGGTCCTCGGCGGCAACGAGGAGATCCGGCTGGACGAGATCGAGCGCGAACTGGCCGTGCAGGCACCGGTGAACGAGCCGCTGGTGAAGCAGGATCTGCTGGCACTGCCGCTGCGCGAGGCACGAGAGCATTTCGAACGTGCCTACCTGCAGCAGCAGTTGCAGCTGTGCAACGGCAAGGTCGGCCAGCTCGCCAAGCGTGTGGGGATGGAGCGCACCCACCTGTACCGCAAGCTTCGTGCCCTGGGCGTGGATTTCAGGCAGCTGGGCGAGGATTGATGCGGTTTCCTTCGGCCGGGATCATCCGGCGCATCCTGCTGATCACCATGCTGATGGTGGCCGTCGGCTACAACGTCGGCGTGCACTTCGGCTGGATTCCATCACCGCCCCGCATTGCCGCAGCACCGGCGCGAACGCCTGCCGCATCGGAGGCCGAAAGCCCCGGCGTGGCGAGCATCACGCTGCTCGCACCCGACGAAGGCGATGTCAGCCGTGCCTTCGCTTCGCATCAGAGCGGTGTACAGGTCCGCGGCAGCGGCACGGTCAAGCGGCTGCTGCCGGAGGACGATCGGGGTTCGCGTCATCAACGCTTCATCCTGCACATCGATGCGGGGCCTGATGTACTGGTTGCGCACAACATCGACCTGGCTGGACGCGTCCCGGATCTGGCCGTGGGTACACGCGTGGAGTTCTCAGGCGAATACGAATGGAACGAAAAAGGCGGACTGGTGCACTGGACGCACAGCGACCCCGCAGGTCATCACGTGGCCGGCTGGCTCAAGGCGGGCGGCGTGGTCTACCGGTGATGCGCTGCGCAGGGAGCAGCAGTGCGACCTGTAGAATGGGAAAATGAATCATCCCTGTTCCGTCGGGAGATCCCTTGCCTTCCTGTCGCTGCTGCTCGTTGCCTGCGCCGTGCTGGCCGGCGGGCGCATCGGGCAATCGCCTGATCCAGTAGCCCGGCAGGCATTCATGCAAGCCATGAGTCGGGTGGCATCCGGGCAGCCCGATCAGCCTGACAGTGAGGCGTTGCAGCAGTATCTGCTGCATGACTATCTGGTTGCCGCCCGCCTGAAGCGGGACCTGCAACGTACGCCGGACGATGCGCTGGATACCCGCATCGCCGCCTTCCTGGATGCCCATGCGGATCAGCCGGTGAGCCGGGTGTTGCGGCGTGAGTGGCTGCTGAGCCTCGCCACCCGGGGTCGCTGGGAAGTGTTCCTGGCTCGTACAGCCACGTCCGGGCCTGGCGCTGTCGATGCGGCGCTCCAGTGCTGGCGATTTGCCGGGCGCATCGCCACGGGTGACCGGGAGGGTCTGATAGAAACGATGCTGGCTCGCTGGGTCGAACCGCGGCTGCAGCCGCCAGAATGCGCAGCACCCTACGCGTGGTTGCGCCAGCAGGGTGTGATCACACCGGCTCAGGCGCTGGAGCGCACCCGGACCGCGCTGGTCGAGGGCAACTGGCGGGTGGCGCTCGAGTCGGTTGCCGATGTGCCGGCGCCTGCCAATGAGCCGCTCCTGCTCTGGATCCGTCTGCTGCAGTCTCCGAAGGATGACTTGCAGGTGCTGGCCCGTGATGCACGGCGACCCGTCGACCCCCAGGCACTCGTGGCAGGATTCACCCGATTTGCGGTCCAGGACAATGCAGCCGCGAGCGCGCTGCTCCCGGCCCTGCTGGCCCGGGATGAGCTTTCAACCGATGCCAGGGGCGAGATCAGGCGCGCTGCCGCACTCGGCGCTGCCTATTCGCGTCTGCCCGGAGCGCTCGATGCATTCGACCAGGTTCCCGAAGGACAGGTCGATGGCGCCGTGCAGGAATGGCGGGTGCGAGCCGCGATCTGGGCTGGACGTTACGATCGTGCACTGTCCTGGCTCCAGGACATGCCGAAGGAACTTGCCACGCAACCGCGCTGGCGCTACTGGCGTGCCCGGGCGCTCGAACAGGAGGCGGGCATGGAGGCTGCGAAACCGGCATATGCCGAATTGGCGGGCCTGCGGGATTACTACGGCTATCTCGCGGCCGACCGCCTGCACCGCCCGTACTCGATCGATGCAAAGTCGCTGGATGTGGATGAGGATGCGCAGAGGATTCTCGCCGTGAAGCCGGGGCTGCAACGGGCGCATGCCTTGTACGACTGCGAAATGGTCGATGAGGCGAATGTGGAATGGGCAGTGGCGCTTGCGGGAGCCGATGGGCCGTTGCGGGTGCAGGCGGGGATCCTTGCATATCGCTGGGGCTGGTATGGGCAGTCCATTGCAACGCTGGCGCAACAAGGCAAGTGGGACGATGTCGTGCTGCGCTATCCCCGACCCTTTGCCGACGAGGTCATGCGTGCGGGTCTTCGCACGAAAGTGCCCGTTGACTGGATCTACTCGGTCATCCGGCAGGAGAGCCTGTATCGCATCGATGCGGTGTCGACGGCTGGAGCCCGCGGGCTCATGCAGGTCATGCCGGGTACGGCCAGCATGCTGGCCAGGCGCTGGAAGATTTCCTACGCCAACCCCGACGCACTGTTCGACCCGGCAAAGGCCATCCTCCTGGGTTCGATGCATCTGCGGGATCTGCTTGACAGGTATCAGGGCTCGTTGCCTCTGACCCTGGCCGCCTACAACGCCGGACCGGTTCCGGTGGCGCGCTGGCGCCCCACCCGAACCCTGGATGCGGATGTGTGGATCGAGAACATTCCCTATGTCGAAACCCGTACCTACGTGCAGCGTGCTCTGGAACATGTGGTCGCTTTCGCCTGGGTGCGTCATGCACCGTTGCCGAGGCTGAAGCAGTTGATGCCGGCGGTTCAGCCCCTACAATGAAGGCAGCAGGAGGAATTCATGGCAACCGGCTGGGCGGGCGATGGGGCAGTACAGGAACAGATCGATGCGACGGTCAAGGATGCCGTCGACCGTGCCCGCAGCCGTTTGCCGGCTGGCGAGAGCCTGGTGAATTGCGCGGAGTGTGGTGAACCCATCGCGCAGGCCCGCCGTGCCGCCGTCCCGGGCGTGCGGCTGTGCCTGGCCTGCCAGACCGGGCAGGATCGAAAGGACGTGCAGTTGTCCGGTTACAACCGGCGCGGCAGCAAGGACAGCCAGCTGAGGTAGGGGTCCCGGCCGTCAACGGCGCTTCCTGAGCTCGTTCGCGTGGCTCAGGATCAGGTTTTCGAACAGTGGTGAGCGTACCAATCGGCCGCTGGCGGCTGCGAGATCCACCGCGCCCGACATCTTGCCCCGGCCGGTGGCCGCCACCGGACAACCCGTGCCGGCCCTGTACGACAGGGCTGCGGCCAGTCGTGCTTCGGACGCATCCCCCAGCGCGTGGGTAAAATCATCCGCCACCATGCAGCCGGGAACCTGGGCATCGTTTGCCGGTGTGTCGGAGACGGGCATGAAGCCATCCGAATAGTCGCCGAAGCCCTTCGCATTCTCGCCCTTGAACTCGATGCTGAAATAGGTCGTGCCGCAGTTGTCCTGCGGATAGAAACCGTAAGGTTTTCCGCACGTGGTCTGTCCGATCTGGATCACTTCCACGCCGACACCGCGCAGACCGTTGATGACGGCCTCGCTGGCCGAACAGGTGTCCGGTCCCGTGAGCACGAATGCCCGGGCAAGATCCAGCGACGGCAGTGCCGTTCCCGAGGCCAGCGTTCCAAATCCCTGTGAAGTGGTCAAAAACGATTCCGGCTGCAGGGTTGCCCCGGTCACCGGATTGGTGTTCGGGTACTTGTCGTTGAACGTGGTCTTGTCGAAGGTCATGCCGGCGGTGGAGGTGTTGCCGGCCACCATGTAGGCCAGCTCGCTGGCAATGTCCAGGTACCCGCCGCCGTTGTAGCGCATGTCGATCACGAGATCCGTGATGTTCGCGGCCTTGAGCGTATTGATGGCATCGTAGAGGCCTTTTTCCGCCCCGGCCAGGTGGTCGTTGAACTGGATGTAGCCCACATTGCCCGTGGCAGTGGCAACCGTCTTGACATTCATCACCGAAGCGCTGGCGATGTCGGCCGATCGCAGGGTGACGAATCGCCTGTTGCTGCCGCCCGGGTCCTGAACCAGGAACTCGTGGTTCTCACCGCTGGTCGCGGGCGAGATGCCGGCATTGAGCTTGTCAACATCTGCCTGGGTGTTGGCATTGACCAGGTCCACGCCATCCACTGTCAGGATCTGGTCGCCGCGCACGAGACCCGCCGACTCGGCCGGTGAGTTGGGTTCGACGTAGGCGACCACGAGCTGGCGGGGCGGGGTTGTGGAAATGAACGACCATTGCGCGCCATAGCTGGGTGTCGCGCCCGACGCCGACAGCGTTTCCCACTGGGCGGTGGAATAGGTGAAGTGGAATTTGTCCTTGGGCGCGCCAGTGGGAGAAAGCTGATCCGTTTTCAGCACATCGAAATAGGCGGCCGTGGTGGAGTAACTGGACGGATCGCGGTCAGTGATCTCCGAGTACCACAGATAAAGTTCGTTGCTCCAGGAGCGCAGCCAGTTGTTTTCGGTGACTGTCGATCCGGGCTTGTCGGGATAGGGGCTGCCGGTGGAAGGATCGTTCCCCGTGCGCGGGGCGGCGCACTGCGCGGCGAAGGTCGAGGAGGGCTTGAAAACGCCGGGCGTATAGGTGATGCCACTGCCACTTCCGCCGGAGTTGCTGGCGGGAGCGCTGCTGCCGCCGCCACCACCCCCACAGGCGCCGAGCATTGAAAGGCAGAGCATCAGGGCCGACAGTGGGGCGATTTTTCGCATGACTTCCAATCCTTGAGAGGCCTTCAATGGTCGTGATCCGGCACCGCGCACGCTACGCCAGGCGGATGCCCCTGACAACGATCAGCGAGCCGGAGACTGCCAAAGTGTGAGCCACGACCGGATCCGCTTCAGCTGGCCGTCAGTCCCCGATGCGGATCACGATCACGTCGATGTCCGCCTTTCGCAGTTTCTGCCGCATGCGGTTGAGTTCGTCGAGACTGGAAATCGGCCCGATGCGAATGCGGTGCCAGGTATCGGCATCCACGGAAACCTTCTGCACGCGTGACTCGATGCCCAGGAGCGACAGCTTCGTGCGGACCCGGTCGGCTTCGGCGAAATTGCGGTACGAGCCGGCCTGCAGTACGTAGGTGCCGGGGCGGGTTTCCGGCGCGGCCCGCAGATCCGGTTTGACGTCCTTCTCCTTCTCCGGCACCACCACCTCGAACTTGGGCAGCATGTCGTAGAAATCGTACGATTTGGCAGGCGGCTCGTCTTCGACAGGCGCCGGGTCAGGTTTGCGCAAGCTGGTCTTCGCGTGTGTATCGCTCGCTGCCGCAAGATCGTGGCGATGGTCCTTCAGGTACACACCGATGGCCACGATCAGGCCGATGGCAAGCCCCACGCCAAGGCCGGTCCAGCCGGAGAATCCTTCGCTGCGGCGTGACCGCGTCTTGTAGTCACGGGTCACTGCTTACATGGTCTCCGGCGCCGACACGCCCAGCAGCGCAAGTCCGTTGCGAATCACGTGCTGTGTCGCCACGGCAAGCGAGAGCCGCGCAACGCGCAGGGCATCATCCGGCACGATGAACTGATGAGCGCTGTAACAGGTGTGGAAATCGTTGGCCAGGTCACGAAGGTAATGCACCAGCGCATGCGGCGCGCGTTGCACGGCGCAGGTGCTGATGATTTCCGGGAACTGTGCGAGCCGCTTGATCAGCTCCAGTTCCTGCGGCTCCTTCAGTGGAACGAGTTGCGCTGCCGCTGTGGCAGGCTGGAACGCGATACCGCGATCCTTCAGTTGCCGCAGGACGCTGGCGACGCGCGCGTGGGCATACTGGATGTAATACACCGGATTGTCATTGGATCGCGACTTGGCGAGTTCCAGGTCGAAATCCAGATGCTGGTCATTGCTGCGCATGACGTAGAACAGGCGCGCGGCATCATTGCCGACTTCCCTGCGCAGCTCGCGCAGCGTGATGAACTCTCCCGAGCGCGTGGACATCTGCGCCTTCTCGCCGCCGCGGTAGAGCGTGACGAACTGGACCAGGCGTACCTCGAAACGGTCCGTGTCCCCGCCCAGCGCCGCAAGGCCTGCCCGCAGACGGGTGATGTAGCCGTGATGATCGGCGCCCCAGACATACACCAGGTGATCGAAGCCGCGCTCCAGCTTGTTGATGACATAGGCGATGTCGGATGCGAAGTACGTCTTGATGCCGTTTTCTCGCACCATGACCCGGTCCTTCTCATCGCCATAGTCGGTGCTCCGGAACCACAAGGCGCCGTCCTTGACGTAGGCATGCCCGGAGGCGCGAAGCTTCTCCAGCGCCCGGTCGATGGAGCCATCCTCGGCGAGGCTCCGTTCGGAGAACCAGCGGTCGAACCGCACGCCGAAACCGGCCAGGTCGTCGCGGATGTCATCGAGTATGTCATTCAGGACCAGATCCCGGATTTCGCCATACCTGCGCTCGCCGAGCAGGGCTCGCGCCCGCACGACCAATTCGTCGATGTACTGGTCCTTGTCCCCGCCCTGCGGCTCATCCGGCGGCAGTCCGCTGAAAATGTCAGCGGCCGGGTGCCGGAGCGACTCCCCGGCGCGAGCATGCAACCGGGCTGCGACGGGAGCGATGTAGTCGCCACGATAGGCGTTGGCCGGAAAATCGAAACGCTCTCCGCAGACCTGCAGGTAGCGCAGCCACAGGCTCACCGCGAGGATCTCCATCTGCCGCCCGGCATCGTTGATGTAGTACTCGCGTGCCACTTCGTAGCCGACGGCCTCGAAGATGTTGGCAAGGGTTGCGCCGTACGCGGCGTGCCGGCCATGCCCCACATGCAGCGGACCGGTGGGATTGGCGGACACGAATTCCACCATCAGACGCCGGCCCGAACCGGAATCCGATCGGCCGAATGTGGCGCCCTGTGCGAGGATCCCGAGAAGCTGGCCCTGATGGGTTCCTGGCGCGAGGAAGAAGTTGATGAACCCGGCGCCTGCGATCTCCACCCTGGAGATGAAGGGATCCGCTGGCAGCGCAGCCACCAGCGCCTGCGCCAGCCTGCGCGGATTCTGGCGCGCAGGCCTTGCCAGCCGCATGGCGAGATTCGCGGCGAAATCACCATGCGCGGCGTCGCGCGTGCGCTCCACTTCGATGGCGATGCCGCGTGCTTCCGGCGGCACCAGGTCGGCAGGCAGGGCGGCGAGCGCTGCGGCCAGCAGTTTCTGGATACGTTCGATCATGAGAGCCGCGCAGTTTACCCGATCAGTCGATTTCCGTCGGATCGACATCGATGCTCCAGCGCAATCCGCGCCGGGCCTTGATTGCCTGGACCCGGGGAAGCCAGTCGTCGAGGAAGTGCTGAAGGGCGGGGCGGAGCGGTGCCTCGATGAGCAGATGTGCGCGGTGCCGGTTGGCGCGGCGCGCCATCAACGCGGTGGCCGGACCCAGGAGCCTGACGTTACCCTGCGGCCGTGCCAGATGCGCCGCCGAGTGCAGGAAGTCCTGCACGATGTCCGGGTTCGGCGCATCGGCGCGCAGCAATGCGAGTCGCGAGTAGGGCGGCCACGCAGCCGTGCGGCGCTCAGCCAGCGCTTCGGTCGCGAAGCCTTCGTATCCGGATGCGATCAATGTCCTCAGCAGGGGATGATCCGGATACCGGGTCTGGATGAGCACCTCGCCCGTACGCGTGGCTCGCCCCGCACGGCCCGCCACCTGGGTGATCATCTGCGCCAGACGCTCGGTGGCCCGGTAGTCCGTTGCGAACAATCCCTGGTCGGCATCCAGGATCACCACCAGGCTCACTTCGGGAAAATGATGCCCCTTGGTCAGCATCTGCGTACCTACCAGGATTTTCGCATCGCCACGATGGACCCGGTCGAGCACCGCCACGAGGGTTCCCCGGCTGCTCACGGCGTCGCGGTCGAGACGCGCGAGGGGCGCATGCGGAAACAGTCGCGTCAGTACGTCTTCGATGCGCTCGGTTCCCTGACCCACTGGGGTGAGCGGTTGTCTGCACGCGCCACAGACGGCCGGAACCGGCGTCTGCGCACCACAATGATGACAGCACAGGCGTTGCGCCCGGCGGTGCAGGGTCATGCGGGCATCGCATTGATCGCACGTGGCTGACCAGCCACAGGCGCTGCAGAACAGGGTTGGCGCGAAGCCGCGGCGATTGAGGAAAACGATGACCTGTCCGCCGGCCTGCAGGTGCGCCTCGATGGCGGCAATCGCCGGCTGAGACAGACCCTGCTCGACCGCATGGTTTCGCAGGTCGATCAGGGTGGTGCGCGCGGCACGGGCACCGCCGGCGCGTGCAGGCAGGCGGGATTCCCGGTAACGGCCTGCGGCCACGTTGGCAAGGCTTTCCAGCGACGGAGTGGCCGAGCCCAGGATCACGGGGATCTTCTGGCGCTGGGCGCGCAGGACCGCCAGGTCCCGGGCCGAGTAACGAAAGCCTTCCTGCTGCTTGAAGGAGGTGTCGTGTTCCTCATCCACGATGATCAATGCAAGCTGGGGGAGAGGAGCGAGAACGGCCGAGCGGGTGCCGATGAGGATGCGGGCGGCGCCGCTCCTGGCTGCGTACCAGGCACCATGGCGCTCGGTGCCGGTCAGGGCGGAGTGCAACACCGCGATTCCGGCACCGAAGCGCTCGGTGAAGCGGGCCAGCAACTGCGGCGTGAGCCCGATTTCCGGCACCAGGACCAGGGTCTGGCCGCCTCGCGCCAGCACCGCTTCGATGGCCCGCAGATAGACTTCCGTCTTCCCGCTCCCGGTGACCCCGAACAGAAGGTGTGCAGCGAATTGCCCGAGCGAGGTCGTGACGGCCGCCAGCGCGGCGGCCTGTTCCGGTTCCAGCGTGACCGGGCTGGCGACGGGACGAGGGACGGGAACGAGCGGGTGGACTTCCTCGCGGATGATCCAGTCCCGCTCCGCCAGGGGGTTCCATTGGGCCGGGCCAAAGCCCGCCTCGCGAAGCTGCGATTCCCCGGCGGGACCCCGTGCATGCAGCCAGCGGATCAATGCCTGCTGCCGGGGTGCACGGCGCGAAGGGGTGGACAGGCTGGTGCGGCCTGCTTCGGTGAGGGACCAGTGTACCGATGGCTCGAACAGCGGGCGTCCCTGCCGGAGCGCCACCGGCAGGGCCGCCGCAAGCACCTCGCCGACGGGATGATGGTAGTACTCGGCCGCCCAGCACAGCAGACCCAGGGCATGTGTGTCGAACAGCGGTTCATCATCGAGGATCTCGAGTGCGGATCGAAGCTTGCCGGCCGGCAGGTCGGAACGGTCGGCGATGCCCACCAGGATGCCAACCCTGGTCTGGCGCCCGAAGGGCACTCGCACCCGCTGGCCAGGGATCAGCGGCGAGCGTGCGGGCCGATCCGGTCGCACGGCCCCTGGCGCCAGGTAATCGAAAACCTGCCGCAGGGGAACATCGAGCGCGATCTGGAGGATGGGAAGGGCCGCCGGGTCTGTCAACCGCTCTTTCTCCTGTCCGTTATAACCCTGTCGCCGCGCATTCATCAGGGTACGAATTATGTCCGGCTTTGCTACGCTTGCCTTCAACTGGGTGGATCAGAAGGCTCCGTCCACCGCAGCCAAGGAATCCACCCTGCAGAATACGCGTGAATTCGAGCAGTTCCTGGCCAGCGTCGAGCGGCATGCCTTCCGCATGGCGCAGGTGTCGCTTCGCAATACAGACGATGCGCTGGACGTGGTGCAGGATGCCATGCTGAAGCTGGCCCGCCACTATGCCGGGCGTCCCAGCACCGAATGGCGGCCGTTGTTCTTTCGCATCGTGCAGAACGGCATCCGCGATCTGCAACGCCGCGCGATGGTCCGCCGGCGCCTGATGGCTTGGTGGCCCGGCCCGGGCCGGGACGAGCAGGAACCGGACAATCCGGTCGAACAGGTGCCGGACCAGGCGCCTCAGCCCGGTGAGCAGCTGATCCAGCAGCAGGCGATGAAGGCGCTGGAGAACGCCCTTCGGGATCTGCCAGCCCGACAGCGTGAGGCGTTCATGTTGCGAAACTTCGAGGGCATGGATGTGGCGCAGACGGCCGCAGCCATGGGCTGTACGCAAGGCAGCGTCAAGACGCATTATTCGAGGGCCGTGCACACCCTGCGCGACCGCTTGGGCGAGGCATGGACATGAACGAGGAACAACACAGACGGTTCGAGCAGCGCAGCCGCGAACTTTTCGCCGACAGCGTCCAGACCCTGGACCTGCGCATCCGGTCGCGCCTGACCCAGGCACGTCATGCGGCGCTTGCGCAGGCGCGAAGTTCAGGAGCACGTCCCGGCTGGTTGCGATGGGCGCCGGCGTACGGTGCTGCCGCGGCACTGGCTGTCGTGGTGGTGCTGTGGCAGGGACATGTGCCGGCGGACCGCTTCGCGGCCATGGCTGACAGCCACAATGGCATCGAGGATCTCGAACTGGTGTCTTCGACCGATCAGCTCGAATTCCTGCAGGACGACCCCGAATTCTACGAATGGATCGCATCGGCCGGATCCGGCAGTGCAGGGGGCAATGGATCCGCAGCTTCGGCGACGGGCTGACGTGGCATGCGGCACAACGGGTGGTGGTTCATGGCAATGGGATGTCTTTGGATGGGGCTGAGTCAGGCGGACGTTCCTGCGGCGGCCACTCCACGCAGGGTGCCGGTCGACAATGTCCGGGGAGCCCAGGAACAACCGGACGAATCCCTGCTCGAGTTTCTTGGCAAGGACGACGTGGAGGACCCCGGTTGGTGGGAATTCTTCCGGCATCACGGTCCCCATGCCCGCGATCCGGCTCGAAAGGCTGCTCCTGTCGAAGGCGAGCAATCATGATCAGGGCCCTGGTGATGATTTCGTCCATCGGGATCGGTTCGCTGGGTCTTGCCATCCCGGCCGGGGCGCAGGAGCCGGTGCCGAATGACCCAGCGTCGTTGCACTCGCCGGAACCGGCGGTGCCTCATGACTGGCGAAGCCTGAATCCGGAGCAGCAGCGCCTGCTCGGGCGCTTCAAGAACACCTGGAACAGCCTGCCTCCGGAGCGTCAGCAGTCCCTGGCGCGCGGCAGTCAGCGCTGGCTGGGCATGTCGGAAACTGATCGCGGCCAGGCGCGGGAGCGTTTCCGGCAGTGGCGCGCCATGCCGCCCCAGGAGCGGCAGTTGCTGCGTCAGCGCTGGCAGCGTTTCAAGGCCCTGCCGCCCGAGCAGCAGGCGCGGGTGCGCGAAAATTACCGCAGGTTCCGTGAATTGCCGCCCGAGAAACGCCAGGAACTGCGCCAGCGATGGCGGCAGATGACGCCGGCACAGCGACACAACCGGCTGCGCCGGTGAGTCGCGCCGGCGACCCTCATGGCGGCGTCAGAAGCAGATCCACCGACAACGTGAAGGTGCGCTGCTCCTGTGGCTGCAGCGCGCCGACGCCGACGACCTGGCGGGCTACCTGCTCGCCGCGTTCGTTGCGGACCTCGATGACCACGCTGTACTCGCAGGCTCCCGCGTCCGGCGCGTGACGCACCGTACCCTCCACCTTGAGCGCCGTCTTGCTGACCCGCTTCGCCTCGTTCGCAAGCTTGCCGAACCGCAGGTGATGATGGCAGCCCGGGCAGACCGTGGCGCTTTCGAGTATCGTGGCCCTGCAATGCGGACAGGTCCGGGTGCGGCCCACCGTGGTGGGACGAACCGTGCTCACGAGCGGCTACCGGAACCCTTGTCTTCCCAGCCGAATTCCACCTGGCCGCGCATGCGCGAGCCGGCAGCCACCGTGAGCGAGCCCGCCTTGACGTCACCGGCGATGATTCCGGAGTCGAGAAGCTCCACCCGCTTCGCCTGGGTGATGTTGCCCTGCAACTCGCCCGCCACCGTGACCACCGCGGCACTGACCTGACCGGTCAGCTGGGCGCCCTGGTCGATGGTCAGGTTGCCATCCACGCGCACATCGCCCTTGAACTTGCCGGCGATCCGTACGTGTCCGGTGCCCTCGATCTTGCCTTCGATGGACAGGTCCGAGGCGATCACGGACTCGCGCTGCTCGGCGCGGACTGGTTTGGGTGCGCTTGAGGCGGCCGGGGTTGGGGCGTGCCGCTCAGGCTCGCGTGCCGGAGCTTCGCGGGGCATGCTGGCGCCAACCGGAGGCGCGGCGGGCGGATTGGGAATGGACGAGGCTTCTTTCCACAGGGCCATGTCGGATCTCCTTCGAAGGTGGGCGGCTAGGATAAGGTAAGCCAGACGGATGCAATATGCCCGTGAGACGTGGATCCGGGGCCGCATTCCAGTTTTGAGAACTGCCGCACGATTCGCGCGAGGGAGCGGTCAGGGAACGACCCGCCATGGCCCGGCCAGCTCAGTACGCCTTCCGGTCACCGAATACCAGCAACGCGGTCCGGATCAGGATGAACAGGTCCAGGCCCAGCGACCAGTTCTTCACGTACTCGATATCCATCTGCACGCGCTGGCACATGGCATCGAGATTGCTGGTCTCCCCGCGCAACCCGCGGATCTGGGCCAGCCCGGTGATGCCCGGACGAACCTTGTGCCGCAGCATGTAACCGCTGACCAGCCTGCGATAGTGCTCATTGTGGGCCACGGCATGAGGTCGCGGCCCGACCACGCTCATCGATCCGCCGAGCACGTTGAACAGCTGGGGCAGTTCATCCAGCGAGCTCCTGCGCAGGAACCGGCCGATGCGGGTCACCCGCGGATCGTTGCGCCGCGCCTGCTGGATGTCCGCGTCCTCGCATACCGTCATGGTGCGGAACTTCCAGACGTTGAACGGCCGGCCATCCAGCCCGTAGCGGCGCTGGCGGAACAGGATGGGTCCAGGTGAGGACTGCCATACTGCCAGGGCCGCCACCAGCATGACCGGTGCGACCAGGACCAGCGCGAGAGCCGACAGCAGGATGTCCGAGGCGCGCTTGAGGGCGCCGGCCATGCCGCAGAACGGGGTCTCGCGCACGGCGATCAGGGGCAGGCCGCGCACCTCGCCCAGACGCGCCTGCATCAGGTCGAATGCCGACAGGTCCGGCACCACGTATATCGAGGCGGTGGCATCCGACAGGTCCGCAAGCAGCGCACGGATCCTGGGCTGCATGGAGATGGGCAGACAGATGTAGATGCCCTGCACCTGGTTGCGGCGGGTGTACTCGGCCAGATCGCGGACTTTTCCCAGCATATGGTTGCGGCTGGCCCGTGGCAGCCGGTCCGTCCGGCGGTCATCGAAGAAGCCATCGAGCGCGCCCAACCAGGGCTCTTCCTGCAGGCGTGCGGCCAGTTCCATCCCGACGCGAGTGGCACCGACGATGACCAGGCGACGCCGGATGGCGCCCTGCCTGCGGCGCCAGCTTGCGAACTTCCGGGCCAGGGCCTGTGCGCCGACCATGACCACGGGTGTCAGCATGATCCAGCTCAGGATCACGGGGTGGGAGAATTGCCTCAGCGTGCCAGACATCAGGCCGATCACCAGCAGCAGACCGACCAGGTACCCCCACTCGATCAGGACATCGCAGACGCGGCGTATCCAGTCGGTGCGCACCCGGCTGTGTTCGAATCCCGGCCGCGACATCACCTGAAGGCACAGGACGGTACTGAGTGTGATCAGGATGGCATAGGCCCGGGTGAATCGTTGACCGAAGACCAGCATGCAACCCAGCAGGACGATTGCGGCCAGCAGCGGATTCAGGAAATCCTTCGACAGCGCAAGCCCCGCGCTTTCCCCGGCGCCCGTGCGCACCCACGCCAGAGGCACTGCACGCGGTTCCAGTGGCTCAGCCACTGCACTGCGGCGTGGAACGAAGTCCTCGTCTTGATGACTGTCGAAATCAGCGAATGACACCGGCTTCCCCATCCGAATCGCGCGCCATTGTGCATAACGCGCGGGGCAGGGGATTCGCTTACGACATAAGCACACGGGGCCTGGCCGCGATGTCGCCGGCCGGCGACGCATGCAGCATTTTCCCGCCCTGCTCCGGGTCAGCAAACAGCAAGGTCGCGCCCGGCCAGACCGGGATCCACCGAAGCCCGGCAACCGGAGTCTTGCGGTCCCCTTATAATGCTGCCGGCCTGGCGGGTGCCAGGCACAAGAACTGCGCCAGGAGACAGCGGACCATATGCCCCAGATCATCGGTATCCCGAAGGAAATCTTCCCCGGCGAGAAGCGCGTTGCCAGCGTACCCGAGGTGGTGGAAAAGCTTCTCAAACTGGGCTTTCCGGTCCTGGTGCAGTCCGGCGCGGGCGAGGCGGCCAGCATCGGGGATGAGGCCTACCGGGCGGCGGGGGCAACCGTGGTGCCGGAGGCAGCCGCTGTGTGGTCGGGCGCGGACATCATCTTCAAGGTCCGTGCACCCAGCCGCGAGGAGGTGGCGCTCCTGCGCGAGGGGGCGACCCTGGTGAGCTTCATCTGGCCGGCGCAGAACCCGGAACTCCTGCAGGCGCTCGCGGCACGCAGGTGCACGGTGCTGGCGATGGACAGCGTGCCGCGCATTTCGCGCGCGCAGAAGCTCGATGCGCTTTCGTCCATGGCGAACATCGGGGGGTACCGTGCGGTGATCGAGGCGGCGCACGAGTTCGGCCGCTTTTTCACCGGGCAGATCACTGCGGCCGGGAAGGTGCCGCCGGCCAAAGTGTTCGTGATCGGCGCTGGCGTTGCGGGGCTCGCCGCCATCGGTACGGCCTCGGGACTGGGTGCCATCGTGCGCGCCAACGACACCCGGCCCGAAGTGGCCGACCAGATCAAGTCCCTCGGCGGAGAGTATGTGCCGGTGGATTACGTCGAGGAGGGGAGCGGCGTGGGCGGCTACGCCAAGGTGATGAGCGAGGGCTTCCAGAAGGCGCAACGCGAGGTGTTCGCGAAGCAGGCGCGCGAGGTGGACATCATCATCACCACCGCGCTGATCCCGGGAAAACCGGCGCCGCGGCTGATCACGGCCGACATGGTCCGGTCGATGAAGCCGGGCAGCGTCATCGTGGACATGGCCGCCGAGCAGGGCGGCAACTGCGAACTGACCGAGCCGGGCAAGGTGGTGGTGCGCCACGGGGTTACCCTCATCGGCTACACCGATCTGCCCAGCCGCCTGCCGCGCCAGGCCAGCAACCTGTATGCCACCAACCTGTTCCGCCTGTCCGAAGAACTGTGCAAGGCGAAGGACGGTGTCTTCAACGTGAACATGGACGACGAGGTCATCCGCGGAACCACCGTAATCCGGCAGGGTGAGGTCACATGGCCTCCGCCGGCTCCGCGCCTGAGCGCAGCGCCGGCTGCCGCCCACAAACCCGCGGTGAAACCGCCGGTGCCCGAGAAGAAGGCGCATGGTCACGGCGCGGCTGGCGAACCGATGTCGCCGGGCCGGATGGCTGTGGTGTTTGGCGTGGCGGCCGTGCTGTTCGCGCTGGTCGGTGCATACGCGCCGGCGGCTTTTCTGGGGCATTTCACCGTGTTCGTGCTGGCCTGCTTCGTCGGCTACATGGTGGTGTGGAATGTCACACCCGCGCTGCACACGCCGCTGATGAGCGTCACCAACGCCATCAGCAGCATCATCATCATCGGTGCCCTGGTGGAGATTGCGCCGCCTGAAGTCCGGGAGGTCGTGGGGGTCACGCGGCCAGTTGAAGTCATCCGCTGGCTGGCGGTGGCGGGCATCGCGCTGACCGCGATCAACATGTTCGGCGGTTTCGCGGTGACTGGCCGCATGCTGTCGATGTTCCGGAAATAACGGAGAACAACAAATGTCGGACAGCCTCACTGCCGTGGCCTACATCGGCGCCATCATCCTGTTCATCCTGAGTCTGGGCGGATTGTCCAATCCGGAGACTTCACGCCGCGGCAACCTGTACGGCGTCATCGGCATGATCATCGCGGTACTGGCCACGGTTTTCGGACCCCGGGTCGGCACCAGCGCAATTCCGTGGATCGTCGGCGGCCTGCTGGTCGGCGCCTGCCTCGGTCTGTATCTGGCGCGCACCGTGAAGATGACCCAGATGCCCGAGCTGGTGGCGTTCATGCACAGCCTGGTGGGCCTCGTGGCCGTGATCGTAGGCTTCGCCAGCTTCATCGACCCGACTGCCACGGCGCTCATGAGCACGGCCGAGGCCACCGTGCACCATGTCGAGATCTATGTCGGCGTCCTCATCGGGGCCGTGACGCTGACAGGCTCGATCATTGCCTTCGGCAAGCTGGCCGGCAGGATCAGCGGCAAGCCGTTGCTGTTGCCTGCGCGACACTGGCTGAACCTTGCGCTGCTGATCGCGGTGATCGTGCTGGGCCGCTGGTTCCTGGGTGCCGGTTCGATCGACGAAGGCATGAAGCCGCTGATTGCGATGACCGTGATCGCGCTGGTGTTCGGCGTGCACATGGTCATGGCCATCGGCGGTGCGGACATGCCCGTGGTGGTGTCGATGCTGAACAGCTACTCCGGCTGGGCTGCGGCGGCCACCGGATTCATGCTCTCCAATGACCTGCTGATCGTCACCGGCGCACTGGTCGGCTCCAGCGGTGCCATCCTGTCCTACATCATGTGCCGGGCGATGAACCGGCAGTTCCTGAGCGTCATCGCGGGCGGGTTCGGTGCAGGTGCTCCGGCGCAGGCCGGCGGGAGCGGGGCAGCGCAGCCGGCCGGGGAAGTGGTAGCTGTCACCGCGGCGGATACCGCGGAACTGCTCAAGGAAGCCAGCTCGATCATCATCGTGCCGGGCTACGGCATGGCGGTGGCGCAAGCCCAGCACACGGTGTACGAGATCACCCGCTACCTGCGCGAGCAGGGCAAGAACGTGCGATTCGCCATCCATCCGGTGGCGGGTCGCATGCCGGGGCACATGAACGTGCTGCTGGCCGAGGCCAAGGTGCCCTACGACATCGTGCTGGAGATGGACGAGATCAACGCGGACTTCCCCGATACCAGCGTGGCGATGGTCATCGGCGCCAACGATATCGTCAATCCGAGCGCCCAGGAGGATCCTTCCAGCCCGATTGCCGGCATGCCGGTGCTGGAAGTCTGGAAGGCCCACACTTCGATCGTCATGAAACGCAGCATGGCCTCCGGTTATGCGGGTGTGGACAATCCGCTGTTCTACAAGGAAAACAACCGGATGCTGTTCGGCGATGCCCGCAAGATGCTGGAGGACGTGCTGGCGGCGCTCAAGGCCTGAGCGCCCGGGTTGAACAGTTGCCGGGGACTCGCTTAATCTGTGGCGTGTGAATCTCTCACACGCCAACATCCCACAAGCTGACGCCGGGCTGGCTGTCTGGCCGGAAGATGCGGCGGCTCCGCCGCAGGGCTTCCCCTTGTCCCAGCAGATCCTGCGCACCGATGTCTCCGGCATGCCGCTGGAATGGGTGGACTACAGGGAGGCCGCGCGGCTGTACCACACCGAGCAGGTGGCCTATACCTGCGGGAGCCTCCTGTATCGCCTGTACGGCGGCACCAGCGCCAGGACCGGTGAGCGCACGGTGGTGGAGGTGAACTCCATCATCGCCACCGTTGGCCACACCGGCAATCCCGGAAATCTTCGCGGGGCCGGTTATGTGCCGCCGCTGAACAACCAGACCCTGTTCCGCCGTGATGCTCACCTGTGCCTGTACTGCGGCAATCGCTTCAGCTACAGCCTGCTCTCACGGGATCACGTCACCCCGTTCAGCCGTGGGGGCAAGGACGTGTGGAACAATGTCGTGACGGCCTGCCGTCGCTGCAACAATGCCAAGGCTTCGCGCACGCCGGAGCAGGCAGGCATGCAGCTCATCGCGGTGCCGTTCACGCCCACCTATGCCGAATACATCTACCTGAAGGGCCGCCGGGTGCTCGCCGACCAGATGGAATACCTGCTGGCGCACTTCCCGCGATCGAGCCCCCTGCACGAACGCATCCAGCGCTGGCCGATGTGACGGCCACAGCTCGTCAGGGCGTGGTGTATCTCATCGACGCCAGCTATTTCATTTTCCGCGCCTGGTACTCCATGCCCGCCGACATGGTGGATGCCGAGGGCAATCCGACCCATGCGCTGTATGGCTTCGCACGCTTCCTGTCGGATCTGCTGGAGTCCGTGCGGCCGGAGCGTATCGGCGTGGCCTTCGACACCAGCCTTCGCGACGAGACCTCGTTCCGCAACCGCATCTACCCCGCATACAAGGCGAACCGCGAGTCGCCACCCGAAGATCTGGCAAGGCAGTTCGGTCTGTGCCGCGAGTTCTGCAGGTATCTGGGCCTGGCCGAATACGCACATCGGGAGTACGAAGCCGATGACATCATCGGGACGCTGGCCGCCCGGGCACGGGCGGCCGGACTGCGCAGTGTCCTGGTGACCCGCGACAAGGACCTGTCACAACTGGTGCGCGACGGGGATGTCTTCTGGGACTACACCGCCAATGCCCGCTATCACTATCACGACATCGGACCCCGGTTCGGGGTGAGGCCGGAGCGTTTCGCGGACTTTCTCGCCCTGACCGGTGATGCCGTGGACAACATTCCCGGTGTCCCGGGCATCGGGCGCAAGACGGCCTGCGAGCTGCTGAATGCCTTCGAAAGCCTGGATGATCTGTACGCCGGACTGGATCGGGTTGCCGGCCTGAAGCTGCGGGGCGCGGCGGGGGTCGCGGCCCGCCTTGCAGCCCATCGGGATACCGCGTACCTCGCGCGCCGTCTCACCGGGATCTGCTGCGACATCCCGCTGGAAGCCAGTCTGGATGACCTGAAACCGCGCCTGCCGGACCGGACTTCACTGGAACGGTTCTTCGATGCACAGGGGTTCGGCCGGGCCTTGCGGATGCAGGCGGAGCGAATCGCCGCCGCTCGTGCTCCGGCCCCTGTGCCATCGAGCCGGCACGTTGCTACACTTCGATCATCCTGATCGGGGGGCATTCCATGAAGCAGAAAGATATCCAGTCCGTGCTGCAGGAAGAGCGCACGTTCGCGCCATCAGCAGCCTTCACCCGGCAGGCCAACCTCAAGCCTTCGGATCTGGAGGACCTGCATGCCAGGGCCAATGCGGATCATGTCGGGTTCTGGTGCGACCTCGCCCGGCAGGAACTGAGCTGGCACCAGCCTTTCACGCGCGGGCTGGATGATTCGGATGCTCCGAACTACCGCTGGTTCACCGACGGTCTGCTGAATGCCTCGTGGAACTGCCTGGATGTGCATCTGGCCACCCGCGGCGACAAGACGGCCATCGTGTTCGAGGGCGAACCCGGCGATACGCGCCGCATCAGCTATCGGGAACTGCATGCCGACGTGTGCCGCTTCGCCAACGTGCTCAAGGCCCAGGGCATCACGAAGGGCGATCGTGTGGTCATCTACATGCCGCTGATCCCGGAGGCGGCGGTGGCCATGCTGGCCTGTGCGCGGATCGGTGCCGTGCACTCGGTGGTGTTCGGCGGATTTTCCGCCCACTCGCTGGCGGACCGCATCAACGACACGCGGGCAAGACTCCTGGTCACGGCCGACGGCGGCTGGCGCGGCGGCCATGTGGTGGAGCTGAAGGCCGCGGCCGACAAGGCGCTGGACATGGGCTGTCCCAGCATCGAACGGGTCATCGTGTTCAATCGCACCGGCCGGTCCTGCGCCATGCACCCGGAACGCGACCTGTGGTGGAAGGATCTGATGGCCGACCAACCGGCTCACTGTGATCCGGAATGGGTGGAGGCCGAGCATCCACTGTATCTGCTGTACACATCCGGATCCACCGGCAAGCCCAAGGGCATCCAGCATGCCACCGGCGGGTATCTGCTCCAGGCCAAGCTCACCACCCGCTGGGTGTTCGATCTCAAGGATGACGACGTGTTCTGGTGCACGGCTGACATCGGCTGGGTCACGGGGCATTCGTATGTGGTCTATGGTCCGCTGGCCTGCGGCGCCACCATGGTCATGTACGACGGCGCACCGACCGTGCCCGATGGCGGCCGCTTCTGGAAGATCTGCCAGGACCAGCACGTCACCGTCTTCTACACGGCACCGACTGCGATCCGTGCATTGATGAAACTGGGCGATGCCGTGCCGCGCAAGTACAACCTGAAGCGCCTGAGGCTCCTGGGCAGTGTGGGCGAGCCGATCAACCCCGAGGCCTGGATGTGGTATCACCGGGTCATCGGCGCGGGCCGCTGTCCCATCGTGGACACCTGGTGGCAGACCGAGACCGGCGTCATCATGATCACGCCGGTTCCCGGCGTCACGGCCACCAAGCCCGGCTCGTGCACGCGCCCGCTGCCGGGCATTTTCGCCGACATCGTGGATGATGAGGGGCGCTCGGTAACCCGGACGGATGCGGGTGGATATCTGGTCATCAAGCGCCCCTGGCCGGCCATGCTGCGCACCATCTGGGGAGACAACGAGCGCTACATCCGCACGTACTGGGAGAAGTTCCACAACCGGTTCTACGTGGCAGGCGACTCCGCGCATCGCGACGCGGATGGCTATTTCTGGGTGATGGGCCGCATCGACGATGTGCTGAACGTGGCCGGCCATCGCCTGGGAACCATGGAAATCGAATCGGCCCTGGTGGCGCATGCGCGCGTGGCCGAGGCCGCGGTGGTGGGCAAACCGCATGACATCAAGGGCGAATCCGTGTTCGCCTATGTGGTGCTCAGGGGTGCGCGCCCGGAAGGCGCAGAGGCGAAGGCGCTGGCCGAGGAACTGCGGGGCTGGGTCTCCGAGCAGCTCTCACCCATCGCCCGGCCCGATGACATCCTGTTCACGGACAATCTGCCCAAGACCCGTTCGGGCAAGATCATGCGCAGGCTGCTGCGCGCGCTGGCGCGCGGCGAGGCGATCACGCAGGACGTGTCCACGCTGGAAAATCCTGCCATCCTCGATCAGTTGCGTGCGCAGGAGACCGGCAAGCCTTTGCGCAAGGCGGTTGCAGCGGGCAAGCCGGCGGTCAAGGCCAAAGCGAAGTCGAGAGCAATGCCGAAGGTGGCGGCGAGACCAAAGGCCAAGACCAGGGCGAAGGCGAAGGTTCGCGCGAAGACGAAGAGAAAGGCAAATAGCCGGGCCAGGACCAGGAGCAAGGTCCGGGGGAAAGCCAAGCCGGTTGCCAGAAAGACCTCGAAGTCCCCTCGCCCGGCGAAGAAGGTCGTGCGCCGTGCAAAGGCGAAGATGAGGGCTCCTTCAAAGGGTCTGAAACGCAAATAACTGGCTTTTCTGAGCAGATTTTCATGGACTGTGCAACACGGTGGTCTCGTATGGTATGGCTCTGTGGCCAGACTCCGAGCATCATCGCTTCCTGTCGATCCATCCCGCCAAATTGCCGTCATGCGTGGGCACAAAGTCATGCTCGATGAGGATCTCGCCGATCTCTACGGGATAGAGATCCGTGCACTCTTGCAGGCTGTCAAACGCAATCAGACCAGGTTTCCTTCCGATTTCATGTTCCAGCTAACCACGACCGAATGGGCCGATTTAAGATCACAATCTGTGATCTTGAAAAAAGGGCGAGGCGTACACCGGAAATATCGCCCTCATGCATTCACCGAGCAAGGTGTGGCAATGCTTTCGTCAGTGCTTCGCAGTAAACGCGCCGTCGCGGTCAATATTCAGATCATGCGCGCTTTCGTGCGAATGCGCGAAATGTTGGTATCCAGCGCGACGCTGGCTCGCAAGCTGGAAGAACTGGAGAAAAAACACCAGCATCACGATGAGGCCATTGTCGCAATTCTCTCGGCCATACGGGAACTGATGAATCCGCCTCCACCAAAGCGCCGTGGTATCGGATTCACTGCCGATTTCGGCTGATGGCCAAGTGCATTGACGCCACTTCATTGCCCCAAAATATTGCGACGAACCCAACGAGGGATTCCGGCAGCACAATCGGAAGATCTTGCGCAACCTCGGACTAGCGAATGCTCAGGTGCGCAACAGGTTCAGGAATGCTCCGCGGCACAGGGCGTTGACCCAGTCCTCGCACAATGCGATGGCGGCCGCGGACTTGAATGCGGCGCGCGACAGGCTCAGTTCCACCCACAGACCATCCAGCAGCGCCGACAGCCCGATGGCGGCTTCCTTGAGCCGGAAGGCCGGTGCATCGCCCGAGCGCATCAGCGCCTCCAGCAGGGACTCGAGCACACGACGATAATCAGCATAAGTGCGGTCATGGACGGCCTGGATCTCCGGCGCATGCGCCGCCATACCCCAGAACACCACCCAGACGTTGAACAGCCCGGGGTCGGTCAACGTGGGCGAGAACGACGCCTGGAAGAATCCGCTCAGACGCTCGCGCGGTGTCGCACCCTCGAGTGTTGCCTGACGGTGGAGCGACTCGCGCAGCGAACGCGCCAGGGTCTCGTAGGTGTCCGCGATGAGGCCGGTCTTGCTGGGGAAGTGATGGTTGATCAGGCCGATGGACACACCGGCCTCGGCGCTGATCCGGCGCACCGAAACGCCCTCATGCCCGAATTTTTTCAGGCACTGGAGCGTGGCATCTATCAGCGCTTCACGCCGCACCGCCGGTTGCGCCCGGTGGAATTTGGGTCCGGCTTTGCGGGTCGTTGCGCTCACGGCGAAGAACAGCGTAGTTGATCAATCGTACAGGAGCAAATCACCGGACTGCCGCAAGGCGTGAACCTGGCGTTATGCTTCGCGCCAGTCAACCAGCAAGCCATTCACATGAACGAAGGAGAGGCCGATGAAGCTCGAAGGAGGTTGCTATTGCGGTGCCATCCGCTACGTTGCGGAGGGCGAGCCCATGATGAAGGGACAGTGTCATTGCCGCGAATGCCAGTACATTGCCGGTGGCGGGCCCAACGTGTTCATCGCCATGCCACTGTCGGGATTTCGTTTTACGAAAGGCAAGCCCCGGGAGTTTCGGCGGGCCGACCTGGCCAAGCCCATGACGCGCCAGTTCTGTCCTGAGTGCGGCACTCATCTGACGACCAACCCGAATGTGCCGGGCATGATCGTCATCAAGGTGGGGACCCTCGATGATCCGGTAAAAATGTTCGGGGGTCCGGAACTTGCGATCTACACCATCGACAAGCCTCCCTACCACCACATTCCGCAGGGCATCCCGACGTTCGAGCGGCTCCCGGGGCACTGAATCCATGCCGGCTTGCGGCATGGGCGATCGGCTCAGCCGACCACGACTTCGCTGATCTGCACCACCGGCTGGATGTCGGTGTAGTTCGGGATGTCGCCCATGATTTCCGCGGCATGAGCGCCGAAGCCTTTCTGGAAAGCCTCGACCGAGTCGACGAAGATGTGGCACATGGCGACATAGGTGGCCGGCGAGCCGGGAGCGCCACCCGCAAGCCCCTTGTCGATGGTGTACGAACGACATGCGTCGCCCAGCCGCGCCTTGACCAGCGGCAGGTGCCTGTCCTTGTAGTAGGCGTGATCGAACCTTGCGCCGGGCTTGCCCGGATACATGACGCTGACTTTGATCATGGTGGAAATCCCGTTCGTAAGGGTGGCTTTAAGGGTCGCGTACGCCCTTGAGTATGACGCAATTTCGCACAATTGTTGCCGGAAGTCCCATGCTGGGACTATACTGGATCCATGCGGGTAATCGCGGTTTCGACTCTCAAGGCGTTCTGGACCGCTCGGCCTGAGTATCGGGACGCCGAAGGTCCAGTGCTTGCCTGGTACCGGGATGTCTTGAATGCTGACTGGTCAAAGCCGAACGATGTCAAGGCGCAGTTCGGGAGCGCGAGTATTCTTCAAGACGGTCGCGTCGTCTTCAACATTGGTGGAAACAAGTATCGAATAGTGGTCTGGATCAACTACCCGTACAGAGTTGTGTATATCCGCTTCTTGGGAACCCACAGGCAGTACGACATGATCGATGCGCAGACGATTTGAGAGGCATCCAATGGACATCAGACCGATCAGGACCAAAAGCGATTACCGGGCGGCGCTCAGGGAAATTGAATCCTTGATGAGCGCGACCGCCAATTCACCGGCTGGAGATCGGCTGGATGTGTTGACGACACTGGTTGAGGCGTACGAGCGCGCGCATTTTCCGATGGATCTTCCGGATGCCGTTGATGCGATCAAGTTCCAGATGGAAAAATCAGGTCTGACCGTAAAGGATCTGGAGCCTGTGATAGGGCGCAAGAACCGGATTTACGAAATCCTCAATCGCCGGCGCGCATTGACGCTGCGCATGATCATGGGCCTGCACACCAAACTGGGGATTCCGGCGGAGAGCCTTCTGCGGCAGAGCGGGCGGCGGGGCCGTGATGCAGGTGGGCGCCACACGAAACAAGGGTAGGAGCCGGTAGAAACGGCAGCGTATGCGGCACCAGGCCGCCTGTTCACCTCTCGTTGCAGGGATGGGGCCGGCCTTCGCGGCCGGCCTCGCGATTCAAGCCGCCTTGTACGCCTGGTAACCCAGGCCCAGGTCGCGCGCCACGGCTTCGTGCGTGATCTTGCCTGCGTGCACGTTGAGTCCGCGCGCAAGGCCTGCATCGCGCGCCAGCGCCGCCTGCCATCCGAGATCCGCCAGCGAGCGGATGTAGGGGAGCGTTGCGTTGGTGAGCGCAAAAGTGGAGGTTCGCGGCACGGCGCCGGGCATGTTGGTGACGCAGTAGTGGATCACGCCATCCACCACGAACGTGGGTTCGGCGTGCGTGGTGGGCTTGCTGGTCTCGAAGCACCCGCCCTGGTCGATGGCGATGTCCACCATCACCGCGCCCGCCTTCATCAGCTTGACCATCTCGCGCGTGACCAGCTTCGGGGCCGCAGCGCCGACGATCAGCACCGCACCGACGACGAGATCGGCGTCGCGGGTGAGTTCCTCGATGGCATGCGCGGTGGAGTAGGCGGTCTTCAGGCGATTGCCGAACAGCGCCGACAGCTCGCGCAGGCGCTTCACCGACCGGTCCACCACGGTGACATCGGCGCCCAGGCCCACGGCCATTTCCGCCGCATGGGTGCCCGACACGCCACCACCGAGGATCACCACCTTCGCGGGCGTGACGCCGGGCACGCCGCCGAGCAGCACGCCGAAGCCACCGTTGGCCTTCTGCAGCGCCGTCGCGCCCACCTGCACCGACATGCGCCCGGCCACCTCGCTCATGGGGGTGAGCAGCGGGAGCGAGCCATCCGGCGCGGTGACGGTTTCGTAGGCAATGGCCGTGGCGCCGGAGTCGATCAACCCCTTGGCCTGTGCCTTGTCGGCGGCAAGATGCAGGTAGGTGAACAGCACCTGATTGCCCTTGAGCATCTTGCATTCCGGCAACTGCGGTTCCTTGACCTTGACGATCATGTCCGCGCTCGCGAACACCTCGGCCGCGCCTGCGGCGATGCTGGCGCCAGCCGACTGGTAATCCGCATCACCAAAACCGATGCCGGCGCCTGCACCGGACTGTACGACCACCGAATGTCCGGCATTGACCAGTTCGCGCACACCCGCCGGGACCATGCCGACGCGGTACTCGTGGATCTTGATTTCCTTGGGGACGCCGATCTTCATGGGAGACTCCGGATAGGTGGGGCAAGTGGCGACAGATTAGGCGCGAGCGCATTGGCAGAAATTGCGATCGGATTACCCTGCCAGGCCCTGGATGGCATAAAATGCGGGGAACCGCGAATTTCACGCAAGAGTCTGCGAAACATGAAACTGGATGCCTTCGATCATGCCATCGTGCGATCCCTCCAGGGGGACGGCCGCATGACCAACGCCGCGCTGGCGGAGAAGGTCAGCCTGTCGGAGTCCGCCACCTTGCGCCGCCTGCGCGCGCTGGAGCAGAGCGGGCTCATCGAAGGCTACACGGCGGTGGTCAACCAGCAGAAGGCCGGCTGCCCGGTGAACGTGTTCGTGAACATCACACTCGAGCGCCAGGAACAGGCGCACCTGCGCGAGTTCGAACAGGCCGTGCGCCGCGTGCCCGAAGTGATGGAGTGCTATCTCATGTCGGGTGAATACGACTACCTGCTGCGCGTGGTGCTGGCCGACACGGCGGATTTCGAGCGACTGCACTCGCAACACCTGACGCGCCTGCCGAACGTGGCGCGCGTGCATTCGAGCTTCGCCCTGCGCACAGTGCAGAAATCCCGCGAACTGCCGCTGCGCTGAGTCCATGCCGGCCCCTGATCCCGATGGGGGGAGTTCCCTCCCAGTGGCGAGCTTGTTCCGGATTGATTTGATCCGGGGATTCCGGCAAAGTGAACCTGACAGTTCCCTGACCTGGCAGAAAAATCCTTCGAATTGCCATGCTGGGGAGATTTGGGGACATCGGGGTCATCAGGCTGGCGTCGCGGACGCCACGGGGAGAATCATATCTTGAAAAAGTGCATTTTGCGTTCCTCAGGGATTGGACTTGCAGCGCTCTTTGTTGCTCTCGGCGGTACGGTCCTGGCCGCGGATGCGGAAGGCCCGCAGCCAGCCGACCAGCAGTCCGAGTCGCTGGAGCAGATCGTCGTCACCGGTTCGCGCATTCCCCGGACCTCCTTCGAAGGGCCGGCGCCGGTGATCAGCATTTCCTCGGAGGACATCCTCAAGAATGGCTTCGGCAGCGTGCCGGACATCATGACGGCCCTGACCCAGAACCTGGGAGCACTGGACAACAACCAGTACACCTACGGGTTTTCTCCCGGCGCCCAGGCGGTCGACCTGCGCGGCATGGGTCCGAACCACACCCTGGTCCTGGTGAACGGTCGCCGGATCGCCGATTATCCGCAGGCCTATGGCGGCGACAGCAATTTCACCGACATCTCGAATATTCCCACTTCGCTGATCGACCACATCGAAATCCTCAGCGGCAGTGCTTCGGCCGTGTATGGTTCGGATGCCATCTCGGGTGTGGTCAACTTCATCCTCAAGAAGAAAGTGGAAGGAACCAGTATCGAGCTGCGGGGTGGAACCACCCAGCATGGAGGCGGCGCCTCGGAGCGCTTCGCCCTGTCCAGCGGCTACAACACCGAGCGGTTCGATTCGGTGTTTGCGCTCGAACTGGTCAACCAGAGCCCGCTCTGGGCCTATCAGCGTGATTTCACGCGTACGAGCCTGGCAAAGCCCGGAAGCCCTTCGTCGCACTATCCGGCCGCGAACTTCGGTCGTCTCGATGTGGATCAGAATTACATCGATCCGGGCGAGGCGACCTGCCAGTCGCTGGCGCATCTGGACCAGGGGTCCATCGTCTACGGTTTCCGGCGCAACTGGGGCAACTACTGCGGCAGCTACTCGGACATCGGGTACGGCACCCTGGTGAACGGGCGCAAGGCCGTGAACGTATATGGCTCCGGCACCTATCACCTCACCGACACCGCAAGCCTGTTCCTGGACATCCAGGCAGGGATTTCGCACCAGAAGAGCTATCACGATCCCCTGAATTGGCAGAACAGCTATGCCCTCAACGGCGACTCGGCGATCGTGCCTTTCTTCAACCAGGCGACCGGCCAGATCGAACAATGGCAGCGCCAGTCGTTCACCATCGAGGAAGAGGGTGGATTCGATGCGGCCACGCTGCGCAACAACAGCAAGACCCTCACGCTGAACACCGGCATCAAGGGCAGCATCGGCCAGACCGCGTGGAACTATGAGGCCGTGTTCGGACACTCGCAGAACCAGCTCGAGGCCATCACGCCCGCGATCGTCACGGCAAAGGCTCAGGCCCTGTACCTGGGTCCTTCCCTGGGCACCGATCCTGACAGCGGTTACCAGATCTACAACGCGCCGGTCAGCCGGCTGTACACGCCATTGACACCGGCCGAATTCGCGTCCATCTCGCGGGCTTCCACGGACAACAATCGCAGCCGCGCCGATGTTCTGACCCTGTCGGCGAACAACACCCGTCTGTTCGACCTGCCGGCGGGCCCGGTGGGCGTTGCCGCGGTGGCCGAGTATGGCTACCAGTATTTCTCCATTGATGCCGACCCGCTGTCCCTCGATGGCAGTTACTACAAGCTGCACAATACGGGCGCCCAGGGCTCACGGCACCATACCGGTTTCGGCGTGGAGTTCAGCGTGCCGGTATTTTCACAGCTGGACTGGAATCTCGCGGGCCGCTATGACAACTACCGGTACGCACAGACCACGGCAGGCAAGTTCACCTACTCGACGGGTCTCGAGTACCGACCGGTGCGCAGCGTGCTGCTGCGGGGGTCTTTCGGTACGGGCTTTCGCGCGCCCGACCTGACCTACCTGTTCGCAGGTGCCAGCGGCTCCAATTCCAGCGGCGCCGATTACTATCGATGCCGGCGTGACGAGCCGGATACCGGCCCGGACTACATCAACAACTGCAGCCTGGGTGATGAGCCTTTCAATGGCCGCAGCCATGGCAGCACCTCACTCAAGGACGAGACCAGTACCTCGCTCACCATCGGTGTCGTGTTCGAGCCGGTCAAGTCGTTCCAGGTATCGGTCGACTATTACCGCATCAAGCTGTCGAACGAAGTCGAATACCAGGGAAGCGACACCATCCTGCGCGAGGAGGCCGATTGCCGTCTGGGTCAGACGACCAGCGGCGCGCCGGTGAACATCAATTCCGGGCTGTGCCAGCAGGTGCTGAGCCAGGTGGTACGAAATCCGGTGACGGACCTGTACAACCCGGAGGGCATCAGCTCGGTCCTGGTGCTGCCGATCAACGCAGCCGTCGACAAGACCGACGGCATCGACGTGAATGCACACTATGTGCTTGAGACCGGTGGCATCGGGAATTTCACCTTCGATCTGGGCTTCACCAACGTGCTGACCCACACCATCCAGCTTTTTGCTGGCGATCCGGTGAACAACGAGCTGTCCGACTGGTACAACTACGTCATCCCGCGCAACAAGGGCACTTTCTCCACGTCCTGGGAAATCGGTCACTGGATCAGCACGGTTCACGTGTCGCGGCTGGGGGGCATTCCGAACTACGATGGCACTGCGCGACTGGCGCCCACTGCCCGGTACAATGCCTCTCTCGGCTATCGCTTCAACGAGGCTTCCGCGCTGACGTTCGTCGTCGACAACCTGCTCGATACCAAGCCGAAGCGCGACGAGACCTGGACCAGCTACCCGTATTACTCGCGCAACTGGTTCAGCCCGGTTGGCCGGGCATTCGCGCTGCAGTTCAACTACCGCTTTGGCGGTCAGGGGAAGTGATACGGAACCAGTGCCGGCAGGATCGGTCTCAAGCAGCCAGGTTCGGCAAAGAGGCTGTGAGGCGCATGCGTCCGATTCTGCTGGCGATGACTCTGGGGTTGTTCTGCCTTGGCGCGGCACAGGCTTCGCCGGCACCTGTACGCAGTGAACACCGCACCGGCTACGACTATTACGTGATCGGCGATCCGGCGACGCCGCGCCGCTCCGCCGTCCAGCCGGGGTACATGCTCAACGGCGGCGGGCAGTGGCTGCGCGGTGCCTGGTCCTGGTTCGGCGAGCGTTCGGGCCACGGCAAGCTGGTGATCCTGCGCGCCAGCGGCGATGACGAACTGGCACGGGAGCTGTTCCGCGACCTCGATTCCTTCGCCTCCGTGCAGACCCTGGTGTTTCATGGACCGGCCGCGGCTTCCGATCCGGCTGTGCTGGATATCGTGCGGCATGCCGATGCGATCTTCTTCGGCGGCGGCGACCAGTCGCGCTATGTGCGCTGGTGGAAGGGTACACCCCTCCAGGCGGTGCTGAACGAGCACGTGAAGGCAGGCAAACCCATAGGTGGCACCAGTGCGGGCCTTGCGATTCTCGGAGGCTACTCCTACGGCACACTGAGCGGTGTGAGCCTGATCTCGAGCCACGCCATGATGGACCCGTACGGACCGGACGTGACGCTGGTGCGCGACTTCCTGCACCTGCCGTATCTCGAGCATGTCATCACCGACACGCATTTCGCCAAGCGCGACCGCTTCGGCCGGCTCATCACCTTCATCGCGCGCCTGACGGTGGAGGAGAAGGATGCCACCATCACCGGCCTTGCCGTGGATGAGGACACCTCGCTGTGTGTCGATGGCAACGGCATCGGCCGGGTATTCACCTTGCGCCAGGGATTTGCCTGGCTGATTCGCCCCCTCCACGAGCCCAGCAAACTCGCGCCCGGCAAGCCGCTGGATTTCGACCGGATCCCGGTCGTCGCGGCCGGTCCAGGGAGTCTCGTTGACCTCAAGCGCTTCACGGTGGAGCAGCCGGCGTTTGCCTACAACGTGAGCGTGAAGGACGGTCACCTGCTGGGCAATGACCGTACACCGTCAGTGCGCCTGTCCGCTGCGCTGCACTGGTCGCTGGCCGTGCACGGCGGGGCGGGGGTCATCGAGCGCGGTGATCTGACTGCGGCGAAGGAAGCCTCATACCGGGCAGGACTGCATGCCGCGCTGGATGCAGGCAGCAAGGTCCTGCGTGCCGGCGGGAGCAGCGTCGATGCCGTAGAGGCTGCGATCAAGGTCATGGAGGACGATCCGCAGTTCAATGCCGGGCGTGGCGCCGTGTTCTCTTCCGCCGGGCGCAATGAACTCGATGCCTCCATCATGGACGGGCATTCACGTGCGGCGGGCGCCGTAGCCGGTGTGACCCGCACCCGTCACCCCATCAGCCTGGCCCGCACGGTGATGGAGCGCTCGCCTCATGTCCTGCTTTCGGACAGCGGCGCTGACGAGTTCTCGAAACACATGGGACTGGAGCAGGTGGACCCGCGCTGGTTCCGGACCGACGAGCGCTGGAAGCAGTATCTGGAGTGGCGCGCCTCGCCCGAAGGCCGGCAGGCGAAACGGCGTGACCGGACACACCTTTACGGCACGGTGGGCGCAGTGGCGCTGGACGTGAACGGCCATCTCGCGGCGGGCACGTCCACGGGCGGGCTGACCGGCAAACGCTGGGGGCGGATCGGTGATTCGCCCATCATCGGTGCCGGCACCTACGCCGAGGATGAACTGGTGGCCGTGTCGGCCACCGGCACGGGCGAGTTTTTCATCCGTTCCTCTGCCGCGCGACAGGTGCGCGACCGCATGGATTGGGAGCGGGAATCGCTCCAGGATGCGCTCGATGACACCATCGAAGACATCGAGATCATGGGCGGTGACGGCGCCGTGATGGGCATGGACGGAGAGGGCGATGTGGCTTTCTCCATGAACAGCATCGGCATGTATCGCGGCACGGCAAGCTCCGCCCAGCCAGCGCGCACCGCGATCTACGTGGACGAGGCACTGGTTCCCTGAGGGGGCTGAACCGTTCGGGGGCGCCCGTCTACGGCGAGTCGACGCATCGATCCGGCAGCACGCTGCGCCTACGAAACCACCTGGTAATACAGGTTCTGCGGATGCCGGGCCTGTGCGAAAAAGTACCAGCGATCGGCGATCAACCCCGGGATCTGAATGACCAGCGCCAGCACCTGGAGCGCGCGTGATTGCGTGGGCAATGCCAGCGCGAGCAGGATCGCCGGGACGAGAAATCCGAAGACGATCGACATCCGGCCGATGTTGCGCAGGACGAGCGGCGCAACGCCGTGGAAGAACTCGCGGGTGTTGAAGGCGCCGGCCGACATCCCCATCGATATCTGCCGCAGTGAGGGTGCCATGATCCCGGTGGCCGATTGCAGCGTCGAGCGCGGCTTGAGCGCCGCGTTTCGCCGCCGCGCGGCAAGGCGCGCGATGCAGGCGGCGATGGTCAGCACCAGGGCGACCGGCGTGGTCAGTGCGGCGATGTCCCCAGCCCGGATGCTTGCGGCGATCGCGGTGGCCAGCACCCAGCCCGAGGACAGCCCGCTCAGCGTGAAGTTCACCAGCGTCAGCGGGTGCGCCCATTCCTCGATGAAGCGCAGGCACGCGTAGATCATGGCGGTGCAGTACCAGAGCATCGCTGCGAGCACGATCCCTGTCAGCGGCAGGATGAGCGGCGCCTGCCCGTTGCGCGCGGCCCACCACCAGACCCCGACCAGCCCGATCATCGCCGGAACGACGATGACTTCGCGCGACAGCCACGAGGTGCGCCACATCAGCACGGCGCGCCAGGCGCGCTCCGGGCGCCCGAGGTGACCGAACGATGCAGCCAGCCCGGCAACCAGCAGGAATTCAGTGACGGCAAGGCTCGAGGTCGCGTACGCCGGGTCGTCCAGCGCACCACCGAACGCCAGCGCTGCCACGGCCACGACGAGCCCCTGGGCGGCACCGGCCAGCGTCGTGAACAGGACCACCGACATGGCCGGATTCATCGCTCCATCCTTCCTTCGGGGGTGATGGTCCGATTCGGCGTGCTGAGGCCACCGGCCACGGGCGTCTGGCGCCGCGGCAGGTACTTGTTGGCCGGCGAGGTTTCCCATTCGGGCATCAGCGCATAGCCGCCGCGCTCGCGAATCGCGCGCGAGACTTCCGAGTCGGGGTCCTTGATGTCACCGAACAGGCGCGCACTGGTCGGGCACGCCTTGACGCAGGCCGGCTTGCGGTCCTCGGGCGGCAGCGCCTGATCGTGGATGCGGTCCACGCACAGCGTGCACTTCGTCATCACCTGGCGCTCCTCGTCGATCTCGCGGGCACCGTAAGGGCATGCCCAGGCGCAGTACTTGCAGCCGATGCACTTGTCATGGTCGACGAGCACGATGCCGTCCTCGCGGCGCTTGTAGCTCGCACCGGTCGGGCAGACCGGCACGCAGGGCGGGTCCTCGCAATGCAGGCAGCTTTTCGGGAAGTGGATGGTCTCGGTCAGCGGATATGTCCCCGCCTCAAAAGTCTGGACCCGGTTGAAAAACGTTCCGGTCGGGCCGATGCCATAGGGATTCTCGTCGGCGAGCGGTCCGGCGCTGCCCGAAGTGTTCCACTGCTTGCACGAGGTCACGCAGGCGTGGCAGCCGACGCACACATTCAGGTCGATGACCAGGGCGAGCTGGCGCGCCAGCGTTTCGCCGGGCCGTGCCCGGATCCGCTCGTGGTCACTGTGCGCGGCAAACAGGTTTTTCAGCCACTGGATCATCGGCGCTCTCCAGCCATGTACGCGATCACGCGCCGGACGATCGTCTCCGTGCCCGGGACGGCCGGCAGGGTCGCGGTTCGCGGCGAGGTCTCGCGCGCTTCGTCGGGCGCCGCCGGTCGGATCCGCACCCGCACGTCGTACCAGCCCGCCTGCCCGGTGACCGGATCCGAATTGCTGATCCGGCCCGACGGCAGGTCGGCAGGCAGTTCCTCCGTGATCAGGTGGTTGAGCAGGAAGCCCTTGCTCGATTCGTCGGCGCCGGGCGCGAGCCGCCAGGCGCCGTCGGCCTTTCCGATTGCGTTCCAGGTCCAGACCGTTCCGGGTTCGACGGCCTCGGTGTGCCGCGCCATGCAGCGCACGCGCCCCCAGGGGCTTTCGACCCAGCACCAGACACCGTCTCCAATACCGGCGGCACGCGCAGTGACCGGGTTGACGTGCAGGTAGTTGTGGCTGTGGATCTGGCGCAGCCACGCATTCTGCGAATCCCACGAGTGGTACATCGCCATCGGTCGCTGTGTGACCGCGTTCAGCGGAAACGCGGCTGTATCGATGGCCGCGTCCTCGAGTGGCCGATGCCAGAACGGCAGCGGGTCAAAGTACTTCGCGATCCGTTCGCGCAACACCGCGGGCGGTCTGCGGCCGTCCGTCCTGCCCTGCGCGGCCAGCCGGAAACGCTGCAACGTATCCGAATACAGGGCCAGCTGCACCGGGTCGTTCTTCGGGGTCCAGCCCGCGTCCTTCGCAAAATCCAGATAAGGCCGATTCCAGTTGCGCATGAACTGCATGTTCTCGGGCAAGGTGTGGTGGAACACGCAGTCGTTCTGCCGGTACATCTCCCACTGGTTGGGGTTCGGCTCGCCGCGCAGACCCTGCGTGCCGTCCTTGCCACGCCAGCCCATCAGGAATCCTGCCCCCGGCGAAGGCTGGAAGTTCACGATGAAATCGGGATAGTCCTTGAACTTGCGCTTGCCATCGGCGGTCGTGAACGCCGGAAATTTCAGGCGTGAGGCGAGCTCGATCAGCATCTCCTGAAACGGCTTGCACTGGCCGGTGGGCGGCAGGACCGGAATGCGCACCGAATCGGCGGGGCCATCGAATTCCGAAATCGGCCGGTCGAGCATGCCCATCACGTCATGGCGCTCCAGATACGTCGTGTCGGGCAGCACCAGGTCGGCGAAGGCCACCGTCTCGCTCTGGAACGCGTCGCAGACGACGATGAACGGGATCGCGAACTGCCCATCGGCCTCGCGCCGGTTCAGCATCTCGCGCACCGCACTCGTGTTCGGCGTGGAGTTCCAGGCCATGTTGGCCATGAACAGCAGCAAGGTGTCGATCCGGTACGGATCACCGCGTACTGCATTGGTGATCACGTTGTGCATCAGACCGTGGACCGACAACGGATGCTCCCACGAGAACGCGTGGTCGATCCGGATCGGCGAACCGTCGGGATTGACCGCAAGATCCTCGGGGCTGGCCGGAAAGCCGAGCGGCGCGGCATCGAGCGGCGTGTCCGGCCCGATCATGTCCGGGTCGTTGAGCGCACGGTAATCCGGGGCGATGGGGCGCGGGTAGGGCGCCTTGTGGCGGAATCCGCCCGGCGCATCGATGGTTCCGAGCACCGACATCAGCACGGCCAGCGCGCGCACGGTCTGGAATCCGTTCGAATGCGCGGCAAGGCCGCGCATCGCATGAAACGCCACCGGCCGGGCCTGAGTCGTCGGATGAAGCCTGCCCCAGGCATCGGTCCATGCGATCGGCAGTTCGAATGCCTGCTCGAAGGCGGCCTCTGCGAGCTCGCCGGCGAGCGCGCGGATCCGGTCGGCCGCAATTCCGGTGATCGCCTCAGCCCATGCCGGCGAGCATTCGGCGACCCGGTCGCGAAGCAACTGGAACGCAGGTGCGGCACGGGTCCCGTCGGCGAGCGTGTAATTTCCGAGCAGTGCCGGGTCGCTGCCTTCGGCGATGCCCTCCGGAAAGGCTGGCAGCACGCGCCCGCTGACCCGATCCCAGACGAGTCTGTTGCCCGGCTCGCGTCCGTCACCGGGTGGACCACGGTCCGGATCGAACGCGAACAGTCCCTGGCGCGGGCCGTCGTCCAGGACGACCAGTTGCGGCGCGTTCGTGAACCGCTTCAGGAACGCGTGATCCACGCGCCCGGAGAGAATCAGCTCATGGAGCAGCGCCATGAAAAGCGCGCCGTCGGTCCCGGGCCGGATCGGAATCCATTCGTCGGCGATCGCCGAATAGCCGGTGCGCACCGGATTGATCGAGATGAAACGGCCCCCCTTGCGGCGGAACCTGCTGATCGCGATCTTGAGCGGATTGCTGTGATGGTCCTCGGCCGTGCCGATCATCACGAAGAGCCGGGCGCGATCGAGGTCGGGGCCACCGAACTCCCAGAAGCTGCCGCCGATCGAGTAGATCATCCCGGCGGCCATGTTCACCGAGCAGAATCCACCATGCGCAGCGTAATTCGGTGTGCCGAACTGGCGCGCGAACAGGCCGGTGAGCGCCTGCATCTGATCGCGCCCGGTGAAGAATGCGAACTTCCTCGGATCGGTCGCGCGGATCCGGCCGAGGCGCTCGGTCAGGATTTCGAAGGCGCGATCCCAGCTTATCGCCTCGAATTCCGCGGCACCACGTTCCGCGCCGTCCTTGCGCAGGAGCGGTTGCGTCAACCGCGCGGGCGAGAGCTGCTTCATGATCCCCGAGCTCCCCTTGGCGCAGATCACGCCCCGGTTCAGTGGATGGTTGGGGTTGCCGTCGATGTAGCGGATCTGGCCATCGCGCAGATGCACGCGGATCCCGCAACGACAGGCACACATGTAGCAGGTCGTCGTGCGGACCTCGCAGTCGGCGGCCGGATCCGGTGCCGCCAGCGGGTCGTGAATCGGTTCGCTCGACAGGGCTCGGAACATGTCGGTCTCCCGGAATCGGAACGGCTGCGGGCTACACCGTCTTTGACCGGCCCGGCCGGTCGCGCCTGTGATCGTAGACGTTGCCCTTCATCGGAAGAAGCGGATAATTCAGATCATCATGATCGGAAAAAAAGATATGCGGGCAAGGCACGAGGTCGCGCCGCCCGGACCGGCGCGCAAGCCGGCCGCGCGCAGCGCCACACGCCGGCCGCCCGAAGGCCGGCTGCGACTGAGCCTTCGCCAGCTCGAAGTGTTTGCTGCCACCGCACGTGCCGGTTCGACGCGGGCTGCCGCCGAGCGCGTCGCACGGTCGCAATCGGCGGCAAGCAGTGCGCTTTCGGATCTGGAGACCGTCCTGGGCGTTGAGCTGTTCGACCGGGTCGGACGGCGCCTGCTGCTCAACGAGAACGGCCGCGCGCTGCTGCCGAGGGCGCAGGAATTGCTGGATCGCGCCGGCGGGATCGAAGAGCAGTTCGGTGACACCGGGCACGTGGCACCGCTGAGCGTGGCTGCGAGCTTCACCGTCGGCGAACACCTGCTGCCGTCACTGGTGACGGCCTGGACGCGGGCGCATCCGGGGAGCCGCATCCACCTGCAGATCGCCAACACGCACGACGTGATCGAAGCGGTCGCTCGCTTCGATGTCGAACTCGGCTTCATCGAAGGCCCCGAGACGCATCGCGATATCGTCGTCCACACGTGGCGTACCGACGAACTGGTGATCATCGCGGCAACACGCCATCCGCTTGCAGGGAGCGTTGCGACCGCACGCGACCTGGCGCGCTCGACCTGGGTGTTGCGCGAACGCGGATCGGGAACGCGTCAGGCAGCCGATGCCTGGCTGACGCCGCATCTGCCGCAGGTGGTCGTCGGCCTCGAACTCGGCAGCACCGAGGCCATCAAGCAGGTCGTCGCCAGCGGCTTCGGTCTCGGCTGCCTGTCACGCCACGCCGTCGCGCAGGCGCTGGCCGAAGGGCGGCTCGCCGAGATCCATACACGGCTGCCGAAGGCGGAGCGGATGCTGTCGGCGATCCGCCATCGCGCCAAGGCGCCCGGCCGGACGACACTGGCCTTCCTCGAGCACTGTGGCGTGACATCGGCACCGGGCCCCTGAGCCTTGCGCACGAGGTGCGGCGCCGCGGAGTTCATCGCGACGAGAGGCCGGCCCCTTCGATGCCAATGAAACGCAGGAATTCCGCGCGCGTGGAGGCATCGGTGCGGAAAGTGCCCAGCATCTTGCTGGTGACCATGGACACGCCGCGCTTGTGCACGCCGCGCGTGGTCATGCACTGGTGCGTGGCGTCGATGACCACACCCACACCGCGCGGCTTGAGCACTTCGTGAATCGAGGCAGCAATCTGCGCCGTGAGCTTTTCCTGGACCTGGAAGCGTCTTGCGAACCCGTCCACCACCCGCGCCAGCTTGCTGATGCCGACCACACGGTCGGTGGGCAGGTAGCCGACATGCGCACGACCGATGATGGGCGCCATGTGGTGTTCGCAATGCGACTCGAAGGAGATGTCCCGCAGGATGACCATCTCGTCGTATCCTTCGACTTCCTCGAAGGTGCGCCGCAGGTATTCGCCGGGGTCCGACTCGTACCCCGAAAACCAGTCGCGGTAGGCGCGCACCAGCCGTGCAGGTGTGTCGCGCAATCCCTCCCGTGCAGGGTCTTCACCTGCCCAGCGCAGCAGGGTGCGCACCGCCTCTTCGGCTGCCTCGCGGGTCACGGTGATGTTCAACGGCCTGGATTTCATGCGGGCACCTTTCGCCGGATGCGGATATCAGGGGGCCGGCCTGAGGCTCAACGAGAAGTTGATTCGCACCTCGTTGCCGACCCATTTGGTGTCCTGCCATTCGCCCTGTCCGACACCAAAATCCAGGCGCTTGATCAGGGCGTTGCCGGTGAGCGTGGCACCGGCTGCCGTCCGGTTGAAGGTGAACGCGATGGGCACGTCGCGGCTCTTGCCGCGCAGGGTGAGCGTGCCGACGGCGGAATATCCGGTCGGGCTCGGGGAGATCGAGCGAGTGATGTAGGCAGCCCGCGGGAAGTGTTCGGCATCGAAAAAATCGGCACTCCGGATGGTCGAGTCGCGCTCGCCGTCCTGCGTGTCCACGGACCGGGTCTCGATCTGCACCTCGATGCGGCTGCTGCCCGGATGAGCCGGATCGAACACCACATGCGCGGTAAACGCGCCGAACGTGCCCTTGAAATCGGCACCCGCCTGCAGCCCGGTGAAACCCAGTACGCTGTGTGCCGGATCGGCGGTGAAAGCGCCGCCGGACGGTCCTGCCGAGGTGGCCGTCGGAGCCGCGACAGCCGCGGCTGCGGCAGGTGCGGCAGGTGCGGCAGGTGCGGCAGGTGCGGCAGGTGCAGTCACCCGCGCGTTGGCGCCGGCCTCGGCATTCGCATGACGAAACGCCCGGGAGGCGCCTGAGGCCAGCAGGATCAGGGTGCAAAATGTCGCAATACGCGCTTTCATGACCGGCTCCATCGGGTCAGGGCTGGCAGCATGCGCTGCATGACATCATCCTTGTCGACGAGGTAGTGTTTCAATGCCGCCAGGATGTGCAGGATGGCCAGGACGAACAGGGCCTTGGCCATGACGATGTGTGCCGCATCGAAGAACTTGAATGCAGCCTTGTTGACCGGGATCAGGTCAGGCCAGGTGAACAGGTCGAACCAGCTCACGCTGATGTTGCGCGCCGATGACATGAACCAGCCAGCCAGCGGCATGGCGAACAGCAGGAAGTAAAAGATGCCATGGGTCAGCGTGGCGAGCCGGCGTTCCCAGGGTTTCATGCTGTCAGGCAATTCCGGTGCGCGGTGAAACAGGCGCCACAGCAATCGCAGGATGGCCAGCATCAGGATGGTCATGCCGAAGCTCTTGTGCCGGGCCAGCAGTGCAAGCTGCTGCAGTTTGCTGGGAGAATCCTCCGCGAGGTTGGCCAGCACATACTGCACGACGATCAGCCCGGCGATCACCCAGTGCAGCAGTCGTGCAACCGGCGTGTAGGTCGGGGCCGGCGTTGCGGTGTTCATGGAGTCTTCTCCATCGGGCTTCGGGTATCGTCGGGCGGTTAGTGTACCAAGGAGAACCGAAAACGTGTTTCGCATGAAAACCCCCGCACCGTATCTGCTGTCTTCAGCCCTGCTGGTGCTGGCCGCAAGTTGTGGTCTGGTGCCACGCCAGAGTTCTCCCGGTGACACCGGCATACCGATGCCGCGGCCTGCCACACCGGTGATGCGAATCGTGCAAGAGCAGTCCGAAATCCGTGCAAGAGTGTACCGGGCCGGGCCGCTGGCCGGATTCGGCCACAACCACGTGATTTCCTGGAAGGCCGGAGGCTGGATTTCGGAGGCGCCCACCTTGGCGCGCTCAGCTTTCGCCATCGAGGTGCTGCTGGAGCAAGCCGAGGTGGACGACCCGGGCCAGCGTGCCCAGGAAGGAGCGGAGTTCGCGGGCGCTGTTCCCGCGGAAGCGCGCGCCGGTACGCGGCGCAACCTGCTGGGCGAGCGCGTGCTCGATACCGCACACCATGCGCGGATGAGCATCCGCAGTGTTGCCATCGATGAATCCGGGGCTCTGCCCGTGGCCCGGGTACTTGTTTCAGTTGCAGGACACGAGACATCGAGATCGGTGCCCTTTGCGATCGAGCGCAGCCCGGGAGAGGTGCGCGCATCGGGTGAACTGAAACTGAAGCAGTCGGAACTCGGTCTGGCGCCATTTTCGATTCTGCTGGGGGCGCTCCAGGTGCGCGACGAAATCGAGGTGAAATTCAATCTGGTCGCGCGTCGTCAATCGGCGGCGCCCAGCAGCACGAGCAGCGTGCCTTCCGGAGCGCGGATCTGCGCGACGGGTCGGCCCCTCAGGGCCGACGGGAGCCGTGATTCTGGCTCGATGCCGGCGGCACGCAGGGTTGCGATCCTCGCGTCCAGATCATCGCCCTCGAACACCAGCGCCGACTCGCGCATCTGCCGCGGGTCATGCAATCCGACATTGATGGAATCGCTGATGCAGCAGATGCGGGAAAGGAGCGCCTCGGGTTCGTCCATGCCGACGAATCCGAGACCTTCCCAGAAGGCCACAGCCTTGTCCGGCTCGGGTGCCGGGAGCGCGACCTCCAGGAAATAGCCGCAAACCGAAGTGTCGCTGGATCTGCGCATGCTCGGCGAAAAACTCCGCGCCTCGATCATGCGCAGCAGTGTGCCGTCGGGAGATAGCAGCCCGATCTGGTTGAACACTCCATTGCCCAGATGCCGATGATGGATCGCAAGGCCCTGGGTCTCGAGCCGGGTGGCGAGTTCCAGGATGCCTGGCCGGACGAAGGTGAGTGCGCAGTCGGCAGGGGCCGTACCGTGAAGCCCGATGCACAGCCGGCCATCGGTGACCACTGCGTAAGGGTGCTCCCAGGCATCACCCGCGAGTGCCTGGGTGAAGCCGAGCCGGTGATAGAAATCCAGGGACTGCGCGATGTCCGCGCATTGCACCGAGTATTCCAGAAAGCTTCCCAGCATGCCCGTCGAGAATCCTCCTGCCCGGTTGACTGTCAGCTGATGCCGCCCACGCACATGTACTTGATCTCGGTGTAATCGAGGATGCCGTATTTGGAGCCTTCGCGGCCCATGCCGGATTCCTTGATGCCGCCGAATGGTGCGACGTCCGTGGAGATCAGGCCGGTATTGATGCCTACCATGCCGTACTCCAGTTTCTCCGCCACCCGCCACGAACGGGCCAGGTCGCGCGTATAGAAGTACGAGGCGAGACCGAATTCGGTGTCATTGGCCATGGCAATGGCCTCCTCTTCGGTCCGGAACCGGAACAGCGGGGCCAGCGGCCCGAAGGTTTCCTCGCGTGCCACCATCATCTCGCGCGTGACATTGGCGAGGATGGTGGGCTCGAAGAACGTGCCGCCCAGCGCATGGCGTTTGCCGCCGGCCACCACGGTGGCGCCCTTGGCTACGGCGTCCTGGATGTGCTCCTCCACTTTCGCCAGCGCCTTGCCATCGATCAGCGGTCCCTGTTCGGTGGCACCCGCGAGTCCGTCGCCGATGCGCAGCTTGCCGACTGCCTGGGCCAGTTTGTTCGCGAACGCATCGTACACGCCGTCCTGCACCAGCAGCCGGTTGGCGCATACACAGGTCTGGCCCGTATTGCGGTACTTGCTGATGATGGCGCCTTCCACCGCCGCATCGAGGTCGGCATCATCGAATACCAGGAACGGCGCATTGCCGCCCAGCTCCATCGAGACCTTCTTCAGCGTGCCGGCGCATTGCTCCATCAGTTTCTTGCCGATCTCGGTGGAGCCGGTGAAGGTAAGTTTGCGCACGACGGGATTGCGGGTCATCTCCCCGCCGATGGCGGCGGCCGACCCGGTGAGGATGTTGAACACGCCGGGAGGAATGCCGGCGCGCTGTGCAAGTTCCGCCAGCGCGAGCGCGGAGTAGGGGGTCTGCGTCGCCGGCTTGCACAGGAATGTGCAGCCCGCAGCCAGTGCAGGGCCCGCCTTGCGGGTGATCATGGCGGACGGGAAATTCCAGGGCGTGATGGCGGCAACCACACCCACCGGCTGGCGGATCACCACCAGCCGCTTGTCGGCCTGATGGCCCGGAATGACATCGCCATATACCCGCTTGCCTTCCTCGGCAAACCACTCGATGAATGAAGCCGCGTAGGCGATCTCGCCCCGGGCTTCGGCCAGGGGCTTTCCCTGCTCGGCCGTCATCAGCACGGCCAGGTCTTCCTGGTTCGCCATCACCAGATCGAACCAGCGGCGCAGGATGCCGGCCCGATCCTTTGCGGTCCGTGCCGCCCACGCGGGAAAAGCGAGGCGGGCGGCCTCGATGGCACGGCGTGTCTCGGCATCTCCCATCCGGGGGATGTTGCCCAGGATGGCGCCCGTGGCCGGATTGCTCACCGGCAGCGTCCCGGCGGAGTCGGCATCGCACCACTTGCCATCGATGTAACACTGCTGCCTGAACAGGCCAGGGTCTTTGAGTTTCATTGCGGGTTCAGCCTACGTGTGTCTTCAGGAAATCGATGCTGCGTTCCAGCGCGAGTGCCGCACTCGGCGGATCGTGGTTTGCACGGTCGGTGTTGTTGAAGGCATGTCCGGCGGGATAGAGGTAATAATCCTGCTCCGGATGCCGTGCGCGGATCTTTTCGATCGTGGCCGCCGGGATGCTCGCGTCCTTTTCGCCGAAATGGAACAGCACCGGCGCGCGCAGCGTTTCATCGAGGTGGCTGGAAATCGAACCCCCGTAGTAGGACACCGCCGCGGCGATTTCCAGGCGTGCAGCCGCAAGGTAGGCCATGGTGCCGCCCCAGCAGAAGCCCACCACCGCGACCTTGCCGGCCGGGCGCACATGGTCGACGGCAGCCTTCATGTCGAGCAGGGTTTCATCGATCTTGAGCTTTCGCGCCAGGGCCAGGCCGCCCTGGATATCCGTGTGCGGCACCGTGATTTCCCTGCCCAGCCGGTCGAACATGGCCGGCGCGATGGCCCGGAAACCTGCCCCGGCATATTGGCCGGCCACCGCCTTGATATGCGATGTGAGCCCGAAGATCTCCTGGATGATGACGACCGCGCCGCGCTCCCTGCCCTGGGCAGGTGCAAGCCAGGCATCGAGGACATGCCCATCGGCTGCCGTCAGGCTGACCATGCCGTCCGTCATCTTTCCACGATTGCGGTTACGCCCATGCCACCGGCGGTGCACACGGAAATCAGCCCGCGTTTGCCTTTCTCCTGATCGAGGATCTTTGCCAGGCTCGCCAGAATGCGCGCGCCCGTCGCACCGAAAGGATGACCCAGGGCAAGGCTTCCGCCCTTCACGTTCAGACGGCTCCGGTCGATGCTGCCCAGCGGCGCACCCAGGCCAAGCTTGTCGCGGCAGAAGGCCACGTCGTTCCAGGCCTTGAGCGTGCACAGGACCTGTGCCGCGAAGGCTTCGTGGATCTCGTAATAGTCGAAATCCTGGAGCTTCAGGCCTGCATCGGCCAGCATCGCCGGGACCGCGAAGGCCGGCGCCATCAGCAGACCTTCGGACTTGTCGTAGAAATCCACCGCTCCCACCTTGCCGTGGGTCAGGTAGGCAAGGATCGGCAGGTTGCGCGCCCGAGCCCATTCCTCGCTGCCCAGGAGCACCGCCGCTGCACCATCGGTCATGGGGGTCGAATTGCCGGCGGTCAGCGTGCCGCCTCCGCTGAAATCGAAGGCCGGCTTGAGGCTGGCCAGCTTTTCCAGGCTGGTGTCGGCGCGAACATTGTTGTCCTGCCTGAGGCCCTGATACTCCACCAGCAGGTCGTCATGGAAACCGGACTTGAAGGCGGCAGTGGCTTTCTGGTGGCTCTCCAGCGCCAGTCTGTCCTGGTCCTCGCGGGCGATGCCCCATTTCCGGGCCATGATCTCCGCGCTCTGCCCCATCGACAGTCCGGTGCGCGGCTCGGCAATGCCCGGCAGAACCGGCTTGAAGTGTCGAGGGCGAACGCCAAGCCAGGCGGAGATGCGTTCTCCCGCCGTGCGCGCCCGGTAAGCCTTGAGCAGCAGTTGCTGGAAGCTCTTCGGAAACACGATGGGTGGATCGCTGGCCGAGTCCACACCGGCAGCGATGCCGCACTGGATCTGCCCCAGCGCGATCTTGTTCCCGATGAGGATGGCCGCTTCCAGGCTGGTCCCGCAGGCGCGCTGCAGGTCAAGACCGGGAGTCTGAGGCGACAGGCCGCTGGACAACACCGCCTCGCGGGTCAGGTTCCATTGGCTGGGGTGTTTGATTACGGCACCGGCTGCGACATCACCCAGGGTCTGTCCGGCCAGCGAGTATTTCTGGACCAGCGCCGACAGGACGGCCGTGAGCATCTCCTGATTTCCCACCTGCGCGTAGGCGGTGTTCCCGCGCGCAAAGGGAATGCGGATGCCGCCAATGATGGCGACCCGACGGGTTTGGGAACCTACCAGCATGGACAGATCCGTGGATTTGAAGTCTTCACGAATCATACCTCACCCTATAATCGGCGCGTATGTCTGTGCCGGTCCGCATCGCCCTGGGGTTTGCCATGAGCCTTCTGGCTGGCTGCCATCGTGCCCCGCCGCCACCCGAGCCCGCCGCGCTGCTTGCGCCGACGCCCCGGGCCATGGCCGCCGATCTGTCACGCCTGGTCGAGCGGTACTGGGAAGGCTACGAGGCCCTGAACCCGTCAAAGGCCAGCGCGTCGGGCGACCGGCGCTTCGACGCGAGACTGGAAGACAGCGTGTCGCTGGAGTATCTGGCCAGGTCACTGGCCCTGGAGAGGCAGGCGCTTGCAGATCTGGGCCCAATCCGCCCCGAGCTGCTCGATCCGCAGTCCCGCCTGACCTACGAGGTGTTCCGGACCGGGCGCGAAAATGCGATCGAGGGCTTTGTGTATCCGCAGGAATTGCTCCCGGTGGAGCCGTTCGACAGCATGCCCCAGCGCATGGCAAGACTCGCGGCCGGCGAGGGCGTGCTTTCGTTCATCGATGCAAGGGCCTATGAGGACTGGCCTGGACGCATCGACGGATATGTGGCATGGACGCAGCAGGCCATCCTGAACCTGCGCGATGGCATGCGGCGCGGGTACCTGATTCCGAGCGTGCTGGTGGAACGGCTCCTGCCGCAGCTACAGGAACTTTCACGCGACCGGAGCGACAATCCGTTGCTGCGGCCACTGCAACTGTTTCCACCCGGCATCGATGCGGCCACCCGGGCGCGCCTGACACCCGCGGTGGAAAACGCGGTACGCACGCGCCTGATGCCTGCCTATCGTGCGCTCCACGATTTCCTGCGGCAGGAGTATCTGCCTCAGGCGCGGCCGGGAATCGGGATGTCAGCATTGCCGATGGGCGATCGGTGGTATGACTACCGGCTGCGGATGACGCTGGGAAAGGCCGCCAGTGTGGCGCGTGCGCAGTCGCAGGCGCTGGCCGAGGTGCAGCGCCTGAAGGCGAAACTGGGTGAGCTGGCTGCGCAGGCGGGTTTCGCGGACAACCTGCCGGGATTTTTCGCACTCATTCGCCAGGATGGGCGATTTCGTTTTTCATCGCCGTCGGAAATGATCGAGGCGTTCAGCCAGGCATCGCCGGCGCTTGCCGCGACTGCCCGCAATGCCCACTCGGCCGGACCTGCCGTGCCCTTGCGCATCCTGCCGCTGGCCGATGGTCTGCTGCCGGAGGGAGAAACCTCGCGCTTTGCCATGATGGGGGCACCGGCGCCGGGCGCTGCGCTGCTCGTCGATGCTTCGGCGTGGCAGCGCACCTTGCGAGGCGATGTGCCGGGCCTGGTGTGGCGCGAGTCCGATCCCGGCCGTTACCTGCAATACCTGGTGCAGGTTTCGCGGACAACCCTGCCGCGCTTCCGGCGCTTTGGCCGGGTGGATGCGTTCGAGCGCGCATGGGCCGACTATGCGCTGTCCCTGGGGGAGGAACTGGGCGCGTTTGCGGATGCCGATTCGCGCGTGAGTGTCGTGCTGATGGAATTGCGCGAGGCATTGCTCGCGGTGGCCGATGTGGGCATCCATGCCAGAGGCTGGAGTCGCCAACAGGCCATCGGCTACCTGCGAGAGCACTTGCCCATCGATGAGCCTGGAGCCGCGCTGGCGGTGGACCGCTGCATTGCCGAGCCCGGTTCGGTGCTGGCCTCCTCACTCGGGGCAGCACGCATCCGTGCATTGCGGATGCGGGCACAGGGCAAGCTCGGGGCGCAGTTCGATGCACGCGCGTTCCATGCGCGAATCCTGTCGGAAGGTGCCATGCCGCTCGATGTGCTGGATGAGAGTCTGGACGCCTGGATCAGGTCCCAGTCGCACTGAACCCGGCCGATTCATGGGTCGTGCCCCGTGCAAATCGTCCCGGCCTCGGCGGACGGCCCCGGCTCGCAGCGCCCGGGCGTATACTTTCGCGGACCATGAATGCTGCCATTCTCATCCGGCCCCTGTCGGCCCTGCTCATCTGCTCGACCCTGGGTTGCGAGCAGCAGCAGCCGCCTCCACCGCCGCGTATAAAGGAGGTCTTCCATCTCAACGGGTACGAAAAGGATTTCGGTCTCGCCCAGGCTGTCCTCATCGACAAGACCCTGTATGTGTCCGCGTCGGTGGCTGCCGATGCCCAGGGGCGCCTGATTGCGCCGGGGGACATGCAGGGCCAGCTGCGTGCCGCATACACCAACGTGCAGCACACGCTCGAAGCGCACGGAGTCGGGTTCGAACAGGTGGTGAAGGAGACCGTCTACACCACCGACATGGATGCCTTCCTGAAGGCCAAGGATGTGCGGCTCGGTTTTTACGACAAGGACCGGCTGCCCGCGGCGTCGTGGGTGCAAGTCCAGCGGCTGGTTGATCCGGGATTCCTGGTCGCCGTCGACGTGGTGGCCGAACTTCCCTGAAGGGGCTGGCCATGCGCAACGCCACCGACCGGGAATTCGAACGCCGGCTCGCAGGACTGATCAACTCCGGCGAGCGAGCGGTGCTGCGCGGAGGCCGCAAGGGCGTGGAAAAGGAATCCCTGCGGGTGACGCCCGAGGGGGATCTCGCACAGACGCCGCACCCGCAGGTCCTGGGATCCGCACTGACCCACGAGAACATCACCACGGATTTCTCGGAAAGCCTGCTCGAACTGGTGACCCCGCCGTTTCAGGAGACCTGGGAGCTGGTGCAGTACCTGTGCGACATCCACCAGTTCGTGTACCGGCACATCGGCGATGAACTCCTGTGGGCGACCAGCATGCCCTGCATGTTGCACGGGGATGCCAGCATTCCGATTGCGCAGTACGGAAGTTCCAACATCGGACGGATGAAGAGCGTGTACCGCAACGGACTGTCGAACCGTTACGGGCGCATCATGCAGGCCATCTCGGGCGTGCATTTCAACTACTCGTTTTCGGAGAAATTGTGGGAGGTGTTTGCGCATGTGCTGCAGTCGCGGCAGGAGCGCAGGGACTTCGTCTCCGGGCAGTATTTCAACCTGCTGCGGAACTATCACCGCCACGGCTGGATCGCGTTGTACCTGTTCGGCACCTCTCCGGCCGTGGGCGAGAGTTTCTTCGCGGGCCGCGCGACCAGCCTGTCGAGGCTCGATGCACGTACCTGGTACGAACCCCATGCGACTTCGCTGCGCATGAGCGATATCGGCTATCGCAACAAGAACCAGGCGGGAATCGCCATTTCACTCAATGGCGTGGATGAGTACGTGCGTGACCTGGGGCGCGCCATCAACACACCGTTCCGGCCCTACGAAGATCTGGGCGTGAAAGTGAACGGCGAATATCGTCAGCTCAACTCCAACATCCTGCAGATCGAGAACGAGTACTACAGTTTCATCCGGCCCAAGCGGGTGGCGGCCCGGGGAGAACGGCCGACACACGCCCTGCGGCGTGCGGGCGTCGAATACGTGGAAGTGCGCGCACTCGATGTCAGCGCATTCGACCCGGTGGGCGTCAACCAGAACAAGCTGCGATTCCTGGAGGCTTTCCTCGCGCTGTGCCTGCTCAAGGACAGCCCCCCGCTTGAACCTGCCGAGCAGGAGCGGCTCGATGCCAATCATGCACTGGTGGGGTTGCGTGGCCGGGAACCGGGCCTGATGCTTCAGCGGGATGGCCGACCGTTTCCCATGATCGAATGGGCGCGCGAGTTGCTCGATTCCATGCAGGGCATCTGCGAGATGCTCGATCATGGCGAGCCGCAGAAGCCCTACCTGGCTGCGCTGGGACACCAGCGTGCCAAGGTCGAGAACGTGGCCAATACGCCTTCGGCCCGGCTCCTGGCGGAAATGCATGAGCAGGGTGAGTCGTTCTTCGGGATCGCCCGGCGCATGTCCCGCATGCACAAGGACTATTTCCTGGATCTGTATCCACCCAACGAGCAGCGGCTGGCCGAGTTCAGCTCATCGGCGCAGGAATCCCTTCAGGCGCAGCGGTCGCTCGAGGCGGCCGACAAGCTTGATTTCGATGCCTTTCTGGACAGGTACTTCCACAGCTGAACTGCATTGTCGGTCCGGCCGACATGGCGAATTTGACATATCGTCAATTCGCAAAACTGTGGCCTGCAGCCCGACACCTGCGTTTCCGGGTGTTATGTTCAGGCGGCGATGAGCATCGACAAGAGAGGCGAGAAGCTGGATTTGCCGGATGCGGCCTACGCGCGCCAGCTGGCACAGGGTTTCCCCTGGCTCGTGTTCGAGAAGGGTCTGGAAGCGGATTTCCGGCAGCAGCATCTGAGGGAAAACCTGCGCTATCTGCGCTTCAGCATGGTGTTGGGCTTTTTCATGCTCGTGGCGTTTTCGGTCATGCAGTCCGCCGTGATGGGACCGGTGGCGGCGCGCATTCCTGACCTGGTGCATTTCGCGCTGATCATCCCGGTATTCCTGGGGATGTTTTTCGTCACCTTCACGCAGTTCGGCATAAGGCGATTTGCACCGCTCATGATGCTTGCCTGCACCATTGCCGGGCTGGGGGTTGTCGTCACCCAGATCGTCGCGGCCCAGGCCGGCATTCCGTTCCTGTTTCCCGGCCTGATCCTGGTCACGATCTACCTTTACCTGCTGACCAGCCTGAATTTCTATCATGCGGTGGCGGTCAACGGGGCGCTGTTCGTGGTCTACCTGGTTGCGGCCAGCAGCGCCGGGCTTGCGGGTGGCCAGTTCGCCTACAACGCACTGTCGCTGTTCGCTGCCAACGCGATCTGTGCCTGCGTGGTCTACATGCACGAGAAGGTTTCCCGCACACGCTTCCTGGAAGGCCAGCAGCTGCGGGAGATGGCGGCGCGGGATGGCCTCACGGGCATTGCCAACCGCCGCATGTTCGATCAGCACATCCAGCGCACCTGGCAGCTCGCCGTGAGCGAGCGCAATCGCGTCGCCGTGTTCCTGGTCGATATCGACTGTTTCAAGGACTACAACGACCGCTACGGGCATCAGGCAGGCGATGAATGCCTTCGGGCCGTGGCGGTGACCTTGAGCCAGTGTGCCCGCCGCCCGCTCGACCTGGTGGCGCGTTACGGCGGTGAGGAATTCGCGGTGGTGCTCTATCAGGCATCGCGCGAATACGTGGCTGAAGTCCTGACGCGGATCCAGCGTTCGGTGGCCGAGCTCAACATTCCGCATGAGGCTTCCCGGGTGGCGACCCGGCTCACCGTGAGCATCGGTGCAGCCTATGTACTGCCAGGACCGAACCGGACAGCCGAAGGTCTGATCCAGCTGGCCGACGAGGCCCTGTATTCCGCGAAGGAACAGGGTCGCAATCGGGTGGTGGTCATGGAAGCGGAGTACCAGAACCTGAAGACTGGGCGCTTCGACCGCCGCCGTGCCAGCGGGCGGTCCTGATCGGACGCGGGCACGCGGGCACGCGGGCACGCGGGCCTGTGGCCGTGGGTTTCCTCAATCGGAATAGATGGAAATCCGTGGCGCTTCGTCCGCCCGTACGCTGCCGCGAAACATGCCTTGGCTGTTGAATTCGAGGCACAGGTTTCCGGCGCGGTCCACGGCGATCACGCCGCCTTCACCGCCGATGACCGGCAGTTCGGTGTGGATCAGCTCCTGCGTGGCTGCTGCCAGTGTCTGTCCGCCATGGCGCATGCGGGCGGCAATCTCGTGCGCCACCGCAAGACGGATGAACGACTCCCCGTGTCCCGTGGCGGACACGGCGCAGGAGCGGTCATCCGCATAGGTGCCCGCGCCGATGATGGGCGAGTCGCCGATGCGGCCCCAGCGCTTGCCGGTCATGCCTCCCGTGGAGGTGGCAGCGGCCAGGTGGCCATGGGCATCCAGCGCCACGGCACCGACGGTGCCGACGTGCGAGATCGTCAGCGGTGACAGCGAATCATCCCCGGAAAGAAGCCTCTGCAACTGCTTCCAGCGCGCCTCGGTGTGAAAGTACTCCGCGTCGACGAATCCGATGCCCTGGGTGCGCGCGAATTCCTCGGCGCCGGCGCCGCTGAGCATCAGGAATTCCGATGCTTCCATGACCCGGCGCGCAAGGCTGACCGGATTTGCGATGCGGGTGAGGCCGCAGACGGCTCCGGCGGCAAGCGTTGCACCATCCATGATGGCCGCGTCCAGCTCGTTCCGGCCATCATGCGTGAATACCGCGCCCCGCCCGGCGTTGAACAGCGGGCAGTCCTCCAGGGCGATCACCGCGGCACTGACTGCATCCAGACCGGAACCTCCGCGCTCCAGGATCGAGCGACCCGCGTTCAGTGCGGCGCCCAGCGCGGCGCGATATTCCTGTTCCATTGCAGCGCTCATCTCCTGCCGCGGCAGGGTTCCTGCGCCACCGTGAATCGCCAGAGCGTACATGGTCCGTCCGGGGTCTTTCCCGAGTGAAAGGTTACAGACAAGGCTATCATCGTTCCCCATGAGCGTGCTCATTCCACCTGGTCCCATCCGAAGCCTGCTGATCGCCAATCGCGGCGAGATCTCCATCCGGGTCATGCGTGCGGCAGCGGAGCTTGGCATCCGCACGGTCGCCATCCATTCCCGGGAAGACCGCTTCTCCCTGCACCGGACCAAGGCCGACGAGAGTTACCTGGTGGGTGAGGGCAAGGGGCCGGTCGAGGCCTATCTCGACATCGACGACATCGTGCGCATCGCCGTGGAGGCCAGGGTCGATGCCGTTCACCCCGGATACGGCTTCCTGTCGGAAAGCCCGGAATTCGCGCAGGCGCTGATCGACGCCGGCATCCGCTTCGTGGGCCCGACGCCGGACACCATGCGCAGGCTGGGCAACAAAGTCCAGGCACGAAACCTGGCGCAGGCCGCCGGCGTGCCGGTGATGCCCGCGACGCCTCCTCTGCCGGCGGATGATGCGCAAGTACTCCATCTGGCCGAGCAGGCGGGGTTCCCGCTGATGCTCAAGGCGAGCTGGGGTGGAGGCGGGCGCGGCATGCGCATCGTCGAACGGGCATCGGAGTTGCTGGATGCCGTGGCGACCGCGAGACGCGAGGCGCGCGCGGCCTTTGGCAAGGACGAGGTGTACCTGGAAAAGCTGATACGGCACGCTCGTCACGTGGAAGTGCAGATCCTGGGCGATGAGCACGGGAATCTCGTGCACTTGTTCGAGCGCGACTGCACGGTGCAGCGGCGAAACCAGAAGGTGGTGGAGCGGGCGCCCGCCGCCTTCCTCACCGAAGGGCAGCGCCAGGAGCTGTGCGAGGCGGCGCTGCGCATCGGGCGCGCCGTGTCCTACCGTGCGGCCGGCACGGTGGAGTTCCTGCAGGATGCGGATACCGGGAGGTTCTATTTCATCGAAGTCAATCCGCGCATCCAGGTCGAGCATACGGTCACCGAGGCAATCACCGGCATCGACCTGGTGAAGGCGCAGATCCGCATCGCCGCCGGTGAGCGCATCGGCACGGCCGGAAGCGGCGTGCCGCAGCAGGGCGATATCCGGATGAACGCGCACGCGCTGCAATGCCGGGTCACCACCGAGGACCCCGAGAACAGTTTCGTGCCCGACTACGGCACCATCACCGCCTATCGCAGCCCCGCCGGCTTCGGAATCCGCCTGGATGCCGGCACGGCCTATTCCGGCGCCCTCATCACGCGCCATTACGATTCGCTGCTGGTGAAGGTGACTGCGTGGTCACCCACACCGGAGGAGACCATCGCGCGCATGCATCGCGCATTGTGGGAGTTCCGCATCCGGGGCGTGGTGACCAACCTGCGATTCCTGGACCAGCTCATCACGCACCCGCAGTTCGTACGCAGCGAGTACACGACGAAGTTCATCGACGAAACGCCCGAACTGTTCCGGATCCCCCGCAAGCGTGACCGGGCGACCCGGCTGCTGAAATACCTGGGCGAGACGATCGTCAACGGCAATCCGGAGGTCAAAGGCCGTGCACGGCCGCGTTCGGCGGTGTTCCCGCGGACGCCGCGCATGGTGCTGCCGCCTCCGGCAGGAGGAACCCGGCAGCTGCTGGATGAGCTCGGCCCCGAACGTTTCGCTGACTGGATGCTGGCGCAGAAACGGGTGCTGCTCACCGACACCAGCATGCGCGATGCCCATCAGTCGCTCCTGGCCACAAGGGTCCGCACCCATGACATGGCCGCAATCGCGCCGTTCTATGCCTCGCTCCTTCCACAGCTGTTCTCGGTGGAATGCTGGGGCGGTGCAACCTTCGACGTGGCGATGCGGTTTCTCAGGGAGGATCCCTGGGAACGGCTGTCGACGCTGCGCGAAGCCATCCCGAATCTGCTGCTGCAGATGTTGCTGCGCTCGGCCAATGCGGTGGGTTATGCCAATTACCCCGACAACGTAGTGCGCCATTTCGTCGAACAGGCGGCCCGGACGGGCATCGACGTGTTCCGCATCTTCGATTGCCTGAACTGGATCCCGAACATGCGCGTGGCCATCGAGGCGGTGCGCGGAACGGGGCGGCTGTGCGAAGCCGCCCTGTGTTACACGGGCAATCTCTCGGATCCGCGCGAGACCAAGTACGACCTGAAGTATTACCTGCATCTGGCTCGTGAACTCAAGGCGATGGGTGCGCATGTGCTGGGGATCAAGGACATGGCCGGACTGTGCCGGCCTCACGCGGCGGGCGCACTGGTGCGCGCGCTCAAGCAGGAGATCGGCCTGCCGGTGCATTTTCACACCCATGACACCAGTGGCATCGCCGCGGCCAGCGTGCTGGCCGCAGTGGAGGCTGGCGCGGATGCGGTGGACGGTGCCATCGATTCGATGTCCGGCCTCACATCCCAGCCCAACCTCGGCTCCATCATCGAAGCGCTCCGTCACGGCGAACGCGACCCGGGCATCGATACGGACCATCTGCGCCTGATCTCGGGATACTGGGAGCAGGTGCGTCACGGATACGTGGCGTTCGAAAGCGACATCCGGTCCGGAGCATCCGAGGTGTACGTGCACGGCATGCCCGGCGGGCAGTACACCAATCTGCGCGAGCAGGCTCGTTCCCTGGGCATCGACGACTCCCGCTGGCCGGAGGTGGCCCGCGCCTATTCGCAGGTCAATGACATGCTGGGTGACATCGTCAAGGTCACTCCGACCTCCAAGGTGGTCGGCGACATGGCCATCATGATGGTGACCAGCGGCCTGACGCGCGATGCGGTCCTGGACCCGGACGTGGAAATCGCATTTCCCGAATCGCTGGTGCAGCTGATGCGCGGGGATCTCGGACAGCCTTTCGGCGGATGGCCGCCGGAACTTCAGCGCAAGGTGCTCAAAGGGATGGAACCGCTGCAGGTGAGGCCCGGCGAACTGATGGCGCCGGCCGATCTGGAAATCACCCGTACCGAAGTCGAGCGCAGGACGGGGCGGAAGATACCGGATACGGATCTGGCCTCGTACCTCATGTATCCGAAGGTGTTCCTGGACTATGCTGCTGCACGCGCCGACTACGGTGACTTGTCCACGCTGCCCACGTCGGCATTTTTCTATGGCCTGGAGCCAGGCCAGGAGATCAGTGTGGACCTGGAGCGGGGCAAGACCCTGATCGTCCGCTACGTGACCACCAGCGATCCGCACGAGGATGGCACCCGCAGCGTGTTCTTCGAACTGAACGGCCAGCCCCGCCCGGTTCGTGTTGCCGACCGTACGCAGGTGGCGAGGCGCCCGGCGCCTCGCAAGGTCGAGCCCGGAAATGCCGGCCATGTCGGTGCGCCCATGCCCGGTACCGTCGGCACGGTCATGGTGCATGCCGGGCAGAAGCTGGCGCGCGGTGATGCGCTGCTGACGCTCGAGGCCATGAAGATGGAGTCCACGGTCCGGGCGGAGCGGGACGGTTCGGTCAGGGAGGTGCTGGTGAAGCCCGGGCAGCAGGTGGACACCAAGGATCTGCTGCTGGTCATCCAGTGAAGGGCGCGGACCGCTTCGTCAGGTGAGCACGGCCTCCTTCAGCGGCACCGTGATATCGGCAAGTCTGTCGGGATCCATCGGCATCCGCCCGGCGATCAGCTTGCGCGCGGCCATGTAATCACGGGCGTGATTGATGGTATCCACCGCCAGCAATTCCTGTCCCTTGAGATAGCAGACGCTGAAGCTGCGGGTGGCGGGATCGCCGCGCAGCACGATACGGTCATGATCCTGCGAGACGCCCACGATCAGCAGCTTCAGGTCGTACTGGTCGGACCAGAACCAGGGTATCTTGTCATGGATGGTGGGCCGGTCCAGCATGTTCAGCACAGCGCTCCGGGCCTGTTCCACGGCGTTGTCGACCGACTCGAGCCGCTGCCGGCGGCCGTAATGCGGAGAAGGGTGGCTGCAGCAGTCACCGGCCGCGAACACGTCCGCGTCGCTGGTGCGGCAGTATTCGTCCACGCGCACCCCGTTCTCGCAGGCGATGCCTGCTTCACGGGCCAGCTCCACGTTGGGGATGGCGCCCACACCGATCACCACCACGTCGGCGGCGTGTGTCGTGCCATCGGCGCAGAGCACCCGTTCGACATTGCCATTTCCCTCGAGACTCGACACCAGCGTGTTGCAGATGATGTTCACGCCACGTCCGCGATGCTCGGTCATGTAGAAATCCGATACCAGCGGCGCGACCACGCGGTTCATGGCGCGATCCGCCATTTCCAGAATGGTCACCGTGCACCCGGCCTTGATGGCCGAGGCGGCGGTCTCGAGGCCGATGTATCCGCCACCGATGATCACGACGCGGGCGCCGGGCTTGAGTTGCGAACGGATTGCGTTGGTGTCGGCGATGGTGCGCAGGGCATGCACCCGGCCCAGATCCGCGCCGGCACAGGCCAGCATGCGTGCCCGGGCTCCCGTGCACAGCATCAGCCGGTCATAGCGAAGCGTTTCACCGCTGGACAGTTCGATCTGATGAGATGCAGGCTCGAGTGCGCGAGCATGCACGCCGGTCCGCGTCTCCACCTGGTGTTCATCGTAAAAGGCCGCGTGCCGGAACAGCAGGCGGTCGGCCTCCAGCTCCCCGGCCAGGTATTTCTTGGACAGCGGTGGCCGTTGATAGGGCAGGTGCGGTTCTTCACCGACCAGGACGAGCCGGCCCTCGAACCCTTCACGCCGAAAGGTTTCCACCGCCGTGGCCCCAGCCTGCCCGGCACCCACGATTGCGAAGGTCTTGTTCATGGTTTTGACCCGATCCTGCACCTTGTCGGGGCGTAGTCTAACGCCCATGCAATGATGCGGTGCAGGGAATGGAGCGGCCGGCCGGGCCATTTCGCCAACTCTCTGATACTGTGTAGCCGGGAGGACATGGGCACGAATGATGCAGACAAATCGGCCCAACGGCAAAACTCAAATGCACGGGAGCGGACCATGAAACTGATCACTGCCATCATCAAACCCTTCAAGCTCGACGACGTGCGCTCGGCGTTGTCGGATATCGGCGTCTCCGGCATGACGGTGACCGAGGTCAAGGGCTTCGGACGGCAACGCGGGCATACCGAGCTGTATCGCGGAGCCGAATATGTAGTGGACTTCGTACCCAAGACGCGGGTCGAAGTGGCAGTGCGCAATGATCTGGTGGATCAGGTGGTGGAGGCGATCGCCGGAGCGGCCAGGACCGGCAAGGTTGGCGATGGCAAGATTTTCATCACGGACATCGAGCGCGCGCTTCGGATCCGCACGGGGGAGAGCGACAACGCCGCCCTGTAACCATGCCCGGGCCGGTTGTTGCTAACATGCGCGACTCGAAGGAGGTGGCATGGCCAAGGTAATCATCCTGCGCGAGACCGGTGGTCCGGAGAACCTGTCCCATGAGGACATCGAGGTGCCAGCACCGGGACCCGGTGAGGTACAGGTCCGCCACGGCGCCATCGGCCTGAATTTCATCGATGTCTATGACCGCACGGGGCTGTATCCGCTGAAATTGCCGGCCGTGCTGGGCCGGGAGGCCGCGGGCGCCATCACCGCCGTCGGCCCGCGCGTCCGGTCGCTGGCGGTGGGCATGCGGGTGGCGTATGCGCTGAATTTTCCCGGCGCCTATTGCGAACTGCGCAATGTACCGGCCAACCGGCTGGTGCGCGTGCCGGATTCGGTCAGTGACGAGCAGGCGGCCGCGATGATGCTCAAGGGCATGACCGCCCAGTATCTGCTGCGCACCACTCATCGGGTCAGGCGCGGCGAGACCGTGTTGATCCATGCCGCCGCGGGCGGAGTGGGTTCGATTGCCGTGCAATGGGCCAAGCGGCTCGGCGCCCGGGTCATCGGCACCGTGGGGAGCGAAGCCAAGGCCGCGATTGCGCGCGAGCTGGGATGCGATCTCGTCCTGGTCACCAACAACAGCGATTTCACCGCGAGAGTCAGGGAATTCACGGGCGGCAAGGGGGTGGCCGCGGTTTACGATTCCCTGGGCAAGGACAGCTTCATGGCTTCTCTCGACTGCCTGGCGCCGCTGGGCATGATGGCCACCTACGGCAACTCCACCGGTCCGGTTCCGCCCATTGCTCCGCTGGAGCTGAGCAAACGCGGCTCGCTGTTCCTGACCCGGCCAACCCTTTTCCACTACGTTGCCACTCCGGCACGACTTGCGGCGTGTGCGCGGGAACTGTTCGAGGTCGTCGGCAGCGGGCAGGTGAAGATCCGGATTGGCCAGCGTTACCGGCTGGCCGATGCAGCACAGGCGCACCGGGACCTGGAAGCGCGCAAGACCACCGGGTGCACCGTTCTCCTCCCCTGAGGTCGGCCCGGAGCGGCGGCACCAGCGCCCGGCCAGGCAAGTCATGCGCGCACGTTCCATTCACACCCTCCTGACCGCCCTCCTGTTCGGGTTCGGCGCTGCTGTTACGGCCGATGCTGCCAAACTCACCGACACCGAAAGGACCCGCATCAGCGAACCGCGGCCCGCCGGCCTGCCCAGCGACGAGCAGATGCAGGCGCAAGGGGCGGTGATCCGCAGGATCGTGATCGAGCCCCGGCAGATATTCGATGAATCGGACCGGCGTGAGGACAATGCGCTGTATCGGCTGGCCAACGATCTGCATGTGCGTACCCGGGCCGATACCATTCGTGCGCAACTGCTGTTCCGGGAGGGAGAACGGTACGATCCGCGAAAGCTGGCCGAGACCGAGCGGAATCTCCGGACCCTGAGTTTCCTGTACGACGCGCGCGTGGTACCCGTGCGGTACGAGAACGGGCAGGTGGACATCAAGGTCATCACCAAGGATGTCTGGACCTTGAGCCCGGGCATTTCCTTCGGGCGCACCGGTGGCACCAATTCCTCGCGATTCGAGCTGGAAGAGACCAATCTGTTCGGCTGGGGAAAGAAAATCCAGATCTCCCATGGCAGCAATGTCGATCGCACCAGCACGGCATTCGAGTACCGGGACCCCAACCTGTTTGGATCGCACTGGACACTCGGTGCTGTCTATGCCGATTCAAACGACGGCTCGGACCGGGCGCTCTCGTTCGGACAGCCATTCTATTCGCTGGATACACGCTGGAGTTCGACGTTCAGGACCCGGCAGTTCGACCGCACCGTGTCGCGCTACAACCGCGGCAGGATCGTCGATCAGATTCACCAGGACGAGGATTCCTTCGAGATGGGCGGGGGATTTTCCAGCGGCCTTGTGGATGGCTGGGTCAAACGATGGACCGGTGGCATGCGGTATGACCGGAACGTATTCCGGCAGGCGCCCACAGGGCTGACAGCGCGAATCCTGCCGCCCTCGAGAACCCTGTCCTATCCCTACGTGGGCTTCGGCATGATCCAGGATGCCTACAGCAAGGTCGGTGACCTGAACCAGATCGGCCGCACCGAGGATCTTTATCTGGGAACCCGCTTCAATGTCGAACTGGGATATGGCAGCACATCATTGGGCGCGACGCGCAACGGGCTGATCTTGAACGCCAGTGTGCTCAAGGGGATGGAGCTGAGCCCGCTGACCCAGCTCTTTTTCGCTTCCTCGCTGACCACGCGGGTGGAATCAGGCAAGGCCCGCAACCTGATGCTGGACGGCACCGGTCAGTATTACTGGCGATGGCGGGACGACCGCGTGCTCTACCTGTCCCTGGGAGGCACCGTGGTGCATGCGCTGGATCCGGAGGGCCAGCTCCTTCTGGGCGGTGACAACGGCTTGCGGGGCTATCCGCTGCGATTCGAGGCGGGAACCTCGCGGGCCCTGTTGACCGTGGAGCAGCGCTTCTACACCCAGTGGTATCCGTTCCGCCTCGCCCGGTTCGGCGCCGCCCTGTTTGCCGACGCCGGGCGGACGTGGGGACATGATGCCGTGGGCGACAGCAATGCAGGCATGCTGGGTGATGTCGGGATCGGCCTGCGGTTCGGCAACACCCGCTCGGGCCTGGGCAATGTGCTGCATATCGATTTCGCCTATCCGCTGACCAGACAGCAAGGAGTGAGGAAGCTCCAGGTCCTGGTGGAGACCAAGCAGAGTTTCTGAAGCGGCGTCAGTCCTGACTGCGCGCAGCAGCAGCCTTGCGCCGTCTTGAGATCAGGACCAGCAGCCCGATGCAGACCGCGAAGTTCAGCACCCACCACAGGAGCTGTCGTGTCTGGCCTTCGTGGGGACTGGACTGTTTCGATCCGGATCCTTCCAGCGCACCAACCAGTTTTTCGCCTGTTTCGCCCTGCCTGACCAGAAACGCCACGATCGCGGGTCCCTGTGCTGCGAGTCCGGGGTCGCGTACCTCGTAGCTTCCGTCCGGCTGTGCGATGGCCTTCAGATCCAGGCCGCGAACCTGGACCTCGATCGCGGCATCATGAACGGGCGTGTTGTCGAGCAGACGGCTCAGGTGGATGGTCATGCGATCGCCAGCCAGCAGACCGACCGCGAGGTACGTTTTCGATCGTGCTTCCACACGCGCCGCCTGGGCCGCATGGGCTGGCACCAGAGCCTGCAGCATCAGGATCAATGCGAGCCAGGCCGCGCCGGCCAGAAGTCTGAGCGGAGATTCCGCCACGATCATGGGTCACCTTTCGGATTGTCGCGAACGTATACTTTAGCCTCTGATTCGCGGTAACGGACAATGGCGACACCCAAACCTCCCGGTTTCGACACGCTGAGCCTGCACGCGGGGCATCATCCGGACCCGGTGCACGGAGCAAGTGCCGTGCCGATCTACCAGACGACCTCGTACGTGTTCGGGGACACCGAAAGCGCGGCTTCGTTGTTCAATCTGGAGCGCCCGGGGCATGTCTACAGCCGGATTTCCAACCCCACGGTGGCAGTGCTGGAGGAACGGGTGGCGGCACTGGAGGGCGGGGTCGGTGCGGTGTGCACGGCGAGCGGCATGGCGGCGACACACCTGGCCATTGCCACGCTGCTCGGTGCGGGGAATCACGTCGTGGCCTCGGCCTCGCTGTACGGCGGGACCATGAACCTGCTGTCACACACATTGCCGCGCTTCGGCATCACCACGAGTTTCGTCAAGCCACGTGACCTGGACGGCTTTCGCGCTGCCCTGCGCACGGAAACGAGGTTGATCATCGGCGAGACCATCGGAAACCCGGGTCTCGAGGTCCTGGACATTCCCGCGTTGGCCGACATCGCGCACGGCGCCGGCATTCCATTGCTGGTCGATGGCACCTTTGCCACGCCGTATCTGTGCCGCCCGATGGATCTGGGTGCGGACCTGGTGATCCAGTCGTTGACCAAGTGGATGGGCGGGCACGGCATCGCCGTCGGCGGGGCGCTCATCGATGGCGGGCGGTTCGACTGGGAACGGTCCGGCAAGTTTCCGACCCTGACCCAGCCGGTGCCAGGTTATCAGGGCATCGTGTTTTCCGAACAGTTCGGCCCGCTGGCGCTCATCATGCGTGCCCGCACGGAGGGCCTGCGCCAGTTCGGCGCGTGCATGTCACCCATGAACGCCTTTCATCTCCTGCAGGGCGTGGAGACCCTGAGCCTGCGCATGCAGCGACACATGGAGAACACCGCAGCCGTGCTCGAATTCCTGCAATCCAGCCCTGCGGTTGCCTGGGTCCTGCACCCGAGCCTGCCCTCGCATCCGGATCATGAACTGGCCACACGTCTCCTGCCCAGGGGCGCGGGTTCGATGATCAGTTTTGGCGTGAAGGGAGGGCGGGCCGCCGGTGCGCGGTTGATCGAGTCGATGCGGCTCGCCCGGCATCTGGCCAATGTGGGGGACGCGCGCACGCTGGTCATTCACCCCGCCACCACCACGCATCAGCAGATGAGCGCAGAACAACTGGCGAATGCCGGCATCGGAGAGGACATGGTGCGCATGTCCGTGGGTATCGAATCTGCGCAGGACATCATCGCAGACCTGAGGCAGGCGCTTCGCGCCGCGTCCCGGAGCTGAGCATGCCCTCACCCATCCTTCTCGACGGCCGCCCGGTGTACGCTGCCCACGGCGGGCGCACTCATCGACCCTCCCAGCCACTGGCCGTGTTCGTGCACGGTGCCGGCATGGATCACACCATCTGGGCGTTGCAGAGCCGCTGGCTGGCCTTTCACGGCTGGAATGTCCTGGCGCTGGATCTGCCTGGCCATGGCCAGTCCGCCGGAGAGCCTTTGGGTTCGATCGCCGCATCGGCACACTGGCTGCTGGAGCTGCTGCGTGCGCAGGCGGCAGGTCCGGCGCTGCTCATCGGGCATTCCATGGGCGCACTCATTGCCTTGCGTGCAGCGGCTCAGGAACCTGAGGCTGTGCTCAAGGTGGTGCTGGTGGGAGCGGCGGCTGCCATGCCGGTGCATCCCGACCTGCTGGCCGCGGCGGCCGCGAATGACTCCGCGGCCATCGACATGGTGAACCTGTGGGGACACGGGTTCGATGCCGCACTGGGCGGATGTGCCCTTCCGGGCGCGTGGATGACCGGCGCCGGCGCGCGCATCCTGGAGCGCGCTGCACCGGGCGTGCTGCATGCGGACCTTGCAGCCTGCAATGCCTATCGTGAGGGCCTGGCTGATGCGGCGCGGGTGAGATCACCCTGCCTGATCGTGAACGGTGAGCTCGACCAGATGACACCCCTGAAGAATGCCCGCGCGCTTGCCTCCGCTGTGCCCGGATCGAAGCTGGTGCAGGTGGCCGGTGCGGGTCACATGCTCATGGTGGAGCGGCCCTGGGAACTTGCAGGAGCCCTGTCAGCGTTTTTCTGAACCGTTCGGGGCCTGCAGCCCCAAAGCCGGAGTTGCGCCCGATGCGAGGCTGCTCGCGCTCCAGCGCAGGGGCGCGATCCGGGGCAGGATGATCACCCAGCCGACAAATCCCGCCAGACTTACCGCGGCGGCGATGCCGAATGCCAGATCGAACCGCCCGGTCCGGTCCACCAGCATGCCCGTGACGGCAGGAGCGATGAAGCCTGCGCAGTTGCCCACCGCATTCTGCAATCCCACCCATCGCCCGGTGGCGTGCGAGCCGGCCATGATCTGCGGGATGGCGTAGATGCCGGGGTAGGAAGCGCCGGCGATCAGCTGGAACACGAACAGCGAGACAAGCGAGCCGGATTCGGGCAACAGCACCACGCCCAGCATGCAGGCGATGCCACCCAGATGGGCCACGCCCATCACCGACTTGTAGGCCAGATTGGTGCTTCCGCCCCTGCGGATCCATCGGTCCGTGAGCCAGCCCGAGAGCAGCGCCGCAACGGCATTGATCATGTACGCATAGGTCAGGAAGTCCGACATGCGCTCCATGGAGTAGCCGCGCGCTTTCACCATGAAAAAGGGCAGCCAGGAGACGATGAAGTAGTAGCAGTAGTTCGAAGAGAAGTGCCCGATGAAAGTGCCCCACAGGCCACGCTGGCGCAGAAGCTCTCCGAAATCCGGTTGTGGCTGTGCGGCTGCTTCCGGGTTCACCGGTGGCGGCAACCGGGTGCGCGACCAGGGCAGTATCCACAGTGCCGACAGCGCACCGAACAGCAGGAATATCGGGCGCCACCCATGCAGGGCCATCAAATGTCCGCCGGCATACGTTCCGGCCGCGGGACCGAGCAGGTAGCCGAACGCGAGAACCCCGTTGGCGACGCCGAGATGATTCACCGGCACCGCATCCGCGATGAGTTTCGAGGCGCTTGGAAAGGTCACGCTTTCGCCGATGCCGAGCAGGATGCGAAGCATCAGGAGCGTGGTGAACTGACCCGCGAATCCCGTCATGAAGGTGGCGGCGGACCACAGCGCCACACCTGCTCCAAGCACGGCGCGGGCACCGAAGCGCTCGGCCAGCCAGCCGGTGGCCGGCTGGCAGGGCACATAACCCCAGTAGAAGGCGGAGAACAGGAGGCCCAACTGGCTCGCCGACAGGCCGAGATCCGCCTGCATCAGCGGGGCCGCCGTGGGCACATTGCCCCGATCGAAATAGTTGATGAAGGTCGCGAGGGTGACCATCGCGACCAGGGTGAGGATCCGCCTTTGTTCTCGCGTCATGCCTTTCTCCGGGGCAGCATGGAAGTGGTCGCTGCTCCTTGCGCGACCCGGCATTGATCACGATACCCGAAGAAGGGAGCTGGATTTACACTAGCACCCGGGCGAGCGGCGATACAACACGAGCGAGGTTCCGATGTTCAAGGCACTGGTGCTGGACAATGCAGGCGGAAAGGTCAATGCGCAAGTGCAGGAAATGGAGGAGTCGGCGCTGCCGGCCGGCGATGTCACCGTGGCGGTGGCGTATTCCTCGCTCAACTACAAGGATGGGCTGATCGTCAACGGTGCCGGAGGGCTGGTGAGGAAATACCCGCATGTGCCCGGCATCGATTTCGCCGGTACGGTGCGCGAATCCCGCCACGCGGGTTTCAAGTCCGGCGATCGCGTCGTGCTCACCGGTTGGCGGGTCGGCGAGGTGCAGTGGGGAGGGCTTTCGCAGCTGGCCCGCGTGAATGGCGACTGGCTGGTTCCATTGCCGGACGGGCTGGATGCCCGTCATGCCATGGCGGTCGGAACCGCCGGGTTCACCGCCATGCTGGCGGTGATGGCGCTCGAGGAGCACGGGCTGAAAGCCGGCGGCGAAGTGCTGGTGACGGGCGCCGCCGGCGGTGTCGGATCGGTGGCCATCGCCATCCTGGCCCGGCTCGGGCACAACGTGGTGGCTTCGACCGGGCGTGCCGAAACGCACGACTACCTGCGTCGGCTGGGAGCGCGCACCGTCATTGATCGCACACCGTTCGCCGACCCGGCGGCGCGGCCGCTGGAGAGCGAACGCTGGGCCGCCTGCGTGGATTCCGTGGGGGGCAACACGCTCGCCCGCGTGCTGGCGCAGATGAAATACGGGGCGAGTGTGGCGGCCGTGGGGCTTGCCGGCGGCAGTGCGCTGCAATCGACGGTGATTCCCTTCCTGCTGCGCAGCGTGAACCTGCTGGGGATCGATTCGGTGATGTGTCCGCGCGAGCGGCGCCTGATGGCATGGAAGCGCATCGTGCGCGACCTGCCGGCCGATGCGCTCGATGCCATGATCGTCGATGCGGCTCTGGGCGATGTGCCGGGACTGGCGGCAGATATCCTCAAGGGGCATGTGCGCGGACGAGTCGTCGTCGACGTGAACCGCTGAGCATCGCGCTCCGTGAAGAAGGTGCCCGAGGCCGCACGCGAGGTGGAGGTGATCCTCGACACCGATGTGCTGGTGGTGGGCAGCGGGCCGGGAGGGCTGGCCGCGGCGCTGGCTGCGGCCCGTGCCGGCGCACGCACCGCATTGCTGGAACGCAACGGCTGCTTTGGCGGCAACATCACGCAGGTGGGTGTCGAAGGCTTTGCCTGGTACCGGCACGAGCACACGGTGGATTGCGAAGGGATCGGCATCGAGTTCGAGCAACGGGCGAAGGCCATGGGTGCGGCCATGCCCGAACCTCAGTCCCTGAGCCATGCGCTGGATGCCGAGATGTTCAAGTGGGTGGCCGACGAACTGGTGAGCGAGGCGCACATCACGCCGCTCCTGCACCGGCTGTGCGTGGCCCCCATCCTCGAAGGTGACCTCATCCGTGGCGTCATCACGGAGAGCAAGGCGGGGCGCGAGGCCATCCTGGCCGGACGGGTCGTCGATGCCACTGGCGATGCGGATCTCGCGGCACGGGCCGGCGCGCCGGTGTACAAGACTCCGCGCGAACAGATGATGGCGGCCTCGGTGATGTTCTCCATGAGCGGCGTGGACAGGCAGCGCTTCATCGCTGCCGTCAAGGCCGATCCGCAGACCTACGCGGACTGGCGTGGCAATGGCGAATGGGACATCACCACCACGGGCAAGGAGGATGCACTGTTCTCACCCTTCCTGCGCAAGCCGTTCAAGCAGGCGGTGGCCGCCGGACTGATTCCTTCGAGTCTTTCCACCATTGCGGGAACCTGGGGTGCGGTGAGCGACCAGGGTGATCTGACCTATCTGAACCTGGTGCACCTGCCGCAGATCGATGGCACGGATCCCGCGGATCTCACGCGTGGCGAGATGGAGGGCCGCCGGCAGGCGCTGCATGCGGTCAGCGCCCTGCGCCGCTTCATGCCCGGATGCGAACAGGCGAAGCTGCGGAATTTCGGCATGACCATCGGCATCCGCGACACGCGCAAGATCGATGCGCTATACAACCTCACCGAGACCGATGTGCGCGGACAGGGGCGCTTCGAGGATGCCATCGGCATCTTTCCGGAGTTCATCGACGGTTACGGTGTGCTGGTGCTGCCCACCACCGGACGATACTTCCACGTGCCGTATCGCTCTCTGGTGCCCAGGAACGTGCGGCACCTCATCGTCGCCGGCCGATGCATCGGCGGGGATCGCATTTCGCACGCCGCCGTGCGCAACATGATGTGCTGCGCCGTGTCCGGTCAGGGCGCTGGCACGGCCGCGGCCGTCTCGTTGAGGCGCGGGGAGGACTTCGCCAGTCTGGATGTGGGCGCGGTCCGGCAGGAACTGAAGCGGCAGGGTGCGCGCATCCAGTAGGCGCGCGCAGCGTCCACCGTGGTATCACCTGACCGCGTGAATCCGCGGGTTGGTGTGCGAGATGCCCAGCGCGCCACTGCGTACCACCTCGAGCACGTCGCCGAAGGCACCGACGTCGGCGATGAACTGGCTGACCTGGGTTTCGGTGCTCGCCAGCTCGACGATGAAGCTGCCAGGGTTCGGCGAGAGCACCCGGCCGCCGGCCCGCTGCGCGAGCTCGGTGAGTGCGGCGGCATTGGCGTGCGTGGTGTGGAGCTTCACCAGCATCAGCTCGCGCGCCAGATGCTGGCCACCGGTCAGGTCCTCGACCGAGACCACATCCACCTGCTTCAGGAGCTGGGCGTTGATCTGGCCGATCACGGAATCCGACCCGGAGGTCACCAGCGTGATGCGCGAGATGCCCGGATCGTCGGTAGGTGCCACCGACAATGATTCGATGTTGTAGCCGCGGGTGGAAAAGAGCCCTGTCACGCGCGTGAGCGCGCCGGCCTCGTTCTGCAGGTGGATGGCGATGATGTGGCGCATGGGACCTGCAAGGATAAGGGCGACGGCACTTGGGCGCCAGAGCCGGAACTGCTAGTCTTCAAGGTCCGGCCTGTCTGGGGCGTTTTGCCCGCCGCCGGTGAAGGGTCAGATGATGATAGAACGCCATGACATGATGAATCAGCGCACCCACCCGTTGGCCGGAACGACCATGACCGGTGCCGAGATGCTGGTGCAGATCCTGGCCGACGAGGGCGTGGAGACGATATTCGGATACAGCGGCGGGGCCATCCTGCCGATCTACGATGCGGTCTTCCTGTTCAACGAAAGGCACCAGGCGTCCATGCCGCTGGTGGTGCCGGCCAACGAACAGGGTGCCGGCTTCATGGCTGCGGGCTTTGCCCGGGCCAGTGGCAAGGTCGGTGTGGCCATGGTGACCTCGGGGCCTGGTGCCACCAATCTCGTCACGCCGGTGCGCGATTGCATGGCCGACTCCGTGCCCATCGTCGTCATCTGCGGCCAGGTCCCCACCGGTGCCATCGGGACCGATGCGTTCCAGGAAGCGCCCGTGGCCAGCATCATGGGCGCGGTGGCCAAGCATGTGTTCCTGGTCACCGATCCGACGCGTCTGGAGGCGACGGTGCGCACCGCGTTCGAAATCGCCCGCACGGGGCGCCCGGGACCGGTGGTACTCGACATCCCGAAGGACGTGCAGAACTGGAAGGGTGTGTTCCACGGTTCGGGCCGCCTGCCGGTGGCGGGCTACCGCCAGCGCATGCACCGGGTCGCGGCCAGCAAGCTCGGCGATGCCGCCTGCGCGGAGTTCTTCAGCAAGCTTGGCGCGAGCGACCGGCCGCTGATCTATGCCGGCGGCGGCATCATCAACGGCAGCGCGGCGTTTGCACTGCGCGAGTTCGTGCAGGAGTTCAAGGTGCCGGTGGTGACCACGCTGATGGGCATCGGCGCGATGGACACGACGCATCCGCTGTGCCTTCGCATGCTGGGCATGCATGGCGCGGCTTTTGCCAATTATGCAGTCGAGGATTGCGATTTCCTGTTCGCGCTTGGCGCGAGGTTCGATGACCGCGTGGCAGGGGTGCCGGCGCGCTTCGCGCCCGGCGCGAAATTCATCGCCCACATCGACATCGATGCCTCTGAAATCGACAAGGTGAAGCACGCCGATTTCCGCCACGTCGGACTCATGCCCGATGCGCTGCTGGCGCTGGTGGATTACGGCCGTCGCAGCGGCTTCCGCCGTGATTTTTCCGCCTGGCAGCGCCATTGCGACGCCCTGCGCAGGTCTCATGCGATGAACTACGATCGGGAAAGCCCGCTGATCCAGCCGTACTACGTGATCGAGGAGATCAACCGCATCGCGGGCGGCAACGCCGTGATCTGCACCGGCGTCGGACAGCATCAGATGTGGTCGGCGCAGTATTTCGATTTCCACAACCCGCGCCTGTGGATCACCTCGGGCAGCATGGGTACCATGGGCTTCGGCCTGCCGGCCGCCATCGGCGCGCAGTGCGCGCAGCGCAATCGCCTGGTCATCGACATCGACGGTGACGGCAGCATCCGCATGAACCTGGGTGAACTCGAGACCGTGACCACCTACAACCTGCCGGTGAAGGTGGTGGTGCTGAACAATTTCGGCGACGGCATGGTCAGGCAATGGCAGAAGCTGTTCTTCAAGGCACGCTTCAGCGCCAGCGACAAGAGCCTGCACAAGAAGGACTTCGTGAAGGCGGCGCTGGCCGACGGCTTCCCGTATGCCGTGCGTCTGGACAGGAAGGCGGATGTGCCGCGGGTGGTGGAAGAGTTCATCCGCTTCGACGGCCCCGCATTCCTCGAGGTCATCATCGACCCGGATGCGGGGGTATACCCGATGGTCGGTCCGGGACAGGCCTACGATGCGATGATCACCGGCGATTTCATCGCTGCGCGAAGCAAGCATGAAGTCAAGACGCCGGGGGCTTCGGAGATGTTCTAGTACCGCAAGCAGATCTGCGGCGGATTTTGTCAAATCCGTTGTTTGACGTTTCTTCGATGACGTAAGCTGTTTGCTGCGGTCGTCGGGCCGTTTAAAGCCCTTGTGCCGTACCATTACAGGATCACATCGGAAGGAGTCGAGATGAAGATCATGGGAACCGCATTGCTTGTCGTTGCCGCCTCGGCCGCCTCTGCCGCCTCTGCCGCCTCTGCCGCCTCTGCCGGAGCCAATCTTCTCATCAACGGGAATTTCGCGAAGGATGCCCCTGCATCCGGATGCGTGGCAGGTACCACGACGCTTCCCGGATGGAGCGTGACCACTGGAAACATCGACATTGATTCAAATACCCCGGGTTGTTCCACCATTCCCTCTGCCAAGGGCAAGTACTGGATCGATCTGACCGGCAGTTTCGGTGCCGGCGCTGGCACGATCAATCAGACGGTAAAGACGCGCGCGGGGCACCAGTATCTGCTGACTTTCCATTTCGGCGGAAATCCCGATTGGCAATCGACCTGCCAGTTTTCCGGGTACCCGAACGATGGACCGACCAAATCCATGGTGGTGTTGATCAGCGGGACAGTACCCGTCGAAGCCAACTACAGCATCGATACGAGCGGCCTTTCCTGCTCAGATGCCGGTTGGGTAACGGAAGGACTGCTGTTCACGGCAACTTCGGACCAGACGAGCATCGCTTTTGAAAGCCTGAATGTAACCGGAGTCTATGGCCCGTTGCTGTCAGGCGTGTCGCTGGTCCATGTTCACGGTCTCTGCGACCGCAACGACAAGCAGGAATAGTAGACCGGCATCTCGATCGGATATCACGGATACGCGCCAGGAAGTCGGGACACTCACCATTTCCCGACATTGGGCATGGATGCCCAGGGTTCGCGCGGCGGGAGCGATCCGCCCTTCTGCAGCAATTCCACCGAGATGCCGTCCGGCGATCGCACGAAGGCCATGTGGCCATCGCGTGGCGGGCGGTTGATGGTGACGCCGTGGTCGGCCAGGCGCTGGCAGGTGGCGTAGATGTCTTCGACTTCATAAGCGAGGTGCCCGAAGTTGCGACCGCCTGAGTAGGTTTCCGGGTCCCAGTTCCAGGTCAGTTCGACCTGTGCATCAGGGTCGCCGGGCGCCGCCAGATAGATCAGCGTGAAGCGACCCTTGTCGCTCTGGTAACGCTTCACTTCTTCAAGGCCCAGCGCGTCGCGATAGAATTTCAGCGACTGCTCGATGTCGCTCACGCGTACCATGGTGTGCAGGTATTTCATGCGGCAAGCATGCCGAAAGAGACACGCCATGCACAAGAGTCGACTGGCCGGATTCATCATCGATTGCCAATCCCAGGACCTTGCGGCCTGCGGAAATTTCTGGAGCGAAGCGCTGGGCATGCGCCAGGAGAAGCTCCCTCCCGACGAGTCCGACCGCTACCAGCGCCTGGTCGACCCGCACATCGACCTGCACATGGAAGTGCAGACCGTGGACCACCCGAGCCGCGTGCACCTGGACATCGAGACCGATGACATCGAGGCCGAAGTGGCCCGGCTGGAAAGACTCGGTGCTACGCGGGTGGCCCCGGTGCATACCTGGGTGGTGATGCAGGCCCCGACGGGGCACCGGTTCTGCGTGGTCCGTGCGGCTTCGAGGAATTTCGCGACCGAGGCCCATGTCTGGGACTGATGTCCGGATCTGTTGCGCAGGTGTCACAAATTGGCGACAGGTTTTGACATAGTGTGTTGATTTTTCGAATATTTGCATTCAGGCGCTGGAAATGCTTGCAATTTCTGGGTAACCTGATCTCGCCTGATCAGTTGCCTTACCGATACAAATGTGGACGTGATGCAACGGCTTGGTAATGAATAGGGCGAGCGTTTCAAGGGCTATTTTTTAGCGAGCGCATCTTCCAGTCCTGGACGTGCCGGGTAAAGCGACCCGCCACCTGTTCCACTAAAACCCCGGGCTCGACCGGGGTTTTCTTTATCTGGAGAACCTGTTCACGTCCGGTGGCCCCGCGGCTGGAGCCGGCCGGGTGTCCCGCTTATCCTCCCCTCCAGCATGCACTCGCTCGAACCGGAAATCAGCCAACTGCACCTCGCCGGCCATCTGGACGGGCAGGCAGCGCAGCGGTTTGCCGCGATGGAGCATGGTGCTGTCTTTTCGCTCTACTACGAGCTGCGCATCATTGGCTATGCCGCCGTGCTGCTGGTGGTGACCGGTATCGGGTTGTTGCTGAAGGAGCATTTCGATCGCATCGGGCCCGTAGCGGTTGCGTGGATCATCGGCCTGCTGGCCGCCGGGTGTTATGCGCACGCCCTGCGCAGCCAGTGGCGTGGCGAGGATCGGTCCATCATCGGTGACTACGTGCTGTTGCTGGGCGGGATGCTGGTCAGCGCGGACATCGCCTTTCTCGAAGTCCAGTTCCACTGGCTGGGGGATCGCTGGGCGCTGCATCTGCTGATGCTCGTCGTGTTCCATGGAGTCTGCGCCTGGGTTTTCGACTCGCGCCTGCTGCTGTCGCTGAGCCTGGCCGCGTTCGCGGGATGGATGGGCGTTTCGAGGCATCTCGACGACCTGTTAAGTTCCGGCAGCAACACCGGTCAATACGGAATGCGTGCACTGCTCGCGGGTCTTGCCGCATGGGTGGGGCGCGAGCTGAACCATCGATCGGCAAGGCGCCCCCAATTCGATGAAGTGTACGAACACTACGCCATCAACTTCGCCTTCTGGGGCGGCCTCATGTGGTGCGGCCAGATGCGCACCCTGCTGGCGGGAGTGCTGCTGACCGCCGTGCTGTCGGCGGGAGCGGTTTTCCTGGGCAGGCGGCGTCGCAGCGAGTGGTTTGCCGTGTATGGCGTGGTGTACGGCGCCCTCGGCTTCTGCCTGGCCTGCGCGCAGTTGCTGCGCGATCCATTCCTGGTGTCGGCGCTGGTGCTCGCCGCGATCGCAGCGGGAGTGTCCCTCCTGCGCAACCTGCACCAGCAGATCAGGGAGGCATCCGAGTGAGAGCCGGCCGTCCCACTTCCTCCGAGGAGCGCTGGATCGCGGTGGCTGCGCGCTATCCGGTGCTTCGCCGCATCGACCTCGTCGTCAGCGGCGCCGGTGGATGGCATGCCGTGAGCTTTCTCACCCGCTGCGGCCTGTTCGTGCTGGGCCTGATTGCGGCCCTTGCCAGCTGCGGCCTGTGTTTCATCGCGTTTGGAGAACATGCCCTGATTCCGGCCGGCGTCGGGATGTGGTTGGCCGGCGAGCTGCTGATGCGGCAGCGACGCTGGTTTGCCTCGGGCATGGAAGAGGCGTTGATCGCATCCGCGTTCACGGCCCTGGCGGTGGGTGCGTTGGGCGTTCAGCGCGCATGGAACAATGATCTCCTCATTGCCTGGGCAGTCAGCGCTGCATGGCTTGTCGCCGGTCTGCGCCTGCTCAACCCGCTGTTCACGACCCTGGCCGCGTTGCTGGGTTCTTACGCGCTGTACGACACGCTCAACCGGGGTCTCCCTGGACTGTCGCAGGGGGAGACGGCGCATGTCTGGGCGGGATGGGCCTGTTTCGCGGCAGCCGCCCTGACGCTGGCGTTGGGCCGGCGCATCTGGCAGCGCCCCGGCCATGACCGCATGCTCGACTGGCTGGTGGTGGCCTTGCCGGTGGCGGCCTATCTGCATGTGGCGGGACGATCGTGGATGGGGCTTGCCTGGGAGCAGGAGACGAGGGTTTCCGCGATCGTGGTCATCGCCCTGTTCGTGTTCGCTGCCGTCTCCATCGTGCTGGCCCTGCGCCGGCGCACCCATGCTCCGCTGATATCGGCGGTGGCATGTGGAGTGTGCCTGGCCTATGAGCTGCGCCATGTCACCGGCATGCCCTTGTATGCTCGCCTGATCGTCTGGGGGAGCCTGGCGCTGGTGGTGAGCCACCTGCTCGAGCGATACCTTCGCATCTCACGCGCCGGCATCACCTCAGGCCAGCTTGCCGATCAGGATGCGGCGTTCGATATGGCGGAAATGGCCAGCATGGCCGTGACCACGCCCGCCAGCCGCGCCTCCGTGTCTGCCCCGAGCACGGAGCCCGCCGTGCAGGGCCAGGGTGGCGGGTTTGGCGGTGGAGGCGCGAGCGGACGATACTGATCGCGAGCAGGTCCTTCATCGCGCGGCCTCCGCGGGGCCGAGGGCGGCCATGCTAGGCTTGCCGCATCGTGAAACTGCTGCGTTCCCTGTACTTCCAGGTCATCCTCGCGATTCTTTGCGCCGTTCTCGTGGGGCACTTTTTCCCCGCCGCCGGCGTTGCCTTCAAGCCCCTCGGCGACCTGTTCATCAAGCTGGTGAAGCTGGTCATCGGTCCGATCATCTTCTGCACCGTTGTCTCCGGCATCGCAAACGTGGAGAGCATGAAACAGGTCGGCCGCACCGGCGGCCTTGCGCTGGTGTACTTCGAGATCCTGAGCACGCTCGCGCTGATCGTGGGACTGATCGTGGTCAATGTCCTCAAGCCCGGCGCGGGCATGAACGTGGACCCGTCGACGCTGGATGCCGCGGCGGTGGCAGCCTATGCGGGACCCGGCAAGCTGCAATCCGTACCGGACTTCCTGATGTCTCTGGTGCCGGTTTCCGTCATGGACGCCTTCGCGCGCGGCGATATTCTGCAGATCCTGGTGTTCGCGATGTTCTTCGGCGTCGCGCTGCACGCGCTGGGCCCGCGTGTGCCGCGCGTGAAGAAGCTGGTCGATGCATCTGCACAGGTCATGTTCGCCATCACCGGCCTCATCATGTACCTGGCTCCGCTCGGAGCCTTCGGCGCCATGGCCTTTACCGTGGGGCAGTATGGCATCGGATCGCTGGCGAGCCTCGGCCGGCTCATGGGCAGTTTCTATCTCACCTGTCTCATTTTCATCCTGCTGGTGCTGGGTACGGTCGCGCGACTCCACGGCTTCCGCATCCTGAGACTCATCCGTTTCATCCGTGACGAGATGCTGATCGTGCTGGGTACCTCTTCTTCGGAGACTGTGCTGCCGCTGATCATGCGCAGGCTGGAAGCCCTGGGTGCCGACAAGTCGGTGGTGGGCCTGGTGATCCCGGCCGGCTACTCCTTCAATCTCGATGGCACCGCGATCTATCTCACCATGGCCGCCGTGTTCGTGGCGCAGGCCATCAACATGCCCATGGATCTGTGGCATCAGGTCACCCTGTTGCTCGTGCTGCTGCTGACTTCCAAGGGAGCTGCGGCCGTGACCGGGAGCGGTTTCATCGTGCTGGCGGCGACGCTGTCGGCCGTGGGCACGGTGCCGGTGGCCGGGCTTGCGCTGATCCTGGGCATCGACCGGTTCATGTCCGAGGCCCGGGCGCTGACCAATATCGTGGGCAACAGCGTGGCCACGCTGGTGGTCGCCAAGTGGACCTGCGCGCTGGACGAGGGAAGGCTGCGGCGGGAGCTTGGGTTGCGCAGCGGATCATGATCAGCGCTTCCCCTGGATGGATTCCGTATCCAGGCAGATCGGCCAGCATCGTGGCGCCCGGGATGCTGCTCGCCGCCGGGGGGACACATCGCGCACCTCACCCGGTCTGTTGCTTGACCGCAGGTGCAACGGGGAGGAAGGTGAGGAGATGACTTCGGCCGCCGCCAGGCGCCGGATTTCCGGCTGGTTCAACGAACTGCGCAAGCCCATGCGTCGCTTCCTGCTGAGCAGGGCAGGGGGCATTGCGGCTGCGGACGTGGATGATGTCGCGCAGGAAGTGTTCCTGCGCCTCATGCGCTATGACAAGGCCGAGCTGATCGAGCACCCCCGGGCGTACCTGTTCAAGGTTGCCTCCCATGTTGCGGCGGAGTGGTCGATCCGTGCGCGGCATCGTCAGCCACATGAGCCGAAATGGCTCGAGGACCTGGTCGACGACCAGGGTCCGGAACAGCCGGTGCTGATCGCGCAATCCCAGGATGAGGTGGAGCGCGCGCTGAACACGCTCACGCCGCGGCAGCGGGTGATCCTGCGACTGTTCTTCGTCGAGGACATGACCCACGCTGCTATTGCCAGGGAGCTCGGCGAATCGTTGCGCAGCGTCCGCCGCCAGTTCATCAGGAGCTATGAAAAACTGCGCCGCGAACTGGATCCGGATCTGTTCGGAGTGATCACGCATGGACGCCACTGAACGACGCAGGCGGGCCGCTGAGGAAGCCGCCGGCTGGTGGGTGACCCTTCAGGTGGACGAGGTGCCGGAGTTCCAACGCCGCGAGTTCGTCGACTGGCTGCGGGAATCGCCGGTCCACATCGCCGAGATCCTGCGTGTGGCGCAGGTGCACGGGGCGCTGGAGCGGTTCGAGCGATGGGCGCACGTCCCGATGTCCCTTCGCGAGAGCGATCTCGATGACACGAACATCATCAGCCTGGGTGAACGTGCCTCGTTGCCGGAAGTTGGCGCATCGTCTCGAACCGGCGATCCGCTTTCCGGGTCCCATGAGCCTGCCATGCGTCTGCAGCGCATGTGGCGGACCACGAAGTGGGTGGCGATGGCAGCCGGCATCCTGGGTGCGGTGCTTTTCACGGACTTCCTCATGGAGCGGATGCGTGGTCAGGTCATCGCCACGGGGCGCGCCGAGCGCCGCGAGGTCGTCCTGACTGATGAGAGTCTGGTGCAGGTGGACCCCAATACCCGTCTGCATGTCCGGTACTCGAAGCAGGGGCGCGATATCTTTCTGGAACATGGACGGGCCGTGTTCCATGTCTCGAAGAACCACCGGCGTCCGTTCTTCGTGCATTCGAATGGCACCATGGTCCGGGCCGTCGGAACGGCCTTTGGCGTGGAGCATCTTGGTGCGGCCACCATCGTCACGGTCGCCGAAGGCAAGGTGTCCGTCTCCAGCGAACCAGGCCGGAAGCCGTTGACGCCGACCCAGGGTCCAGGCGCTGCATTGCCCGGGCCGCCTCAGGGTCTGGTGCGCCATGGCGGAGCCCTTCTGCCCGAAGACGAGAGGAAGCCGGCGGCTCTTCCGGGAGTACCGACGGGCCGCGCTGACTCTGCGATGGTTTCCGGTCCCGCGGTGGGTGGTGCGCAGGTTTACCTCACCGCCAACCAGCAACTCACGGTGGATCGCGGGGGCGCCACCGAGCCCGTTCGGGAGGTCGACAGCCGGCGCGAACTGGCCTGGGCCACCGGGCGCCTGATATTCCGCAATGACCCGATCTCCGCCGTGGTGGCGGAATTCAATCGCTACAATGCCGTGCAGCTCGCCGTTGCCGACGAGAAGCTGGCATCCCGGCCCATGACGGGTGTCTTCAATGCGATGGAGCCGGAGGCGTTCCTCGCCTTCCTCAAGAGCGTCGCACCGGTCCAGGTCGTCCGGACGAGTGAAACCCGGATCACGATCAGCCCGGCCCCGGCAACGCCGGCGGACAAATAATTTGGCAGGCAGGGGGTCAAGTCCGTCGATATATGCGGTCTCATATCCGTCCCGACACTTTCATCAACAACGGACGGGGAGAGGATTCATGCGAATTGCTGCCATCACTGCAGCGCTGGTTGCCGCGGGCGGGCTTGCGGTCGCCGGGCAGGCGCACGCCATCATTCAACACTACGATCTGGACATTCCGCGTCAGTCGCTGGACGGCGCCCTTAAGGAACTGGCCCAGCAGACCCGGCTGCAGATCGCAGGCTTCAGTGATGCACTCGGGGGTGACCGGATGGTGGGCCCGGTCAGGGGCAGCAAGACACCGGAGCAGGCCCTGGATGCGTTGCTGATTCCGCAGGGTCTGAGCTATCGCATCGTCAACGATACGACCATCGCCATCGTGAATGCCCGCGATGCCGTACCGCGCACCGCCGCACTGGCCAGCCAGTCTGCCAGCCCCGCCGCATCACCAGGTCAGGACGCGAACACAGGCACGAACAGTCAGGCCAGGAAGGAAGAGCGGCCATTCTGGGGGCGGCTTCGTCTGGCTCAGGCAACTCGGTCTGGCGATACGCAAGCTGCTGGAGTAGGCGCGGCGAGTGGCGAAAACGAGGAGGCACAACACGTCGCTTCCCCCGACAACGCCCTGCAGGAGATCGTCGTGACGGCGGAGCGGCGCGTGGAGACCCTGCAGAAGGTACCGGCCAGCATCAGCGTGTTCAGCGGCAAGAAACTGGAGGATGCCAACGTGCAGGACCTGCGCGGCTACTTCCGCCAGACACCCAACGTGACCTTCCAGGACGAGGGCAAGAGCGGGCCCCGGTCGGTTGACATCGCCATCCGCGGTGTCAGCAACATCGGCGGCCGCGTGGATGCGTTCGGCATCTACGTGGATGGCTTCAACGTGGCGAATGGCGCGCAGGAAGGCGCGGTCAACCCGGCCATCAAGGACGTCGAGCGGGTCGAGGTCCTGCGGGGTCCGCAGGGCACGTTCTTCGGCCGCAATGCCACCGGCGGCGCTCTGAACATCACCACCAAGCAGCCGGGTCCGAAGCTGGAGGGGCAGATCGAGGCACATTACGGTTCATTCGGGACCTGGGGTGTCATGGGCGTGGTCAACGCGCCGGTGGTGGATGATCGCCTGTATGCCCGCGTGATGGTGAACTACGAGGAAAGCGACGGTTTCGTCAAGAACGTCAATCCGGCCGGCGGGTCGAGCAATTTCGGGTTCACCAACATGAAGCTCGCCACGCGCTGGCTGATCAACGACCGGCTGACCCTTGATCTTTCCGGGTTCATCACGCGCGAGAAGTCCGGCCTGAATCCGCTGGTGCCCACCGGCGTGCTCAACGCCGACACCGAATCGATCACCGGCACCCCCGTGCCCGTCTCGGACGGCCTGCTGTTCTACCCGCAGAATATCCATCAAGTGAATCACGACCACCCGCTCACGCAGGAGAATGACAACAACATCGGCATCGCCCACCTGCGTTACCAGGCGGAGGGCTTCGAGGTTCATTCGATCACCGGGTATCTGGATACCAGGCGCGATTACTTCGATGACCTCGATTTCACCAAGGATCCGCTGCTGACGCAGAAAATCCACGACACCTCGCAGAGCTGGAGCGAGGAGCTGCGCATCCAGTCGTCGGGTAATGGCCCCCTGGTATGGACGGCGGGCGCACTGTACGCCGAAGACATTCGCGGGACCCTCCACGAAGTGCGCGCCGGCACCGGCCAGTTCTTCGGACTGCCCAATGAGTTTCCGATCGATATCGTCGTCGAGGACACGCGCACCAACAGTTGGGCGGCATTCGGGCAGGTGACCTGGCATGTGTCCGACAAGCTGGCCCTGACGGCCGGGGGCCGGTATTCCCACGATACGGTCCGGGAGACGTCGGGCGGCATCGGATTCGGAACGCCCAAGCAGAAGAACAAAGGCCAGGCCCCGTTCTCCGACTTCTCACCGCGGTTTTCGGTGTCGTACGACTGGACTGACGATCTGACCACCTATGTAACGGCCTCGAAGGGCTACAAGGCTGGCGGCCTGCAGTTCAACGCCGCGCTTCCGCAGCAGTACTTCAACAAGGAAAACCTCTGGAACTACGAACTCGGCATGCGTTCCTACTGGCTCGACCACAAGGTGATGCTCAACGCCACCGCCTTCTACATGAAGTGGAAGGACCTGCAGGTCGAATCCAGCGCAACGATCACCGATCCGGTGACGCATGTCATCACGGTCATCGACGCGACCACGAACGCGGCGAGTGCATCGAGCAAGGGCGTCGAGCTTGAGATCGCGGCGCGTCCCATCCCGCAGCTGCAGCTGGAATCCGGCATCGGTTACCTGAATGCGAAATTCGACAAGTTCCCCGATGCACTGGTCTCGGGGGTGCAGGTCGATCTTTCGGGGACTGACGTCATCCGTGCGCCACGCTGGACGCTGAGCGCCAATGCCCAGTACGAGTTTCCGCTGAGTGGCTTCGCAGCGGAAACCACCGGATATGCGCGCGCCGAATGGAACTACCGGTCCAAGACCAAGCCGGATGTCCAGTCCATCATCGAGCACCGGTTCCCGTTCGATATTCCCTCCTACCAGGTGACGAACCTGCGACTGGGTGCGAGAACAGGCGCCTGGCTGGTGGAGGGATATCTCGAGAACGCTTTCGACAAGGAGTACTACACGGGACTGGCGGGTTTCGGATTCGGAGGCGTACGGGTGAGACCCAACCCGCGGGTCTGGGGCGTTCGGGTTGCATTGAATACGCGGTGATCCGGCAGGAGGAGTCATGACAGAGACAATCAGGCGCAGACAGCTGCTGGGCGCCGCCCTTGCGGGCGGGCTGGTGCTGGGAGTGGGTGATTCTCCGGGAGCGGCAGCCCGGGGTGTATCCGGCGGTGGTGAGGACGGCGCCAGCGCCGGCAATCGGCCGACACCGCGACAGCCCCTGCCGGGTGAGGCGGATGAGCAGACGCGTGCAGTGCTGCTGCGCCATGCGGGCGAGTTGGGAGGGTGCCGCAATGTCCGTATTTGAAATGGAAAGCTGGGTGGTCGCCGAAGGCAAGGCAAAGGAACATGACGAATGGATGCGCCGCTGGCTGACCTGGGTTCGCGAGCACCGCGACCTGTTCAAGGAATGGAAGAGCGTGCGCTATTTCGTCAAGCATGCCGCGGGTCTGGAATCGGGGCGTCACTTCATCCTGTGGGAGTATGAGAGCCTGGCTGCATACGAGACCTACAAGAAACGCCGTGCCGACTACACGGGACCCTACACCGAATACAAGAAGAACGATCCTTACTACGCCAACGTGTTCAATCACGAAACCATGGGACTGGAGTTCTGGAAGGACAAGGAGCGCGACCTCTGGATCGAGTGATGTCGTTCATGCACCGCAACTGCGCGAAGGCGCTGCTCGGCTTCATGCTGCTGGGACCTGCTGCCCACGCGGACCAGCGCTTTTCCGTGGTGTCCAACGACGAGACCGTCGGCACTCTGGATGTGCGCAGCGAAGGCAGCAGGATCTCGATCGACTACCGGGTGGATGACAATGGCCGCGGCCCGAAGCTGAAGGAGACCCTGGTCATGGATCCGGCGGGGCTGCCCGCCGACTGGAAGATCGAGGGAGCGTCCTCGATGGGCGCGCCGGTCAGGGAGAGCTTTCATCAATCCCGGCGGGAGGTGTCCTGGCGGAGCCTCAGTGATTCAGGCAGGGCGCGCTCCGATGCGGGGATCTATGTCGCGACCCATTCCAGCCCATGGGCGTACGGCATGTACCTCCGTTCACTGCTCAAGCGCCCGGACTTCAAGCTCGATGCGCTGCCCGCCGGCACCCTGCGGGTGGAAAAACTCCGTGAACTGACCCTCAACGCCGGAGGCGTCTCCAGGCCGACCATGGTCTATGCGCTCTGGGGCATCCGGGCCGAACCGGTTTTCGTGCTCGGGGATGCGACGGGCGAATTCTTCGGCACCATCGATGCGGGTTCGGTCGTGGTGCCCAAAGGGTTTGAATCCGGGTTCCACCGGCTGTCGGAGCTGGCCGCGACGCTCAACCGCGAGTATCTGGAGCGCCTGACCCGGCAGTTCGCCCATCAATTCAATCAGCCAGTCTACATCCGCAACGTCCGCGTATTCGACAGTCACACAGGGATCCTCGGACCGGCCTCGACGGTGGTGGTGTACGGCGAGCGGATCGTGGGCGTGCGGCCGGATGACCCCGCCCCATCCGCAGGTGTGGTCATCGATGGGCAGGGGGGCACATTGCTGGCGGGCCTGACCGACATGCACTCGCATGTCAGTGAATGGGACATGCCGCTGTACCTGGCCGGCGGGGTCACCAGCGTTCGTGACATGGGCAATCACAACGATCTCCTGCTGGATCTGCAGACCCGGACCCGTGCCGGTTCGGTCATGGGTCCGACCATCATCGCCTCCGGGTTCATCGAAGGCCGTTCGCCCTTCTCCGCCAAGATGGGTTTCGTGGTGGGCGATCTTCCAGCGGCCCTCGAGAAGGTGCGCTGGTACGCGGATCACGGCTACACGGCCATCAAGATCTACAGCTCCATCACGCCTGACTGGGTGGCGCCGATGGCGGCCGAGGCCCACAGGCTCGGCCTGCGTGTCAGCGGGCACGTGCCCGCCTTCATGACTTCGGAACGGGCGGTCCGTGATGGTTACGATGAAATCAATCACATGAACCAGCTGCTGCTGAGCTTCGTGCTCGAGCCGCAGGAAGATACCCGTACGACGTTGCGCTTCACCGCGGTCGGCGAGCGCATGGGCAATCTCGATCTGGACAGCGGGCCCGTGCGCCGGATGTTCCAGCTCATGAAGGATCGGGGCACCACGGTGGATGTCACCCTGGCAGGACTGGAATGGATGCTGCTCAGCCGGCCGGGAAAATCACCGCCGAGCATCGAAGAGTGGCTGACCCACATGCCGGGTCCGGTGCAGCGGGCGCGCCGCACGGCCGTGCTGGACATGAAGCCCGGACAGGCAGCCCTTTACGAGGCGGCCTGGAAGAAGCTGCTGGAAGCGGGAAAGCGCCTGTACGATGACGGGATTCCCATCGTGCCGGGCACGGACGATGTCCCGGGGTTCATGCTGCACAGCGAGCTCGAGGTGTATGGCCGCGCCGGAATTCCCCATGCCCGCGTGCTGCAGATCGCGACCCTGGATTGCGCGCGCTACCTGAAGCGCGATCACGAGGTGGGCTCGATCGAGCAGGGCAAGGTGGCGGACCTCATGCTGCTCGATGGCGATCCGGTGCAGGACCTGTCCGTGCTGCGCAAGACCCGCATGGTCATGAGCCGCGGGAGAATCCTGTTTCCCGATGAGATCTACACCGCCATGGGCGTCCAGCCATTTGCCACCCGGCCACCGATGCGCGTGCTGGATGGGTCATGACACGCAGCTGGGGGCTGGCGCTGTGCGCGTGGATCACCAGCACGGGGTTCGCATGCGCCGCCGACCCGCCACCTGACACGGCACAGGCCCGTTACGAGGCGCAGCTCCACCGGCTGGAATCACATCCGCCCCTGACCGGGCCTTCGGCCCGCGACACGGCCTTCGTGAACGTCCATGTCCTGCCGATGACCACTTCCCGGGTGCTCGAGGATCAGGTGGTCCTGGTCAGTGGCGGGCGTATCGCAGGGTTGGGCAGCGTGAAGGAAACGCAGGTGCCGCCCGGCTACCGGATCATCGATGGCGAAGGCGGCTATCTGATTCCGGGCCTGGCCGACATGCATGTGCATTCGGCCGGAAATCCGCTGACCCTGGCGCTGTTCCTGGCAAACGGTGTGACCACCGTGCGCGAGATGTCGGGCCGACCGGCCTATCTGGACTGGGCGCGCCGGGTGGCTGCCGGTGAATGGCTGGGTCCCTCGATCCACACCACCGGACCCATCCTCGGCGGACGAAGAGCGGATGCCGAGACGGTGGTGATCGCCAATGCGGCCGAGGCCGTGAGGGAGGTCAACCGTCAGTACGATGCGGGCTTTCGCATCCTGAAACCGTACACATTCCTTCCGGCCGATGCCTATCGCGCGGCAATCGCGCAGGCGAAGGCCAGGGGCATGTACGTGGTCGGACACATTCCCTACAGCGTGGGTACGGCCGGGGTGCTGGCCGCCGGCCAGGATGGGATCGCCCATGTGCATTCCTTCCACCCGGACTTCTTCGAGCACTTCGATCCGAAGCGGGTGTTTGACAGGTACCTCATCGATCCGGACTTCATCCCGCGCATGGTTCCGCGCATCAGAAGTGCCGGCGTCACCGTGACCACCACGCTCATCGTCAACCAGGCCCTGGCCGATTCGCAGGACATCGATCGCTATACGGCGCGGCCGCGGCAGGCCTATGAACTCTCGGCCGGCACTGCGCTCATGCGATCCGGTCAATGGGATTACAACAGGTTGTGGCCTCACGACTATCTGATGAACACGTATCTGCCGTATCTGTACCAGCTGATCCGCGCGCTCCACCAGGCGGGTGTGCCGCTCGTAGCCGGCACGGATTCGGGCGTTCCGGGCCTGATCCACGGTTTCAGCACGCATGAGGAGCTTGCATTGCTGGTCCGGGCGGGTCTGTCGCCTTACGATGCGCTTCGGGCTGCGACAGTCAACGCGGCTGCGGTTTCGGGCGATCAGGCGCGATGGGGCACCCTCGAGGTGGGCAAGCGGGCCGATGTGGTGTGGCTTGCCGCCAATCCACTGGAGGATATCGGGCATGTCGACGGGATCAGGGGCGTCATGAAGGCGGGCCGGTGGCTGGACCGGCAGACGATCGACCGGCTGCTGGCGCAGGTGCGGGAGGCGTATCAGTGAAGTCGGCTGCACCTCGAAGCCCCACTCGCCGCGTACTGTTGCGCGGTGCGCTGCAGGCAGGCGCAGCCGCCCTGGCCGCGCCCATGCTCAATCTGGGCCGATACGCGGTGGCCGCATCGCCCAGGGAATATTCGGAACGCGCCACGCGGCTGGTCCGCGAGACCCAGTGCGTCGATCTGAAGCATGCGCTCTCGCTCAATCCCGACGAGCTGAAACGCTGGCTGGAGGTGCCGGATGCCTTCGGCGCCGAGGCCCGCGAACAGTTCCGGCGCAGCGGCCTGAAGATCATCCAGACAACCCTGGAAACGGATCCCGACGTTCTGCTCGATTACGCCTGGCATAACGGCTTCGTGGCGGCGCACAGCGATGTGTTCTTCCGGGTCGATGCCGTTTCGGGGCTGGAGCCGCGCACGGACGGGCGTATCGGAATCGTGTTCGGCTGCGAGAACTCGGATCATTTCAGGACGGTGGATGATGTCGACCTGTACCATTCGCTCGGCCAGCGGGTATCGCAGCTCACCTACAATGTCCAGAATCGCCTGGGTGCGGGTGCTACCGAGCGCGTGGATGGCGGGCTCAGCGATTACGGCGTCGCCATTGTCGAGCGCATGAACAAGGTGGGCATGGCCGTGGATCTGTCGCACTGTGGCGAGAGGACCACGCTGGATGCCATCTCGTTCTCCCGCAAGCCGGTACTGTTCACCCATGCCACGACCCGCGCGTTGAACCCTTCGCATCCCCGCACCAAGACCGACGAGGCGATCCGCAAGCTGGCTGCGGGCGGTGGTGTCATGGGCATCGCCTTCCTGCGCGTGTTTGCCCGGGATCGCGAGCCGACCACCATCGAACACGTGCTCGATCATTTCGATCATGTGGTGCGCATCGCCGGCATCGATCACGTGGCGGTGGGGAGTGACATTGCGCTGTACGGGTACGACTCGCTGCCGCGCGCCATCGTGGCGCAGTCCAAGGCGGCCCTCAAACCCGGTTCATACGGTTTTCGCGACAGGGACGACGTCGAAGGCCTCGATCATCCCCTGCGGCTGTATGATCTCACCGAGGGTCTGATCCGCAGAGGGTACACTGACCCACAGATCCGCCAGATTCTCGGAGGCAACGCATTGCGCGTGCTCCGTACCATCTGGACCTGAAGGGCTTTCAACGATGAGGTTCACATGACGGGTTTCACAGCGATCCATGCACGATTGTTCGCCGCGGCTGCGATGCTGCTGGCCTGCCTTCAGGCCGATGCACAGCAGGCCGTGAAGCACCATGAGGTTGCGCATGCCGGGTCAGCAACGCAGGTGAGCGAGCAGGTAACCTTCCTGTACTACGATGATCTGTCCGCACCACGACAGTTCTACAGCGCCCTGCTGGGTGCGAAACCCTATTACGAGAAGGAATGGGTGAGCCTGTATCACACCTCGTCGGGCGCAAGCGTGGGACTGGTGAAGAGCGGGACGACGGCAAGCCCCACCGACAAGCGCGCGGCAGTGATGGTGAGCATCGTCACACAGGACGTGAAGGCGTGGTACGAACGATTGAGCCGGGATCCGCGGTTCCAGATCGTGAAGGCGCTGTATGACCACCCGATGGTCCCCATCCGGGCATTCGAGATGGAGGACCCGGCCGGCTATCCGGTGGAGGTCTTCCAGTGGTTGCAGAAGCCGGAGTGATGGGCGCCCGGCCACGGGCCCGCTGTGCCGGATCGAGGATTCAACCGTGACCGATCGCATCATCCTTCCGCGGCGCACCCGGGACAGCCGCCTCGCGCGCGCCCGGGCGCAGGGCGCCAAGTACCCGTATATCCGCCGTCTGCTCAAGCCGGTCGAACTGCTCAGCACCGAGGCCGTGGAGGTGATCGAGGCCAATGCCGAGACCATCCTTCAGGAGATAGGCATCGAGTTTCGCCGCGATCCGGTATCCCTGGAGTTGTGGAAGCGGGCGGGCGCCGACGTCCAGGGCGAGCGGGTGCGCATGCCGCGCGGCATGGTGCGCAGGCTCATCGCCACGGCGCCGCGCGAATTCAACGTGCAGGCGCGCAATCCGGCGCGAAGTGTGCGATTCGGCGGCGACGCCACGGTCTTCTCGCCTGTGGGCGGACCGCCCTTCGTGAGCGATCTGGACGGCGGGCGGCGTTACGGCACGCTCGCCGATCTGGAGAATTTCATCAAGCTGGCGCACATGGCACCTGCGATCCATTTCTCGGGCGGAAGCATGTGCGAGGCCATGGACATCGCGCCGAACAAGCGCCACCTCGACACGCAGTACGCTTTTTTCCGCTGGAGCGATCAGGCCTGCGAGGGCACTCCCGAGACACCGGGCCACGCCGCTGATGCCATTGACATGGCTCGCGTGCTGTTCGGCCCGGAGTACCTCGAACACAACGTGGTGATGCTGGGCAACATCAATTCAAACTCTCCGCTGGTGTTCGACGGACGCATGCTGGGTTCGCTGCGGCATTTCGCCGCGGCCAACCAGGGCGTCATCATCGTGCCGGCGGTGCTGGCCGGCGCCATGGGTCCCGTGACCGCAGCCGGCTGCATGGCTGAAATCCTTGCCGAGACCATGGCGGGCATGGCACTTGCGCAACTGGTGCGGCCCGGCGCCCCGGTGATCCTGGGCTCTTTCGTCGGTGCCATCTCCATGCGTACGGGTGCACCCACTTTCGGTACGCCCGAGGCCACGCAGATGATATTCGCCACGGCGCAGCTCGCGCGCCGGCTCGGTGTGCCCTGTCGCAGCGGAGGCTCGCTGTGTTCTTCCAAGGTGGCCGACGCGCAGGCCGCCTACGAGAGTGCGCATACGCTGTTGCCCACGCTTCTTGCGGGTGTGCATCTGGTCACGCATGCTGCCGGGTGGCTCGAAGGGGGCCTGGTTGCCTCGTACGAGAAATTCGTGATGGATGCCGACCAGCTGGCCATGATGCAGGCGCTGGCCGCCGGCATGGACATGTCTGAACGTGGACAGGCCATGGATGCGCTGCGTGAGGTGGGGCCCGGCAATCACTTTCTGGGTTGCGCGCATACGCAGGCCAACTTCGAGACCGCGTTCTACCAGTCGGGCATTGCCGATTATTCGTCCTACGAACAATGGACACTGGAGGGCAGCCAGGACGCCCTGCATCGTGCCAATCGTGTCTGGAAGAAGATGCTTGCTGATTACCAGGATCCGGGTCTCGATCCGGCCAGGGACGAGGCTCTGCGCGATTTTCTGGCGCGGCGCAAGGAGGTCCTGACGGACGCCATCGAGGAAGAATAGGCGGGCATTCGCGGTCTGATGCGGTATCGTGGCCGTGTCTTCCGGGAGCCGAGGTCATGAAATTCCAGCAGCTTCGCTATCTCGTGGCGGTACACGAGAACGGCCTGAACATCACCGCCGCGGCGCGCCAGCTCCATACCTCCCAGCCCGGCGTGAGCCGGCAGATCAAGATGCTGGAGGAGGAACTGGGCATCCAGCTGTTCGAGCGCGAGGGCCGGGCACTGACCCGCACGACGCCGGCGGGTGCGCAGATCATCACGCGCGCGGCCAGCATCCTGCGTGAAATGCAGAACATCCGCAGGGCCTCTGCGGAGTTGCGCAAGGCGGACGGCGGTTCCCTGTCGATCGCGACCACCCATACGCAGGCGCGTTACATCCTGCCCGGAGTGATCCGCGAGTTCCGCGCACGGTACCCGAAAGTGCGCCTGCATCTTCACCAGGGTACTTCCGAGCAGATCGCCGAGATGGTGGCGAAGGATCAGGTCGATTTCGTCATCGCCACCGGATCCGATGAACTCTTTCCGCATCTGGTGAGATTGCCGCTGTATCGCTGGCATCGCATCGTGGTGGTCCCCCGGGATCACCCGCTGGTGGGCGTGCGCCGGCTGACGCTGAAGAGGCTGGCTGATTTTCCCATCATCACCTACGTGTTCAGCTTCTCGGGCCGCTCATCGCTCCAGGTGATGTTCGACAAGGCAGGGCTGAGTCCGGATGTCGCGCTCACCGCGCGCGATGCGGATGTCATCAAGACCTATGTACGTCTGGGGCTGGGCGTGGGGATCATCGCCAGCGTGGCGGTGGACCGGGAGGTGGATTCGGACCTCGCGGTGCTGGAGGCAGCACACCTGTTCGACGCGCATCTGACCTGGATCGGGTTCCGGCGCGGCTCGCTCCTGCGGGCCTACATGCATGACTTCATCGAACTGCTGGCCCCGCATCTGCCACGTCGTCTGGTGCGCGAGACGGAAAAGCTCGGATCGCAGCTGGAGGTGGATGCGGCCCTGGAAGGCATCCGGATTCCGCTCAGGGATTCCCCGGGACCGGCCGGATGAGATGCCTGCGCGGACCCGCCACGCAGCTTCCTGCATTGTTCGCCGGGCTGGTGCTGGGACTTGCGCTCGTCCTTGCCTCCACCGCGGATGCGGCCGACGTGACGCTGCTCAATGCCTCGTATGATCCGACCAGCCGGATGTTCAAGGACTACAACCGGCTGTTTGCCGACTGGTGGAAGTCCAGGACCGGCGATACCGTCACGATCCATCAGAGTCATGGCGGGTCGGGCAAACAGGCCCGTGCGGTGCTGGATGGTCTGCCCGCGGATGTGGTGACACTGGCTCTGGCGTATGACATCGACATGCTGGCCCGGCGCGGCAGGCTGATCCCGGCTGACTGGCAATCACGGCTTCCGGACAACAGTGCGCCCTGTACCTCCATCATCGTGTTCCTGGTCCGCAAGGGGAACCCGAAGCACATCAGGGACTGGAGTGACCTCGTGCGTCCGGGCATCAGCGTGATCACCGCGAATCCCAAGACCTCCGGAGGCGCGCGCTGGAATTACCTTGCAGCCTGGGCGTATGCGCTGAAGCAGCCGGGCGGAAACGACGCATCGGCGCAGGAATTCGTGCGCAGACTGTACCGGAATGTTCCCGTGCTCGACTCCGGCGCCCGCGGATCCACCGTGACGTTTGCCGAACGTGGCATCGGCGATGCGCTGCTGACCTGGGAAAGCGAGGCGCATCTGGTGGCGCAGGAACTGGGTCCGGACAGGTTCGACATGGTCATGCCATCGATCAGCATCCTCGCCGAGCCGCCCGTGAGCATCGTCGACAAGGTGGTCGACAGGCGCGGTACCCGTGCCGTTGCGCAGGCTTATCTGCAGTACCTGTACTCACCGCCGGCCCAGGAGATCGCGGCCAGACATTTTTTCAGGCCACGGGACCCGGAAGTTGCGGCAAGATACGCGGGCACCTTCGCGCAGGTGCCGCTGGTGACGGTGGATGGCCTGTTCGGCGGCTGGGCAAAGGCACAGGCCGTGCATTTTGCCGACGGCGGCACCTTCGACAGGATGTACGGAAAGTAAGGCTATTTCACCGGCTGCGTACCGCACCCGGCAGGGACGGACATGGCAGTAGTGGCCCGGTCGATGAATCAGGCTGGCAGGAACCCGCGGCGTGTGTTGCCGGGCTTCGGTCTGGCACTCGGCTACACATTGCTTTACCTGTCGATCATCGTGCTGTTGCCGCTGTCGGCCGCATTCCTGCGCAGCGCCGGCATGGGGTGGGATGCCTTCGTCGATGCCGTGAGCACGCCGCGTGTGCTGGCCTCGCTTCGCCTGAGTTTCGGCGCTGCTGCCGCAGCGGCGCTGATCAACGCGGTGTTCGGACTGCTGGTGGCCTGGGTGCTGGTGCGCTACCGGTTTCCCTTCAGGCGTCTGGTGGATGCCATGGTCGATCTGCCGTTTGCGCTGCCGACGGCGGTCGCCGGCATCGCGTTGACGGCACTGTACGAGCCCAACGGCTGGATCGGCCGGTTTCTGGAGCCTGCAGGACTGAAGATCGCATTCACGCCTCTGGGCGTGGTGGTGGCCATGATGTTCGTCGGCCTGCCCTTCGTGGTCCGCACCCTGCAACCGGTGCTGGAGGAACTGGACCGTGAAGTCGAACAGGCGGCTGCGACGCTTGGAGCATCGGCAATCCAGACCTTCGTGCGGGTGATCGCACCCACGCTTTGGCCGCCGCTCCTGACCGGGTTTGCGCTGGCGTTTGCGCGCGGTGTCGGCGAATACGGCTCGGTGATCTTCATCGCCGGCAACATGCCGATGGTGTCGGAAATCACGCCGCTCCTGATCGTCACCAAGCTCGAGCAGTTCGACTATGCCGGTGCTACGGCGCTGGCGGCTGTCATGCTGCTGCTGTCGTTCGCGATGATGCTCGGCATCAACGCCCTCCAGACCTGGGCGCAGGCGCGCCATGGTGCGCGATGAGCGCCGCACCCGGGACACCGGACACGATGGTGCCGCCGGGCTTGCCGCAGCGGGCACGCCGGTCCCTGCCGGGTGAGTTGAACGCTGCGCGGGCGCTGCTGATCCTGGCGAGTCTTGCGTACCTGCTGCTGCTCGTCGGTCTGCCCCTGCTGGTGGTGTTCAGTGAGGCGCTGTCGAAGGGCTGGCAGACCTGCCTCGATGCCATTGCCGACCCCGATGCACTGGCAGCCATCCGGCTCACCCTGCTGGTGGCGGCCATCGCCGTGCCGCTGAATCTGGTGTTCGGCGTGGCGGCGTCCTGGGCCATCGGCAAGTTCGATTTTCGGGGCAAGAGCGCACTGATCACCCTGATCGACCTGCCGTTCGCCGTGTCACCGGTCATTTCCGGACTCATCTATGTGCTGGTGTTCGGCGCCAGCGGCTGGTTCGGTCCCTGGCTGGCCGAACACGATTTGCACGTCATATTTGCCGTTCCGGGGATCGTGCTGGCCACCACCTTCGTGACCTTCCCGTTCGTGGCGCGCGAACTGATCCCGGTGATGCAGGCTCAGGGCAGGGACGAGGAGGAGACCGCGCTGTCGCTCGGCGCTTCCGGCTGGCAGACGTTCTGGCGGGTCACGCTGCCCAACATCCGTTGGGGTCTGTTGTACGGTGTCCTGCTGTCCAACGCGCGTGCCATGGGTGAGTTCGGTGCGGTGTCCGTGGTGTCGGGGCACATCCGCGGTCTCACCAACACCATGCCGCTGCACGTGGAGATCCTGTACAACGAATACAACCATGCCGCGGCTTTTGCCGTCGCCTCGCTTCTGGCCTTGCTGGCACTGTTGACCCTGGCAGGCAAGGGTCTGCTTGAATGGCGCCGGCCGGAATTGCGGCACGGCGTGCGCGTGGCGAAAGGTTCGCGGAGCTTGCCCGCATGAGCATCAGCCTGAGGGGTGTGAGCAAGGAGTTCGGCCATTTCAGGGCCGTCGACAACATCGACCTCGAGGTGCCGGGGGGCGCGCTGCTCGCGCTGCTCGGTCCATCGGGATGCGGCAAGACCACCCTGCTGCGCATCATCGCGGGTCTCGAGACTCCTGACTTCGGCCACGTGTACCTGAATGGCGAGGACGCCACGTTGCGGCCGGTACGCGAGCGCAAGGTGGGATTCGTCTTCCAGCACTATGCGCTGTTCCGTCACATGACGGTGGAAGAGAACGTGGCGTTCGGCCTCAAGGTCAAGCGCTGGCGCGACCGGCCGCGCCGGGATGCCCTGCGCAGGAAAGTCCGCAGCCTCCTTGAACTGGTGCAACTCGACTGGGCTGCGCGGCGCTACCCTGCACAGCTGTCCGGCGGGCAGCGCCAGCGCATCGCGCTGGCCCGTGCACTGGCCGTCGAGCCCCAGGTGTTGCTGCTCGATGAACCGTTCGGTGCGCTCGACACCCAGGTGCGGCATGACCTGCGGCGCTGGCTCAGGCGCCTTCACGATGAACTGCATTTCACCAGCCTGTTCGTCACGCATGATCAGCAGGAGGCGCTCGACGTGGCCGATACCATCGTCGTGCTCAATCGCGGGCGCATCGAGCAGATCGGAGCGCCGGGTGAGGTCTTCGACACGCCGGCCTCGGGCTTCGTGCACCGGTTCCTCGGCGAGGTGAACGAGCTTCAGGTCAGACTGGATGGCGGTCGCGCCTGGATAGGGTCGCTGAATCTCGCGGCGGACAACGGGTTTTCGCCCGGCAGTGTGGTGATGGTCCGGCCGCATGAGCTCGAGGTCCTGACCGAGGGTCCAGGCTGGCCTGCCACGGTATCTGCCGTGCGCGAGATCGGCGCCATCGTGCGGCTGGAACTGATGGCCGATGGCCGCGCGCCGGAAGCGACTCCGCTGGAAGCGGAGATCAGTCGGGAACGGCTGGCCAGCGATCGCTTCAGGGTGGGCCAGAAGGTGCATCTCAAGCTGAGGCGCTGGCGGGTCTATCCTGCATGAACCGGATGCACGCGCCGCCATTGAATCCGTCATATGGTAAGTCGGGTTCCCGGGTCATCGATACCCGGATGCGCAGATCGTGGCAGCGCGGGCAATCCGTGAGCCGGTCGGCATCGGCGCCATCGGCCCGTTGGGCATCATCCTCACCACCGCAGCAGAATGAGGAGCCCGCGCTTGCCCAGTGATTTGCCGGAAATTGCAGTTGTCCCGGATACCTTCGAGGTGTCTGCCTCACCGGTGATACTGGTCGCCCACCTGAAAGGCGCGCTGGGCCTGTGTCTGCATGACGAGGGTCGCGGCGTGGGCGGCCTGCTGCATCTTCGCTATGCCAGCGGCGATGACCGCCCCGCCGATGTCACCGACACCATCCTGTGTTCGGTCCTTCTGGTGCTGGACAAGTTCCGCAAGGCGGTGCTGGGCAACCACTTTCGCCCGGATGAAGTGCAGGCCAGGGTCATCGGCCAGTCGCCGCCACCGGCGATGAAATCCGAACCCACGGCCACCATCGTCCAGCTGATCCAGGCGGATTTCGTCGACAGCAGGATACAGTGCGGTGCCCAGATCATTCACCGTGAGGACGGGGTCCGGCTGTGCTTCGAACCCTTCCATGGGCGGCTGTGGGTCAGCGGGCCCGGTGAGCGCCATGGCATGACGGCGCAGCGGCGGACAGCGCGTCGCAGTTGATTCCGGCCGGTTGCGCATTCCCGATGCGCTCCGGTGCACCCCTGCATGACGTAACATCGCACGATGTCGATGTCCGGATGGGTGAATTCGGTCTTCCGGCGCTGCTCGTGGCGGCGGATTGTGATCCTGCTGCTGCTTCCAGGCGCCTGCATCGGCGCTGCACCGCTCCCGCGCACGATCACGCTCGCCACCTGGAACATGGAGTGGCTGATGACTCCGCAGACCGTGGCGGCATTGCGCCCGGGTTGCACAGGCGGGGATCGTCCGCCTGCGCGGGTTCGCAGCATTCCCTGCGACGTGGCCCGTGATCTGGCGCGCCGTCCCGAGGACTATGGCCGGCTCGCTGACTATGCGCAGCGTCTGGATGCCGATGTGATCGCCATCCAGGAAGTCGATGGACCCGAGGCGGCACGGCTGGCATTCCGCGACCATGATTTCTGTTTCACCGCGCGGCGTGCCGTGCAGAACAACGGTTTTGCCATTCGCAGAGGCCGCGGCATCCGCTTCCGCTGCGATGCCGACGTGCGCTCCCTGGCAGTGGGGCATGAGCACCTGCGCGCAGGCGCGCAGATCACCTTGTTTCCCGGCATGCCTGAGGAGCTTCACCTGTTGGGTGTGCATCTGAAATCGGGCTGCGCCGGTGAGCGGCTCGACTCGGGCGAGGAAGCCTGTACGGTGCTGGCCCGCCAGGTGCAGCCTCTCAAGGCGTGGGTCGATGTCCAGGCTCGCGCCGGACATCGCTTCATGCTGCTCGGCGATTTCAATCGGCGGCTGGCACGTGAGAAGAAAACTGCGCGCGACACGCAGGGCCGGTTGACGAACATGTGGCCGGAACTTTCGTCAGCCGATGTTCAGGGTGCCCGGCTCGTGAGTCTGGCCGAAGGAAGGCCGTATCTGAAATGTCATCTCACCGAACGTCACAGTGCCTACATCGACCACATCATCGCCGGGGAAAGAGCGGCCCGGCACTGGCTGCCTGCCACTTTCCGACGGGTGGGTTTCGTGCAAAGCGATGCGGTGCGGCTGAAACTGTCGGATCATTGTCCCCTGTCCGTGGAGTACCGGCTCGTGCTGCAGGAAACGGGTGACGACGAACGATGAATTCAGGAAGGTTCAAAAAGGAAAAGGCCGGGCGATGCGCCCGGCCTTTCCTTCCCCATGCCTGCTGCCCGATTGCGCAGCGCCGCTTCGATGTGTTGGTCTGCCTTTCTTCCCTTTCGAAACCGTATGCGCACCAACCTCGGGTGTTGCGCGCGCGGGAAGGAAACTACAGTGATATTTCAGCCTCGTCAATGGGTTGTTGCTTTTTCGTCACAATCAATCAGGGTGTCTTCCCTGGTGCTGGCCCAGTGAGGTCGTGGTGAGCATGAACCATGAGGTTCGACTGCGAAGGGCGTACTTCGATACGCGCTTCGGTCAACTGCACGTGCGCACGGCCTTCCCCGGCACCGGCGGCTTCGATGAGCACACCACGCTGTTCTGTGTTCACGGGACCGGTTCGACCAGCCGGATCTTCGGGAAATTTCTGGCCCTGATGGCCGTTGACCGGTCGGTCTATGCGCCGGACCGGCCGGGGCACGGTGAATCCGATGGCGGTCCCCACTCGCTGACTGCGAAGTCTCATGCCCAGGCATTGTCTGATCTGGCCCGCGATTTGCGCCTGCGCCGGATCGATGTGCTGGGCCTTGAAGATGGCTGTCCGGTGGCCGCGGCGCTGGCCGTGGACAATCCCGATCTGGTCCGTCGGGTGGTCGTGCTGGCGCAGGATCCGCGGGACACGGCCCATGCCATCACCCAGCCGCAGTCGGTCCTGCGCCTGGGGCCGGGGGCGGAATTCAGCGCGGATGCCCTGCAGTCGGGACCCGAATCCCTGGCCCGTGCCGTGAGGACGTTTCTCGACCGATCATGAGACTCAACAAGTTCATCAGTGAAACCGGCGCCTGTTCACGGCGTGAAGCCGACAAGTGGATCGGGCAGGGCCGGATCACCGTCAACGGCCAGCTGGCTGTGCTGGGCACGCAGGTGGCCGAGGGCGATGAGGTGTTGATCGATGGCAAGCCGGTCAGTGGCAGACGGCGCGCGGTGTACCTCGCGCTCAACAAGCCCGTGGGCATCACCTGCACCTGCGACCCGCGGATCGAGGGCAACATCGTGGACTTCGTTGGCTATCCGGAGCGGATTTTCCCCATCGGGCGGCTGGACAAGGACTCGGAAGGCCTGATCCTGCTCACCAACGACGGAGACATCGTCAACGGCATCCTGCGCGCGCAGTACGGGCACGAGAAGGAATACATCGTCGATCTGGACCGGGAGATCACCGACCTCAACATCAACCTGCTGGCCAGCGGCGTGCGCATCCTCGGTGTGATGACCCGGCCCTGCAAGGTGTGGCGCGTGGGACCGCGCAGCATCCGCATGGTGCTGACGCAGGGACTGAATCGACAGATCAGGCGGATGTGTTCGGCGCTCGGATACAAGGTCCGGCGCCTTCAGCGCGTGCGCATCATGAACGTGCACCTGGGCAGGACCGGAGTGGGCAAGTGGCGCGTGCTGACGGACGCCGAAATCAAGGGTCTAATCCGACCAGCTCTGGCGAAGCTCGCCGGGATCGATGCCGTCCGACCAGGACAGCGCGCTGTGTGAGCGCCAGCCGGGTTTCGTGCAGTGCTCGCTGAGCAGGCGAAAGAAATCCGGTCCAGTGCCAGCCCAGTAGTTCTCGACGTACAAGGTGCCTCCGGTGCGGTCCTCGATGCGAAAGATCCGCCGCAGGCCCGCGGTGAGGAACTGCGGCCTGCAGCGTACCCGCGGTTCACCCGGGTACAGGACGACACTTCGCCCGTTCACCTGCAACAGCAGATTCCCTCCCTGGCCGAACACGCACACCGGTGATTGCGAGGGGCGCATGTAAGCCAGGCCATGCACCAGCCCGCTGGCCTCTTCTTCCGGGGTGCCAGTCTGGTTGCCGATGTTCCAGCGCACCATCATGCGGCGGCGCCGGAAGTCCAGGACGGTGATGAGTCGTGGTGTTGCGTCGGGCATCAGCGATCGGGAAGTCCTGCAAAGGTGTCGCGCACCAGGGCAGCACTGAGCAATTGCGGCAGCACCCGAGGTTGCGGGTTCCGGGGGTCCGCGTTGTAGACCACGTACAGCGGAACACCTGCACGTCCGAATTGCGCCAGCGCCTGGGTGATGGCGGGATCCCGGTTGGTCCAGTCACCTTTCAGCAGGACCACACCCTTGCGCCGGAACACGTCTTCTACGGCCGGATCGCCGAACGCATTGCGTTCATTCACCAGACATGTCAGGCACCACGCGGCCGTGAAATTCACCAGCACCGGCCTGCCTTCTGCGACCAGCGACTGCAAGGTATCGGACCGGTAGGGTTGCCATGCATCGGCATTGCCGGTCCTGGCGCTGTCGGCGGTTTGTGCTGCACCGCTGGCCGGCGTCACGAGGCTGGCCAGCAGTCCGGCAAGCCCCAGCGTGGCCAGCGTGGCCAGGAGGCAGAAGGCCCTGGCCCGTCCCAGGGTGTCGCCAGACTTGCGATACAGCCATGCGGCCAGGGCGATGAGCACCAACCCCGACAATGCCGCTCCCAGTCCGACCGGGGAGACCTGCTGGGCCAGCACCCACACCAGCCAGGCGGCCGACGCATACATGGGGAACGCGAATACCTGCTTGAGCGTATCCATCCACACGCCCGGCCGGGGCAGGGCGTGGCGCAGCACGGGCGCGAATGACAGCAGCAGATAGGGCAGCGCCAGTCCCAGGCCAAGTGCTGCAAAAATCGCAAACGCCATGCCAGCGGATTGTGTCAGCGCTGCTCCCACCGCAGCGGCCATGTACGGAGCACTGCAAGGGGTGGCGACCAGGGTTGTCAGCACACCCGTGAAGAACGAGGCGGGAAGACCATTGCCGTGAGTCAGTCGGTCACCCACGCCGGCCATGGAGCCACCCAGATCGAACACGCCCGACAGGTTCAAACCCACCGCCATCAGCAGATAGGCCAGGAAAGTGACGAACACCGGGGACTGCAGCTGGAACCCCCAGCCGATCTGCTGTCCGCCGGCGCGCAGCGCCAGCAGCACCATGGCCAGCAGCAGCATCGAGACGATGACGCCGGCCGCGAAGGCCAGCCCCTTGAGTCGTACGGCACCCGGTTCCTTTCGGGCCTGTTCCACCAGGCCAATGCCCTTGATCGACAGCACCGGGAACACGCAGGGCATGAGGTTCAGGATCAGCCCGCCGGCCATGGCCAGCAGCAACAGGGCCGGTATCGAGTGCGCCGGCGCGGACGGCATGGCAAGGCCTGCAACCTCGGGCGCCGGCGCAGTACTGGCGGCCGAGGTGTTCGCGGTGAAGCGCGCGCCGGCGGCCGGCGCCGGGTTGCTCGCGGTCAGCGGAGCGCTGATCTGGTACGCGGTACCCTCATCGGCCGACTCCTGTGCGCGGCCCAGCACCAGCACACCCTCCACCGGGCCCTGTGTCGGCGGCGCAAAGCCCAGCTTCATGGACAACCGGGCCACCGGGCCCTCGCGGCTCAGGTGCTGGGGTGCTGCATATTCGATGCTGCCTTCGGCGAAGGGGAAAAAACTGACCGAGGTGGCCTGCGCCAGGGCATTGCCCCAGTCCTGGCCAAAGGTCAGCAGCAGATCGTGTGCCTTCACCTCGGCACGGGTCGAGGCGGCCGCGGGCAGCGGCAGACGGGTACGCGCCTGTGCAAATGCCGTCGCGGCGGCTGGATCGAGGGTGCCATCCCCGACAGGCAGTGTCAGGCTCAGATCGGCGCTTTCGGGGATGCAGATATCCGAGCACACCAGCCAGTTTGCCGTGGCGGCAAGTTTCACTGGCGCGTGACTGGCCAGCTGCCGCGGCACCTGGATCTGCACCAGATGCATGACATGGCCGGCATACCCGTAGTTCACCAGCGGTGGCAGGTCGAAGCGATGGGGTCGTGCCCACTGGATCGGCGAGGCCTTGAAGTCCTGCGGCAATTTCCAGTCCAGCCGGGTCGGCTGCCCCGAATCCCCGGGGTTGCGCCAGTAGGTGTGCCAGCCCTTGCGGATGTCGAACTCCAGCGCGATGGTGAAGTTCCTCCCCGGTGCGATGCTGGCTGCCTCGCTGACGAGCCGCGCCTTCACATGATCGGTTTCGACCGCATTGCCCGCGGCGGCGAAGGCGCCAGCGGGAGACAGCAGGGCAAGGAGCAGGGCAAGCTTGCGCATGACTTTCATTCTACGCGGTACGCGCCTGATCCTCCGGAGTCTGCTGATCCATCCGTGGCCTGCCTCACAGAGTGATGGTTTCCGAGCCGTCGTAATCCGGCGACGGCGTGGGATGCAGGTGGCGCCGCTGCAACAGCCACAGCACGCCCATGGCCACCAGCGCCTGAACCAGCACCATCCAGGCGAACGGAACAGGTGAGTTGTCCACCAGATGCGCGGTCAGCTGGGTGGTGAAGGCCGACAGCGCCAGGCTGATGAAACCCAGGGCGCCCGAGGCGGCTCCCGCGATCTGCGGATGCGTATTGATGGCGCTGGAAGTGCTGGAGGGAGTGGACAGGGCGTTGGCGAAACCCAATGCAGTGGCTGGCAGGAAGATCACCAGCGGATGCCAGATACGCAGCAACAGGAGCACCGTGAGTACCAGTGCGCCCACGACGCCGATCACCGCCCCGAGGTGCAGCATGCGAAGCGCACCGAGCCGGCGCGAAGTCCTTGCCGCCAGGAAAAAGCCGATGAAGGACCCCAGCGCGGGCATCAGATACATCCTGCCGTAGGTCGAAGGTGTCACGTGCATCAGTTCGATCACGATGTAGGGCGCGCAGGTGATCACCGTGTAGACCAGCGAGGTCATGAACGAACCGAAGCACACGTAGGCCAGATAGTCGGGCGAGCGCATCAGGACGGCATAGCTGTGCGCCACGCCACGGCGCGAAGTGTTCCTGCCCACCGGCGGATGGGTCTCGCCGATGCGCATCCAGGTGTAGAGGAGCACGCCTGCACCGATCAGCGCGCAGGCAACGAAAATCCAGCGCCAGCCGAGGAACTCCGCCAGGTAGCCGCCCAGGGTCGGTGCGATCATCGGCACCAGCAGGATGACGGTGGCCATGTGCGCGATGCCGGAGGCGGAATGCCTGGGCCCGAAATAATCGACGATGGTGGCGCGGGCCACCGAGATCGACGCCCCGCAGCCGAATGCCTGGAGGGTGCGCAGGGCGATCAGCCATTCGATGCGCCGTGCCCCGGCCGCGGCCATGCTCGCCAGCACGTACAGCAACAGGCCGGTCAGGATGATGGGCCGTCGCCCGATGCGGTCCGACAGCGGCGCGACGACCAGCTGGCCTGCACCCAGCGACAGCAGGGACAGGCTCACGATCAGCTGGGTGATGCCGATGTCCGAGCCCAGGCTCGTGCGGATGGCGCTGAGCGCTGGCAGGATGGAATGGGTGGCGAACGAGCCGAGCGCGCCGATGGCCGCACAACCGGCGATGACCTGCAGGGGACGGGCCTTCTTCAAGAACGGGAAAACCAGATGAAACGGATCAGTCGACAAGAATACCCGTACGGTGCTGCTTGCGCTAATGTAGCCTCCCGCCATGCCGGAAAATTACGTCGAACGCATACTCAAGGCCAGGGTCTACGGAACCGCGATTGAAACACCTCTGGAGGCGGCGCCGCGCCTGAGCCGCCGCCTGTCCAATCAGGTGTTCTTCAAGCGTGAGGACCTGCAGCCGGTCTTTTCCTTCAAGGTGCGCGGTGCGTGCAACAAGATCGCCCACCTGTCCGCATCGGCGGCGCAACGTGGGGTGATCTGCGCCAGCGCCGGCAACCATGCCCAGGGAGTCGCGCTGGCCGCACGCACGCGCAACATCCACGCGGTCATCGTCATGCCGCGGACCACGCCCGACATCAAGGTGCGCGCGGTGGCCGACATCGGTGGCGCCGAGATCGTGCTGCACGGGGAGGATTTCGATCACGCCTACGAACACGCGCTGCATATCGCGCAGCAGCGCCAGCTCATCTTCGTGCATCCGTTCGATGATCCGGACGTGATCGCGGGACAGGGCACCATCGCCGCGGAGATCCTGCGGCAGCGGCACGGTGAGCAGATCGATGCCATCTTCGTTCCCGTGGGTGGCGGCGGGCTGATCGCCGGGATCGCAGCCTACGTGAAATGGCTGTACCCGCGCATCAAGGTCATCGGCGTGGAGCCGGAAGATGCGGCCAGCATGCACGACTCCCTTGCCCGCAGGCAGCGCGTGACGCTGGACCGGGTCGGCATCTTTGCCGATGGCGTGGCGGTCAGGCGTGTGGGCGAGGAGACGTTCGCGCTGGTCTCGGAGCTGGTGGACGAGGTCTTGCTGGTGAGCACCGACCAGATCTGCGCCGCCATCCAGGACATCTTCGAGGACACGCGCTCGATCGCCGAACCGGCCGGTGCGCTGGCAGTGGCGGGCATCAAGCAATACGCGGCACGCGAGCAGCTCAGCGAGCGCAACTTCATTGCCATCATCAGCGGCGCCAACGTGAATTTCGACCGGCTGCGGCATGTGGCCGAACGTGCCGACATCGGTGCGCAGCGCGAGGCGCTGTTCGCCGTGCAGGTTCCGGAGGAGCCCGGGACCTTCCTGCGCTTCTGCGAACTGCTCGGTGGGCACAGCGTCACCGAATTCAACTACCGGTTCGACCAGCGGTCGGCGGCGCAGGTGTTCGTCGGTGTCGCGATCACGCAGGGCAGGGCCGAGCGTGAGGCGCTGTCGCAGGCCATGGGTTCGGGCGGCTTCACGGTCCGGGACATGACCGACAACGAAATGGCCAAGCTCCACGTGCGCTACATGGTGGGCGGCCATGCGCGCGGCCTCGCGCACGAGCGTCTGTTCCGCTTCGAATTCCCGGAGCGTCCGGGGGCGCTGCTGAAATTCCTGCGTGCCATCGGTTCGAAATGGAACATATCCCTGTTCCATTACCGCAATCACGGCTCGGATTACGGGCGCGTGCTGGCCGGTATCCAGGTGCCCCCGCAGACCACCACCGACTTCATGCTGCATCTGCAGGACTTGCACTACCCGTTCATCGAGGAAACGGGCAATCCGGCCTACCGGATCTTTCTCGGGTCCTGATCCTGCGCCAGCTGGCGGGTCGCATGAGTCCGGGCCTGCTCGCGCCATCCTCGCGCGGCGGTGATGAACGAGTCGAATTCGCCGTGCGCCCTTTCCAGCGCCGGCAGGGCCTGGTCGATCTCCGTGTAGGCCGCTGCCGCCTGCCCTGAATTCAGCAGCGCAAGTCCGTGGATGGCATGTGCCTGGGCGGTCTTGGGGCTGCCCGAGGGCGCGGTGGCGGTCCAGATGTCCACGGACTGCTTCGCCATGGGCAGTGCCTGCGCCGCACGCCCATGCTCGGCCAGCAGGCGCGCGTAATACATGAGCGCTGATGCGCGCCATTGATGGACCGGTGGCAACGTCCGGTCGTAGATGTCCAGTGCCTGCCTGAACTCGGATTCCGCCGCATCGATCTCGCCCCTGGCGTACAGCAGCAGACCCAGGCTGACCCGGCTGTAGGCGACATCGAAATGTTCCGGACCATGCAGCGAGAGCATTTCCGACAGCGAGCGGCGCAGGAACCCTTCGGCCTCCCCGAGCCGGCCCAGGCGCATCAGCAGAAGACCATAGTTTCCCCACGCAGCGGCGGTGACGGGGTGGTGGTCGCCGTAGGCAAGCTGGTCGCGACGGATGGCCTCCTTGTACAGACTCTCGGCCTTGTCCATCTCGCCGAGGTTCTCCATCACATAGGCCAGGTTGTGCAGGTAGACGGCAAGGCGCGGATGATCCTCGCCGAGCTGGCTCCGATCGATGTCCAGTGCGCGCTCATAGGTGCGTCGGGCCAGCTGCCACTCCTGTTCGCGCTCGAACACCTTGCCCAGATCGTCGAGCAGCCAGGACACATCGGTCGGTGCGGCATGCCGGGTCTCGAAAATGCCCAGACTGTGCTTGTACAGGGCCTCCGCCTCCCGGACATGACCTTGCGTGTAGCGCAGCTGCCCCAGTCCCCACATCGACTGCGCGGCCTCGACGCTGGCAGCGCCGAATGTGCCCTGGGCCATGCGCAGTGCGGCCTGGAGCGATGCGTTGGCGCCATCCAGGTCACCGGACCCCAGTCGTGCACGCCCCTGGGCCAGCAGTGTGGAGACATGCACGCGATCCGGCGTCCTGGCCTGCAGGGCCAGCGAATGATCGAGCACGGGCAGTGCATCCCGATAAAGACCCAGGCTGTTGTACACCGAGCCGACGGTGGACAGGAGAGAAGCGCGGGTGGCCGGCTGATCGGCGAGTCCGGTGCGCAGACGCTTCGCACCGGCATCGAGCAGTTCGCGCGCCGTCACCTGGTTGCCGCGGTTCTGTTCCGGGTCCGACAGCCTGAACAGATTGACCAGGAAGTTCGAGACTTCCTCGGCGCGCGCCCGTTCACGATCCACGGCGCTGCGCTGCGCCTTGACCTCATCGCGTTCCGCCGCGAGGCGCTGGGACTGCAGATAGGCCACCAGCGCGAACGCTCCGGTCAGGATGAACACCGCGGCGCCGGCACTCACACCCACCCAGTTGCGGTTCACGAACTTGCGGGTCCGGTAGATGAGCGTGTCCGGACGCGCATTGACCGGCATGCCCTGCAGGTGACGGCCGATGTCGTTGGCCATCTGCTGGGCCGAGGCATAGCGTCGCTGCGGTTCCTTCCGCATGGCCATCAGCACGATGTTGTCCAGGTCGTCCTGCAGCATGCGCCGCATGCGCGCCGGAGTGGAGCCGCGCTGCTGCGCCAGGGCCCGGGTCTGTTCCGTATCCTCCTGGAACGCGAGGCTTGGCCGGACCGGTTCCTGCTCGCAGATGACGCGCTCGATATCCGCGATACGCAGCGAGGGGATCACGAACGGCCGGATCCCGGTGAGCAACTCGTACAGCAGGACACCCAGCACGTACACATCGCTCGCGGTGGTGATCACCTGTCCGCGTACCTGTTCGGGACTGGCGTGGTCCGGCGTGAGCACGCGGATGTCCGCATGCGTCATTTCCAGTGTGTGCTGCTGCGCCAGGCTGTCGTCGAGGAGCTTCGCGATGCCGAAATCCAGCAGCTTGGGTGTGCCGCTGGCCGTGACCAGGATGTTGGAAGGCTTCAGATCGCGATGGACGATCAGGTTCTGGTGGGCGGCATGGACGGCCCCGCATACCGTCTGGAACAGGCGCAAGCGGGCTTCCAGCGGCAATTGCCGTTCATCACAGTACCGGTCGATGGGCACCCCGTCGACATGCTCCATGACGATGTAGACCGAGCCGTCCGGCAGGGAACCGCCGTCGAACAGCCGGGCGATGTTCGGATGATCGAGTTGCGCCAGGATCTGCCGCTCGATTTTCAGTCTCGAACGGATGCTGTGGGCAGTCACTCCGCCCCGCACGACCTTGATGGCCACGCTTTGCCTGAACTGCGGTTCGGTGCGTTCGGCCAGGTACACTTCACCCATGCCGCCCGCGCCGAGCAGGCGTAGAATGCGATACGGGCCGAAGCTGCTGCCCGACAGATCCCGAGCCGGAGCAACGAGTCTGGCCGGGGAGTCGGGCAATGCGCTGTTTTCGGTCATGGGTGCTCGCCCGTGCAGGCGGCCCATTGTACAAGTCCTGGTGAGGAAAGCTCGTGGCAGCGAAGAAGTCGAAAAGGAAAACGGGTACCCGGCGTGCCAAGGCCCCTGCGCCGTCGAAGCGCACCACGCGGGGTGGTCCGACCCGGCCACCGCAGAAGCGGCGCTGAAGGTGGCATCCGGTTGAGTGGTTACAGACCGCGGCGCGCACCGCGGCGCGGCAGTGTGCGACTGCGTGGGTTGCGAACCCATCTGACCTTCTGGGGGCCTGCTCCTTCCGGATCGTGCGCGCCAGTGTTCCTGCTGCATGGCTTTCTCGACACGGGGGACACTTTCCAGTTCCTCGCCGATGCGTTCGAGGCCGATCTGCCGCTGGTCGCACCCGACTGGCGGGGCTTTGGCCGCAGTGCGTGGCCGCAGGACGGCTACTGGTTCCCTGACTACATCGCCGACCTGGACGCGTTGCTGGAGGTTTACTCCCCCGGCCAGCCGGTCCGGCTGGTCGGACATTCCATGGGCGGAAACATCGCCAGCCTGTACGCCGGCATCCGGCCCGAGCGTGTGAGGAGCATGGTGAATCTCGAAGGCTTCGGTCTGCCCCGCACTTCGCCAGAGCATACGGCCTCGCATGTACGGCGCTGGCTGGAGCATGTGCGCGAGACTCCCTCCCTGCCCACCTACGACAGCTTCGAACAGCTCGCCGATCGAATCCGGCACCGGTATCCGCGCGTGCCACCGGGCCGTGCCTTGCGCATCGCGCGCAGTTGGGGCCGGCGCCGGGCAGACGGGCGCATTCATCTGCGGGTCGATCCGCGCCACAAGCGCATCAACGCCGTGCCTTACCGGCGGGACGAGGCGGAGGCCTGCTGGGCGAAGATCCGGGCGCCGATGCTCATGGTGTTCGGTGAACTGTCGGAGTTCGCTCATCAGCTGGGTCCTGACGGTACGCAGGAGCATTTCCAGGCGCTGATTCCCGGCATGACGGCGCACCAACTGCCGGGAACCGGGCACATGATGCATCTGGAGTGCCCGGAGCTGCTCGCGCCGCTGATCGAGCGCTTCCTCGGGGAACACTGATGGACGCCCCGGAGCGACCGCTCTGGCTGATCTGGTTGCGCCGTATCGGTGTGGTCCTGGCCGGTGGCGCGGTGCTGATCATCGGCATCGCCATGATCGTGCTGCCAGGGCCCGCCATCGTGATGATTCCGGTCGGACTCGCCATCCTGGGTCTTGAATTTGCCTGGGCGCGGCGCTGGCTGCGCAAGGCGCGGGCGCGCGGGCGGCTCCTGACGCGCAGGCGCAAGCGCTCGAGGTGAAGGGCACGGCAGGGATGGGTGGGTTCGAGGCGCTGCGGCACAGGGATTTCACCCTGTTCCTGTTGGCCAAGTTCTTCACCTCGGTCAGCTCGCAGATGCTGGTGGTGGCGGTGGGCTGGCAGGTGTATGCGATGACCGGCCGGTTGCTGGACCTGGGGCTGATCGGCCTGTCGCAGTTCCTGCCGTTCGTGGTGCTGGCCCTGTTCGCCGGGCATGTGGCCGACCGCTACGATCGCAAGCGCGTGCTGGTCCTGTGCAACCTGGCGCTGCTGGTCTGCGTGATTGCGCTGCTGTGGATGACCCTGGCGCGCATCAGCCATGTCTGGCCCATCTTCCTGGCGCTCGGGGGTCTGGGCGTGGCGCGTGCCTTTCACGCGCCGACCGCGCAGGCCATCATGCCGAACCTGGTTCCGTTGCGTGCATTCGGCAATGCCGTGGCGCTCAACTCCTCCACCTGGCAGATCGCCGCCGTGGCGGGTCCGAGCCTGGGGGGAGTGCTTTATTCAGTGGCTGCGGGGGCTTTTCATGACGGGGGTCTGGAAAGCGGCGCGGCCCTGGTCTATGCGATTTCGGCGCTGCTGTTGCTGGGCGCGGTGGTGATGATGTCATTGACCCGCAGCCACAAGCCCGCGCACGCCGGCCAGGAGCTGACCCTGTCGCAGATGCTGGAGGGCTTTCGCTTCGTCTGGCGCCGGCGGCCGGTGCTCGGCGCCATCTCCCTGGACCTGTTCGCCGTGCTTTTCGGTGGTGCGACGGCGCTCCTGCCGGCATTTACCCGGGATGTCCTGCATGCGGGGCCTGATGTGTTCGGACTGCTGCGGGCCGCACCGGGAGTGGGTGCCGGCATCACTGCCGTGGTGCTTGCATTCCGGCCGGTATCCAGGAGGATCGGCAAGCACATGTTCGGCGGTGTGATCGTATTCGGCATCGCCACCCTCGTGTACGCCCTGTCGCGGGAAGTGTGGCTGGCACTGGTGGCCCTGACGATGCTCGGGGCTGGCGACATGGTCAGCGTGTATATCCGGCACATCCTGGTGCAACTCGAGACACCGGACCGGATCCGGGGGCGTGTCAGCGCCGTGAACTCCGTATTCATCGGGGCTTCCAACGAGCTGGGAGAGTTCGAATCGGGCCTCACGGCGGCGTGGTTCGGGCTGATTCCCTCCCTGCTGCTCGGCGGGGTGCTGTCGCTCGTGGTGGTGTTCCTCTGGGCGCGCCTGTGGTTTCCGATGCTCTGGCGCATGGATACGTTCGACGATCGGGGGTGAGGCGCCCAGTGCACCGACCCGAACGGGGATGGCAGGCACGATTTCATTGCCATCGGAGCTTGAGGTACAGTGCGAGCCATGTCGGTGCATCCCCACCATCCCGGCCACGACCACGCCGATCACACGGGGCACGATCACCCGCACGGTCATCGCCACACGCTGCCGAGGGGCCGCTTCGAGACGCCCATCATCCTGGCCATCCTGCTGAATGTCGCGTTCGTGGTGATCGAGGGCGTCTTCGGCTGGATGGCGAATTCCATGGCGCTGATCGCGGACGCCGGACACAACTTCAGCGATGTGCTGGGGCTGGTGGTGGCCTGGGTGGCGATGGCCTTGTCGCGACGTCCGGCGGGCGCGCGATTCACCTATGGCCTGGGCCGTTCCTCGGTGCTTGCGGCGCTGGGCAACGCAGTGCTGCTGCTGGCGGCCTGTGGAGCCATTGCCTGGGAGGCGATCGGCCGGTTCGCTTCATCACCGCCCGTCGCCGGCGCCACCGTCATGTGGGTGGCGGGTGCGGGCATCCTGGTGAACGGGGTGAGCGCCTGGTTCCTGCATGCCGGCCATGAGGAAGACCTGAACATGCGCGGAGCCTTCCTGCACATGGTGGCCGATGCGGCCGTGTCGCTCGGGGTGGTGATCTCGGGGTTCATCATCCTGCGCACAGGCCTGCGCTGGATCGATCCGGCCGTCAGCCTTGCGGTGGTGGCGGTCATCCTGTGGAGCGGCTGGGGTCTGATGCGCGATGCCCTGCATCTGTCGCTGGATGGCGTGCCGGGGAGTCTGGACACCGAATCCATCCGCCAGTTCATCCAGGGTCACGGTGGCGTGACCGAGGTGCATGATCTGCACGTGTGGGCACTGTCCACCACCAGCGTTGCCCTGACCGCGCATCTGGTGGTGCCGGAGGGCGATGCCAGCGGCCGGTTGCTCGCGGAACTCTCCGAGGGGCTCCAGAAGCGGTTCAGGATCGATCACGCCACGCTGCAGATCGAGCAGACGGTGTGTTCGGCCGCCTGCCCGCGGCCCCACGCCGCCTGAGACGGGTGCATGCCGGTCGAGGCACTGTTCCCCACGCTGGTCTATCGTGTGCCCCTGATGCGCGCGGATGCGGCGCTGAATCGCCGGTTGCTGCGTGAATGCCGGCAGTTGCGCGCCGACGACGCTGCCGGCAGGCATTGGTCGAAGCAGCACTATCCGGGCGGATTCACATCCTACGGGTCGGCGCATCGGCTGCATCGGGTTTCACCCACCTTCGAAGAACTGCGGCGCCGGATCGATGCCCATGTGCTGCGCTTCGCCTCGGTCCTCGGGTTCGATCTCGTCGGACGCAAGCTGGAAATGACGGATTGCTGGGTCAATATCATGTGCCCCGGGGTCTCGCATGGCCTGCATCTGCATCCACTGTCGAGCATCAGCGGCACCTATTACGTCCAGACGCCACCGCGCAGCGCGGCGATCAAGTTCGAGGATCCCCGCCTGTCGCGCCAGATGGCCGCGCCGCCGCGCCGCGGCAGTGTGCGCCGTGACCGCAGAGCCTGGGTGTCGGTGCCGGCCAGGGCTGGAAGGCTGATACTGTTCGAAAGCTGGCTGCGCCATGAAGTGCCGCCGAATGCGGGCGCCGGTGAGCGCATCAGCGTGAGCTTCAATTACAACTGGTTCTGAAGAATGAGGGGATTCACATGCAACGACTCAGTCTGGGCGGCATCCTGGGGCGCTTCGTGGCCTCGCTCCTGCTGGTGTTGCTGACCTGGAACCCCACCGGCCATTCCTTCTTGAACTGGGTGGCGGGGAGTTTCCCGCACCTTGCGCCCGTACAGCTTTTCGTGGGGCTCGTGCTGCTGGCATTGTGGGCTTTCTTCGTGCATGCCACCTGGCGCTCGCTGGGTGCACTTGGGCTGCTGCTGGGTGCGGGCATCTGCGCGGCCCTGGTCTGGCTGTTCGTGAGCTGGGGCTGGTTCTCGCTGTCGAGTCACGCCGCGTTGCAGTGGATCGTGCTCATCATCATCGCGGCCCTGCTCACCGTCGGCCTGTGCTGGGCCCTGTTCCAGGCGCGCGTGTCGGGGCAGTCGGTGGTGGAGGAAGTCAAGCGCTGAATCCCTGGCTCCGGATGCGCAAGCGCGGCTATGGCCCCGGGATCTTCGCCCGCAGCCGTTCCGCCGCCGCTTCCGGCGTGATGTCCCGCTGGGGGCCTGCCAGCATCTCGTAGCCCACCATGAACTTGCGCACCGTGGCCGAGCGCAGCAGGGGCGGGTAGAAATGGCCGTGCAGATGAAAGCTCCCCGTTTCACCGCTCCGGCAGGGCGCCTGATGCCAGCCGAAGGTGTAGGGAAACGCGCAGTCGAATTGCCTGTCATAGCTGCCGATCAGACTTTGCATCACTTCCACCAGCGCGTCCCGCTCCGCGCCGTCCAGTGCATCGATCATCGCGGTGTGACGGCGCGGCAGCACCAGCGTCTCGAACGGCCAGGCAGCCCAGAATGGCACCAGCGCTACGAAATGCGCATTGAGCACCACCAGCCGTTCGCCGGTCTCCAGTTCCTGATTCAGGTAGCTGCACAGCAGGCACTCACCGTGCCTGTGAAGGTGAGCCTGCTGTGTCCCGGCTTCTGCGGCCAGGATCGGCGGCACGCTGGCGCCGGCCCAGATCTGGCCATGCGGGTGCGGATTGCTGGCGCCCATCATGGCGCCGCGGTTCTCGAAGATCTGAACGGCGCCGATGTCCTGACGTGCGCCGAGTTCACGGTTCTGCTGTGCCCATGCATCCACCACGCTGCGCACCTGCGCTGCCGGCAGCTCCGCCAGACCCAGGTCGTGACGCGGCGAGAAGCAGAGGACGCGGCAAATGCCGGTCTCGGCACGAGCCTGGATCAGCGGTGAGCGCTCGAACCGGCCCGCTCGTACATCGGCCCGCAGTGCCGGGAAATCGTTGTCGAACACGAACGTGCCGGCATAGTCGGGGTTGCGCATGCCGCCGGCGCGCGCATTGCCGGGGCAGAGATGGCACTGCGGGTCATGCGCCTGCGGCGCGGGCGCGGCGCTACCCTCGGTCTGACCCAGCCAGGGCCGCTGGTTGCGGTGTGGCGACACCAGCACCCACTCGCCATTGAGCGGATTGAACCGCCGGTGCACATGCATGCGCAGATCGAAGTACGCGGGATCACTCATGCCGGTGCCTGCGAGCCGGCCACGCAGACGCCCCCCGCGGGCTGGCAGCTGAAAATCTGCGGTGTGCGGCCCGTAGCGGCCCTATACCCGCTGATCACCTGTGCTTCGAAGCGCGTCAGCGCATCGGCACGCACCAGGTTCACCGTGCATCCGCCGAAGCCGCCGCCTGTCATGCGCGCCCCGTACACGCCCTCAACCGTGCGCGCCAGATCCACCAGCAGATCGAGTTCCGCGCAGCTCACTTCGAAATCGTCGCGCAGGCTCGCATGCGAGGCGTACATCAGCTCACCGAAGCGTTCCGCATCCGCCGCACGCAGGGCGTCGGCAGCGGCCCGCACCCGCGCAATCTCCCGTACCACGTGCCGGCAACGCCGGGCCAGCAACGGATCGAGCCCCGCCGGCCAGTCCGGCCATGCCGCTTCGTCCACATCCCGCAGTGCGCGCAGCTGCGGCCGACGCGCCTGCAGTTGTGCAACACCCGCTTCGCACTGCGCGCGGCGCGTGTTGTACCCGCTGTCGGCCAGTTCGTGATGCACCATCGAACGGCAGACCACGATTCGGGTATCGGTGTCAAAGCGGAGCGCCGCATGCTCATGCGCCAGCGCGCGGCAGTCGAGCAGGAGTGCAGTGCCAGCACGGCCATGGCAGACAACGTACTGATCCATGATGCCACAGTGCATGCCGGCGTATCCGTTCTCCGCGCGTTGGCACAGCAGTGCAAGATCCGTCAGCGCAAGCCTTGCGCCTGCGAGCCGTGTCAGGCCAAAGCCGAACGCAACCTCGAGCGCGGCCGAGGATGACAGGCCCGCTCCGACCGGTACATCGCTGTCGATGCGCGCCTGCGCGCCCGGCACGTGCACCCCGGCAGCATGCAGTTCGCGCGCCACGCCCCACAGATAACGCCCCCACGAAGGGCCGTCCGGCGATTCGCGCTGATTGGCCGTGAATGTGCACTCGCCCCCCAGTTCACGCGAACGCACCCGAAGGCGCGCATCGCCGCGTGGTGCGAATTCGATGCGCACCTGCCGGTCGATGGCCATGGGCAGGACGAAGCCGTCGTTGTAGTCGGTGTGGTCGCCGATGAGATTCACGCGCCCTGGCGCGCGCACGATCAGCGTCGTGCCAGCCACAGCATCGAGGCGCCGAAGGCCAGCATCACCAGACCCCAGATCAGGTTCACGTTGAGGCCGAACCGGTACAGGACAGATCCCCCGGTCAGGCCGAGGCCCACGAGCATCAGGCCCATGAGGCTGAACATGAAGCCGAGCGGGATGCGGATGTCGATGTGCATGTCTGCCTTCAGGCGAAGATCAGGTTGAGCAATGCGGTGAGGGTGAGGGCCGCGACACCGAGCACCACGGGCCTGCGCCACCAGGGTTCATTTTCCGTGCTTACTCGAGGGGTCATCGAGTACACCAGGCCGTGGAGCTGCTCCTCCGCGGGAGCACGAGTGGCCAGACTGATCGCCACGGTGGTGGTGAAGCAGGCACCAAAGGCCCAGATTGCGGTCCAGAAATTCTGCGCCATTTCACTGGGGTAGTGGTGCCACAGCCCCAGCCAGCCACCCTTGATGCCGGCGACGCCGCCCAGCGGCAGGGTCAGGGCATGATGGGCCGCAGCGGCCAGCGTGCCGATGATCAGACCGAAGAATGCGCCGTGACCGGTGGTGCGCTTCCAGAACATGCCCAGCAGGAAGGTGGCGAACAGCGGCGCGTTCACGAAGGCGAACACGAGCTGCAGCATGTCCATGATGTTGTTGAAATGGGTGGCAAGATATGCAGCCGCCACCGATGCGCCGATGCCCGCCACGGTGGCCAGCCGGCCGACCCGGACATAATGCGCATCGCTGGCAGCGCGTCTGATGTAGGCCTGATAGATGTCGCAGGTGAACACGGTGTTGAAGGCGGTGACATTGCCCGCCATGCCGGCCATGAAACTCGCGAGCAGCGCGGTCAGCCCCACACCCAGCAAACCTTCCGGGAAATAGTGCGAGAGCATCAGCGGCACGGTCATGTCGTAGTTGAGCGAGCCGTCTGGCTTCAACGGCAGGGCGAACCCGCCTGGCACGTGCCGCTGGTTCAGCGCGATGGCCAGCATGCCTGGCAGGATCACCAGGAACGGGAACAGCATCTTTGGAAAGGCGGCGATCAGCGGCGCACGGCGCGCGGCGGACATGGACTCCGAGGCCATGGCGCGCTGGATGGTGAGAAAGTCGGTGCACCAGTATCCGAAGGAGAGTACGAACCCGAGGCCCATGGCGAGCCCGAACCATTCCACGCCCATCGGATTGGCCGCCGCATCGCCCATGTGCGCCCACGAGTGCGACCAGGCGCCCGATGCGAAACCCTGCTGCAAGGCGACCTGCTGGAGCGAGGCGGAGAGTCCCGGCCATCCGCCGATGTCGTGCAGGCCCAGCAGCACCAGCGGAAGAAACCCGAAGATGATCATGAAGAACTGCAGCACCTCGTTGTAGATCGCCGAGGTCAGCCCGCCCATGGTGATGTACACGAGCACGATCATGGCGCACAGCCACACCGAAAGGTCGAAGCTCCAGCCCAGCAGAAGGTTGAGCAGCAGACCCATGGCATACATGGAAATTCCCGAGGAGAACACCGTCATCAGCGCGAAGGTGATGGCATTCAGGCCCCGTGTCTTCTCGTCGAAGCGCAGCCGCAGGTATTCGGGCACTGAACGGGCGCGGGAGCCGTAATAGAAAGGCATCATGAAGATGCCCAGGAACACCATGGCCGGAATCGCACCCACCCAGTAGAAGTGGCTGGTCATGATGCCGTACTTGGCACCGGAGGCGGCCATGCCCATGACTTCCTGTGCGCCGAGATTGGCGGAGATGAAGGCGAGTCCTGCGACCCAGGCCGGCATGGCGCGGCCCGACTGGAAGAATTCACTGCTGGTCTTCGCATAGCGGCGCAGTGCAAACCCGATGCCGAGCACGAATGCGAAGTACAGGGCCATGATGACCCAGTCGATGGTTCCGAGTTTCACGCGGCGTGCTCGCGGAGCCGTGATGTCCCGGGCCTGATCCGCATGCCGTCCGCCTCCCCCTCTTGTGTGCGTTGCCGGAAACTGTAGCACGGATTCATCGCGCATCCAGTCCAGGGTCCTGCCATGGGGACATTTCCGCGGCAGCGGGCAATGGCGGCCGAATTGAAGTAACCTGCCGCGGATCTCTCAGCCTGGAGCCCGCACATGAAGCGACTGCTGATACCACTGGCCCTGGCGTGGCTTGGCCTGCCGGGCGGTCCTTCCACCGCTGGCACGGCTCCGGCGGTCGTGGGAACGGACGCAATGCCCGCGCCGCCATCCGCCATGGCCATTGCCGCGCAACTGGGGCTGCCGAAGGCGGTCGCCGCGGCCATGGCCGGCATCGATGCGCAGCGCATCCGGGCGCATGTGAAATTCCTCGCCGATGACCTGCTGGAAGGCCGCGGCCCGGGTGTGCGTGGCGGGGACATCGCCGCGCACTACATGGCCACGCAGTTCGAACTGTTGGGCCTGAAGCCTGCGGGCGATCATGGAACCTGGTATCAGCAGGTTGCCTTCAGCGGCGTGCAGACGCTGCCGCAGTCTACGGCCAGCATCGAAGGCCTGCCCGGCGGCACGTTGCCCTTGAAGCTGGCCGATGACTACGTGACCAGCAACCAGACCCAGACCGCAGATGTGAACATCGATGCGCCCATCGTGTTCGTGGGCTACGGGATCGACGCACCCGAGTACCACTGGAACGACTACAAGGACGTGGATGTGAAGGGCAAGGTGGTGCTGGTCATCGTCAACGAGCCACCATCGAACGACGCGAAGTTCTTCAACGGTCCCGCGCTCACCTATTACGGGCGCTGGGTCTACAAGTTCGAACAGGCGGCGCGCCAGGGTGCAGTGGGCGCGCTGATCATCCACCGGACCGATCTTGCCAGCTACGGATGGGAAGTCGTGCGCAACTCCTGGAGCAACGAACAGGTGTATCTGCGCGAAGACCGCGATCCGAAACTCGAGGCCGCCAGCTGGATCCAGCTGGATGTGGCCCGCAGGCTGTTCGCGGGCGCGGGCCTGGACCTTCAGGCCATGATCACGGCAGCCGGGGAACGCGGATTCCGGGCGCGCGAACTGCCACTGCGTTTCAAGGCACACACGGTGAGCAGGGTGCGCAGTTTCGAATCACCCAACGTGCTGGCGATGCTGCCGGGTGCTGCGGCCAATCCGGTGCAGGCCGTGCTGTACAGCGCGCATTATGATCACCTGGGGATCGATCCGTCCCTCAAGGGCGACCCGATCTTCAACGGCGCGGTGGACAATGCCACAGGCTGCGGGATGCTTCTGGAAATTGCGCGCGCCTTTGCCGCTTTGGGCCACAAACCACCGCAGCCGGTGTTGTTCGCGGCGGTGACAGCCGAGGAAAAAGGCCTGCTCGGCTCGAACTACCTGGGCAAGCATCTGCCGCTGCCGGCCCGTGAGGTGACGCTCGGCCTGAATTTCGACGCCATCATGCCCGAGGGCATTCCCGAGTCGGTGAATGTCACGGGTGCGGAGCGCACCTCGTTCTATCCGACCGTGCGGAAGACCGCGCGAGCCTTCGGCCTCGAGATCCTGCCCGATGCCGAACCGGGTGCGGGGTATTACTACCGTTCCGATCATTTCAGCCTGGCCCGTCAGGGCATTCCGGCGTTTTCGATCGAGGAGGGTTCGAAGTACCGGGGTCATCCGCTCGAGTGGGGCGTGAAGCTTCACGAGAGCTACAATCGCGAGAACTACCACCAGCCAGGCGATGAATACCGCCCGCAGATGGATTTCACCGCCAATGCCATGATGACCCGGTTTGGTCTTGCGCTGGGCTGGCAGGCCATGGAAGAGCGCACACGCATATCCTGGAATCCGGGCGATGAGTTCGAGGCAGCGCGCCAGCGCAGTCTGCGCTGAGAGGCGTTGTGCGAGGGTGTGGCTTGCCGGCCTTGCGCTGGCCAGCCTCGTCGGCTGCGCATCGGCTCCGAGGCCCGCCGTTTCCTCGCTGGGTTGCATGCGTGCGGTCCGCGACCATCTGCCTTCCGGACTTGCGGACAAACAGGCTCATTGTCTTGCCTCGGGCCTCATCGCACGTCATTGCAGCGTGACCGAGGCGTACATGGCCGGGGCCGGCAAGGAACTCACGGATCCGTTCGATGGTGGGGATGCGGATTGGGCGGACTGGCGTGCCGATCGGGTGGGCATCGCCTGTGCACGTCATGCGGCGGATGACACGGACGTCGAACGATGTTGCGCGTCGCTTCGTTCAGCGCCTCGCACCGGCCCTCTGCAGTAGATCGACGATGTCCGCCCGCCGCAGCTGCCGGGCCAGATCCAGCGGCGTGAGGCCAGCCGCGTCGGTGACGGCCGGGTTCGCGTCATGCTCCAGCAACTCCTTCGCCATCTCCATGCGACCGAGTTCGACTGCCAGCAGCAAGGGCGTGCGTCCCCGTGCGTCGCGCGCATCGACGGCCGCACCCTCTGCAAGCGCCTGCCGGAGTTTCACCGGATCATCCTCGGCCACCGCGTCGAACAGCGGTGAGGCTTGTTCATGCCTGATCGTCCGCAGGCTGACGGCACTGGACCGGTCTGCGGCCATCGCCTCCGGTGTCTGCTGCACCGATTCCTTCGACAGGGACGCCGGTGCGGGTGCGGACGCCGCGGGAGCCGATGCCGCCCGGGCGGGCATCCCGGGAGCGGGGGCTGTTGCGGAGATGGCCGATGTGTCCGGTTGCACGACCTTCTTGCGTGCCATTTCTGCCTGAACGACAGTTCGCGGTGCGCTCACCGCGGCCTCCGGCGTTGCCGGCGGAGCCTCTTTCAGGAATCCAGGCAACACCAGAATGCCGGCCAGCACAGCGGCGCTGGCCGTTCCGATGAGCGTATACATCCAGCGGCGCCGCGCGCGCGGATGTCCGTGGGATCGTGCAGTCGCCCGATCCAGGGCAGGGTCGGCCGCAGCCGGGCTTTCCAATGGCGAGGCCGCATATCGCCGGGCCGCGGCACGTCCTTCAGCGAGGATCGCCGCCCGCACGTGTTCGCCGGGCGCCACGGCCTGTGCGTCGCTGGCTTCACGATAGCGCTGCAGGAGCTTTTCGTCCGGCTCGTTCATGCGTACTCCCACAGCGCCTGCCTGAGTCTGGCCCGGGCGTAGCGCAGGCGGCTCTTCACTGTCTCGAAGCTCGAAGACGAAACTTCCGCGATCTGATCGAGGCTCAACCCCGCTTCTGCCTGCATCAGGAAGGCATCCCGCTGGTCGGCCGGCAGACGCTCCACGGCCTCGATCAATGCCTGACCGGCCTGTTGCGACTCGACCTGCCGGAGCGGTTCCTCGCGGGCATCACCGGGCATCCGATCCCGCATCGGCTCATCTTCCTCTCCCGCGCCCTGCTCCAGGCTGTGTTCGGGCCGGCGCTTGCGCAACAGGTCGATCATGCGATTTCGCGCCAGGGTGAACAGCCAGGTGGTGAAGCGGGCACTGGGCTCGTAGTTCCGGGCATTTCGGGCCACCGCGAACCACACCTCCTGCATCAAGTCATCGGCACTGGCCTGATCATGCAACTGGCGATACAGGTAGCGGAACAGGCGTGACTCGTGCCGGTGATACAGCGTTTCGAACGCGGCTGCTTCACCGCGCCCGAAACGCATCATGAGGTTCTCGTCAGACTCGACCGGCAGGTCCATGGGCTCCCATTATCAGCCACCTGCCGGTGGATCCGGAACATAGGTGCCAGCCGGTGCTTGTGGAAACGCATCCGGCACCGGCGGGACGCGTCGTTGCCGCGGAATCACGCCCATGGCCACGAGGTTGTCGTAGCTGTCATAGCGGATGCGGATGATTTCATCGGGCGTGTTGCCCAGGCGGTCGAAGCGGGTGGTATCCGCGGGCGAGTATTCCCGCTCGCCGTGTCCGGTGCCCAGGGATGGTCTCGCCGGTCCGGATTCCGCCCGTGCATGGCCCGCATCGGTGGAACCGCTGGCGGCTGCGGTGCCTGGCGGTCGCTCGCGGAACAGGGCCAGTCCGATGACACCGATGTTGCCGGGCCGGCCGGTGAGTGCCGCATAGGAACGGGAAGGGTCCGTGAACTCGAAGGCCGCGATTTCCTCGTCGCTCTTGCGCCAGCCAGCCACTTCATACCGGTCCCCGGGTGCGAACACGTAACCGCTCTGGTTCCACCCGGCATCCTGCCCGGTGATTACGTTGATGCCGTCCACGCTCATGACCGCGAGCATCCGCCCGGCACGCGGGTTGCTCACACGGATGGCGTAGCGTCCGCCGGCCTTTCCGGCCACCCACCATTCGCCGCGATGGCGGTGGAGCGTGAGCGCGGCTCCGGTGTCACGATCCACGATCTGTACCTGGGCGAGCCGCCCCACGCCCTGCGCCTGACAGGCGCTGGCAAACAGGAATGCGGCGATTGCGAGGGTTTTCATGTCGACTCCTGGATTTGAAGGTCCCGATCCGTGAATCGCATGACGGGCAGGGAAGGGGTCAGCGCAAGGAAGATTCCATGGCCGCACGCATATCGACTGGATGTCCATACACGTCCATCCCGCGGCTGCGGGTCATTCCGGGCCCGGCCGGGCAGGCCTTGGGAACTCGCGGTCTTGCCTTATACTCGAAACCCACGTAGCTCCGGGAAGCCTCCAATGGCCATGACGCCTCCGGTACGGATTCTCGCCGTCACCCTGTGCACCGCAGTGCTTTCCGCCTGCATGCGCGCGCGAACCGATGAGGTCCGCGAAATGCCCGTGGCGGTCGCCCCGAACGAGGGCATCGTGGTGCTCGCCAAGCCCCAGACTGACGGCGCCGGCACTGAAGCGAAGTTCCTGGACTGCGTGGGCGCCAAGCTCGGGCGCGGCGCGAATGGCATGAAGGTGCACGACAACGACCAGTTCGTGAACGAGATGTTTCCATGGTTCGAGCCGAGCATCGCGCCGGTGCGCGCCGAGGCGGTTTCGGAGCTGCTGGCGCACAGGCAGGTGGCGCAGCGGCTCGATGAGACGGGAGTCCGGTACGTGGTCTGGATCAACGGGGTGACGCGCAAGACCGACAGTGGCGGCAGCATTGCCTGCGGAGCCGCGCCAGGCGCCGCCGGATGCATCGGTTTTGGCTGGTGGGAAAAGGAATCGGATTATCAGGCAACGGTATGGGATCTGAAGCAGGCACGATCGGCAGGCACGGTGAGTACCGATGTCACCGGCACTTCGGCACTGGTGGGCGCCATCGTGCCGCTGCCCTTCATCGCGCGCGTGCAGGGCACGGCTTGCGATCGCCTGTCCTCGCAATTGAAGAGTTTCATGCACGGCCAGGCGACAGCCAGGCCGGTGGCTTCGGCGACCGGGCACTGAACCGGGTGTGATCTGTCCATGAGTTCCATCGACCGGAAAACCTTGCGCTGTTCGGCTTTGATTGCCGCTGCCTGCGTGATCGCAGCCTGTGCCTCGACCAACGGAGGGGGAGGTCAGGGGGGGCCGCCGGGCGGGCCGCCTGGGGGGCAGCCGGGGAGTCAGTCCACCGGGCTACCGGGGGGGCAGTCGGGTGATCAGCATGGCGGTCGGCCTGGGGGGCAGCCGGGTACCGCCGGGTCGGCCGGCGCGACCAGGGATGCAGGCGCAGGTGACGCTCCGGGCGCACAGGCTGACACTGGAAGGGCAGCCGAGGCCCGCAACACAGCCGAGGCTGGCAAAGCAACCGACGGCAGCAATGCAGCCGACGCCGGTGCCCGGACCGGATCCGGTTCGGGCTCTTCCACGGCCGGTGACGTGCGCTCGGGAGCCGGACCATCCGTGCCACCCAGGACGCCCGAGGAGCGGCGCGCGGCGGTGGATCGCGAACTGGATGCCTCGTTGGGAGATTTCGATGCGCAGGTACGAAAGGAACAGGCCCGAATCGCCCGTGAGCGCGAGGATCGGCGTACGGCGCGATCGGGAGATGCACAAGGCGGCGGTGGTGCGGGTGACGATGCGGGCACCGGCGCAGGAGGGAGTGACCGGGGTGCGCGCGATCGACGTGGCGATGGCGACATGCGTGCCGATACCGATGGGCGCGACGGGTCCACTGCGCGTCGCCCGGGCGATCTGAAGTCCGACAAGGGTGGCGGTGGTGGAGGTGCGGGTCCCGGAGGAGTTGGCAAGGGTCCGGCCAGCATTCCACCCGGCGTCGGAACAGGTGAGGACGATGACCTGGTGGCCAGGCAATTGCGCGAAGCAGCGGAGAAGGAAACCGATCCGGAGCTGCGCGAGAAGTTGTGGAAGGAATACCAGGATTACAAGACCAGCGTGAAGCGGTAGCGTTGTGAGTCAACCGGCATCGAAACCTGCCTGGATTGCCGCGGCGCTGTGTGCCGCGCTGCTGGGTGGTTGCGTGGTCCAGGATACGAAGCCGCAGCCAAAGCTTCAGGCGACGCTTGCCACAGCGCAGATTCCGGAATCGCAGCTGCTCGATATCGGCATTCACGTCCTGGGAACCGGGATCCCCGCGGAGCTGGAGAACAACGCCGCCGAACTGGAAAAGCGGCGCCTGTATCCGGATGTGCGCAGGACCGAAGCGAGATTCCTCGCCAATGGTCTGCGCGACACGCTGGCAGGATCCGGGCAATGGGGCGCCGTGCGCGTCATCCCCGACAGTGTGCAGTTCATGGACATCCAGGTGACCGGTGACATCGTCGAGTCGAACGGCGCACGTCTCAAGCTCGACATCGCCGTTCACGACAGTGCCGGCCGCAAATGGCTGGCCAGGCGCTATGAGGCCGAGGCGGACATCGCTTCCTACCATGATGCGGCGGCCGCCCGGGCCCGTGACCCGTTCGCCAACCTGTTCGTCCATATCGCCAACGACATCCTTGCTGCGCGCGAGAAATTGTCCGCGGCCGACCTCGTGGCCATCCGTCAGATCACCGAACTGAAATTCGCCCGGGATCTGGCGCCGGACAGGTTCGCAGGGTATCTGGCCAGCGATTCGAAGGGCATCACCCGCATCCAGCGTTTGCCGGCGGAAAATGATCCGATGCTTCTGCGAGTCCGCAAGATCCGCGATCGCGACTCGGACCTGATCGACACCGTCAGCGACCAGTACGCCGGCTTCTCCGAACAGGTGAGCGAAGCCTACAACGGCTGGCGCCGTGACAGCTACACCGAAGTGCTGGCCGAGGAGAAACTGAAGAGTCAGGCGCGTACTCGCACGGTGCTGGGGGCCGCCGCCGTGCTGGGCAGCATTTTTGCACCCGGTGTCTGCGGCAGCGGCAACTACAGCTGCCGCCGGGCGGAGAGCATCGGCCGCACTGCCGCGGCAGTCGGCGGAGTGTATGCGGTTCTGTCAGGTCTGAAGAAGAGCGCGGAAGCCAAGAATCACACGGCGAGCCTGAAGGAACTTTCCGCATCGCTGGATGCGGATGTGAAGGGACAGGTGGTCGATGTGGAAGGTCGTACGCTCAAGCTGACGGGCACCGCCGAGCAGCAGTACGTGACGTGGCGCAAGATGCTGCACGAGATCTACACCGAGGAAGCCGGAGTGGCGTCGGGCACACCGGGTCCGGTTGCCGCACCAGGTGCACCTGCCACACCGGCTGCGTCGGGCACACCGGCTGCGCCGGGCACGGCTGACTTGCCGGGCGCCGCCCCTTCTTCCTCCGCGGCGCATGATGCTTCCGGCCCGCCATCGGGACCCACATGATCGCGCTGGAGCCCGGCCAGCAGTGGCTGTCGCAGTTCCGGCTGCTGAAGGAACTGGCACCGGCCGTGGACAGGCGGCCGTCGGTCTGGCTCGCCGAAAAGCACGGGGCGACGGGCAACACCGGAACCCGCGTGGCGCTGAAATTCCTGCCTGCGGGCCCGCCGTCACCTCTGCTGGTGAGGCGACTGGCGGACTGGCGCGCCCTGCATGTTGCGCAATTCATGCCGCTTCTCGGTGTGCACACGGCGGGTGAGCAGATCACACTGGAGCTGCCTTTCCTGCCGGAGGACAACGCCGGATTGCGCGGGGCGCCCTACCAGAAATGGTCGGTATGGCTGGGGCAGGTGGTGCAGATCCTCGCGGAATTGCATCGCGAGAATTTCGTGCACGGGGATCTGAAGCTGGGCAACCTGAGGCGTGATCCCCAGGGAAACCCCGTGCTGGCCGATCCCTGGCTGCCGGGCGATGGGCGATCGCCCTACACATCGAGCCCCGAACGGTTGAAGGGCGGCGCAATCTCGATGCAGGACGATCGCTATGCCCTCGGCGCACTGTTGTTCGAGCTCGCCACAGGCTATCCGCCCGGGTATCCCGGGGTCGCCTCGAGCCCGGCTCCCGCGCTCAATGGAATGCCGCTCGAGGCCCGGAGCATCATGCAGGCGCTGCTGAGCGCGGATCCCGCGCGCCGGCCGTCGCTCGATCAGGTCATCGACCGGCTGGTGCCGATGAATTCGACCTCGCCGCAGCAGGAAGGTGACTTCATCGCTTCATCCCCGCGCATGCCCGATGCACATCGGACCGTCATCCTGCCGGCCCGGCCGGAGCCGCGGCCAACACCCCGGGTCAGGCCAGGGCTGGCCCCGGCAGCGCCCGCATCGGCATCCCCGGCACCAGCCCCCGGCGGACCCGCAATCGAAATCGAACCCCGGATGGGGGTGTCGGACCCCACCATCATCCTGCGCAGCTCGCCACCGCCACCGCAGATCTCCGTGGTTGATCTGCCCGTTGAACCGGTGCCGCTGGCGGTGGACACTCCAGCATGGAAGCATGTGCCGGGGCCGGGCGTGAGCAGCGCCTCTCCATTCCAGTCGCGCGCCAGCGTCTGGCGCTGGCCCGTGCTGATGATCCTGCTCGGAGCCGCAATCGCGGCTTTCGTGTGGCTGCCCGAGGAGATGAGGCAGGCGGCAGTGGAGCAGGTTGCCTCGGTGGCATCCCGTGCAGGACTCATCCAGCAGCCCGCGCCCATCGCGCGAGGGGCACCGGCCGCCACCACGCCGGCCGCCACGAGCGCACCCGCAGGGCTCAGGAGTCTGGCCGAACAGAAGCTGGCGGCCGAGCAGGTCCGCGATCAGGCTCAGTCGCTGGAAGCCGGATTGAGGGATCATGGTGCTGCTGCGCGGCCGATTGCCACCTTCGTTGCGGGGGAGGAGGCAATGAAGCAGGGTCTTGCGGCCTTCGACCGGCGCGACTTCGGTACCGCGCATGCCGACTTCAGCTCGGCGCTGCAGTCCCTGCAGGTCACGCAACAGGCGATGCCGGAGCTGTATCGTCGGGCGCTTGCCGATGGCGATGCGGCGTTGGCGCAGTGCCTGCCACCGCAGGCGCTGAACGAGTACAACTATGCGCTCGCACTGAAGCCGGATGATGAGGCCGCGAAGATCGGCATCGAGCGTGCGCAGGTGTGCGAGCAGGTGTTCGCACATGTCAATGCCGGTGCGAAGGCCGAGCAGGCCGGTGATGCGGGTGCCGCGCAACGCGAATACCGTGCGGCGCTGCAGATCGATCCCCGGTCATCGTCCGCTCACGATGCGCTGGCCAGGCTCAATGGACAGGCCGACGATGCGCGATTCTCGCAATTGCTTGCGACTGCACTGGAAGGAATCCGCAACAAGCGCTACAGCGCCGCGATCACGGCCCTGGCGGCCGCGCAGGAGATGCATCCGGACAATGCCGATGTCCATCGGCTCAACCAGCAGTTGAGCGATGTGCGCGTGACCGAGCGGTTGCAGGCGCTGAAGGCCGAGGCTGCGCAGGATGAGCGCAACGAGCGGTGGCAGGAGGCACTGGATGCGTATCGCGCGATGCTGGCCGTCGATGGCACGCTCGCGCTGGGTCTGGAGGGCGCACGGCGCAGTCAGGGGCGGCTCCAGCTCGATACGGAGCTGGCTGGATACATCGATCACCCGGAACGGCTTTCAGCCAGTGATGTGCGTGAAGCCGCCGATGCGGCCCTGGGCCGGGCCCGAGGACTGGAAGAGCGCGGGCCGCGCCTGAGCGGGCAGATCTCGCGGGTGGGAGACCTGCTCGGGTTGTACCAGTCGACCGTGCAAGTGGCATTGCGCTCGGATGGCATCACGGACGTGACCATCTATCGGGTCGGGGCGCTGGGACGGTTCGGGCAGCGGTCGGTGAGTCTGAAGCCGGGGCGATACACCGTGGTGGGCACGCGGCTCGGCTATCACGATGTGCGGCGCGAGATCGAGGTCGTCCCTGGCGAGAAGGACGTGGTGGTCGATATCCGTTGCGAGGAACAGATTTGAGGGCTGCGGTGGGCTTCGACCGGCGGTCCGGCCCGACATGAACGACCCCATCCGGCTGCGTGAACCGCTGGGCGAGCGGCTGTTCGCCGCCAGTGAATTTCCGGTTTCGATCGGAGGTCCGGGATCGGCGGTGCTCGTGCCTGGGGTGCCGGCCGGAGAAGTGCTTGCCTGGCTTGGGCAAAGCGATGAGCGCCTGTTTCTGCGAAGGGAGGGTCCGGATGAGCGGCCACAGTGGCTCATGCCGGGCATGCGCCTCACCCTGCCCCAGGCAACCCTGCTGGTGCCGCCGGTGCTGCCCCTGCACCTCGAGATCCAGCACGATGCCGACAATCGTACGGCGCCGCCGGATGTCATGGCTCCGGCCGATGAACAGGATGCGGATCCGGCCGACCTGCCTGTGCATCGCGCCGCGTTTGCTCCGCAACCACCAGGGGCGGCCCTGCCTCCGGGGAAAAAGCGCTGGCCGCTGGCATCGGGCCTGCTGGTTCTGCTGCTGGCGGCGGTGAGCGTTTTCGTGTTCGGGGCCCGAGCCATCGGGCTGCGCATCCAGACCGATCCGGCGGATACTCAGGTGTCCATCCAGGGAGGAAGCTTCAAGCCGCTTCTGGCAGGGCGATATTGGTTGTTGCCTGGATCCTACGGGCTCGAGGCAACGAGGAAGGGATTCCTGCCGCTGCGACAGAAGCTGACCCTCGATGCTTCCTCGCCCACGGAACTGAAGCTGAAACTGCTGCCGGCCCCAGGCCAGGTGAAGATTGCATCGCTCCCTCCCGGGGCGGTGGTGTACTGGGACGAAAAGCGCGTGCAGGACAACCCGGCAACCCTGCCGGCCGGCCGGCATCAACTTCGCATCGAGGCGCCGCGCTACGCCGCGTACACCTCCTCTGTGTGGGTGAAGGGCGGCGGTGCGATCGAGGTGGTCACGCCTGCGATGATCGCGCAATGGGCGGCGGTCACGGTGCTGAGCGATCCGGCAGGCGCACGGGTGAGTGTGGACGGAGCGGATGCCGGCATCACGCCGCTGACCCTGGATCTGGATGCAGGACTGCGGTCACTGGAACTGGATTCTGCGGGCCTGAAGACGTGGCGGGGCAGTGTGCTGGTCCATGGGGGTGAGGCGCAGACCGTGGGCCCGGTGCGATTGGCTGCACCGGATGCGCGGCTTTCGGTGAACTCGGTGCCGGATGGCGCGGACGTGTCGGTTGCCGGCCGCTATCGCGGGCGCACGCCACTGCAGATGAGTTTGCCGCCGGGTCTTTCCTATGAAATTGTCGTGCAGCGTGCGGGCTATGAGCCGGTGATGCGGCGCGTGGATCTTCGCAGTGCACCGGGCGCGAAGCTTGCGCTGGAGCTGACGCCCGTGCTGGGCGAGATCAGCGTGCGCGGCGAACCGGCCGATGCCGTGGTTTTCGCCGACGGTCGGGAGCTGGGCAAGGCCGGGCAGGTCTTCAGGTTGCCGGCCGCGACGGTGCAACTGGAAGTGCGAAAGCCAGGCTTTGACAGTTATCGCGCGACCATCACCCCCCGACCCGCCGATCCGCAGGTGGTGAACTTCCGGCTGCTGCCGGCCGGGACATCGGCGCGGGCGGCGCTCCCTGCGGTGCTGAACAACACGCTGGGGATGGAGTTGCGATTGATGCCTTCCGGTGAGTACCTGATGGGGAGCAATCGCCGTGACCCGGGGCGTCGGTCGAACGAAGTGCAGCGTCGAGTGGCCTTGCGCCGGCCGTTCTACATGGCGACGAAGGAAACCACCAATCTTCAATTCCGGCGCTTCCGTGAATCCCACGCCTCGGGCGTATTCCACAGCAAGACCCTGGATCTCGATACCCAGCCGGCAGTCAACCTCACCTGGAGTGAGGCGGTGGATTTCTGCAACTGGCTGAGTGGGCAGGAGGGACTGCCGCCGGCCTATGTCAAACAGGGCGACGACTGGAAACTCGTCACACCGGTGGGAACCGGATATCGCCTGCCCACGGAAGCGGAGTGGGAGTTCGTCGCGCGCTACGATGGCCAGGCGGCGGCGCTCCGGTTTCCCTGGGGCGGATCGTTGCCGGTGCCGCCGGAAAGCGGCAATTATGCCGATACCGCCGCGCGATCCGTGCTCGATGTGACCCTGCCGGATTACACTGATGGCTATGCTGTCACCACCGCCCCCGGCAAGTTCCCGCCCAATGCGCTCGGCCTGTTCGACATCGGAGGAAACGTATCCGAATGGGTCAACGACTGGTACAGCGCGGTGCCGGCTGATGCCGATGCACGCGAGGTCGATCCTCTCGGACCCGCGGGTGGCAAGGAACACGTGATCCGCGGATCCAGTTTTCGCAGCGCCTCGATCACCGAACTGCGGCTGACCTGGCGTGACGGCGCCTCGAACCCGCGGCCGGATCTGGGCTTCCGGGTGGCTCGCTATGCGGGTCCTTGAGGGTCTCGCGGCCACGCTTCTGCTGATGACGCTGGCACGGGCTCAGGAGGCAAAGCCTGTCCCTGAAGCTTCCCGGCCCGCCGCCAGTGCTCCGGCTCCGCCGGCGGACTCCACGACCGCACCGCCCGGGTCGGGAACGCCCGCGGCGAAGGGCCCGGCGGCAGCCGATGACGACGATGACGGGAGCAAGCCTTCGAAGAAGGCACCCCGGCGATTCAATCCCACCGACAAGGGCAGTGCCGATGATGACATTCCATTTCCGGCGGACATCTGAAGCATGAAACGAAGATATCCCAACGAGTTCCTGTTTGCGGCGGTGGCGCTGCTGCTGATCGTGATCTGCATCCAGTCCATGTACGCCACCTGGATCCGCCCCACGGCACATGCCCTGCTCACCGATCAGGCGCGCCGCCAGAGCGACCCCACCTACATCCCGGAGCGTTCACTGTTCGTGATCGTCAAGGATTACGAACAGGAGACCTGCATGATCATGCTGCTGTGGGCGGTGTCGATCCTGACCTACAAGGCCGTCCACCTGCGGCGCGAACAGCGCGTGCTCGAGACGAACCTCGTGCACGTTCCGGACGGCGTGCGGATCCTGCCCGAGGATACGCGCGAATATGCACGGCAGATCGAGGCGTTCGAGCAGAGCAACGGCAGTTCCCTGCTGCCGCGCGCCCTGCTGGTGGCACTGGGGCGATTCGCCGCCACCCGCAATGTGCAGGATGCCGCCAACGCATCGCACACCGTCTGTCAGACCGAGGGCGACCGCCTGGACTCCGAGCTGTCGATGCTGCGTTACATTGCCTGGGCCATTCCCGCCATCGGATTCATCGGTACGGTGCGTGGCATCGGCAATGCACTGGGACAGGCACAGAAGGCCGTCACCGGTGACATCTCGGGTGTCACCTCGGGACTTGGCATCACCTTCAACTCGACATTGATCGCGCTGCTGTTCTCGATCATGGTCATGTTCCTGCTGCATGCCCTGCAGCGCACCCAGGAGCGGTTCGTGCTCGACGCCGAGAGCTATCTGGACGATCGCCTCATCCGCCACATGTACGTGCGCTGAGGCGGTGGCCGCAGGCATGTATGCGCTGGAGCTCAACGATGCTGATTTCGTGGCCTGGGATGCCACGCGCGAGCGGTTGCGCGATTCAGGTCATGCCCGGCTGGATGGCAACCAGTGGTGCTTTGGTGAAACGGCGACGGCTGGCGCGCGGCTTCATCCGCATGCAACCCTGACGAGCCAGTGGGCGGAGCCCGAGGCGGCCGCCATCGGCGTCATGAAATCGCCGGCTGCCGATGTCGTCTATCGTCAGATGCTGGGCTGGCGGGAGGCGCTGGGCCGGGATCGCGGCATCTGGCTCGCCAGCCCCGCCAGCACGCAGTCGCAGCTCGGTGTACTGCTGGGCGTGGCTCAGGCGGCTGGACTGGACGTTGCCCTGCTGGCGGATCGGGCCGCGGCGGCCGTATCCGCATTGCCGGTACAGGGCACCGTCTGGTACATCGACGTCGAGCTGGAGCGGGCCGTGCTGTGCGAAGTGTCGGTGCACGAGCGCGTTGCGCGCCATCGCACCGTGGTGCTGCCGGAGCTGGGGCTGCGGACATTGCTGAACGGCTGGTGCAAGGGTTTCGCCGCACGCATGGTTGCCCAGACGCGCTTCGATCCGCTGCACGATGCCACCGTCGAACAGGCTCTGTACGATGCGTTGCCGCGCTGGCTGGTGCAATTGCAGCGTGAGCCGGTTCCCGTGACGGGGACTGTCCAGGCTCACGGGCAGACCTACAGCATCGAGTACCGCGCGGCGCACGCTTCAGCCGATGCCGCCGGCGCCTGGCGGATGCTGGTGACCCGGCTTCACGGGCTGCGCCAGGCGCGCCGTGCCGCGACGCTGTTGCTGGGCGGCACAGCGGCCCGGTTGCCGGGCATTCTGGAAGCATTGGCGGAGTTCAATGACTGTCCGGTGTACCTCACGAGGAGCGGGCAGGCGGCACAGGCGGCGCTGGCGATCTGGGGAGGATCCGCATTGCAGGGATCTGCCGATGCCTTGCTGCTGAGCCTGCCGCACGTGCCGTATGAGGCCTGGGCACCGGTGCGCATCGCCGCATCGCCGGATGCCGCATCGGCTGCCACGCATGTGGTGTTCGCGGGACGGGCATCGGCGCTGTCTGGCGAACCGCTGGCGGTGGGCACTGCGGGAGAGACCGGATCAGCGCTGAGCATTGCGCCTTCGGTACCGGGGGTGTCACGGCGCCACTGCACCCTGCTGATCGAGGCCGGACAGGCTTTCGTGATCGACCACAGCCGCTATGGCACCTTCCTCAATGACGAGCGCGTGGTCTCGCGCGCGCTGCTGCGCGCGGGCGACCGGTTGAGGCTGGGCAATCCGGGCGTGGAACTGGCGCTCGTGCGCATGGACTGAAAGATGGCCACGCGTCGCCGGCGCCAGCGCCTGGAAGTGTTCAGCATGTCGTTCCTGGATTGCATCTGCGCAGGATTCGGCGCGGTGATCCTCATCTACATGCTGGTCGCCGCGCAGAACGGCATGCGGCAGATGCAGCGCTCCACCGACCTCACGGCCGAGGTCAACCTGCTGGAGGAGCAGGTCATCGAGGGTTACAAGAACCTGGCCGTCCTGCGCAACACGCTGCGCAAGACCGATGAGGAAAAAGCACAGGCGGCGGGACGCGCCGACCGGGTGCTGTCGGAAATCGCGCGCATGCAGCGAGACCTGGCTGAATATCAGGGCATCAACATCTCCAAGCGCGAGAGCATCGAAAAGCTCCGTGCGGACGTGAAATCGCTGGACGAGGGCATGCGCCGGCTGGAGGGGGGAACGGTGAACGGCGGTCCGCGGGGCGAGAATCTCAGCGCCTTCCGCGGAACCGGCGAGCGGCTGTATTTCAACGGCCTCAAGGTCAATGGCAACCACATCGCCATCCTGGTGGATGCCTCGGCCAGCATGCTCGATGCCACCATCGTCAACGTGCTGCGCATCCGCAATCTCCCGGTCGAGCAGCAGCTTGCCGCACCGAAGTGGCGGCGCACCGTGGACACGGTGCGATGGGTCACCACACAGATCCCTCTGGATGCCACCTTCCAGGTTGTCGCCTTCAACACCCAGGCAAATTACCTCGGGGCGGGCGGTGCGCCGCAATGGCTCGCAGGGAGTGATCCCAAGGCGCGCAACGAGGTGCTCGACCGGCTGCGGACCATCGTGCCGCGGGATGGCACCTCACTGGTCAATGCCTTTGCCGCCCTGGACCGGCTGAACCCGAAACCCGACCAGGTCATCCTGCTCACCGACGGGTTGCCGACGCAGGGAGTGAAGGCGCCCGCTGCGCACAGTGTGGTGCGCGCGAAGGAGCGTCTGTCGCTGTTCGAGGCCGCGCGCAAGGCGATTCCGGCCGGCGCAAAGGTCAGTACGGTGTTGTTCCCGATGGAAGGCGACACTTCGGCGCCAACCGCCTTCTGGCACCTGGCCATCGCCACCGGCGGCACTTTTCTCGTGCCCTCCGCCGACTGGCCCTGAAGGGTATGGGGCCGTAATGCGACGCCGCCGCCGGGAATTCGAAGTGTTCAGCATGTCGTTCCTGGACTGCATCTGCTGCGGCTTCGGTGCGATGATCCTGCTGCTGGTGCTGACCCAGGTGCGTCAGCCGATCGTGCTGGAAAAGACCGAACAGAATCTCGGTGGGCAGGTTGAAAAGCTCGAACAGGCGCTGTACGAGATCCGCGGCGAAACCCGGATCCTGAACCGCGAACTCAAAGGGCGCATCGAACAGACCTCGGACGAAAAGAGCAGGCTCGCCCGGCTGGGCGGCGACCTGACCGACATCCAGGGCCGGTACAATGCCAGCCAGAAGGACGCCGAGTTCAACAACCAGCTGCAACAGCAGCTGGTGGCCACCTACCAGCGCCTGAACGAGGACCAGCGCCGGATGCTGGCCAACTACAGGCGCCCCTCGACGGCACCGATGGCGGGCATTCCGGCCGACAGTGAATATGTCGTGTTCGTCATCGACACCTCGGGCAGCATGCAGGAAAACCACTGGGAAGACATGAAGCAGCACATGCAGCAGATCCTGGATCTGTATCCGAAGCTGAAGGGCCTGCAGGTGATGGATGACGAGGGTGTCTACCTGTTCCCCAGCACTGCCGCGCGCTGGATGTCAGACAATCCGGCCCGCCGCAAGGTGATCATGGATTCGCTGGAGCATTGGGTGACCTACTCGAACTCCTCGCCGACCGAGGGCATCGTGCGTGCGCTGGATGATTTCTGGTCTCGTGACCACCGCGTGAGCATCTATTATCTGGGTGATGATTTCACCGGCCCATCCATCCAGGATGCACTTGACCAGGTGACCCGGCTGAACAAAGATCGACGGGTGCGTATACACGCGTTGGGCTTTCCCATGCCACCGGATCAACCGCAGGAAACGGCCCGGCGCTATGCCGAGCTGATGCGCCTGATGTGTGAACAGAACGGCGGCGCCTTCGTCGGCCTGCCTGCATCGAAGGGGCATCGCCGGCTGCCGCCGCTGGTGTTGCCGGTGGGGTGAGGGTCATGCCGGATATCCTCGACATCAAGAATCCTCGGGCACGGCCCCTGGGCCCGCTCCTTGTCGTCATGGCCTGTGTGCTCGCCCTGGCCGGATGCGGTGCCACGAAAGTCAAACCAGAGATCAAGCTGCCGAAGGCGCTCATCGAACCCCTCGATCTGGATGTGGGCATCTATTACGGGCCCGAGTATCGCAAGTTCGAGTATCGGGAGACGCGCTGGGGATCCGATTGGCAGATCTCGCTGGGCGAGGTGCATGTGCGGCTCACGAATGACCTGTTTGCGCAGGCCTTCACGCACACCCGTGTGCTGGAGCAGTTTCCGGGCGAATCGGCTCCCGCGCCGGTGAAGGCCGTCATCGAACCGCGGATCGAACAATTTTCCTTCGTCACCCCGCGCGACACCAACAGCAATTTCTACGCGGTGACCATCAAGTACCGACTGAACCTGTCCACGCCCACAGGAGCGCTGGTGGATTCCTTCAAGTTCACGGGTTACGGTACGGCCGACAGCGAGGGCCTGTCGGCCGAGAAGCCGCTGCAGGTCGCCACCAACCGCGCCATGCGCGATGCGGCTTCCAAGTTCCTGGTGCAGTTTCCCGAACAGGCCGCGGTGAAGCGGCTGGTGCATGGAGAGGCGCTGGTCGCGGCGGAGCAGGGGCAGGGGACCAGCGAAGCCGAGGAAGTCCCCATGGTGGAATGATGCCCGGCATCCGCATTTCCGCCCTGAACGTCCATCCGGTCAAATCCTGCGCGGCAATCCCGCTCGAGGATGCACGGGTATTGCCGACCGGACTTGAGTCGGATCGCCGCTGGATGATCGTCGACGCCAGGGGACGTTACCAGACCCAGCGGGAACTGCCGCGGCTCGCCCTGATCCGCCCGCGCCTCGTCGATGGCGGACTGATTGCAGCGGCGCCGGGCATGCCGGAACTGTCCGTCGGTGCGGACATGCCAGAGCGCGTGACGGTGAGCATATGGGACGATCAGTGCACCGGCATCGATGCGGGCGAGCCGGCGGCGCGATGGGTCAGCGATTTTCTCGGCAGGCCGCTGCGTCTGGTGAGCTTTGACATGGGTACGCGTCGACCCGTCGCGCCCCGCTGGACCGATGGACTTGACGCCGCTGCGCTGTTCTCGGACGCGTTTCCCTTTCTGGTCCTGTCGGAAGGCTCGCTCGAGGATCTGAACTCACGACTGCCGCAGCCGCTGCCCATGAACCGCTTCCGGCCGAACATCGTGCTCAGCGGCCTTGCCCCGTACCAGGAGGATCACATCCGCGAGTTCACGGCGGGCGAAGTGCGGATTCGCCTGGTCAAACCCTGTGCGCGTTGTGCCATCCCCAGTGTGGATCAGGGCACGGGCGAACGCCAGGGTGATGAGCCGCTGCGCACGCTCAAATCGTACCGCTGGGACCGCGCCTTGCGAGGCGCGATTTTCGGCCAGAATGGCATCCTGGTGAGCGGCGCGAATGGTCGGCTTCAGGTCGGCCAGGCGGTCGAGGTTGCCGGCGCCTGAGCGGCGCGAACCTGTTCCCTCAGGGCGGATAGCCTGCGAGCGCCACCCCACGACCGCGCGGGTCCGAGGCTGCGTTCACCTGATCGTGTGCATCGACGGTGATCACCTGGACATCACCGAATTCCCAGCTGCTCTGCTGCGGTTTGTAACCCATGGCCCGCAGGCCCTCGATCGTGTCGCGGGGCAGGGAGCAGCACACCGAGTAGATGATCTGGTCGGGTGGCAGCAGTTGATGGTGGAAGCGCGCAGCTGAAACCGCCTCCTTGGGCGTCATGTGGAAGTCATACAGGTTCAGCAGGGTCTGGAACACCGAGGTGAAGATGGTGGAGCCGCCCGGTGTTCCCACCACCAGCGCTACCCTGCCGTTACGCAGGCCGATGGTCGGCGACATGGAGGACAGCATGCGCTTGCCCGGCGCGATGGCGTTGGCATTGCCGCCCACCACGCCATAGGTGTTGGGTACGCCTGCCTTGACCGAGAAATCATCCATCTCGTTGTTCATCAGGAACCCGGCACCTTCGACCACCTCGCCGTTTCCGTACCAGTCATTCAGTGTGTAGGTGTTGGAGACGGCATTGCCTTCCGGGTCCAGGATGGAAAAATGCGTGGTGTTGTGACTTTCCTCGAGCCCTGGATGCACCTCTGCGACCGGCGAGATCTCATGCAGGCGGACTTCGGACGCGCGGCGCTGGATGTAGTCGGGTTCGATGAGCTTTTCAATCGGGACTGTCACGAAATCCGGATCACCCAGATACTCCGCCCGATCAGCGAACACGCGCTTTTCCATCTCGGCGATCAGATGCACGTACCGGGTGGAATTGAGCGCCAGACCCGCAAATTGTGCTGACAGGGCATCGTGCATCTTCAGCAGTTCGATCAGGGCGAAACCACCCGAGCTCGGGAGCGGCGCGGTCAGGAGCTTGAGATCGCGCCAGTCGGCCACCAGGGGATCGCGCCATTTGGCCTGGTAGTCCGCGAGATCCTTCGCGCTGATCAGACCGCCATCCTTCTTCATCTGGGCAACCAGGAGCTGCGCGGTACGCCCGTGGTAGAACTCCCGGGCTCCGGTCGCTGCAATGCGCGAGAGCGTCGCTGCCAGTTCCGGCTGACGGAAGGTTTCGGCCCCGTGGACATGACCGAAGTAGCGATCGAAATTCGTGCGCCCTGCAAAGGAAGGCAATGCCTCCTCGACCCGCTGCGCCATGTGCAGGGGTGCCGTGAAACCCTGGCGGGCCAGCCGGATGGCGGGCTGCAGGAGTTCGCGCCATGGCCGCTTGCCGTAGCGCTTGTGCGCCAGCCACAGGCCGGCCACCGTGCCGGGCACTCCGGCAGCCCGTGCCCCGATGGTGCTCGCATCCTTGATGACCTCGCTCTTGTCGTCGAGGTACATGTCCCGCGTCGCTGCGGCCGGAGCGGTCTCGCGGTAATCGACGAAGGCGGGCTTGCCATGCATGTAGATCATCATGAAGCCGCCGCCACCGATGTTGCCGGCCTCCGGATAGGTCACCGCCAGCACGAAAGCCGTGGCCACCGCGGCATCCACCGCATTGCCCCCGCGACGCATGACGGCCAGCGCGGTGCGCGACGCGAATTCATCCGGTGTGGCGACTGCCGGAGTCGACAGCGCAGGCGTGATGCGGGTGGCGGCGTGTACGGCCTGGGTGAACAGCGCGAAGCAAAGCAGTGCAAGACACGCAAGGGTAAGTTCAGCGAATGAACTGCGACGGGAGGATTGCTGGAACATGGTGGATTGGGCAGAGATGATACACATGCGAGCTACGGCGCGCATCGGGTGCGATGCTGCGGGTGCGATGCTGCGGATCAGTTCTTCGCGTAGACGATCTCGCGCATTTTCACGCCGCCGGTGGCGGCGGGCTTGCGATCGACCAGTCGCGGCCGATACAGGGCGCGGTGCACGGCCGCCATCACGGATTTCTGCTGGGATTCGCTGGCATCGCTGTTGGTGACCTTGATGTCGCCCACGCGGCCCCGGTCGTTGACCGGATACTCCATCTCGACGAATTTCTGCACCAGATCTTCCGGTTTGGCCTTTGGATTGCGGACCGCGGCGCGCGGTTCCTCGTAGTACAGCAGCACCGGCTGGGCCAGCGGGTTGTCCGGCCCGTCCGATGCGCGCTCCCGGGTGGTGAGCAGATCCCAGGCGGTGGCGTATCTCACGGCGGCCGCCTTGTAGTCTCCGCCGACCCAGAGCCAGTCACCCAGGTCGATGAGCGTGTCCCGCCTGAGCTTCGTGCCCAGGGGGCCCTGCGCGTTCTGCAGCAGATTCAGTGCAGTGTCCAGAAGATGCTGTCCATCGGCATCCAGCCGTCGCGGCTGCGACCGGCCGAGCGTCGGACCGCCGAGCTGAAATGGGTCGGCATCTGGGGCGTCCGCTCCCGATTCGGCAGAGCCGTACAGGTACTCGTTGCGGTAGCAGCGCGCCATGCCGCGCAACTGGTTGACCTGCCGGATGTCGCGCACGTCTCCGGCCCGTCGCGTCAGTTCGATGGCCTGCGCCCAGATGTGCCGTGCTGCCGTGAACTGGTGCTGCGCTTCCTGCCAGCGCGCCTGGCGTTCCATCGCCGCGATGAATTGCGGGCTGGTCGGAGGAAAGTTGCGCTGCGCGATGTTCAGCAGGTATTGCTCCTCACGGTCCGCGTCGGCGTCGTGCCCGGCGCGCTCGTAGGCGTCGATCAGCGGGTGAAGAAAAGGGAGCTGGCTGGTGGAGAACAGCCCATCGCTCTTGCGCGTGATCTCCACAGCCCGCTTGAACATGACGATGGCGAATTCCTGCTGGTTCGCAGCGACATAGACCCGACCGAGCCCGTACAGGGTGTGTGGCAGCCGCGAGCTGCCTGGATCGCGCGTTTCGATGATCCTGATGCTGCGCAGGTACTGCTCCTCGGCCGCGGCGTAGTCCTTCAGTGCATACAGGGTCTGGGCAAGATTGTTCAATGGCGTGACCAGCGCCATCGCGTCACGTCCGTCCAGCTGTTCGGTGATCTTCATGGCGCGCTCGGCGAGCGGGCGAGCCACCTCGTATCGCTTCGCATCGAATGCCGCCCGGAAGTCACGATAGGCGGACCGCTGTTCCTCGCGCGTTGGCGCGGGTTCGGCAGGTGAAGCCGGCGGCTCGGGCGAAGCCGGCGGTGAGGGAGGTGCCGGCGTTGCAGCCGGTGCACGGTCGGCTGGCTGCTGCGTGACCGGCGCAGCGGGGTCAGACGGGCTTTGTGCCGTGATGGCCAGGCACTGCGCCACACCACCCGCCAGCCACAGCACCGCGATGCTGCCCGCCTGGCGAATTCTCGATGTTGAAAGGTACACGATCGACTCCGGTCAATGCCGCTGCCGCGGCGCCAGTCGCCTCAAGGCCCTCGCAAGTATAACCAGCCTCGGGTGGAGCGGTCCCATGCGGGAGGAAGGGTGCCGGTGATGGGTGCGAGGTGACTGACCAAGTGTCCGTCGGAGATGACCGGTCAGTCGAGAGGGCTGCGAACGGCCCGACCGCCACGGTTCAGAACATGCGTATAGATCATGGTCGTCTTCACGTCGCTGTGGCCCATCAGTTCCTGCACGGTGCGCTGGATGATGCTGTGGTGCAAGTGGTGGCGTACGGGACGGCCTGACCATGGGTCGGCGCACGTCCTTGCCGCCGGGAAGAGCAATTGCCAAGCGCAGCTCGTGCTCGCGGCCGGATACTTGTGCATGAGAGCACCGGGCAGGGAAACGCCCGGCCGACCGCGATGGCGTTCGTTGGCGAACCATTCCGCGAGCTTTGCGAGGTGACCCTCCAGGGACGCACGGAGAGACTCGGGCAAGGTCGTGACGCGATCTTTTCGACACTTACCCTCGCGCACGATGAGTTCACGGCGGACGAGATCGATGTCCTTCACCCGGACCGAAAGCCATGGCAGATCGATTTGCAGGACATGTCGATAGAGAAACAGGACTGCCGCGAGCGCCTGGTTCTGCGTTGACGGCGCGACATGGTCGCGTACCGCGAGGTTCGTCAGGAAGGCCTCGACGTCGGGTGCGCCCCTGTTTCGCGGATGGTGGCGCGGATCCGACTTGCCGTAACGGCGGATCCAGAAGAGGCAGGTCTTCTCGGTGCGCAGCCAGATAAACCTCAAATCGAAACAGAGAGCCCGAAACACTCAGGAGCACAAGCTCGTAGAACAAAACGCGAGGTCACCGAGCGGATGAGGTTTCGCATCTTGGTCAGAGACGGTTTCCGGTGTGGTTCGTGTGGCGCCAGTCCGCTGGAGAACCGTGGTACGGAACTGCACGTGGACCACATGGTTCCTTGGTCAAAGGGGGGTGAGACCGTGCCGGACAACCTGGCCACCAAGTGCTCCAGATGCAATTTGGGGAAAGGTGACGCGTTTGAGGCCTAACAACAGCATGCAGCGGACGGCGCTGCGCGCCGCCGCTGATGCTGAGCGTTAGAGCGCAGATCGAAACTCCTTGCCGTAGCTACCGTTTGTAGCTACACTACATCATGTTCGTCTGGGACGGGGCCAAGCGCGCGGCTCAATCTGCACAAGCACGGCATCGATTTCGCGGATGCAGATAAGATCTTCCGAGGCGTGACATTCACCGCCGAGGACACCCGGGAAGACTATGGCGAACAACGCTTTCTCACGCTGGGATTGCTGGAAGACCAGGTGGTTTCAGTAGCCCATACCGAACAAGGTGAGGAAATTTGCATCATTTCCATCCGGAAAGCCACGAAACATGAAGCGCGCTTCTACTTCTCGCAAATCACGTACTGACCTCGCCAGGGTTCGCGCCCAGCGCTACGGTGACATCGTCCGCGACGGTGACGCACCGGAGTGGACGCCCCAGATGTTCGCAAAGGCGGTGGCTCGAAAGGGGCTGAGGCCCGTACCGAAAAAATCCCTCCTGTCGTTGCGGGTCGATTCCGACGTCATCGACTGGTTCAGGTCCCAAGGGGCCGGTTATCAGTCCCGCATGAATGCTCTGCTTCGGGCTTACATGGAGGCGCACAAGTGATCTGCGCTCTAACTACGTATATGGACTCCCCCCGCAAGTCGGGCGAGTGATCGATGTTGATGGCCGCGGGAATTTCGCCTGCAGTCGTATATCCGGCATCTGAAGTGGGCTCGCAGTGGCCCGTGCCGACATGGAATCTGTGTCACCGCGGCGCCAATCGCTGCAAGCGGCAGGCTTGGAGCTGCCGGAATAGTTACCGGCGTCGCGCGGTGTGGGGTGAACCGGGTTGGCCATGATGGGCGACCACTCTCCCGTGCAAGCGGTGGTGGGTCGTGGTCTTAAGCCGGCATCGCGAAGGCGACGCGCTCGATCTTCCAACTGAGTCGCGCCGCGCCGTAGGGCTCCTGGTCCCGCAGCGTGGCGTAGCAGATCCGCGCCAGCTTGTTCGCCAGCGCGCAGATGGCCTTGTTGTGGTTCGAGCGTCGCTGGACGCCCACGGCCCACTGGCGCAGGGCGTCGACGGGGTTGCCGGCGGTGGTGGCCACGCTGGCCGCCCGCAGTACCGATCGGGCACCGTGGGTCAGCAGCATGCGCAGGTAGCGATCGCCCCGTTTCGAGATCCGGCCCAGGTGCCGGGTGCCGCCACCATTGCCGTGGCGGTCAGCAGGCCGATGCCCGGCACCGACAGCAGCGTGGCGCAGGCGGACGACTGCTTGGCAGCGTTCGTGAGCTCGCGCTCGAGCTGGAAGATACGGGCTTCGAGCAAGCGGATCTCTTCGACGAGCAGCGTCATGGTCCCGCGCAACAACCCCGGGATCGCGGTCTGGGGATCGGCGAGGACGCGGCCGATCTGCTCCACGCCCACGCGGCTGCCCTCCGCAATGCCGATGCCGAACTCCCGGCAGAAGCCCCGCAGCGCGTTGATCCGCGAGGTCCGGGTCGCCATCCACAGGGACCGCGTCCGGTGCAGGGCCTGCAGTCCCTGCTGCTCCAGCGACTTTACCCGCACCGGCACGATCTCGGCATTGCGCGCTGCCTCCAGCAGGGCCGCGGCGTCCGCCGCGTCGGTCTTGTTGCGCTTCACGTAGGCCCGCACGTACCGGGCCGGCAGGAGCTTCACCGCGATGCCCAGCCCGGCCAACCAGCGGGCCCAGTGGTGGGCCGAACCGCAGGCTTCCATCACCACCAGCCCGACCTGGCGGTTCTGGAACCAGCGCTGGAACTGGGCCCGGCTCAGCCGGGCCCGCTCGGTGATCCGCCAGCCCCCGTCAGCCACGGCCAGCTCGAAGACATTCTTCGCCAGGTCCACTCCCACCAGGGAGGCTGCAGTCGTAGTATTCATCTCAGGACTCCTTCCGGTTCGGCGCTGACACCACACCACATGAGGCCAGCTGGCACGATGATGCCGAATTCAAATCGGGGGGAGTCCATCCCATCATTCGAGCGGGCGGCGGACTGCGTAACGTGTTTACAAAGCTCTGCGGTTGGGCCGCCGCTCAACGCGGTCGTTAGACCTGCTTGACGCAGTTGGCGAGTCGCCACGGAATGGTTGCCATTTTTGCTGGTTATGCATAGAATATGTATATGGAGATTGAGTGGGACGCTGCCAAGGCAGCGGCTAACCTCAAGAAGCACGGAATCAGCTTCGAAGAAGGAGCGACGGCTCTACTCGATCCGGCTGGCCTAGCCCAAGAAGACTATGCTTCGACTGGGGAGTCGCGCTGGGTGCTGGTTGGAATGAGCGCCTCAGCCAGGCTTCTGACGGTCGTCTACACACTTCGCGCCGTGGGAAGAATCCGCCTCATCTCTGCGCGCAAGGCCACTAGAAAGGAGGCTTCCTACTATGCGTAAGCAATACGATTTCTCAAAGGCCAAGCGGGCCAGCACCGTTCCGCACCTCGCGCGATTGCAGGCCGAGGCAAAGGGTAAGACTCGCATTACCATCATGCTGGATAACGATCTGCTGATGACCTTCAAGGCAAAGGCAGAATCAGAAGGTACTGGTTACCAGACTCTCATCAACCAGACGCTGCGACGAGCCGCAGGCGCTGTTAGCGTCGATGAAGTGACGCTTCGGCGCGTAATACGCGAAGAACTCAAGGCAGGCTAGACAGGTCTAACCAGTCGTATATGGACTCCCCCCGCAAGTCGGGCGAGTGATCGATGTTGATGGCCGCGGGGATTTCGCCTCCAGTTGTATATCCGGCATCTGAAGTGGGCTCTCAGTGGCCCGTGCCGACATGGAATCTGCGTCACCGCGGCGCCAAGGATATCTTCGCCGGCTTACATCTCACCCGCGTCGATGATCGTCGCGACTACGGTAGGCCCCGTTTCATCAGTGCTGATCTCAAGCGCTTGAGGGGGCTCTCGCGTCCCCAGTATCGACTGAGAGTCGATGAGTACCGGGTCTACTACGATGTCGTGGACAGGATAGTTGAAGTATTGGCCATAATGCCCAAATCGGAGACAGACTCATGGCTCGCTCGGTTCGGAAAGCCGGCCCAAAAGTAGTTCCTCTCGCCGAGGCGAAGGACGATCTGTCGCGCTACCTGCGAGAGGCGGCGACGCAGGAGATCCTCATCACCCGTCACGGCAAGGCTGCGGGCGTACTTATTGGGTTTGAGTCCGAGGATGACTGGTTGGAATATCGCCTTGAGAACGATCCGCGGTTTCTGCGGCGAATTGCAGGAGCTCGGGAGAGCCTCAAGGCTGGACGAGGCGTGCGTCTGGAAGATCTTGACCTTTAGTGCGTTCAAACAACGTATACGACGATGACGGGTGGCATGACTCCACTCGCGGCCGTTGCCCTCAAGGTCACGAGCGAATGTTGCAAGACTAGTCTGAAGTTCCCACCTGTGTCGGGCGATAAATTCCATGCGTAACAGGCACATGAGTGGATTTCCGGCGTCCTGGTTCTGACTACACGGTGATTTGTTCGAGGAGCCCGAAAGCGCGGCGCTGCAGGTCGGTCGGCGTGGTGAGCAAGTCGAAGGTAGCCGGATATGCAAGGTCACCGGGCGTGCGGCAGGTATTGCGCACGAGGGTGGCCAGTTCGGCGATGAGGGTGCGCAGACTGTGTGCCGGGGTGCCCCGTTCGGTCCGATGCGTGCGGACTTTCTCGAGCGCGGAAGTGGAGCGCTTGGCCGGTGCGACCGGATCGCGCGTGGCCTTGGCGGCTTGATCCTCGTCGGCGAACAACAGTGGACGCCACGCTTCGATCAGATGCCATTCGACGTAGTAGGCGAGCATGCACAGGAAGATGTGCGCACGGACGCGGCTCTCGAGTCGGTGATGGATGGGGCGGATCTTCAGGTCCACAGTTTTCAGGGAGCGGAAGGCCCGTTCGACCTGCGTGAGCGCCTTGTAGCTGCGCACCGCCTCGGGCGCCGAGACCTGCTTCTTCGGTAATGCAGTGCGGATGACGTAGATGCCATCGAGCGCGGCCTCGGCGGCGATTTGGGCCTCGAGCAGCTGATACGTCACGGCGCTGTCCGTGATAGTCAACTCAAAGTGCTTGCCGACCTTGTATTTGTCGAGCACGCGCCCGAGCTTCACCCCGATCGCGGCGGCTCCCTGGAGTGCGCCGCGCGCGACGCGGTCACGGATCTTGTCAAGTTCGAACCGGGTCGCCTCCAGCAACGCTTGGCGTTTATGGGCTCTTGACTTCGCCAGCTGCGGATTGCGGCACGCGATGAGCCGCTCATCGGGATATCCGGGATCGGAGAACTCGAACAGATTGCGTTCATCAAACAGCCCCAGCTGCAGCGCACCTGCTTCGATAAGGCCGCGGATTTGACCGCTCTTCAAGGCAGTGATCCATGCCAGTCCGTCGATGTCCTTCAATTCCCCGATCGCCTTGTGCGAGATCATGCCGCGGTCCCCGACGAGCACCACGTGCTCAAGACCGAAGGACTCCTTGAGCTTGATCACCTGCGGCATCAGGGTCTTGGTGTCCGAGGTATTGCCCTCGAACACGGACACTGCGATCGGACAGCCTCGCCGTGTAGCCATCAGTCCATAGTTGACCTGGAGCTTGTTTCTCTTGCCGTCGCGGCTGTAGCCGATTTTGCCCAGCGGGCAGTGCGTGCCCTCAAAGTAACTGGAGGATAAATCGTAGAGCGCCAGGCTCCCCTCGCCCAAATGGCGCTGAGCGAGCTTGCGCTCGATCACCGGCTGGCGCTCCAGTAGCCAGTCCATCGCCGCATACAGATCATCCTCATCGGCCGCGCTCACGCCGAACTCCTCGGCGAGCGTGCTCGTGTGCCACCAGCGGGTGGTGGCGAGTTTGGTGTGCGGGGCGAGCACACGCGCGGCAACGAGCGCCAAGATGCGATCTCGTTCTGGGCTCGGCCGCGAGCCGATGAGGCAGTCGAGCCCGAGCCTGTGCATGGCTACGCGCACTGCTTGCACGTGTCCATGCGGCCGCGAACCCAAGACCTCCAATCGCTCGGTCGCGGGCACGAAACTCTCACCGCGCAGCGCACGGCGCACCAGATCAATGACCGGGGCAGGCAGGTGCGAGAGATTGCCCAGAGTCTGGTTCCTGACCCGATTGCCCTCGCGGTAACTGCGTCGAAGCAGATGCGTCTCGTACACACGGCCCTTGTAAGAGCGCCGTGTGGTGACGACATGTACGGCGCCGCCTCGTTCTGACATGCCAAGAAACGTAGCACAATGAGGTCATATAGTCAACTATTTAGTGACTACAATCCGTACTTATGCAACGCGTCCCATCTCACATAAAATACAGAAAACATAGGGGTCTGCTGACTACTCAGCCAATAAAATCCCGGGGGAACTTCAGACTAGTCGTGCCAACCCGCCGCGAAACCAGCGGATGCATGAACTGTGCAAACTCCAACAGGCCTTGCAGGCAGGTTTCGCGAGATGTCCGACTGTCCTGGCGTGCCGGCCGGAGGGCTGGGGAACATCAGCATCTGCATCACGGAATAACGTGAGTGAGACCCCTGCCCATTTGAAAACGTACAGACCGTATCAGCCCACCGGCGGCATGGGCCTGGCAAAGGTGAGCTGGCGTGCCGGGTTTTCCACCATGATCTTGTGGATGTCAGCTTCGCTGACGCCCATCTTGCGCAGCGCCGGCAGAAAGTAGTCGTCGATGTAGGTGAAGCCCAGTCCGCCGTACTTTTTCAGCTGCAGCTTGGTGCACACATCGTGCGACAGCACAATCTGGCTGACATATCCCTCCTTTACGAGCTGCACGAGACCACGGGCCACCTTCAGGTCGTCGCTGGCGCCAAGGAAACCACCCGGGCTGCCCAGCGCGCCCAACCAGTCGAACTCGATCGTGACGCCGCGCGCCAGCACGCGCCGGGCCAGCGGCAGGTCCAGCGCCAGGGAGTTGCTATGGCCCATGACCACGCGCCGGAGATCCACGCCCTCGGCGGCAACGATTTCAAGGACCCGGAATTTCTCTTCCTTGTAGCCGCCCACGTGGAAACTCATCGGCGCACCGGTGATGCGCGCCGCGCGTGCGCTGGCCCGGGTACTCTTGATCTCGTTGGGAGTCAGCGGATTGCCGTTGATGCCGATCTCCCCGATGACGCCGGAGCGCACGCCGGTACCATCCACTCCGACGATGATGTCCTGCACGATGATGCTGGTCATCTCCTCCAACGTAATCTGGTCCATGTCCGCCGGGTGGTAGCGTTTCTGGTACCAACCGCTGCCCATGACGATGTTGAGCCCGGTGGCATTGCTCATGCGGTACAACGCCCAGGGGTCGCGCCCAAGACGAATGCCGGACACATCGACGATGGTGCCGCCACCTTCGCGCCTGTAGTCCATCACCTCGTTGTAGGATTCCTGGAAATCCCCGAGGAAATCGTTGTCGGGATTCCAGACGCCTGAACGCACAGCCGAAAGATTGGCGAGGGAAAGTTTCTGCCGGGCGATCTCCTCTTCCGTTGCGTGGTCGCGCGTAGTGGGCGTCGCCAGCTGGAAGTTGATGAAGATGTGCTCGTGCATCAGCGTGCGCCCCAGTACAGAAGGATCCACGGGACCGCGCACGGTGAGCGCCTTGCCGGAAATGTCGGGAATGGTCTGTCCCTGGGCTGCGGCAAGGGTCCGGAGAGCCACCATAACCAAGGCCACCGCGATGCATCCGTGTCTCATGGCCATTTACCTTGCTGCCCTGGGTGCGACGAAGGTGAGCAATCGCCGGGGGTTGTCCACCAGCATCTGTCTGATCTGGGTGTCGGTGACTCCCATCTGCCGCAGGTAGGGAGCAAAGTGTTCGGCGATGAAGGAGTAGCCGCTGCCTCCATAGGCTTTCAGGTCAGTCTTGAGGAACACATCCTGGGACAGCAGGATGCGATCGCCATAGCCGTGCTTGAGCAGTTCCACGATGGCCAGAGCCACGTCGTGATCGGGAACCTCCGAGAGGATCTGTGGCGGGTCTCCCAGCAGGTCGAACTGCAGGAAGGCGCCCTGATCCAGCACCCGCTTCATCAGGGGCATGTTATCGGCGATGGGGTTCGAGTGCCCCATGGCCACCCGCCTGAGGTCAGCGCCGGCTTCCTTGAGCAGTTGCATTGTTGCCAGCTGCTCGTGGTAACCCTTGGCCATGTGAATGGAAATGGCCGCCCCGCTGATCTGGCTGGCTCGCGCCGCCGCAGCGATGATCTTTCTTTCGTAAGGTTTGCTTGCCTGTTTGACGCCAATCTCGCCGATGATGCCGGCGCGGATACCGGTGTCCCCCACGCCCACAGTGATGTCGCGAACGATTTCCCCGGCGAGGCTCTCCACCGAACGATCGTCCAGGGCGTTGCCGTTGAAGCCGTGTTCGTACCAGCCGGAACCCATGATGACGTGGACGCCGGTGGCTTCGGAGATACGCTTGAGTGCCGCCGGATTGCGGCCGATGCCGTTGCTGGTGACCTCAACGATGGATCCACCACCCGACCACTTGTAGTCAGTCACTTCCCGGATCGCCAGGGTTTCGTCCGAGAGCCGCCGGTCATCTCGATTGGGCTTGCCCATGTAGGCCGCACCCAGCTTGTCCATGGTCAGGGGAGCCTCGTAGAAAGCGATGTCGGCGGGCGTGGAAGGCTTCTCGTCCCCCGTGGTCCTCCAGCCCTCCGGCGTATCCACCGCTGGCTTGTAATCGATGATGAGGTGTTCGTGCGTGAGCGTCATCCCCAGTACTTCGGGGGATACGGGGCCACTCACGGTCATGACTTTGCCGGTCAGCGGTTCCGCAGGGAGTGCGCCGGTGGCTGCGAGCGTGATGATGAACGAACAGAAGGCAATCACCGGACTGATACGTGCGGGCATCACTTGCTCTCCCATTGACCTATTGCACCAGAAGCGATGGATCGCGGTCACACCCAGCTTCCAGGCCGGTAACGATCTCCAGATCGCGACGGGAATTCAAGCCGACCTGCAATTCCGAACCCGCGTTCGATCCGTCCCGCTCAAGCCGGAATGCTGTCATACTTACGCCGCCAGAAGAAAGAATATCCCGGGATGTGACCAAGGAGTGTAGGTCATGCTGTCCTCATTCATTTCAACCGGCATCCGATGGATGCCGGTTGCAACAGCAGCTTGCCTGTGCGCATGTGGAGGTGGTGGAGGCGCCAGCAGTGGCAGCGGCGGGTCACCTGCTGCGAGCATTTCGGTCCAGCCCGCCCGCTTGAGCGTTACGGCCGATGCCGGCATCAGCAGTACTCCCACCGGTCAACTCACGATTACGGTCCACAATGGATCACCCAGCGGCACCTACGTAGGCGCCAACTTCACCAACACTGCCATTACTGGTCTTTCGTTCACGCAGTCTGGCTCGCAACTGATTCTTACTGCAACGTTCAAGGATCCCAGCGTGATCGGTCCAGGTACATACTCCGACACCATCGAAGCGGCTATCTGTACCGACAGGCAGTGTACGCAGTTGGAGACCAGCACCAGGGTCAGTGTATCGGTCACGTACACCGTGAACGTTTCAGCCAGCGTAGCCCTTTCCGCCGACAGGACCACTACCGGGGCAGGCATCCCTGTCACCTTGACGTGGAGCTCTGCCCGAGCAGCATCATGCACTGCGTCTGGAGACTGGAGCGGTACCCTGCCCGGCGCAGGCTCGCAAGCCGTTACCCCTGTAACAGAAGGCAATCACACATACACGATCCGCTGCTCCGATCCCGGCATGCCTGCCGAAGCCAGCGTCGTGATCGCTGTGGTTGCACCGACGGTGACACTGAACTCGTTTCCTCCGGCCGTCACTGTTGGAAAGACCGTGACCGTTCGCTGGCGAAGTCAATATGCGTCCGCTTGTACCGCGTCCGGGGACTGGAGCGGCACGTTGACAGCCGCCGGTTTCAGAACCTGGACGCCTGCCGTTCCGGGCTCGCAGAATTTCCATATCGATTGTTCGAACGTGGCTGCATCGGCGGCGGCAGATGCGACCCTGGATGTGGTGGCCGCTCCAGCGGCGCCGGCGGCAACCGCTTACCGGATGAACGAAGGCCACGATGGCGTCCTGGTCACAAACAACGGCATCAAATTTCCTTCCGCATCGTCACCCACCTGGACTCTGGACCTCGGTGCCCCTGTTTCCTACCCGTTGATTGCCAATGGAATGGTATTCGTCACTACCGCCAACCCGGACGGGTCCTATGGAAACCGGCTGTATGCGCTCGATGCACATACCGGCGCCAAACTGTGGGGTCCCGTGGCAATCGCAGGCACTTACTTTGGATCGGGCCTGACTGTCGATAACGGACGCGTGTTCGTCCTCATGTTCGATGGCGTCGTCAGTGCGTTCAATGCGGCGAACGGTGCAGCACTGTGGAACACCCAACTGCCTGGCTATTGGTACGATGGATCACCGAATGCCTATGGCGGCGTCGTATTTGTGGATGGCAATGGTGGGTTGTCCGGCGTGGATGAAGCAGACGGAGCCATTCTGTGGACGAACGGCGCGGTAGGCTCGACTGAATTTTCATCGCCCGCCGTTTCCTCGGAGGGTATCTATACCCAGAACGCATCCTGTGTTACCGGGGCGTTTGATCCGGCGGATGGCACCCGCCAGTGGCAGTCCCAGCGCAACTGCAATGCTTCTTGGGGCTACACGCCGAGCGTCAAGAGCGGCATCGTATTCGGTCGCACGGGCAGTTCGGTCGACTTGTTCGATGCCGTCACGGGCGCATATTCGGCGTCGCTCGGCTCCGCACGAGCGCCGGCGGTCACCGCCACTGCCATGATCGCGTTGAATGCGGGCACGTTGTCGTCGACGCGCCTGAGTGACCGCGTTCAGACCTGGTCTTTCACGGGCGACGGAAGTCTCGTTACGGCGCCGGTCGTCGTCAACAACACAGTGTTCGTGGGATCGTCGACCGGAAAGGTCTATGGACTCGACGCGGCGACAGGTGTGGAACTGTGGTCGGGAGCCTCGCCAATCCCGATCAACCCCGACAGTGAAAGTGGTGGATCCATGCCGCCGTCCGGCCCAGCCGCTGGAGAGGACATGCTCGTCTTCCCCGCCGGAAACTCGCTCGCAGCCTGGCAACTGCAATGAACATCGCATCGCTCGTGGTGCAACACGGCAGGCCCCGAGTTCTTCGGCCGCAGATGCGACTCGCGGCACTTGCCCGTCGAATTGGCCAGGCCATTTCCTTAAAAGTGGTATTGACAATACATCTTTTAGGGTAAAGACTCCGTTTCGCCCGCATCGGAAGTCGACCGGCAGCGTTGGACCGTCGTGCGGTGTCAGCCTTTATCCACTACCGAACGAGGAACCTGGTCATGCCCGAATCCCGAACATCAGCGACTCCGGAAATCGATATACGCTCCCTCGTTCCGCGACAACGGCACCAGAAGATCTTCGAACTTGTTGCCGGATTGAAAAGGCCTGGCGACGCGTTCGTCTTCATCAATGATCACGACCCAAAGCCGCTGTACTATCAGCTCGAAGCCGAACATCCGCAGCAGTTCTCGTTCACTTACGTAGAGTCGGGTCCGGTGGCCTGGCGGGTGAAGATCGAGAAGCGGAACTGAAGCGGAGCTGACGCAGGGTCGATCGAAGACCGGCTGGCACGCTGCACTGCTCATCGGCGATCCGCCCTGGGCGCTGCAAATGACGATTCCAGGCCTCACACCTGCTGCGGCAACGACGCTCGATGACCTTCTGCTCGAAAGTCTGAGCGCGCTCGCCGCTGCGGGTCACCCCGAAAGGGCTTGCCGGCTCGCCGGGCTTGCCTGCGCACTGCATCGACAACACGATGAGGCAGCGTGGAGCCGTTACAACGTACTGCTGCACCGTCTCGCAAGAAAAGCTGGCGTACTTGAATAAGGGGCGCCTGAGTGCATTGTCTCACGCGTGAGGAAGGGCGCTGGTGGCGCGGGAGCTGCGTGGGCGATCGTCGCCCAGCGCAAAGCTCTGGAACTGCATCGCGATGTAGAACGCCGTCGCGAGCAAGACGATCAGCAACGGGTCGGTGATCTCCGCGCGGCGATCGGGCATGAAGACCTGCTGCAGTTCCACCAGCGTGGTGAGCACGAATGCCGTGAGGAATGCCGCCGAAAGCCGGCCCATGGCCAGACTCAGGGTCCAGAGCAGGGCCGCGTACACGAACAGCTTTTCCAGCAGGGGCTGGTAGGTGCGTGACAGGAGCAGGTTCCCGGAGAATGGCGTCCAGTAGAATGCGGAAGCTTCGGTCTCGAAATGAAATGGCCACAGGCCTGCCAGCACCAGTGCGATTGCGCAGGCGCCTGCGGCCACGGCGGCGCGCGCCGGACTTTGCCGTGATCGCGACAGAAAGAGGCTGGCGAGCGCAACCAGCCAGGCGATGGCTTCTTCGAACCGGAGTTGCTGGTCGATGATCCACAGACGGGCCAGGAGCGTCGCACCGATCAGCGCCACCAGGCCCGCGGCTGCGCGGCGCGGTATCCAGATGCGTCGCATGATCTCGGCCAGAACCAGCCATGCGGCGATGGCGCGACTTCCATCCACCACCGACCACAGGTAGCGATGCTCCAGGGTGTGTGTCGAGGCCTGCAGCTGGGCGGCACTGAGCACTGCTTTGTAGGGCGCGAACTGTGACACCAGCCAGAGCAGGATCAGCCACATGGGAATGAGCGGCGGACGCGGTTCGACCAGGCTTTCGAATCGCCAGCGATCGCCGATCATGAGGTAAAGGCTCATGATGCAGGCGCCGATGCAGGCCCCTGCCGTATTGAGCAGCCAGTCATACACGCTGGTGACGCGGTGTGGCGTGAAGGCCTGCGCCAGCTCCATGTTCATGGAAAGGAGCGAGGCAATCAGGGTGGCCTGCAGCACGTGCATCGCCCTGCTGCGCCCGAACAGCGAAAGAATCAGCACGGCGCCCAGCGGCATGTAGATCAGGACATTCGAGGCAAGATCGTCGCGTGTCACGTAATGCGACAGCACGGTGGAAAGCCGCCGGTGCATGACCTGTGAATCCGGCAGGATGAAATCGAACGGATAGAGCGAACCCCACACGATGAGCAGCGCAATTCCCAGCACGAGCCAGCGTGAAATGCGCAGGTAGCGGGGCGGGGGGATGGGCTTTGTCACCACCAGTTCCTGTACGTTCAGCGTGGCCGGACGCGCCGGGTGGGCACAGCCGTGTGCGGGTCATCGGGCCAGTAATGCTTCGGGTACCGACCCTTGAGATCCTTGCGGACCTCATGATAGCCCCGTTCCCAGAAACTGGTCAGGTCGCGCGTGACCTGGACAGGACGTCCCGCGGGCGAGAGGAGCTTCAGCAGCAGGGGCACATGTCCGGACGCGACCGCCGGCGTGCGGGTCAGCCCGAACACCTCCTGCAGCCTCACCGACAGCGTCGGGGTCCCGCCATCTTCATAGTCGATGGGAATGCGCGAGCCACTGGGTACGGTGTAGTGTGTGGGCGCGTCCCGTTCCAGAGCCTGCTTCTGGGCATGGGTCAGGAGATCCTGCAGCGCATGGACCAGATCGATGCGCCCGAAGTGCGCCCGTCGTGTGATGCCATCGAGCCATGGCGCGAGCCAATGCTCCATCTGCCCAAGAAGAGCTGCGTCCGACAGGTCCGGCCATTCGGGAAGTTTCCGCGTGGGGTTCTGCGCGCGCATCAACTGTACCCGCGCGCGCCACTGGCGCAGCTGCGGTGTCCATGGAAGTGCATCGATGCCTTCGGACCTTATGCCTTGCAGGACAGCACGCATCACGGATGGCCCATCGGGCCGAGGGATGGGTGTGGCCTGGATTACCAGCGCGCCCAGGCAACGTTCACTCACAGCCTTGACTGCATGCTCCTGCGGGTCCCAGTCGATCGACTGCCTTGTGCGGATGCGCTGCCCAAAGTGTTCAAGCAGGAGGTCGATCTGCAGGGGTGCCGCCAGACGGATGCGCGCATCCCGCTCCGCCCCGTCCACCTCGGCGGCCACGAGGTATTCGGCTCGGCCCAGCGCCTGTACGTCAGCGAGAAGCGCGCCGCGGCCATTGGCCAGCACGTAACGGCCGGCTTCACCGCGGCTGCGCCCCACGCGATCCGGGTAGGCCAGCGCAAGCACGACACCGGCACATGCATCAGCGTCGATGTCACGATCCGGAGTTCCTTCGCCCAACGCACGCTTCCAGCGGGCCGAGGTCTGTCGTGCATGGGTCAATGCACGCACATCCACGCTCATGCCGGGCGGCACCTGCCGGGCTTTGCCGCGCATCAGGTCCAGCCGCAGACGTATGTCAGCATCGCGCGCGCCAGGGTTCGCGCGCAGCAGATCTCGCTCGCTCAGGATGGCGGCCAGATCACAGGCCAGCTCCGGTGCGCCCAGATCCTGCGATCGCACCAGCATGTGGGCAAGGCGCGGATGCGCACCCAATCGTGCGAGCCGGCGGCCATGCGCGGTGATGCGGCCGTGTTCGTTGAGAGCTTCTATCTCGATCAGCAGATCGCGCGCCTGCGCCAGTGGTGCCGTCGGTGGCGAATCCAGCCAGCGCAGGCTGTGAGGGTCGTTCGCGCCCCAGCAAGCCAGCTCCAGTGCCAGCGGTGCCAGATCCGCCTGCAGGATTTCCGGAGGCGTGCTGGCCATGAGCGATGTCTGCTCGCCTGCTGACCAGAGCCGGTAACACACGCCGGTGTTCAATCGCCCGGCGCGGCCGCGCCGCTGCTCGGCGGCTGCCTGCGAAACCTTGCCGGTCTCGAGCCGGCTCATGCCACTCACCGGGTCGAACTTCGCGAATCTCCGGAGCCCGGAATCCACGATGATGCGGATGCCTTCGATGGTCAGGCTGGTTTCGGCGATCGAGGTGGCCAGCACCACCCTGCGTTGGCCGGCCGGTGCCGGTGTCAGGGCCGCGTCCTGTTCCGCGGGCGGCAGTTCGCCGTACAGCGGCAGTACCCGCAGATGCCGATCATGATCGACCGACTCGAGGTTCTTCTGCACACGGCGGATTTCAGCGGCGCCGGGCAGGAAGCACAGCACATCTCCTTCATGCTCATCGAGCGCGGCACGCACCACCTGCGCCATCTGCAGCTCCAGCGGCAGATCCTTGCGGCGGGTGATGTACCGGATCCCGACTTCGAAGTTCCGTCCCTCGGCGCGGATGACCGGCGCGTCGCCCAGGAGTTCTGCTACCCCATCCGCATCGAGCGTGGCCGACATCACCAGAATCTTCAGGTCCGCACGGAGGGTCTGCTGGCTTTCCAGCGCGAGCGCAAGGCCCAGATCCGCCTGAAGGCTCCGTTCGTGGAATTCATCGAAGATCAGGCAGGAAACACCCTCCAGCGCCGGATCTTCCTGCAGCATGCGGGTGAGAATGCCCTCGGTGATCACCTCGATGCGGGTATTGCGCGAGACTTTCGTCTCCAGGCGAGTCCGGTAGCCAACCCGGGTGCCGAGTGGCTCCCCGAGTATCTGCGACATGCGCTGCGCCACTGCACGCGTCGCCAACCGGCGAGGCTCCAGCATCAGGATCCTGCCCCTGCCGATGAACGGCTCCTCCAGCAGAAAAAGCGGCACGAGGGTGCTCTTGCCGGCGCCCGGCGGTGCATGCAGGACTGCGGCCGTGTGACCGCCCAGCGCCTGTGCGAGCGTGGGCAGCGCCCCGGTCACGGGGAGTCGTGGAAGCAACGGGTTCACGGCCGCCAGCATACCGGTGCAGGCTCCGGAAATCCGCGTGAGAAACCTTCAACCGTGCCTTCGCAGGAACTCCAGCACCCGGCTCTCGGTCTTGCGCGGCGCCGCCAGCTTCAGGCCGCCGCTGAACGCGCGCCGGATCAGTCCGCTCCGCCAGGCGTCGAACACCAGCGGGTTGATATAGGACTTGCGGCAGACTGCCGGGGTGTTGCGAAGCTCGGCGGCCACCTGTTTGACCACGTTTCCGATCTCGATCCTGAATGCTCGCTCGCTCGCAGCCTCGGGGACTGGTGTGCGCGCCAGCAGGATCACCGCCTGGAGCGTGGCGCCCCAGGTGCGGAAGTCCTTGGCGGTAAAATCATCGCCCAGGCCCTCGCGCAGGTAGTCATTCACCTGGCCCGAATCGATGGGTGCGCGCCGACCCTCGTCGGTGATGTACTGGAACAACTGCTGACCGGGGAGTTCCTGGCAGCGCTTGACGATCCGGGCAATGCGGCGGTCATCGATGGTGATCTCGTGCTGCACGCCGCCCTTGCCGCGGAAATTGAGCCGGGCACGTCCGTCACGGATGAAACTCACATGCCGGTTGAGCAGCGTGGTCAGGCCGAAGCTCTTGTTGTCGCGTGCATACTCGGCGTTACCCACGCGCACCCGCGTGGCGTCCAGGATGCTCACCAGAACTGCAAGCACCTTCTCGCGCGGCAGACCCGGGCGTGCCAGGTCCTGTGCCAGCTTTCGCCGCAGTCGCGGCAGGCCGGCCGCAAAGCTCACCATGCGTTCGAACTTCGCGTCGTCGCGGACTCCGCGCCATCGGCTGTGATACCGATACTGCTTGCGGCCGCGTGCATCTCGCCCGGTGGCTTGCAGGTGTCCGTGCTCGTCCCTGCAGATCCACACCTGTTCATAGGCAGGTGGAATGGCAAGTCCGGCGATGCGTGCAAGCAATGCCGGATCCTCGATCAGTCCGCCGTCGGGCATGAAGTACTGGAACTGCTTGCCCTGTCGTTCACGGCGGATGCCGGGCATCGCGTCGGCCACGTAGATGAGGCCGGCACTTCGCGCAGCGCGCGCGGCTTCCTGCGCGGCGCTGACCGTCGGATCGAACGATGTGCTGGCCCGTAGTGTCATGCTGCGGGCGATTGTCGAGGCAGCCGAAATTCGGCGACCGCGAACCCGCGCTCATAATCCACGCGGAATTGCCGCTTTGCGAAGCGGTCGACGGCGGGATTTGACTAAATCAGTGGAACCAGGTCGCGAAACCGGCTCACCGACCGCGCTTCAGTCGCAGCTGGAGGCGGCCGGCTTTCCTGCAAAACGCGCGCGGATCCAGTCGAGCTGATAAGGCGTGGATTGGTACATCACGGGGTCGTGGTCCAGACCCGGATAACTCTTGAAGGAAACGGGCTGCTTCATGGCGCACATCTTCTTCACGGCATCACGGACGCCATCGATGGGCACGGTCTGGTCGGCTTCCCCGGCCAGCACCAGCATCGGTCCGCCGATGGGCTTGCGGGCCAGTGCCAGGCTGTCGAAGAAATCCTTGACCCGGGTGGAGTGTTCCCAGCCCTTTCGCAGCAGCTTGTCCCCCGGGAGCTTTGCGTAGGTGGCGTAGGCCCGGAAGTAGCAACCCTTCGTAGTCACATCCTCGTAGTGCGCCAGCACTTCGTCGGAAACCAGTTCGCGGGGCTGGAAATCAGGGTAGCTCGCATGCACGCCGGCCGCCATGAATGCCAGATAGAAGCCCACGCCGGGCGTGGCTGCAAGATGCCCGAAGAACTCGATGCCGCGTGCCACGCCTGCGACCGACACGGCGCCCAGGTAGTCGGGATCCTTCAGATCATGCTGCATTTCGGCCACGCTCCAGGCTGCAAGTCCGCCCTGCGAGTGACCATCGACGACCCAGCGCCGATCCAGGTGCGGTACGGCCGCGTGCGCCGCCGGAATCGAGTAGATGACATCATGCGCCTGCGCGATCTTGTTGACGTATTGATGAGGTCCCTCGGTGCCGAGGCCGTGGTAGTCCGTGGCCACCACCGCAAAGCCCGCGCGGACCATGGGCAGCAGGCCCTCCTCGCCGTAATACAGGTCCTTCATGGCCGATGGCGCGCACAGCCGGCTCACACCGCTGGTCCCATGGGCCCAGGCGATCACCGGCCAGCCGGTGGCGGGCGGCTGACCCGCCGGGATCAGCACCACGGCGGAGGTCGCCACATCGTGACCATTGGCATCGCGCGAGTGATACAGGATGCGTACGGCGCTGGCGCCTTTGGGAAGTGTGTAACCCTTGAAAGCCTCACTCCGCAGCAACGCGCCCGGCTTGCTCGCCGCCAGGTTGGCCGGCGTCGAGTAGAAATCCGTGAGCGGCAGGCGGTTGGCCTTCTCCATCGACTCGGCCTGTGCCAGCGAGGTCGGCATTTCCTGGGCCAGCGCGGCAGTCATGGACAGGATCAGCATGGAAAAGGCAGTCATCAGCAGGGCAGGTTTCATCGGGAATCCTCTCAATGACGCTGATCGCGAATGGTGGACGGGAATTCTAGCCTGCCTGCAGTCCGATTCCACGTACCTTGTTGAAGCAGGCGGGTTCGACGTGCTCATGCGGCCGATGTCCCCGCCAGCCACCTTCGTGGAGACAGCCCCGTCCGCGCCGAAAATGCGCGCGAAAATGCAGAAGGGTTTGCGTAGCCGAGCTCATCAGCCAGAATCTTGATGGGCCGACCTTCGCGCAGGCGGCTTTGTGCCAGAGCCATCCGCCAGCCGCCGAGATAATCAGCCGGGGTCTGGCCGACGATTCTGCGAAATGCAGTGGCAAACGCCGTACGCGACATGCCCGCAATTCCGGCCATCCTTTCGAGTGGCCAGCGTTCGCCAGGCGCCTCATGCAAGGCGGTGAGCGTGCGTGCCAGACGCGGATCCGACAATCCGGTGATGAGTCCGGTGCGAACGCCCGCTTCATGCGGATGGTCCAGCAGCCAGCGCAACAACTGGATCACCACGATCTCGAACAGCCGATCGGCCAGCAGTCGTTGACCGCATCGCACGCGGTCGGTTTCTGCAAACAGCAGTCCCAATGCCTGATCCAGTCCCGGTACGCGCGCCAGTGGCAGCGCGACCAGCGGCGGCAGGGCCAGGGCCAGCGGATTCTGCGGGCCACCTTCAAAGATCAACCGCGCACAGGTGAAGTCGGCGCCCTCGGCCTGCGGATCGTGAAAGTGATGCGTGAACGGGCGCGGATAGAAAAGTACCGTCGGCTCCCCGAAATGCATGATCCTGGGCACGTCCCGTGCGCGCGGGTGGCGGACCTCGAGCCTACCCCGGCGCAGGACGTGCAGGTAGCCGCTGCCGTCGCCCGCGTCGAATCGGTTGATGCCGCACAGGGCGCCCGAGTGGTGGAGCTGAGCCTGGACACGGAATCGCTCGAGGATCGCAGAGAGCCGATCAATGGAAACACGCTCGGGCATTTGTACGAAATGATACGAAATCAGAATGCTTTGAGCCAAATGATACTTCAGGGGCCCGCATGCTGTCCTCATCCAATCGACCTTGCAGCAGGGGAGACATCATGCGCAGCTTCATTTCATCCTTCTTCCTGATGGCGTCGCTGGCCGCATTCGCGTATCCCGCGATGGCCCACAACGCACATCAGGGCGGCATCGCCACCACGCCCGACGCCCGGGTGGAGGCGCCCTTCGACATCGTGCACACGAAGATCACGACCCGGGGCAACATGGCCATATTCCACATGGCCGTATCCGGCCGGGCGGGCGCGAGCCGGCCAGCGGCAACGGGCAAGCTCGCCGGCAGCTCGGTGTTCTCTTATGTATGGCCCACGACCCTGGATCCGGAGATCGTCGGCTTCGAACCCAAGGCGGGCATTCTGGCCCTGGCCGTCACCGCCCACCCGGATTTCGATGACACGCCGCTGTTCGACGAAAATGGCGACGGGAACCTCGGCAACGACGGCAATGTATGGCACTCGCACTGGGTGGTGCTCAAACCCGATGCTGCCTGCGGCAAGGATGCCCTGAAAGTGGTGGACATTCCGGAAGGCGCGAAGCCTCGCTTGCCGAGAACCTGGCCGGGCTTGCCCATCCTGATCGACAGTCCGGGATGGTCACCTTCGTTCGATCGGGAATCCGTCGAGGTGCGAGTACCGTTCGATGACATCGCAGTGGTGGAAGCGGGCGGCTTTGACGGCGTGACGGCCGCGCTGCGCGTGAATGCCAGCGTGCACGATCCACTGCTGTGCGTCGTCAATGTATTCAAGGTGGCTTCGGGGAACCTGTCCCTGCCGGGCAAGGTCAACCATTGAAATCGGCGTTCCCGGACCAATTCCGTAACTCCTGGTGCAACGTACTTCCATGACTCCCGACATCGAAGCGAGCGAATGGCTCAACCCGGAAAAGCCGCTCGGCCCGGCCGACCTGCAGGGTCGGGTAGTCGTGGTCAGTGTCTTCCAGATGTTGTGCCCCGGATGTGTCCAGAACAGCCTGCCGCAGGCGCGCACCCTGTACTCCACGTTCAGCCGGGATGACCTGGTGGTCATCGGTCTGCACAGCGTCTTCGAGCACCATCACGTCATGACGCCTGAAGCGCTGCGGGTCTTCGTGGGCGAATATCGCCTGCCATTCCCGATCGCCATCGACCGGCCCGTCAAAGGCTCGCCCTTGCCTGCGACCATGCAGAAGTGGGGATTGAACGGGACCCCGACGCTGATGGTATTCGGTCGCGACGGGAAGCTCGTGCTTCACCACTTCGGACACCTCGATGACCTGCGGCTGGGTGTGCTCATCGGGGAATTGCTGGCCAGACCCGCGGGCGCCAGCGCCAGCAAGCCGGTGGAGGAAACGGGTGGTGCCGTCTGTATCCCGCCGGTTAAAAGATGTATATGATATGCATCTTAATTCACGATGAGGCGTCCATTGTCCAATCCCGAGTTTTGCTCCGAGGCAGACATCACGCGGCTGGTCCACGACTTCTATGCGCGGGTACGCGCCGATGAGGCGCTCGGTCCCATATTCGATGCGCACATCGAAGACTGGGATCATCACCTGGCGAAGATGGTCGATTTCTGGTCCGCGGTGCTGAGGCGTACGGGGCGATATTCCGGCACGCCCATGCCCAGGCATGCGGCGCTTCCCGGTCTCAGTGCGGCCCTGTTCGAGCGCTGGCTGGCGCTGTTCCTGGAAACCACTTCCGCGCATCCCAATCAGGCCATGGGGGAACAGGCTCATGTCATGGCACAGCGCATCGCACAGAGCCTGTGGTACGGGTATCAGTTGAACCGTGCTCCCGACGCGATGGCCACGGGACTCGCACTTGGCTGAGCAGTTGTCAGCCGGACATCCCGGCCGTGCATCCTCCGTGGCGGCACCGCAGTGGCGTGCCTTCCTCGAGCTGGGCTTCCGGCCCCTGTACATCGCGGGCACCCTGTGGGCCGCCGTGTCAGTGGTCCTTTGGGTGTTCGCGCCGCAAGTGCTCACGGGCTCGCTCCCGGGCGTCATCTGGCACGCACATGAGATGCTGTGGGGTTTCATCGCGACCATCGCCGTCGGCTTCCTGCTCACGGCCGGCGCGAACTGGACCGGGATCAACCCGATGCATGGTGGAGCCCTCGGTGGGCTGGCTCTCCTGTGGGTGCTGGCCCGGATCGGTTATCTCTCGCCGGGCCCGGGCGGTCTGTGGCTTGGGGTCGGCTGCGAATTCCTGTTCTTCGCCTGGGCTGCGGCGGCGTTGGGGCGGGTGATCCTCGCCTCCGGCAGCCGGAGAAACTATGGAGTTCCGCTGCTCGTGCTCGGTCTGGGCGTGGCCGACGTCCTGTATGTGCTGGCGGCCGGGAAGGGTGACTACACGCTGCTGATGGAGCGCTTCAACCTGGGGCTGCTGTGCATGGCCCTCATTGCACTGCTGATCGCTCGGCGCGTGATTCCATTCTTCGCCATGCGCGGCGTGCCCGGGCTCCAGATACCCATGCTCACGCGCAGTGGCCACTGGCAGATCGGTGCCGGGCTTCTGGCCATTGCCCTGCAGATCGGCGGCTGGATGCAGGCTTCAGGCGTTGCACTTGCGGTCGCGGGAATCATTTCACTGTGGCAGGTGCTGGCCTGGCGCCCCTGGGCGGTGCGGCAGGTGCCATTGCTGTGGATCCTGTACGTCGGCTATGCCGGTCTGGGCGCGGGATTGCTGGTCGCGGCCGCACATGCGGCGGGCTGGGTGATCCGGCCGGCCTGGGGCGCCCATGTCATCGGCGTCGCAGGCTTCTCCGTGCTGATCATCGGCATGGTGACGCGCACGGCGCTTGGCCATCTCGGAAGGCCGCTGCGCGCAGATCGCACCATGGTCGTCGCCTATGTCCTGGTGATCCTCGCCGCGATCCTGCGTCTGACAGCCCTGTTGCCGACGTCTTTTTCCATCCACATCCTGCACCTTTCCGCCGGTGCCTGGATGGTTGCCTTTGGCCTGTATCTCTGGCGTTTTGTCCCCATGCTGATCCGCCCGCGGGCCCTTTGATCCGCGATGCAGTGTCGGCGCCAGTCCTGTTCGCTGCCAGGGCTTCTCACACCGTGAGGTAGCCCCCGTCGACCGGCAGCAATGCGCCCGTGACGAACCCGGCGGCGGGGGAGCAGAGAAATGCGATCACCTCTGCAACCTCGCGCGGTTCGCCCCAGCGCCTGAACGGAGTCCGGTCGATCACGCGCTGCGAGGCCCGGGCGTCGGCACGCAGGCCGGCGCTCAATGGCGTGCTGATCCAGCCCGGCGCTACGGCGTTCACGCGCACGCCATCCGGAGCGAAGGTCTGTGCGAGCGATCGGGTGAGTTGGGCGATGCCGCCCTTGCTGGCGCTGTAGGCAGGCCGGTCCTCGCTGCCGAAGAAGCTGTACATCGACCCGACATTGACGATGGCCCCATGTGCTGCCCGCAGGAGTGGTGCGGCCGCCATCGACATGCGCATGGTCGCAGTCAGGTTCACGGCCAGGACCCGCTCGAACACATCCAGGTCGTATTCGTCGCGATCACGGCTGATCCCCGCACTGTTCACCAGGAAGTCGAGCCGGTCGAATCCCTGCACGAGGCGCTCGGGTGCACCACGGTCGGTGATGTCGACTTGCACGCAGGTGACTGCGCGATGTGACGGCCCATGGGAACCTTGCGCCGGGGCGAGCCCCGCAGCGATCACGCGGGCGCCGAGCCCGGCAAGACAATCGGCCGCGGCTGCACCGATGCCGGTGGTACCACCGACGATCAGCGCAGTGCGGCCGGCAAACAGGTCGGTGCGGAATGTCATGCCGTTACGACCGTGGATTTACTTCGGCTTGTAGGGACTCGGGTCCTTCAGTGCATTGAAGTCGTGCAGCGTGTCCAGCGCAGCCTTGGCCGCGGGCCGTTCCCGCTCCGCCTTCGAGTAGGCATTGGCCAGATCGACCGTTGCCTCGTAGCCGCCCGGACCCTGGATGAACAGCAGATGCGCCGCCACACCGCCTACGACATGCACCTTGTGCGGTGTGTTGGGCGGGATGTAGACGACATCACCGGCGTGCATCACATGCGCTTCTCCCCCGACGGTCCACTCGACTGCGCCACCCACGATGTAGAACACCTCGTAGTGACGCTTGTGGAAATGCAGCGGCACGTTGAAATCGGCGGGCCATGACTCGTCCTGCCAGGTGAAGCGCCCTTCGCTGTCGTCGCCTCCGAGCACGATCCTGGAGCTGACATTGCCGCTCTTGTTGAACGCGGTGCGGACCTTGTTGCCAAGGGCGAAATGGTGCGCATCACGATGCGGGCCCGGGCCTGCATTGTCGGCAGGGACCACCGTGTCATCGGGCAGCGGGTTGAAGTCGCCCAACGCGGCAGCGAACGCCTTCGCGACCGGCGTGTCCAGGGCCTCCTTGCTGAACTGGCGCGAAATCTGGTCCTCTTCTTCATAGCCACCCGGTGTGGATACGAACAGGGTATGCATGGGCTTGCCGCCCACGACATGCACCTTGTGCGGTGTGTTGGGCGGGATGTAGACGAGATCGCCGGCGCTCATCACGTGGGTTTCGCCGCCCACCGTCCATTCCACCTGGCCGTCCATGATGAAGAAAACCTCGGCGTGCTTCTTGTGGAAGTGCAGGGGCACCTTGAACGTGGAATTCCAGATCTCATCCTGCAGGGTGAATGCGCCCTCGGTGCGATCGCCAGTCAGGGGCACGGACCAGTCCACCATCGGGCCATCCGGCCGGCGGTCCTTGGCCTGCATCTGGCTGACAGCCTGGCTCTTGAGGCCGAAGTAGTGGACACCGCGCGCGGGGGCTTCGGCCGCCAGGCTCCCGGATGTCAGGACCAGTGTGGCCAATGCTGCAAAGCCTGTGGCCAGAGCGTTTGAGTGTGAAAACATTGCAAACCGCCTTTGGATGGTTGCCGGAATCGGCGATGCTATGGCAATCGGAGGCGCTCCGGATCCACTGGCGGTGAACAAACTTTCCACCCCATCCGAATCGGCGGCACGGCGCGCCTGATAGCCGTGACAGTGCCGCCCCGGGCTCTCCACGAGCCGAAACCCGTCTATTTCGAAGTCTCGATATTCCCGAAAATCTTCCTCGCATATTCCTCGGGGGTGATCTTGTCCGCGGGCCACTCGTCCGCCTTCGTGCGTTCGGGAGCCGTGAACGCACGGCCCGAACCGGGGTTGGCATAATGGAATGGAGGTATGAAGTACCGCGGGTACATCCGGTAACCCGGATCGGAAGGGCGATCAGGCGGCAATTCCTTGTTGGGCATGTTTGCACCCCAGCCGATCGGTGGCGCCGCGGCCTTCGCCCAGCCCTTGTCGTAGGGCGTGAAGTAGGTGGACCAGAACTTCATCTTGCTGAAGCGCCAGACGCCGCCTTCTTTCACGTATTCGTTTTCATAGACACCTTCGTTCCAGAACGCGCTCTTGCCGTACCAGGCGACCTGCGCCAGCGTGCGCCACCGGCCCTTGGCCGTGACGCCGTCCGGGTCGACGTCCACGATGCCCTGGAACTGCGGGTGGTTGAACAACACGCCATCGGCAAAGCCGATGCGGCCATTGCCGAAATTCTGATGAAACAGGCGATCCGCGCCCTTCTTGCCCACGTAGATTCCGCCGCCCTCGATCTCCACCGTCGAGTTGTCCGAGAACAGGTCTACGACCTGGTCCCACAGCCCCTTGTCGACGTAATAGCCGTAGGCGCGATTCAGCTTCTCTATGTCATGGATGTCCTTGAGTTCCTGGACCTGCTTCTGGGTGGCCGCAAGTTGTTCCTGCAGAGCCTTGAACCCGGCAGACTGCGACGGATCGCTGCAGGCGGACAGGAATGCAAGACATATCGTGCCCGCGGCGAGCAGCGCCCGCCCTGGCCAGCTTCTGTGAAAAAACAGTGTCTGGGTTGGCATGGTTCCCCCGGAAAATGTGGTCGATGTTGCACACGGTCGAACCCGCGCATTATTGCGCATCATGGAACGATTGCCCGTCCGGATTTTCGCATGCGATACTGGCACCAACGGTGGGCCGTTAGCTCAGTTGGTTAGAGCAGAGGACTTGATGGGCGTCTCCCTGCACCCTGGCCGCAAGGTCAAGGCATGGGAGGCTCCGCACGGGTTGCTCAAGGCAAGTTCACTCTGCCTTGAAGCAGAACTTCCCAAATTCGGTGAACGCTGGGGCAGCAATGCCGTGCCAACGCCGAGCGAAGCTCCTGGGTGGAGAACGTGTAGAGACTCGACGGGAAGGCCGAAAGGCAAGACAGAGTCCAGACCACGAACCGGAAACGGGCGGCGAAAGCCGAAGTGGCAGGCATAATCCTTTGGTCGTTGGTTCGAGTCCAACACGGCCTACCATCTGAACGGATATCAAAGGACTTTGGTGCTGGCGGACCGGAGCGGGTATGCTGTCACCCATGAGCGCGCTGGCCATCAAGCAGATGTCTTGGGAAGAGAAACTTCGCACAATGGAAGAGTTGTGGGAATCGATCAGTCGCGAGGAGTCGCGGCTGGATTCCCCGACTTGGCACCAGGTGGCCCTGCAGGAGACGGCCGCGCGCTACGGAGCCGGTCAAGAGCAGCCACTCGATTGGGCGGCGGTGAAGCGCGAGCTGCGTAAGCGCGCTGAGTGAAGATCAAGATTCTGCCCTCGGCCCTCGCTGACCTGGATCGAGGGCGGATTTTCTATTCTCGCCAGGCCAAGAGCGTCGGCGACTACTTTCTCGACTCCCTGTTTTCCGACATCGATTCCTTGGAGCTGTATGCCGGGGTACACAGGAAAGTGTTCGACTATCACAGACTCCTCGCCAAGCGCTTCCCCTATGCTGTGTATTACAAGGTTGATGGCGAGGTGTGTATCGTATCCCGAGTCTTGGATTGCAGACAGGAACCCTTTGAACTCACTTGAGTTCTACTCGGACCGGAATTGGCGGCACAGTTCGAATTGCCCACGGCCCACCACTATTCAAGTGTCACCAGGGAGTGGTCAGAACTTCACGGGCTCCAAAGCCGCGATGGCCTGGCCGACATTCTCAAACCCCCGGTCCTATTCTTCAAACCCGGCATTCTTGAACCGCAACACATTGCAGTTCTCCTTCACCGTGCGCTGCAGGCCATCGTCGAATCCGGTGGGTGACTCGGCTTGAAGTTCAATGGCAATTTGAACCTTCACGCCCGGACGGATGGTGAATTGCTGAACCACCTCGTCAACGAGGTCGGCGAACTGCTTCTTGGCCTGAATGGCATCCAGGTCGATGCTGCCGTAGAACCGCTTCCTGAGCGACTGCGGGGCCGCGCCGCCGCTCGCGAGGGGCGGTTTGTCCGCGTCCTCGACCCCTGGGATTTTGCCGCCGCCGGTGATACCCGGATTTGCTTGTGAGGACCTGGCGCGCGCGGCTTCGTCAGCGGCACGCTGCGTCTCGGCATATCCGGCTGCGGTGACCGGCTCGATCAGCAGCAGGGATGAATCCATGATTGGCGAGGCGTGCTTGCCGAACGTGAAACCCAGGTACCGGCCATCTTTCTTGCCTTGTGCGAAGCCGAAGAAGTCACGGCTCTCTGCGCCGGCCGCCAGCGTTTGCTGGAAGACACGGTCGTCCTTCAGGCGCGGCAGATAGAGCTGCTGGCAGCTCTGCTGCCAGACGCTCAGTGCAACCGTGTCCTTGGCATCAACCTTCCAGAACCAGTTCTTGAGTACCGCGGCCAAGTGGATCGGAGCCCATTCGGTGATCAGCAGCTCGTTTTCCTTCAGCACACGCTCGATTTCCTGCGACAGGTTCTGCGCGCCCGGGTTGACCTGGAAATGTTCCCACTGGATCTCGGACAGGCCTTTGCCGGGACGCGCCTCCTGCATCGGCGCGACGATCCACTTGTAAGTCTCACGGATCATCCGGCGCAGGGCCTCATTGGCGTCCTCCAGGCTCTTGCCGGCCTGGCGCGACTGCAACTGGTCCAGATTGAGCTTCATTTCCCTGATGTCGCCTACGATGGACTGCCATGCCAGGGTCGAGCGCACCTGATCTTTGAGCCGGCTGACGCTGTCGTAATCGGCGGCCAGGAAGATCAGACGGTTCTGCTTGAAGCGTGGCTGGTCACCCCGGGTCTTCAAGATCTCCATCGCGCGCTCGATGGCCAGGCTCTGGCCACTGCGACTGAAGGCAGCATCCGGCGGCAGTACCACGAGGCGCAAAGCCCAGTCATCAGGCACGTCGCTGCTGCTCGTGAAGACGTGGATACCGCCGAACACGCTGCTGGCGAAACCCTTCTGCACCCGGTCACGGATGGCGGGAAACACATCTTCCCGGTCCTGGAAGCGGCGCTTGCGCTCCTCCATCTCGCGGCGCAGATTCGGGCGCGTGTCGAACCAGAAGCGGTTGTTGCCGCTGTTCAGATAATGCAGACGGTCACCCAGACGGCGCAGCGCATCCTTGTAGATGCCGACCTGTTGGCCCGGCTGGGCCACGCCCAGCGCCACGCGCTCCAGCTCGATGCCGCGCACCATCGGGTTGGCCGATAGCGGAGAGGATGCGGGCGCGCTGCCCAGGAAGATCGCCCGTGCCGAGCGACGGCAGGCTTGCACGCTGCCGAGTCGGGTGTCGCGGTTTTCGATCTCGGTGGTCTCGGCGCGCTCGCCATCCACGTCGCGCTCGACCACCGGGTCCCAGCCCTGCGGCAGGTAGTAGATCACCTCGTTGCGCGTGTCGGCGTCCTGCAGCGGAAAGCTTCCGGGCATGATCAGCGGGTCCTTGTCGTTGTCCTTCCAGAGGCGATGGATTACCTTGGCCATCAACTTCAGCACACCGCGCGTGCGCTGGAAGTTGTCGAGCGACGACCAATCCTCGTACAGGCGGTCGAACACCTCCGGGTGGATCGGGTAGGCCTGCATCAGTCGGTCGAAGTAACGGCTCTCCTGCGTCTCGCGCGGGAAGTCCTCGCTGTTGGCCGTGTAGTAGTCGGCGAACGCCCGGCACACGGATTCCGCTGCCCGCTGGTCGTTGATGCGGGTGAACAGCCGGCGGCGCACGATCTCGAATGCTTCCTCGGCGCCCACCGGCTTCCACAGCGCCTGGATGCGGCCAAAGTAATGCGAAAGCGAAGCCAATGCCTTCACACCACGCTGGCTGCCTGCTTCCTTGTCCGACTCCGGCAGCGAAGCCAGCAGCACCGCCGTCGGCACCGCCTTCAGGCTTTCAGTCAGCGCCTGCACGAAGCTCAGGTTGGAGTCGAAGCTACCGCCGGTCAGTGACTTGCCTTCTTCGAACTGGCGCACATAGGCCACCAGCTCGTCGATCAGGATCACGCAGGGCGCGTGGGTTTTCAGCAGAGTTTCCAGCACGGCTTTGCCGGGCGAAGTGCCCGAGGCATCGGCATCGGCCACCAGCGCATAAGCCTCTGCACCACCCAACTGCCACGCCAGATCGCCCCACAGGGTGCGGATGGTTTGGCCATCACGCACCACCGGCTGGTTGGGCGCGGATCTGTTGCCATCGAGTACTGCAATCCGCGCATGCGGCAATTCCGTCACGCCTGCGGCATCGAGAATGGCCGGCACACCGGGCAGCTCGCTGGCCAACGTCTGTCCTTTGGCCAGGTGATAGACCGCCAGCATGGTGTGCGTCTTGCCGCCACCGAACGCGGTCTGCAGCTGGATGACCGGGTCGCCGCCCTTGCCCGACAGGCGCTTGACCACGGAGTCCAGCAGCAGGCGCATCCCCTCGGTGATGAAGGTGCGCTGGAAGAACAGCGCCGGGTTCTGGTATTCGGCCGTCGCCGTGCCCTCGTGAACCCGGGACAGATCGGCCGCGAACTCGGCTTGCTGGAACGTGCCCTTGAGCACGTCTTCATGAGGGACGGCGATTTCGCGCCAGGGTTTGAGGGTCATACAGGTTCTCCATCGTCTCTGGCGGCATGCGGCAACGCGCCCGCTGCGGCCTGTTCGCGCGCCCGCAATGCCGCGCGGTGCAGTTGCTCCCGCATCAGATTCATGTCGGGAATCTTGTCGAGGTATTCGGCCACGCGGATGTTGGCACTGCCCAGATCCAGCAATTCCACCTGCTCGCTGTCGGCTCCGGCGCACAGAATCAGGCCAATGGGCGATTCCTCGCCTTCCGCGCGTTCATGCCGGTCCAGCCAGCGCAGATACAAATCCATCTGCCCTTTGTGGGCCGGCTGGAACTTCTCCAGCTTCAATTCCACGGCGACCAGCCGTCGCAGGTGCCGATGATAGAACAGCAGATCGAGATAGAAATCGTCGGCGCCGACACTGACGCGCTTTTGCCGCGCGACGAAGCTGAACCCGGCGCCCATCTCGAGCAGAAACCTCTCCATGTCACGCAGGATGGCCGCTTCCAGGTCGCGTTCGTTGTAGCCGTCGGGCAGCCCCAGGAAATCCAGCATGTAGGGGTCGCGGAACACCAGATCAGGCGTCATTTGCCCGCCAGTGCGGAGTTTCCGCAACTCGGCATCCACCAGGGCTTCGGGCTTTTTGCTCAGCGCCGTACGCAGGTAAAGCTGGCTGCCGATGCGCTCGCGCAGGGTGCGCACACTCCAGCGCTCGATGCGGCACATTTCGGCGTAATACTCGCGCTCCAATGGCCTTTTCAGTGGCAGGATTTCGATGAAGTGGCTCCAGCTCAATTCTTGCGACAGTGTCGCAAGAATCTGCACATCGGGAAAAACCTCGGCAAACTTGATCATCCGGGTTAAAGCCGATGCGTTGAAACCCTTGCCATAGGCCCGTGTCAATTCTCTACTCACTGCGGAGACAATCTCCTGCCCGTAAGGCGCGCGCTCTTCCTTGAGCAGCTCGACTCCAATCCTGTGACCGATTCGCCAATACAGCATCGTCAACGTGCTGTTGGCCGCCTGCGCCACCTGCTGCCGGGCCTGCTCGATCAGCTCGCGCAGTTCGCCCAGCAAAATCGCATCGGGTTTCGCAACCTTGACCATGTCAAAGTTCCAGTTGCGCCTGCGAGCCCACGATGCCCGCATCCGCGGATGCCTGTTCAATGCCGCTCCAGGCGGTGACCAGTTCGTTGTAGGCACGGGCTTCCTCCGCCCAGCCCTTGCGTTCGCACAGGGTGTAGAGCCGGTAGGCCAGGGCGCGCACGGGTTCGGCGTGCGAGGGCATGCGCGCCAGCAGGCTGCCGGCAGCCGCTTCGCCGTCCTGGTTCAGTGCGCGGATCAGGTGGTGCAGCGCCTCCCACACCGAAGTGCGGGCGTCGGTCTCGGGCGACCAGTCGTGCGGCAGCTCCGCCCACTTGAGCAGGCGCAGGTTGCCGCCGCTGCTCTCAACCACGCCGCCCTCCACCAGCCCGCCCACGCTGGTGCCCTTGGCGCGCGCCAGCACATCGGCCTCTCCGTACTTGCCGCTGGCCCAGCCCGTGCCTTCGAACCAGTGCAGGCAGAACTGGGTGTCGTGGTCGAAGTCGTCCTCGGCCAGAAAGCGGTTGATCAGTTGCAGCGCGGTTTTCACGCGCATGGGCGTGCCGTCGGCTTCCAGCACGGCGCGGTACTGGCTGAAAATGGCCATGCCGGGGCCGATGATGGCCTGCGACAAATCCACCGGCGCGACGGGCGAATTGTCGCCACCACGCGTCATGTCCAGCAGCGCCTCGGGCAGCGTGTTGTTCAGCTCGCGCAGAAAATCGCGGCGGCTGACGGTGGGGGCATCGGGCAGACGCTTTCGGCAGACGAGGACGATGCTGGAGGCCAGCGCGTTGGTGCCGGAGCCAATCATGCGGTTGCCCAGCTCGGTGCGCATCGGCCAGGTGCCGCTGATGGCAAAGCCCGCGCGCAGCACCGCGTCCAGGAAAGTTTCCCAGCCGGTGCTGGAAGTACCTGTTTCGTCCTTGCTCTCGCTTTGCTTGAAGGCGTAGTAGATGGTGACGGGAAAGGCAGGGTGCGCCTGTTCGGCCAGGTTGTGCATGGCGGCCGTCATGCCATTCAGAAAGAAGTTTTCAGCCTTCTCCTTGCTGCCGTGCCGATAGGGCGTGGCCACCAATTCCTCGGCCTTGGGCACCGCCAGTGTGGCAAACAGACCCGGAAAAACTGGACGGAGCGATCTTCGCAGCCAGACGTAGAAGAAGTCGGACAGGTCGGCGTAGCCGATGTTGTCGTAGTAGGGTGGGTCGGTAGAAATCACTTTTGCAGTGCTGACCGTTTGAGTTTGAGCGTCCGCCGATGATGAAAAACCAAGCGTCTGGCCATTGAAAGCCTTGACCGCCGGTTCGATCCACTCGAACGCGCTGTTGAAGCCGCCACCAGAATCACTGAAAGGGTTTGCCTCACCGAAATCCCAGGCCATTGGGATGGCCTGCCGGGCAAATAGATTGCGCAACGAGGCTGTGCGGGCAGAGCCGCCAGTCGATGCCTTAGTCCCGGTTGGGCCACTGTCCCAGGTACAGAGGGCATTGTTTCTGTCTGAAAACCGGCTGATGGCAAGAGCGAGATAAGTCCCCACCGCCTGCGCATAGGCGGTGGCACCGGTGCCGCCGGCGTCGAGGCCGATGCCATCGTCGGGCAGTCCGGCGGTGGTGGCGTCCTGCCGGACCTTGGCAATGGCCTCACTCACCAGATCGGAAAAGGTGGTGAGTGCCACCAGTTGGCGCGGGGTGAAGTAGTCGCCGAATACCTTGAAGCCATAGATGCGCCCCTGAGCATTGCTGGCAAACGTGCCACGGCATGCCGTTTCCGGTCTCCATTCCGGCTGCGCCTGCCGTGCAATGGATTCGTGTTCGGCGGTCGGTGCCAGATACACCCGGCCACGCGGGCCTTCGGCGACGATAGCCATCAGCCGTGCTCCCATACGCCCAGCATTCGCTTCATCATCGATGTAGGCGTACTTCATGGGCACACCTGAAAGCAGGCAGCGAAAAGCACTGCGCGAAATCTTGTTGCCTTCCTTCGCCTCCTCCGGCGGTATGCCCACCTGCACGCCAAAGCGGTACTGGTCGCCGTCCACCACCGGCTGCACATAGGCTTCTTTGTCCGCCTTGCTGGAGAGGACGAAGGTGGAGGCCAGCGGCACATCCACGTGGCTGAACGCCGGGTTGGGGCTCTTCACCGTGCGCGCCCACAGCCAGGCGATGACGGTGAGTTTCTGCCCCAGCAACGGCTTCAAGTCCGGGCGCTCGGCCATCATCGCTGCTGTCACTTCGATAGGCGGATACAAATGGCCAATTCTCTGTTGCGCCTGCTCTCGCATCCATGCGCCATAGCGCCGCACATCTTCGGCCAGTCCGCGTGCGCCGCTCCAGTCCTCGCTCAGCTTGCCTTGTCTGTCTCCCGCCAGCCATGGCCCCACCGGCGCGTGCCCGGCAAACCGGGGCGGAATCTCGATCATGGCCTTGTTGATGGTCACCGCCACCGGGTTCAGGTCGCTGGCATGGCTTTCCAGCCCCAGCCGCTGCGCTTCCAGCGGCAGCGCGCCGCCGCCCGCGAAGGGATCGTGGAAGCCGGGCAGCTTGTCCGGATTGAACAGCTCTGCCGCCTGCGGGTGCGCCTTGTTCAGCTCACAGGTCTCGCGCCAACTGCGCAGGATTTCCGCGCGGGCGCGGGCAAGCACTTCTTCGTTGTTGGTGTTCTCCCACAGCACCAGGTCTTCGATGATCTTGAACAGGCGCTCGCGCTCGATGGCGGCCTTTTCCTTGTTCACGCCGTACTTGAAGCCGCTGCCCTGCTGGTAGCCGGGGTCATTGACCATCTGCGCGAAGATCACCGCCCGCGCTGCCGCCAGCGGGCGACGCGCCCACCAGAGGTGCAAGGTGCTGGGGTGGCCGTGGCGAATGGACTTCTCACGCGCAGCGGCGACGTTGATGGCATCCAGCGGCAGGGCGACTTCGATGAGCTTCCTGGGTGTTTTGATGGCGATCATCTCTATACCCAGATCGCTGGTCGCTGCAGCACAGAGCCATCGGGTTTGATTGCTTGCGCGAGCACCCGCCACGGCAGGCAGGTCTTGCGTTTGACAGATGACTGGACTGAGGAGAGGATCCGGCCGCTAACCCCACCGGAGATAGCATCTCCGGCCCGACGCCCTGGCCTGACGATTTCCGCATGGAGTCGCTTCTTTTTGAGCTGACGTGCTCTTTGTCCCGCAGACTGTGGGACAGATCCAATGCAGAGTCTGCTGAGAAGGTCATATCTCATGACGAGGCCTGCGGCGCAACAGCCCTGCCCAGCAACTGACCCAAATCGAGATTGATGCTGGTCACCGCCCAATCCGGTTCCTGCGTAAACGGTTTGGCCACGTAGAACGGCCCCTCGTGCTGGTCGCCGTCCACCAGGACGATGGCCAGCATGAATTTGTCTTGCTGGTTCAACCCGTAGAGAATTTCGTTGCGGGTCACGGTCACGGTGCTGCTGCCCTTGGCGCGGCCCTTGACCTCGATGTGGCGTGAGGCGGGCAGTTTGCCGTCGATGGCCTTGGGCAGGCTGGTCACGTCCCAGCCGCATTTCTGGGCCGAAACATCGATCACCTCATGGCCAAGAGCGCGTTCGGCGTTCACGACGGCCTTCATCGCCACCCACTCCACGCGCGAGCGGGCGTCGGCGTCTGCCGTCCAGCTTGCCGCTGATTCAGGCTCGCCCTTGCGCTGTGCCAGGAGCCCCGCTGGAATCACCAGTGCACCGCCCACCACCACCGGCGTGGCCGAGATGACGTGGCGCATCGCCAGCAGTTCTTTCTTGCGGAATTCAAGGCGCGCCGTCAGGTCATCAATCGTGCGACGCACGTTCTCCAGTGTCAGGCGCACGTCCTTGCCGGCGGCGATGTCGTCCTTCAGCTTGATGTAGCGATCCGACCAGTAGCTGATCTCCTTGACCAGCCGTTCGTGAACGGCGGTCAGCGTCTTGTCCACGATCTTTTCGCGCCGGGTGCGTACCTCGTCGAAATGCTCGGGCACGAGGTGGATGGAGGCATGCGCCAAGGCCTGCTGCTCAAGGTTCTGCGCGTGGTTGCCATTCAGCCACGGCGCCCCGAGCACGTCCTCGATCAGGGCCATGTCCGCCTTGGCTATCGGCTCCAGGTCGAGGTGGGGTGCCCAGCCGGCATTGATCGCGCGGCCTTGTGGGTCGATCTCGACGAACTGCATCCGGCGCGAAACCGCGCGGGCAGTGTCGGCACCTTCCTTCACGCAGTGGTCGATGATGAAGCACACCCGCGGCGTGAGTCCCCTGTCGCTGGCGTCCACCAGCACCGCACCCTGTTTGAGCTTGTTGCGGTGCTGCTCCATCACGAGGTCGGTGACCGACTGCATCAGCGGGTGACCGGGGTGCATCAGGCTGGCCATCGGCGCGCCCACGCGGTCGGTGAGGCGCACGTACTGCTTTTCGAAGCACACGCGTTCGTACTTGCGCAGCACCGGGTCCATATTGCGGCGATCCCGCCCGGCGATCTGGCGGTCGCGCTCGCGGATGTTGGCCGGGACATGGGTGATCTCGTAGCGGCCCTGCTCACGTGGGCGCAGCTCGCCGCCGAGCTGCAAGAAGGCCTGGTTGAAGAAGGAGCGGATGAAATAGGGCTGGAGCTTGCGGGCCTCGGCCTTTTCCATTTCCTCCTTGACGGCGAACAGACGGCGCTCGTCCATCACCTCTTCGCACAGGGCGTTGCGCTTGATGATGGTTTCCAGATGCTGGGTGCCGAGTGCGCCTTCCATCTTGCGGTGCAGGCGGGCGCGAACCTCGGGGTCTGCCCCGTAGCGGATGGCTTCGATCAGCAGGTCCTTGAGGCTTTTGTCCTCGAACACCTCTCCCAGGATGTCGAACACGCGGCCCCCCAAGGCGGCGCGCTCCACTTCCAGCTTCTCGAACAGGCGATGAAACACATCGCCCTCGCGGGTCTCGTTGGCCACCATGTTCCACAGGTGGCAGACCTCGGTCTGGCCGATGCGGTGGATGCGACCGAAGCGCTGTTCCAGCCGGTTGGGGTTCCAGGGCAGGTCGTAGTTGACCATCAGGTTGGCGTTCTGCAGGTTGACGCCTTCACCGGCCGCGTCGGTGGCGATGAGCACGCGCACACCCGGGTCGTTGCGGAACAGTTCCTGCACCTTGCGCCGCTCTTCGCGCTTGACGCCGCCGTGGATCATCACCACGCACTCATCATTCCCGATCAGGCCGCGAATCTTGACCGCGAGGTAGTTCAGCGTGTCGCGGTGCTCGGTGAAGATGATGAGCTTGCGCTGGCGGCCATCGGCGTCGTGCATCTCGGGCGTGTTCTGCAAGAGCCTGGACAGTTCGTCCCACTTGCGGTCTTGACCGGAATGGACGACCTGACGCGCCTGCTCCTCCAGCCCTTCGAGGATGATGATTTCGGCTTCCAGTTCCTGGATGGTTTGCGCGGCGGTGGCCTGATCGACCACGGCTTCTTCGAAGTTCTCGTAGTCCTCGGGTGAGAGCGCGTCGTCCGATTCCCAGATGTCTTCGGGGACGTTTCGGCCATTCACTTCATGGTCATTCAGAGTCTCTGCCAGCGACTGGCCGCGCTGACGCAGTTTTTCGTCTTCCACCCGGCGAGCCAGTTTGTGGTGACGGCGCTTGAGCGACTGGTAGATGGCTTCCGGGCTGGAGGCCAGGCGGCGCTGCAAGGCGGTAAGCGCAAAACCCACGGTGCCTTTGCGCTGCCCATCCAGTTGATCGGCACGGTTCATTTCCTCCTTCACGTAATCCGTGACGGCAGCGTAGAGCGCGGCTTCCGGGTTGGAGAGCTTGTAGTTGGTGGTGTAGGCGCGGCGTTCGGGGAACAGGCAGGTGCCATCGAAGCGCAGCATGTCCTCCTTGACCATGCGGCGCATCAAGTCGGTGACATCGACCTTGTGCGCGCCGTCGCGGAACTTGCCGTAGAAACGGTCGGAGTCCAGCAGGGACATGAACAGCTGGAAATCTTCTTCCTTGCCGTTGTGCGGCGTGGCGGTCATCAGCAGGAAATGACGGGTGACCGAGCCCAGCAGCTCGCCGAGCTGGAAGCGCCGGGTCTTGTTCACCTTGTTGCCGAAGTAGCTGGCCGAGAGCTTGTGTGCTTCATCGACCACCACCAGGTCCCAGTGCGACAGGCGCAGCTTTTCCTGCAGGTCTTCATTGCGGGAGAGCTGGTCGACCCGGGCAACCATCAGGTCGATGTCGTCGAAGGGGTTGCCGCTGCGGGACTGCTCGACCTGCTCTCGCGAAAACAAGGTGAAGGACAGGCCGAACTTCTCGAACATTTCGTC